>CAJUTR010000046.1 GCA_910589665.1 uncultured Eubacterium sp. | reverse complement strand
GTGACAAAAAAAATTCCGTATTTATGCGGGTTCTGGCGTTTCGCAAACGCCTAATTATAACAAATGGATGAAAGGAGACTTTAACATGCACGGGAAAAAAGTACAGTCAAATTGGATCACGCAGTTGGCCGGCGAATTAGATTCACTGGCAGGTAAATCGTTTCAGACTGGTGTATTTGAGGAAATCAAAAATGCAGAGGTAAAGCAGAAAGCGCCGGAAGCGGTGAAATCCTTAAACAACCTGTTGAATTGCGCAAATTTGTTACTGAATCATGCGAGAGAAAATATGACGATGCTGAACCGGATGAACCATTCCGGTATGTGGTCGATGTATTTCGGGGAGGATCAGCAGATCAACCGGGTTATGTTTAGTGATGAGTTCCGTGAGATCACGGGTTATATGGATCGCGGTGAATTTGAGGATACGGTGGAGGCATGGCTTTGTAAAATTTATGAATGTGATAAAGATAAAGTCATGAAAGAGTTTCGGGATACGATCGAGGATGCGTCCGGAAAAAAGGTCCTGGATGTAGAATACCGTTTTCAGACAAAGAGGGAAGGGTTGTGCTGGATGCGTATGGCGGGGGAGATCGTCAGGCGGGGTGGCAAACCATTTGAGTTTATAGGTACGATGTCCAATATTACGGTTGCCCACAACAATGCTGTAGAACTGGATATTTCTACAAAGAAACATGATGCGATCGACTCTATATTGAACGAGGGTTCCTGGAGT
This sequence comes from uncultured Eubacterium sp., assembly GCA_910589665.1. Lineage (GTDB taxonomy): Bacteria > Bacillota > Clostridia > Lachnospirales > Lachnospiraceae > Eubacterium_F. The sequence goes on along the minus strand of CAJUTR010000046.1, from coordinate 934 downwards.
ATGAATGTGGTGGACGGGGACATAAAAAATCCGGAAAACCAGTTTTGGTATTCGGAACAGTTTAGAAAGTTATTAGGATTCCATAACGAACAGGACTTTCCAAATGTGCCGGACTCCTATTCGGATTTGATCCATGAAGCAGATCAGAAACGGGTGATGGAAGAGATTTATAATTATGTTAGTTCAGGAACGTCTCAGATACCTCTAAAAGAGGATTTTCGTATCCGTCATGCGGATGGCAGCTACCGGTGGTTTCACATGACAGTTACCGCCGTATTTGATTCAGCCAGAAGACCGATCGTTTTGGCAGCGACGGTTCTTGATGTGACGAAGCAGAAGCGAAGCCGGGAGATCTTCGAGGCAGACATGGAAAAGAGTATTCACAGCCTGGCTGCGGGACTGGATGAGATCAGTGCGGTCGTGGCAGAGACAACGACAGATGTACAGGGACTAAATGAACAACAGGACAGCATTACAAAAGCAGCAGCTTCCGTGAACGAAAAGGTAAATGAGTCTCTTGAGATCATTTCGTTAATTCAGGGGATTGCCTCTCAGACTAATTTACTTTCCCTGAATGCTTCGATTGAGGCGGCAAGAGCGGGAGAGGCGGGAAAGGGGTTTGCCGTAGTGGCAGATGAAGTCGGTAAACTGGCAGTATCGTGTAATGAGACATCCGCACATATTTCCCAAAGTTTAAACCAGATGCAAAAGGCAATTGAACATATTCTTGACAAAATCGAAGGGATGGATAAGGCGGTCCTTTCCCAGTCCGCCAATATGGTAAAGATACAGGATATGACACAGAAATTGAACGAACTGTGCGACGAGGAAAAAGAGATTGCACGTACTGTTTTTTCTGACTGATGAGGAAAAAGGAGGAGATTAGGAGGTTTTTGCTATGGCATATAAGATACTCATTGTTGATGATGAAAAA
>CAJUTR010000045.1 GCA_910589665.1 uncultured Eubacterium sp. | reverse complement strand
GTGACAAAAAAAATTCCGTATTTATGCGGGTTCTGGCGTTTCGCAAACGCCTATTATGGCAAGAAGAAAAGGAGGCAGCCCACAAAAAGCAGCAATGCGGGAAATGATGCACGATTATCTCAAAAACAATGATATCAGCATCAAAAACGGAGCGGATGTAAACTTGGTTATGAGAGACATGATGTCCGTACTTCTCGAAGGTGTACTGGATGAAGAGTTAGATGAGGAACTCGGTTATTCCAAGTATGATTACCGTAACAAGAATACAGATAACAGCCGCAACGGACACTCCAGGAAGACCATGCACACCAGCTATGGAGACATGGATGTGTCAATTCCCCGCGATCGTCACGGTGACTATGGACCAAAGCTTATCAAAAAATACCAGAACACCGTAACTCAGGATATGGAAGAAAAAATCCTATCCATGTATGCAAAAGGTATGACTACCGGCGATATCGAATGCCATATGAGGGAACTGTATGATATCGACATTTCGGACAGCACCGTCAGCCGCATTACGGATAAGATCATGCCGGTGGTAAAAGAATGGCAGGAACGCCCGTTAGAAGAAGTCTATGCGGTTGTTTTCATGGACGCTGTCCACTACCATGTCCGAAGTGAAGGAAGGATCGTGAAACAGGCCGTCTATATTGCCCTGGGGATCGATATGAACGGACATAAAGATGTATTGGGTATGTATGTAGGGGAAAATGAAAGTGCCAGGTTCTGGCTGTCTATCATGAATGGACTTAAGAACCGTGGAGAGGAAGATATCCTGATTGCCTGTGTGGATGGGCTGGATGGATTTCCACAGGCAATCGAAGCCGTCTATCCACAAACAGAGATCCAACAGTGTATCATCCACCAAATCCGGAACACAACCCGTTTTGTGTCCTATAAGGATATAAAAAGACTAATGACAGATCTGAAGCGTGTGTATACGGCACCGACCGAAGAGACCGCACGGGAAGAACTGGAATCTTTTCGTAATATATGGGATTCCCAATATCCCAAAATCTATAGATCATGGTCTGAAAACTGGGCAATCCTGTCCACGTATTTCAAGTATCCGGAAGCAGTCAGACATCTGATCTACACGACCAATGCCATTGAGGGGGTTAACCGCCAGCTGAGGAAGGTGACAAAATCCAAGACCATATTTCCATCCGATGACAGTCTGTTGAAAATGCTGTATCTGGCAACCATAAACATAACAAAGAAGTGGACAGGCCACCGTCAGGACTGGGGCCAGATCCATTCGCAGCTTGAGATCTATTTTGAAGAACGGCTGGAAAACCGGTTGCTCTAAGACCAGCATTTATCGCAGGTTTTATTGACATACAAAAAATTCCTTGTATAATAATAAGTATGGGCAGAACCTGAAAATTGGCTCTGCCCATTAGAAACTATTAACGATTCTTATATCGGTTTTTTGAGTTTACACAAAACTTGAAACGGTCTCTCATTTTTTAAGTTCTGCCCATTAGACGGTTTGCGCGCCAAAAATCAACTGCACCTATTTTCCTTTTTCTTTCTTTTCTCACTATACATATTCATATCCGACACCGCGATACACTCTTCCGCAGAATCCTCCCGGCTTTTTATACTGCTCATGCCCAGGGAAACGCTCAGTCTTTTTCCTCTGATCTGGAACAGCTTTTCCCTTTCCCTCATCTGATCCAGATACCCTTGCGCGATTTCTTCCGGTGTCGACGGCAGAAGGATAATAAATTCATCACCGCCGGTGCGGAATGCCACGCCCTCCTCTGGGAGCACCATGCGGAACAGGAGTGACGCCATTCGGATATATTCGTCTCCCACCAGATGCCCGTAGGTGTCATTGATATTTTTTAGTCCGTCACAGTCCGCGGAGATCACGCAGATCGGGTACATATCTTTCCTTTGAATGGTTTTGAGATATTCTTCAAAATAGTAGCGGCTGTACAGACCGGTCAGTTCATCCGTTCTTACGATCTCTTCCAGCTTCCGTTTCATCTGCTCGTATTCCGTTACCTGATTGATCAGTCCGATAATGCCGATGGTTTTCCCCTGCTCATTTTTAAAAGGTTCTTTGATGACTTCAAAAAATTCTTGTATCCCATCTTCGTTGATCTCGATGGTATATGCGGTTCCCTTACCTGTTTGAATGATATTCATATCCGCCTTCATCGCCTCAGCGGCATTTTCTTTATCCTTGCGGATCTCCGCATCTGTTTTTCCACGGATCGTCCAGTTTGGATCGTCGCTTTTGTCCAAATGATGCCAGTAGTGGGTACAAAATACATAGCGTCCCTCGGAATCCTTCAGATAGATGTTGGAGGGAAGTTCTTTGAGCATCCGCTCAACCTCGTGAAAGGAAAGGGAGTCCTTGAGACGGATTGCATTGGCGATCCGCTGTCTCACAGCTTCCCGGTGAAAGGGCTTATGGATACAGTCCAAAACGCCCATCGCCAGAAGCTCAGCCTCTTCGGGTGTTTCTAGTTCTTCTGTGATCAACAGCAACGGAATCGAAGAAAGTCGGATATCGTTCTTGATTTCATTTAAAAAATCCTTTCCTTCTTTGGAAAAGTTACTGACGCCAAATAACACGGCTGAAACACTGTCCTTATTTTGGGACAAAAAAGACAATGCGTCAAAAATATCTGATATTTCAGTTATGTGGTAAAGATCTGCCACGATAGAACGTATCTCTTGACAGATCTGCTCATTCTTTTCTATGATCAGTAAATTTTTTGTGTGTTCAGATACTTCCATGATCTACCCCTTCCTAAATCCAATCATTGATAATTTCTGTATCGTGCGAAATGTAAGATAGAAATATCGCATTTAGTGGATTGATATACTATTATATATAATAGCAAATATATTTGGAAAAATCAAGGAATACTGTCTCCCCAATTTAATCTAGGATTTTGTATCCAGAATCACTCAATAGGTTCAATGCCTTGTCATAATTTTCTTTTTTTGTCAAGATATAGTCTGTGTTATACGTTGAAATCGCAAAGATGCCAATTTCATTTTCAGCTAGAAGTCCGGAGAGTTTAGAAAGTATTCCGATCAGTGAAAAGTCCAAAACACCCTGGATGCGAAATGCCTTCCAGCCATCATCCCGCTCTACGGTATTCGCTGGTACATCCGCGCTGATACAAACGAGCGATCTTTCTTCATCTGTCATGCCAGTAAAGCAATAAGGGGCGTCTAAATTTACCAACGAATAATCTGCCACTTTGCATATTGAAAAATCATGCTCTATCTTTTTGATCTGTATCACGTCGTTTATTCCTCCAGCAAATTTGTTTTTTGCGTTTCACAAGTTTGTCCGCAAGATTGATTACCAGTTCCGGTTACGTTATAAACAATTTATCACAATAAATATTTTCTTTCAACAGAAAGTTCCAAATAGATCTATTGACAAACATACCAATCGTGTGATAACGTTTGTGCGGACGGAGGAAACAAAGTTTGAAACAAACAAGCAGAGGACACCCGAGAAATAAAGGGTATGGCAAACA
>CAJUTR010000044.1 GCA_910589665.1 uncultured Eubacterium sp. | reverse complement strand
TATTCAGTTGTCAATATGCAAATCTAAGCTAGCTCTTATGAAGCCGAGAGGCTATCTCTAATATATAAAACCAGTGCCAAAAAAGGAAGTGACAGGAGTCATTCCTTTATATGACTTTAGTCATCTTCTTTCACAAAACTATTATATTTCATGATCAGAGAGTTTCTTTCTTTGGTTCCGATCTTTTCGTAGATAGTGGATATGTAATTTTTTACGGTTCCATTTGACAAACATAATTTATCAGCAATCTGCATATTAGTATACCCACTTACAATCAATACAAAAACAGATTTTTCACGTTCTGTCAACGTTTGCATCATCATTTCAAATTCTTTTTCTTCTGCCATTTTCTTATTCGTATCATTAGTAGGATTTTCTTCTACACAAACAATAGGTTTCATGATCTGCATATATCGATCCAACATCAGAAATATGAGCAAAAAACATCCCAAATACTGTAAGCATCTTGATATTGCACCATACCTAAGAATTTCTTCCATACTTGTAAATGGCTCGATCCACGGCTGGCGTAAATATATTCCTGTCATCATATGAGCCAATATAATAACCATAACAGATAGCATTCCGGAATAATATAATAGGCGTTTATTCATATATAATCCAGCTATTAAAGTAGGTACTACAAAAACAATTACAGCTTGAAAGGTAAACAACACATATGAGGTTCCTGCCATAATTGCTGTTGCGGTCACAATAAGGTATTTCATCATATTACTATAAAAATGAAACTTTACTATCATAACTGCAGGTACAACCAGCGTGACCGACGCTGCTAACAACAAAATAATCGTCATATCAAAATAAATATCAAATACCCCACTCCAACAAAGAACATCTACCAGTAGGACAACTCCCCAAATTCCCAAAAGCCCGTTCGCAACATTTTCATTAATTTCAGCCTCATTCTTTTTTATTATAATCTCCATTTTTTCCTTCCCATCCGCTTTAAGCCTTCCTTTGCCTTTACACCACCATCCTCGCAGGCACCGAAATCTGTGCTATTACATCCATCTACTGAATCGTCCCGCCTCCCATCACATACTCACCTTCATAAAAAACGACTGCCTGCCCTGGCGTCACGGCCCGCTGCGGCCGGTCAAACACGACCTCCACCGTATCCCGCCCCACCATCCGGACCGTGCAATCGTCGCCCCGGTGATTGTAACGGATTTTCGCCACCGCCCGCACTTCCCCGTCGAACTCTGGCACCGACATAAAGTTAAGACCAGTCGCGCACAATGTCGTGCGGAACACATCCTCTGATTCCCCGATGACGACTTCCCTCGTTTCCGGCCGGATCTCCGTGACAAAAACCGGATGTCCCATTGCCAGGCCCAGCCCTTTTCGCTGGCCGATCGTATAATGAGTAATGCCTTGATGGACGCCGAGTACATTTCCATAAACATCGACAAAATGTCCCACCTCGTCTGCCCGACCCGTCTCACGCTCGATAAACGCCGCATAATCGCCATCCGGCACAAAACAGATCTCCTGACTGTCTGGCTTACTCGCCACAGGAAGTCCTGCCTCTCCCGCGATCCTCCTCACTTCATCCTTCTCATAGTCCCCGACCGGCATGTGCGTGCGGGCTAACTGTTCCTGTGTCAGTCCGTATAACGCATAGGTCTGGTCTTTCGCCGCCGTTACCGATTTTTTGAGTGCATATCTGCCATTTGCCAGCTGCTCGATCCGTGCGTAATGCCCGGTCGCTATGCTGTCCGCCCCAATCTCCAGACTCCTCCTCAAAAGCGACTCCCATTTTACAAAATGATTGCAGGCGATACACGGATTTGGCGTCCGCCCCTTCCTGTATTCTCGGACAAAATAATCAATCACATGTTTTTGGAACTCCTCGCGGAAATTCATCACATAATACCGGATGCCCAGATGATCCGCCACCCGTCTGGCATCTTCCACCGCCGACAGCCCGCAGCAGCCTCCGTTCTCCTCCTGCACATGCGGGGCCTCTTCCTGCCAGATCTGCATGGTGACCCCGATCACCTCATACCCCTGCTCTTTCAAAAGATATGCCGCCACTGACGAATCCACCCCGCCGGACATCCCGACAACGACTTTACCAAACATCATACTCTGCTCTCCATTCCGTTGATGCAAAAAAGGGACTGACCGAAAAACGCAGCCCCCAAAAACAAGTTCATTTTCACTTCCCGTGTGAATCTATTCACACAGATCACTTCCGAACCAGAAGCGACTTTCCAGTCATCTCTTCCGGCTGCTCCATCCCCATCATCTCGATCAGGGTCGGAGCAATGTCCGCAAGACATCCGCCCTCACGAAGCGTAAAGTTTTCGTCATAATTGACGAGGATAAATGGTACCGGATTGATCGTATGCGCCGTAAATGGCTGCTTTGTCTCATAGTCGATCAACTGCTCTGCATTTCCGTGGTCGGCACAGATAAACATCTGCCCGTCTGCCTCTTTGATCGCATCCACGACTTTTCCCACACATTCATCGACCGCTTCAATCGCCTTGATCGCCGCCTCCTCGACACCAGTATGGCCGACCATATCCGGATTCGCGAAATTGACGATGATCACGTCATATTTGTCAGACTTGATCGCATCGACCAGACCCTCACACACTTTGTACGCACTCATCTCCGGCTGCAGGTCATAGGTCGCCACTTTCGGAGAATTCACGAGCAGCCTGTCCTCGCCCTCATTCGGTTCCTCTACGCCGCCGTTAAAGAAAAAGGTAACGTGCGCGTATTTCTCTGTTTCCGCTGTACGAAGCTGTTTCAATCCGTTCTTCGCCAAAAACTCTCCGAAGGTATTGGTAATTTCTACTTTGTGGAATGCCACCGTCTTATTTGGAATCGTCACATCATATTCTGTAAACGCGATAAACGTAAGCGGTATAAATCCCTTCGCTCTGTCAAATCCCTCAAATTTATCATCGCAGAATGCCCTTGTGATCTCTCTCGCGCGGTCTGGACGGAAATTATAGAAAATAACGGAATCATTTTCTTTAACGGTCGCCACCGGCTTCCCGTCTTTCACGATCACTGTCGGGAGCACAAACTCATCCGTCTCCCCTTTGTCATAGGACTGCTGTACTGCGCAGATGCCGCACTCCGCTGTCTCTCCCTGTCCGAGCACCAGCGCCTCATACGCTTTCTGAACACGATCCCAACGGTTATCACGGTCCATCACATAATAGCGGCCCATCACGGTCGCCACCTGTCCGACGCCGATCTCTTCCATTTTATCCATCGCCGCTTTTACAAAATCCTTGCCCGATGACGGCGGTGTATCACGTCCGTCCAAAAAGGCATGGAGATAAACATTTTCAATCCCGCTTTTCTTCGCAAGTTCCAAAAGTGCGTACATATGCGTGTTATGGCTGTGCACACCGCCATCGGACAACAAGCCGAACAAATGCAGATCCGAGCCGTTTTTCTTGCAGTTCTCCACCGCTTTCAAAAGCGCCTCATTCTCAAAAAAGACGCCATCCTCGATTTCTTTCGTGATCCTTGTCAATTCCTGGTACACGATGCGGCCGGCACCCATATTCAGGTGACCCACCTCGGAATTTCCCATCTGTCCGTCAGGAAGTCCAACCGCCATACCGCTGGCATTTCCTTTGACAAACGGACACTCCGCCATTAGCTGATCCATCACAGGCGTTTTCCCCTCTGCAACTGCATTTCCTTCTATCTTATCATTTAATCCATAACCATCTAATATCATTAATACCGTAGGTTTCTTACCCATTTTCTAAACTCTCCTTTCAGCCTACTCCCAGACTTCCCAATTCCAAATATCGTAAATAAGCACCGTATGTCATCGTCACCGCCTGCTCGCCGCTTCCCACGACTACCATGCTCTGATTTAACTCTTCTTCCGTAGCTGGAACCGCGCCGGGTATCTGGTTCTGCGCGCCGGACGCCGCCTGCGTGCCCTGGCCCTGCGTGCCTTGACCCTGTATGCCCTGACTCTTCGTCACATCACCGCTCAGTTTATTGGGCGATACGGTGTAAGTCTTATCCGGCACCTTGACTCCTTCTTTCATATAGGCAGCGATCTTTTTCACATAATTTTGTGTTTCTTTAAACGGCGGAACGCCGCCGTACTGCTTCACCCGGCCGCTTCCGGCATTATAAGCCGCTGCCGCCAGCGTCATGTCCCCGTCAAATTTTTTCAGGTGCGCTGCCAGAAGTTTTGCCGCACCCATAATATTCTGCTCGGGGTCAAACACATCGGTAATGCCGAGCTCCTTCGCTTCATACGGCATCACCTGCATGATCCCTTTCGCGCCTGCCGATGATACGCAGTTCGGATTAAAATCCGACTCCGCTTTCGCCACCGCAGTGAGGAAATCATAGGAAATGTTATATTTTTCCGAGGCGCGCCGGAATATGTCATCCAGCGTTGTCGTCAGCTTTCCATCCGAAGACAGTCTGCCGGTCGTCCCGTTTGTTGACGCGATCCCGGTAGACGGAGGCACCGCTCCGGACGGGGATGTCGCACCAGACGAGGATGCTGTCTGATCTGCCTGCGCCTTTTGCGCGCTCGAAACTGATGCCGCCGCCTGTTCTTTTTCTTTTTTTAATATATCGGAAAATGGGGTAATCGTCGTTTTCCCGTTTCCCTGATCCACATAAGCCGTATTCACGTACGGATTGGCCCGAACACCATTTACCGCAAGTGCCACGCCGCTCACCTCCTGTTGTTAAAGCTATAACATGATAAGTATACAGGATTTTGGACAATTTTGCAAATAGAAAATTTGGATTTTGGCATAGATTTTGGAGTAGATGATTTTTCATGATTTCTCCCCATTTTCTATAGTATTTGCAAAAAAGTACTGAAAAGTCCATATCATTTAACAATCTGTGCTTCTTTATAGTTCGTAAAATCAACTGTTGCCTTTATTGCGCTTTCATTTGGAATCTCTCCATTTCGATAATGTGTGGCAGCATACATTACATCCTCTTTTGATGTATACCACGCGACGCAGAAATCGGTAATAACCTTGTCGATACAATCACGTTTCATATTTTCAACAATATTGAGAATGGACTGGCCTTTGTATTTATCTTCATCCAATTCAATTTCATATATCAAATCCGACATAATATACGCCACTTTCGGGTTATCCTTACACAGTTCCTCAACATATTGTTTTACTTCCTCATACTCATCCTCTGTAATTTCATACTCTTCAAGCATGGTGTCCTCATAGTTTGTGAAAGACTTCAATCGAGCAAAAAGCTTATCAAAATTCTGAAATATTTTTGTAAACACTTTCTTTTCCGCTAGCGACATACCCGGAATCTCAGAAGGAGTTGCAGCACACACACGAAGTGCCGCAAGCGCTTTTCTAAATGCCGGCTCAATCTCATCCCACTCTGCCACGATAGCATCGTTCATTCCACCCACGGAATAAAGCTTGATCGCATCATCAACACACCTCTTAAACAACACCGGTGCCTGAAATGCCATTGTTGTCTGAGTGTCCAAATCTTTTCTGTCAATCAAAAAAATCGCTTTATCAATTGCCGGGATATCCATCAACAAATTTCTGGTGGCTTTGTAAGAAGTAAGGGTTTTACCAGAACCCGTTGTGTGCCAGACATAACCCGGCTTACCGCGCCTTGAAGCTTCTCTAATCGATTCTATCGCATGGATCTGATAGGGACGAAGCAATATTAATTTCTTCGCTTTTTCATCCAAAACTGTATATCTTGCAATCATTTCATGAGCCTGCGGAATGCAAAGTACACTTCTAGCAAAATCAAGGTAATCAGAAACAGGGTTATTATCTTTATCAAGCCAACCACTAACACCACTTTACAACTTTTATAAGTGAATTCCCTGTCGCCCAACCAACTGTTTT
>CAJUTR010000043.1 GCA_910589665.1 uncultured Eubacterium sp. | reverse complement strand
CAATGTATCAGCAGGCTGTATGTATATACTGTCTTTAAGTTAAGTAATCCCCTTCCTGTTTATCAGTAATCCTTGCATTCCATATATTTTCTATTTCAAAATTGACAGGAACTCGTATTTCCCAATCATCAATTTTTTCATCCGTTACGTTTGTTAAGGTCACTTCTAAATTGTAATGTTTATCCCATTTCCCTGTAATTTTGTAGGAAATTTCAACTTCTCTCTCTATTTCCTCTTCCTCATCCCCATCTTCTTCCTCACTTTCATCTGCTTCGTCTATCACCAATTCTGTATCACTGTTTTACGCTTGTACGTTGATATAATTCCCAGACAACACACTTGTCATGATGAAAGATACTATCAATAAATATGTAATAATAACTTGTATTTGCTTCTTCATTTTTTCTCTCCTTTACTTTTAACCATTATATTTACGATACAAATGCCTTCTAAAAAATATAGAACCCCGCTCGTCCCATTCAGATGGTTTCATGCCATCCTTTTTGCCAGTTATGATTAAATTTTCAAGGTACCTATAGTTTGAGTTATATCGTATATTCTATCACAATGAGACACTCTTTGACAACGTGAGCTTTTGTTCCCAAAAATGAAACACCACATAGGCTATACTGAAATCAGCATCGTAGATGGAGCGTTTTATTGTCCATAGCTCTCCCCGTCTCGTTTTCGGAAATTCAAGTGCTAACAAAAACAAAATAGCCGCTCAGTCTGACAAACCAAGCAGCCATGAAATAACCTGTCACTATAGGGCATTTTACAATCCGCGTCTGGCGCACAATGAAATTCATTGTAACAACATCGCTAATCTATTTCCACAAAAAACCCCGATCAGACAAAAAATCATACTAAACGGGATATATACCTCCGACAGCATGCCTATCCCCACACCCAAAAATGGGATCCTGCCGCTGTCTGCTCCGCAGGTTCCCATCAAACATCATTTATTTATCCAGGCTGACAACCAGATCAGCTAAGTTCAGAAACAAGTTTCTTCAGCGCTTCGAGTGCCTCATCTGGAAGTTTGTCATAACCGTCTTTATCCGTAGCAAACTTCTCTACAGCGTTGACACGGTTCTCCATCGCGCTCTTCAGTGCTGCTTTATACTCTGCGTCGTTCATGTCCGGTACAAAACCTTCCCAATCCATGATCTCTACATCCTCAAGCGGTCCCCACTGCTTGAACTCCGCTTTTCCTTCTACGATCGCTTCCAAAATGCCAAGCGTATCTTTCGGCTGTACCTTTTTGCCCATGAAATCACCCGTATTGACGATGTAGCAGTCTACATTCTTCTCCTCAACGAGCTTTTTAAACTTCTCATAGTCGTTCACGAGCGGATACGTACGGAACGGGTTTGCATATGGTACGATACGGAGCGCGTTCAGGTCTGTGCCTGCTGCCACACGCTCTGCGGTCGATGTCTTTGTTGCAAGCGTCGCACCCATTACCGATGCAAGAGCCGAACCTTTCAGCTTCACTACCGGCGGAATCGTCGGGTCTTTCATGATCCAGATAATGGAATTAACCGGTGCATCAATCTTATCCACACGGTTCGGAGACCAAAGTTTTGATTTGATCGCACGGCCGTTACCGTTACGGATATCTTCTGTCACAAGCTGGATCTTTCCGTCCTCATCCATCGTAGCCGAACAGTTCTGCACAGTGAGCAGATACTGGTTGTCCGGACATCCGGTCGGATAGTCAGCCGTCTTATCAAAATAAGTAGGCTCAAGAGCAACCGATGAACACGTATCTGTGTTGATGATAAACGCGTCGTCATGCAGTACAGTGATCGCCTTATCGCCATATTTGTTGTTATGTTTCGCATGGGTAAGCGTGGATTTACCGGAACCCGAGAGACCGAATACCGATGCCACATATTTTCTTCCATCTGGAAGAGCGTACTCTTTCTGTCCGCCGTGGCAGGATGCGTAACCATTGCGGTTCGCGATCGCCCACGCCATCGTCAGTGTACCTTTCTTATGCTCACCAAAATATTTCATGCCAAGGATAGCGGCACAGTTTTCGTTTGTATCGAAATAGCAGAGAGTCTGATCATCGCTCAGGCAGCTATAGTCCACATCTGGACTTGGTGTCGGCTTCCACTGCGGATCTGAGAAGATGTAAATGTCTGCTTCTTTACCGTCACCTACCGGTTTAGACTCCTTGTACATTTTTACATAGCAGTCTGACATATACTGGAAGTTTAACATCCAGTTATAAAGAAGGTTTTCCTCTCCTTCTGGGATCAGAAGATGTGCTTTTACCATAAACTCAGGGTCAAGACCTACAAATACCTGCGCATGGTACAATTTCCGAAAACGGGTCTTATACATCGCATCCATAACTACTTTGTCCAGTTTTGGAGCGTCTACTCCCGGCTCGCCTTTGATCCGGCGCGCTGCCGCATAACGTCCCGTTACCGCACCGTCATTGAAAAGTAAGACTTTCGCATCGGCATCAAGACCGAACTCTTCTCCTCGATACACCGGCATATCAGTCACGATCGTCCCCGGTGAATTTTTCGCCAACTTGTACGCCTCTTTCAGGGTATTTACCTTCACTACATTGTTACCATAAAATCCTGCCTCGATGATTGCACGGGTTTTGGAAAAACCAACTTTGCCAGCACCGATTTCTTCAAGTTTGTAATTAGCCTTTGTTGCCATGAGAAATTTACCTCCTAAAGTAGTTTTTATTTGGATATCTTTCAATAAAATGGAAAATCAACTGTTTCCCAATTTTAATTATATCCAAAACAGGAAAAAAGTCAACCTAAACTTCACCGGGAAACGAAACTCATACCACTTGTACCTTGATCATATTCGTCGTCCCCGAGATCCCAATGGGCACGCCAGACGTAAACACGGTCACATCCCCTTTTTCCACCAGCCCCTTTTCCAGACACGCCTCCGTCGCGTAGTCAAACAGCTCGAACACTTCTTCCTTTTCCTGTAAGAGCACCGGCGTCACGCCCCACGACATATTGAGCTGTCTCGATACCTTTTCCGTGATCGCGCAGCCTATGATATCGCAGCCCGGGCGGTATCGGGAGATCATGCGCGCCGAACGCCCCGATTTTGTTACGGTGATGATCGCTCTGGCATTGAGATCATGCGCCGTCGTACAGGTAGCGTGGCAGATCGCGTCGGTAATGTCCGGGTTCGCTTTCCTGTCGTGGATAAAAAAGCGTTTGCGGTAATCCACATCCTGCTCGATCCGCTCCGCGATCCGAACCATCGTCTGCAGCGATTCCACCGGATATTTGCCCGCTGCGGTCTCACCGGAAAGCATGATCGCGCTCGTTCCGTCATAGATGGCGTTTGCCACATCCGCCGTCTCCGCTCTCGTCGGCCTCGGATGCTTCATCATGGAATCGAGCATCTGTGTCGCTGTGATCACCTGCTTCCCCGCCTCATACACTTTCTTAATGATCATCTTCTGGATGACCGGCACTTCTTCGTCCGGCACCTCCACTCCCATATCACCGCGGGCGATCATAATGCCGTCTGCCGCCGCGATGATCTCATCAATCTTCTCGACCCCTTCCGCATTCTCGATTTTGGCGATGATATTAATATCCTCTCCGCCATTTTCATCGAGAAGCGTACGGATCTGCATGACATCCTCCGCCGTCCGGGTAAAAGAAGCCGCCACAAAATCAACTCCCTGCTCAATGCCAAATAAAATATCCTCTTTATCGCGCTCACTCATATAGGGAAGATTAATATGAACATTTGGTACATTGATCCCTTTGTGGTCGGAAACTACGCCGCCATTCACCACCTCACAAATGATATCCTCTCCCCTGACTTCCCGGACGACCAGTTCCACGAGCCCGTCATCGATCAAAATACGGCTGCCTGGTTTTTCATCCTCATATAGCTTAGGATAAGTAACAGATGCCCGCTCCGCGTTTCCCATCACGTCCCGGCAGGTGAGCGTAAACGTCTTTCCTGGTTCCAGCACGGCTTTTCCCTCTTCAAAAACTCCGGTACGGATTTCCGGCCCTTTCGTGTCCAGAAGGATTGCCACCGGCTTATCACATTGTTTTCGCAGTTTCTTTAGCATATCCATCCGCCTTCTGTGCTCCTCGTGGCTTCCGTGGGAAAAATTAAATCTCGCGACATTCATCCCCGACTCGATCAGGGCCAGCAGCACCTCTTCCTGATCGGTCGCCGGACCCATAGTACATACAATCTTCGTCTTTCTCAAAATCCTCAACCTCCTATCATTGATATGTATCATTGTTACATAGTTTATCAATTTTTTTCACTTTTGTAACTAAAAATTTAAAAAACTTGCACCTAAAATATCCAAATGGTATAATAATAGCAGTTCACACAATATTACGTAAATGGAGGAAAGTACATGGAAAAGAAGAAAGGATTACGTCTGGCTTTAAAATTGAGCCTGATGGTCGCTATCCCCATCTTACTCGTCACTTTGACCGGCATCTGCCTCGGTACGGTGAAACAGGGTCATCTATCCAGAAGCCTTGTGGAGCGGGAAATCAGCGGCATTGCAAGAAGCGTTCGCGAAGCCTATATGGGAATGAACGGAAACGAACCTTTTACACTAAAGGATGGAACCCTTACCAAAGGGGCAAAAACACTTACAGATAATTATGAACTGATCGATAAACTAAAAGCCGAACAGGATGTTGAACTTTCTCTGTTCTACGGCGATACCAGACTGCTTACGACATTGACGGACGAATCAGGAAAACGTGAGATCAATACGCAGATGTCCGACGAAGTCTACGCGCAGGTAAGCAAAGGAGAAGATTATTATGCCCGCGACTTGGAACTGTTCGGAACGACTTACGCCGGCTACTATGTTCCTCTATATCAGCCGGATTCTAACGAGATTGTCGGCAGTATTTTCTGCGGACGCAGCCAGCAGCAGGTATTTGGCGGCTTAAAGGATACCGTATTTTCGATGGCCGCGGCGATGCTCGGCATATTCGCCGTCACCTTTGTCATCGTCCTGTTCCTCGTCATCCGCATTATCAAAACATTGAACGGGGCCGTGACAAATCTGAACCATGTGGCAAAAGGTGTCCTAAATCTGGATATGAGCTCGTCCGTTCTAACCCGCGCCGACGAGGTCGGTGATATTGCGCGGTCTGTCCAAAGCCTGATCCATTCGCTGCGCGAAATACTGACGAATATCACAACTTCTGCCCAGGCACTCGATGAATTTTCAAATACGTTCTCCTCTTCGTTTGACGTCATTGCTAATTCGATCAACGATGTGAATACAGCTGTTGATGAAATCGCGAACGGCGCGACCGGACAAGCAGGTGAGACGGTGAACGCCAGTGAAAAAGTAAATGAAATGGGGCAGTCGCTTGATCAGACAGCGGCAAGCATCGAAACATTGAACCACAGTTCAGGAAAGATGAAGGAATACAATAAGACAGCAGCCAAAAATCTGGAGGAATTGTATCAGATCAGCCAAAAGACAAAAGATTCTGTTCTCCTCGTTCAGGATCAGACAAATCTGACCAACCAGTCGGCACAAAAGATTCGCGAAGCCACCGAACTGATCACAGACATACATAGCCGGCCAGACCAACCTGCTATCCCTGAACGCCAGTATAGAGGCGGCAAGAGCCGGTGAAAACGGAAAAGGATTTGCGGTCGTTGCCGATGAGATCCGCCAATTGTCCGAACAATCCAGACAATCAGCGGAAAAGATCGCCGAAATCGTCAATTCTCTATTGGAAAATTCCAATACGAGCGTACATACAATGAACGACGTCGCCGGCAACATTCAGATGCAGGACGAAAAACTGCTTGAAACAGGCAGTATGTTCCAATCTTTAAATGGTGAGATCAAAGACGTGACAAACGCGATCGAACACATCAGCGAGCAGACCGCCGCTCTGGATGAACACAAGACCACCGTACTTACGATCGTGGACAGCCTGGCTGCGATCGCGCAGGAAAATGCTGCCAGTACGGAAGAAACATCTGCTTCCATGCTCGAACTTCAAAAGATCATTCAGACGTGCCACGAGGCGACATCCGATCTTGTGAAGCTCTCCAAAGAACTATCCGCGAACACAAAACATTTCGAATTATAAGAGCAAACAAAAAAGTGTCTTCGACACATCAACTCCCCTAGCCCCTCATTCATGAGGGG
>CAJUTR010000042.1 GCA_910589665.1 uncultured Eubacterium sp. | reverse complement strand
CTCGGAGTAGACGTGCCGACCTCGTTATGAGTACGCCGAGAATCCAGGTTATAACTGGCCATAATGCCCTGTGCCGCGTCCTCGATCACCTTCAGATGATGTCTCCCCGCGATTTCCATGATCGTATCCATCTCACAGGAAACGCCTGCATAATGAACCGGCACGATCGCCTTCGTCCGTTCGGTAATCGCTTCCTCGACCAGCGTCTCATCCAGATTCATCGTATCCGGGCGTATATCCACAAATACAGCCTTCGCCCCTCTGAGTACAAACGCATCTGCCGTAGACACAAACGTATAGGAAGGCATAATCACCTCATCCCCCTCGCCAATCTCGGACAACAGCGCGCACATCTCGGTCGCGTGGGTACAGGATGTCGTCAGCATCACTTTCGCCGCTCCCGTCATTTTCTCCAGCCTCTCGCTGCATTTTTTCGTAAAAGGCCCGTCCCCACAAAGCTTTCCGCCCTCTATAGCCTGTCTGATATATTCTGTCTCATCCCCTGCGACAGGCGGTACATTAAAATGAATCATCCTCTGAAAACCTCCGTTTCTTCTTTCTATAATCAAAACCAATTCCTATACACATAATGGCGCCCAAAAAAAAGAAAGCCATTCCCAGCTGGTATCCTACCGGGCGGTAGCGCAGCTCCACCTTGTGTTCTCCGGTCCCACTCACCGGTATCCCGGTAAACGCCTTGTCGATCCGATACGTCTGTGTTTTTTCACCGTCCACATATGCCTGCCATCCATCGTGGTAGGGGATGGAAAGATATAGCATCAAGGACTGCTGTTTGCTGCGGACAGTACCCGAAACATAATGATCGGAAAAAGTATCAATATCATAACTGTTTTCCATACACACCTCTGCGCTGCGCTCAAACGTGGAAAGTGGCACAGCCAAAACTTCGATCGCATCAAACGTATAATCCCCGATCGTATTTAAAGATACGGTAATGTCCTGACAACCTTTCCTGTACTCTCCCAAATGGATCATAAAATCGCGGATATTGGAAAAACCATTTGCCTCCCCTGCCGAGTTCCATGCTTGTTTTGTCTTTCCATTCATCGTGGCATTCATACGGAACCCACCATAATCATTGTAATTTTTGCCTGTGTTGATCCATGCCCGTATGCGTTCGATTTTTCCAATCCCGCTTGAGGGAGCATACATGCGCTTATTTGTGCTATCAATATCTCTTCGCAGATTTCTTGCGATCACGTATAGTTCGCATTGTTCATACTCACGATCCAAATGGATCACAAAATTTCCTCCTGCTGCATTCACGGTAAGCTGATCCAGATCTGTATGGGACACCGATCCGTCAGCACAATTTCCAAATGTCAGGTTCGATGTGCTGCTCACATGAAAAGATGCCTTTTGGACTGCGGATTGAATCGTTTCTATATCCAGCTGCCGCAATGCTGTATCCATGTCATCCGGGAGAACGACACACTGCATCAGCGCTTGTTCCCTGTCCGGATAATCGAGCTGTTCCCACTCCGATTCCGTGATATAAGAATCAAATGTACAGCCGAGACCCATTGCCTTCTCATTCTTTAAAATGTCTACCCCCTGGCTGGACTTCGCATATGGTTGAAATCCCGAAGACGCATATTCGTTCGCTCCAGTAGGCGGATCATTTTTCGGATTATTTCCCAAAAAGTACTTCACACCTGTCAGGAAGTCCATCCTCGCCCGGTTATCATTACTAAACGTACAGACGCGCCGGTAATACGAAGCGTTATTTCCCAACATCCGGTAGTAATCAAACAATTCTCCCATTGTAGAAGATAGATACGTATAAATCGAACGCGTTCCAAACACCAGCGTTTCATTCGCCGGTACATGTATCAGCCGGTAAGATTTATTGGAATACCGCGGATCATCGACCTTTAACGCCCGGATACGATCGATCTGATCCAGCCGGTAAAAGGAATCATCTTTTATTTCAGTTCCCGCTCGTTGGGTTGCTGTTTCAAGCCTCTCATATATCGCGCCCTGTTTTTCAAATTTAGCTAAATGCGCAGAAACACCTGGAAGATTTCTTATCCCAAATACGGTCATGATATTACAAAGGACCGCCGCCAGCACAAATACCGACTGCACGCGGCGGCGCAGCCACTTTTTCGTGTATAACTGATAAAAGAAAAACGCAAACGTTATATTTACAATTCCTATTAACACCGTAAGTTCATCACTTGTTTGTAACAGAACACGCCCCACAATGACAAGCATAAATCCAATGACCAAAAGCATTGCAAAGATTGCTTTTTTATATTTCTGCATATCCGGTTTTTCTTCTAAGCACTGGATCCCGCTCCACACATAAAAGAATGTAGCCGTATAGCACCAGCGTCCTGCCGGATATGACAATCCGTTATACAGAGAATTGAAAAACGGAATTGCCAAAAAGAGCAGGCAAAGCAAAAATACATACATGGCAGGTGTCGCTTTCCGATTCCGAACACGACAGACCATGACCGGAATCATAATGAGAAACAGCGGAACTACACATAGTGCCGAGTACTGTGCGAACAATTGCTGCCCACCGACCAAAAAGGTAGCATAATTTACATAGGTTCCAAATGAGTGCAGCGGCGGGCAGGCAAGCGCACTATCCTTGACGGCATGTGATAGAACATAAAGCACGGGAAACAAAACAATAGCTGCCAGCAGCGCTGCGGCCGTCAGATAAAGGAGAAACCTTCCCCAAAACCAAAACGCCTTTTTCCACGTTTTATGTTTCATCTGAATAAAGCAGATCAGCAGATAGAGGAATACAGTCAACGCTGACATATACGAAAAGTAAAAACTACTCACAACTGACAGTGTGACGGAGAAGATAAGTACAAATGGCGCTTTGCCGCGAAGAACTTTTTCCACACCCGCCATAATGAATGGGAACAATGCGAGAGGAAGCAAAAACATACTGTGGGAGCCGGCTGCTAGTAACGCCCAGGAGGAAAACGCATAGGCAAATGCCCCGCATATCGAATACTTCCGATCCATCGACGTCACTTTTCCAAAATAAAGAACTCCGAGTCCTGCCACATACAACTGGCAAAAAATCTCGATCGTGTACCCGATGGATAAATACTTTTCCGGAAACACGGCAGTAATATAAGCAAACGGATCGAACAATACATATCCAAGTGAGCCGATCGTATCTGCCCCCAGCCCGACATTCCATGACCAAAAGGAAACTCCCTCTCCGCGGAACAACTGCCGGAGTGCATGCCTGAGCCAGACTCTCGTCTCGTAATGCTGGCTAAACGCATCCTCACACATAAGAGAGGTATTCGTCACCCAAAACGGCAGATACGTTACAAATACCGTTACCGCGAACAATACCGTATAGAGGGCAAGTAACTGCCATCTGCTTTTTGATTTGATCTTAAAAATGTTTATCATCGTTTTTTTCATTGCAAACATTTCCTCTCTTATATCAGATAACGCCCTGCACATGATCTGCTTCTATATCAGCTTAATGCCGCCCTGACAAACTCACGGTAAGCTTCACAGTTATATTCCTTTTCATCGAACCGGTACTCCTGCGGTACATCCCCCGACACAAAAGCATTCAGTCCTTCCCAAATCGATTCCTCATCCATATCTACTAAATACTGCCCGTTCTCGATCACCGAGCCTCCTACGGAAGAAAACCGGGACAAAATGATCGGCATATGGAGCGCCCTCGCCTCAAAAACAACCAGTGGCTGCCCCTCGTGGAGCGAAGGCAGTACAAAACAGTCACACTGGTCCAAAAATCCAAACGGATTTGACAGATTTCCCGTTAAGAATACACGTCCCTCTAAATTCATCTGCCCGATCAAATCCTGCAGATTTTCCCGCTCCGGGCCGTCGCCTACAAGAAAGAGCATCACATTTGGTTTCTCCGCTGCCAGTCTTGCAAACGCGCGGATCAACGCCTCCTGATTCTTTTCCACGGACAACCTTCCCATATTTACAAACCGTATGATCCCATTTTCGATCTTTCCATCGTTCGGTTTCATTTCCATGCTCCCTTCGCATACACCAACTGATGTCTCCGGCTGGAGCGGGATCAGCTTCATATTGATCACCGAACTATCCTCATCGGAAAAAGCATAATAATAACGCCCATTAAAAAGGATCTGTCCCATCCGGCTTCCGCTGCCCACCCGCTCAAAATCCACACAGTTCTTGGCATATCTGAATTTCTCCGCCGGCAGAACCCTAGACAAACTGCTGCGGTTTACTTCCATGATCTCCCTGCTGCACGAAACGGTACAGTCAAATTTGGAATAAGACGCAAACACCCTTTTTAACCAGAAAAATTTAGCATGAAACTCTGACATCATGTCGTTGTGCATCCAAATACAGGTCCGCGCCTTCGGCTGCATCAGGCAGAGAGTAGCAAAAAACAGATTATAACCTTCATAATCAATGATATAGTCAAATTCTGATTCCCCATACAGCCGCCGGAATTCCCGCTCATACAATTTCCTGGAATACGCAAACCTGCTCAAAAATTTCACCGGATTACACTGGAGATAAAAATTATTGCGGATGGACTCACCAACCGTCCGGATCATCGAATCCGGGCGCACCAAAACACGGATATTTTTATTTTCATCCAAACGAAAGATCTGCTCTTTTTGCGCAGCGTTCGCCGGTGATTCCACAATCACCGTCACATCATATTTGTCATACTCAAACTGTTTTAGCAGATTTACTAAAGCCGTTGAAATGCCGTTGACCATCATCGGTCCGCGGGAAATAAGAACCTTCTTTTTCTGACCGCCGCATTCCGTAATCCGGATTCCTTCTGCTTCCTTATCAAACACGGCACGGACTATTTTCGATGAAATGGTACCAATGTCGTATCCACAGCACCAATCCCTTACTTCATCATATCGTTTCTTTGTTTTCTGAAATACATTGTCAATGTCGTTGATCCAGCTGCCCAGCACATCCAGATCGTCTGTGTACGGGCCTGGTAAATCTTTTATGCCAAAATACATACCGCGTTTACTGGAATACTCTTCCAGATCGGTAATATAAAACAATACAGGATTTCCTGTCGCCAGAAAGTCAAAATAAATGCTTGAAAAATCACTGATCAAAATATCTGTAATCCCTAAGATAACATTCGCATCGACTGTCGCCGGCACAACATAAGAACATTCATCCAGTTTATCTTTGATCAGGCGGTAAACCACCTGATGCACTTTGACCAAGATCTGGTATTTATTTGTATCGATCTGCTTCTCCAGCGTTTCTTTTAACTGGATCATCCCATCAATACTGCAATTCGGATTTGCATAGCTGTCCCCCCGCCATGTGGGCGCATACAGGATGATCTTCTTACTCTTATCAACCGATACCCCTTCTGTTTCCAATTGTGCGTATACATCGTCTCTTTCCGTGTTTACAAGCGTATCGAGACGCGGATACCCCTCCTCGATGATCTTTACGTTTGAAAGTCCTTCCTGCCGGAATCCCTTTTTATATACCTGTGTCAAGAACGGATTTGCCGATATCAGGTAATCCACATGAAGAAAATTTCTCGCCATATTCGAAGCCGTCAGGGCACCTGTCGGTTCATCGTACCCTAGATGTTTCAGCGGGATGCCGTGCCACGTATTGATATAAACCTGACCGGGTTTCTTTACGAAAAAGCTATAAAAAGAAACATTATTGATCAAATATCCCGCACTCGCTAGGTATTTCAGATACTTTTTGGATCCAAACTGCACGAAAGATACATTGGAATACATCTGCTTGTATTTCTGTATGCGTTCCTGATGCTCTGCCAAATCATCCAACACCCATACATGACGGTATTTTCCATAACGGGGATGACGTATCAGTTCCTGAAACAGCGCAAATGGCCCGCAAAGCATCCCACGCCCGTAAAACGACTCATAAAGTATCACCTTTTTTTTCACGTTCTTATGTTTATAATACCGGGCATAACGTGTATTCCGTCTTTCTTTTGCAGATGTAAGATATTTTTTCATGGGATCAAACAAAATAGATAATCCCAGGTTTATCTTATTTCCTAAAATACCAGTATCCATCGTATCCCTGTCCTTTCGTAATCCTCTTGTCTTATCCATCATGTCTGTCTATGTTACAAAAAGCACCGATCATCTCAGCTACCTGCCATGCGGCATTCCCTTTGTC
>CAJUTR010000041.1 GCA_910589665.1 uncultured Eubacterium sp. | reverse complement strand
CCCTCATGAATGAGGGGCTAGGGGAGTTGATGTGTCGAAGACACTTTTTTGTTTTATTAGGAAAGCTTTTTTAAACAGTGCTTGAGTTTTGTGTAATGTTACATTGATTGTGCCCGCCGCCCCGTCATGCTATACTGTCTGTAACGGTACCGGATATTTTAAATCAAAGGAGAGATGCAGCATGATGACATTAGGAAGCAATATCAGGACGGCACGGAAGAAGATGGGACTGACGCAGGAGGAACTGGCATCACAGATCGGCGTGACGCCGCAGGCGGTCAGCCGCTGGGAATCGTCGGCGGGACTTCCGGATATTTCCCTGATCGTTCCGTTGGCGCAGATTTTGTCGGTATCGACGGATACGCTGTTCGGATTGGAAGAGACCAGGCAGGACGACGTGATGTACATGGAGGTCAAATATGCCTATGAAGAGATTGCAGGTGCAAGCTCTTCTCCGGCGGAGACGGCAAAAAAACAGTGCGATTACCTGTTGGAGAAGCTGGAGTCAGATCCGGCAAATTACGTGTACAATACCTGTTTGGTAGAACGGACAGCGGAATTGAGCAGATATGCTAATTTTGCAGGATACGACGAAGAAGTGTGGGACGGATACCGGAATAAGGCAATCCAGTGCGGAACGCAGGTGATCCGTTTCTGCAGGAAGAAAGAGTGGGTGGAACGGACGCATTTTGCGCTTGCCTGGATCTATATCCACGAAAAAGATTTTACGAGTGCAAGGGAACACATTGCGACACTCCCGAGTGCAGCCTCCAATCGTTTGCAGGAGAGCATACTCGCGCAGGTGGCGTCGATGGAATCAGGTACGAAGGAGATGAAAAACGTACTAAGGCGTAACCTGCAGAATTTCACGCGTGCGTGGAATAAGGAGGTCCTTTACGCGACCGAGAGTTTGTCATGGTCAGATAATCCGAAAGAAGCTGTGGAATTGGGCGAGTGGGGAATACGTGTAATGCACGTCATCTCGGAAAATGAGGAATTACTGCCCTACTGCCGCGGCTTCTACCGGGATATTTACCGGGCGATGCTCCATGCGGATCTGCGCATGGATGATCTGGAGCAGGCGGCCAGACATTTTGATGAGCTGAAAAAAGGGATGCAGAAACATCTTGATTGCTATGGGAAAATACTTGACAGCGAGGAGGAGATGGAAAAGTATCCAAAACGCCAGATACGTAACATGCGCGCCTATACGCAGGAGTTTGTCAGCGAGAAGCAGAAGGAGATTTTGGAGCGCCTGCGGGAATGGAACGGGCCGGGCAAATGCGACAGACTGTGTGAGAAAATCAAATAGGAAGGGAAAAAGGCGGGACTGTCCGGGCAGCAGTCCCGTCCTCTTCAACGATTACCGGAAGGAATGCCGGTTATTTTCTAACTGCCCGTTTTTTTCTTTTTCAGAATGCGCTTCATTACTAGGCATATAATCACCTCTTACGGTTATCGACCTGATTTTATGCCTAGATTGGATTGGTTTACCACAATTAAAAACACCGCAGAACCACTCATTCTACGGTGTTTAGCGACATAATAAAGCTTCGAAAGGGACTTGAACCCTCGACCCCTTCATTACGAGTGAAGTGCTCTACCAACTGAGCTATCGAAGCATTTGTTGTTTTGTCCAACAATAATATATTATAGCACGCAATTTCTATTTGTCAACTGTTTTTTTTATTTCGTTTGCAAATTTGTAAATGTCATATTTTTGCCATATTTTTGTAGCGGGTGTTTTGTTATATGCACATTGAATGGATAATGAAATAGACTTTATACATCTGATATGGTATACTTATACTGTAGCAATAAGTTCTATATGGCGGCTTCCGGCAGGACCCATGGAACAATATTCTTTTGGCGAAGCTGTGCCAGCTGGAATCTACGCGGGACTTTCCATAAAAGTACAGTGAGGAAAAGCGTAAGGAGAACGAAATGGGACTTTTCAGAAAAAAGGTAGAAGTGCGGACTTATGACAAAGAAAATAAAAAGCCTGTCATCCGGGCAAGCATTTGTAATGGTGAACAGATCGCAGGTTTTAAGGATATCCATACGGGAAGATTCGAGGAGATCATGCTGATCAAGAGTCCGGCCGACCTCGGGCAATTTAGAACCATGTATGGGATCACGGAAGAAGTAGCGAAGGAATATTGACCTGAAAAATAGATCTGGAGGAATGAAATGTATAAGATAAGAACGATTCGAGGCGATATAACAAAACCGCTGGGAGTCCAGGCCATTGTGAATGCCGCGAACAGCTCGCTGCTCGGCGGCGGAGGAGTGGACGGAGCGATCCATCGGGCCGCGGGACCGGAACTGTTGTCCGAGTGCCGGCTGCTCGGCGGCTGTAAGACCGGTCAGGCGAAGCTCACGAAAGCGTATAACCTGCCCTGTGAGTATGTGATCCATACAGTCGGACCGGTGTGGAATGGCGGCGGGAAAAACGAAGAGGAACTACTCGCGAGCTGCTATTACCACTCGATGAAGCTTGCCAAGGACCAAGGCATCAGAACGATCGCCTTTCCTTCGATATCCACGGGAATCTATCATTTTCCGCTGGACCGTGCCGCAAAGACCGCTGTCCAGACCGTGGTGGAGTTTCTCAGTGAGAATGAGGATAAATTTGACCTGGTGGAATGGGTTCTATTCGACGCCGTGACGGAAGAGGTTTATGAGTCGGAAGTCAGGAAATGGCGTGAAAATACGGATTAGGCGAGGGACATAGTCTTTTTTCGCCGGATTTCTTGACAAACCACATGAGATACTGTAAAATACTGAATAACTCAAGTTGTTGAGGAATCTTGAAAATAATATTTAGTCTGTGGAACCCTACATAAATGCGGTATCGTGCCGATGGCGGCCCTACTGTGCAGGAGAATCCCGGGCAGGCTAAGAAAAGGAGAAATAGTCATGTTAGAAAAAATGCAGGAACTTATCGCAGATCAGTTGAGTGTGGATGCGGACAGCATCACAGAAGCTTCTTCTTTTAAAGATGATTTGGGGGCAGATTCTCTGGATCTCTATGAGTTGATCATGGCTCTGGAAGAAGAGTACGACGTGGAAATCCCTACGGATGATCTGGAGAGCATCCATACGGTAGGAGATGTCATTAACTTCCTGAAAGAAAAAGGTGTAGAGTAATTACACAGGCGTAGTTATTCCACGCCTTAAGATGCGCCGGATGGAAAGCGCTTGATATGCGTAACAGTGTGTGGTTGCTGATGAAAGTCAGCAACCCTTTCATTAGTTGCTGTTAAACAGCACAGAAACGAGGGAAAATAAAAGTATGGGTAAGATTGCATTTGTATTTCCGGGACAGGGAGCGCAGAAAGTAGGAATGGGAAAGGAGTTTTATGACAGTTTTCCCGTGGCGAAAGAGATTTTTGACAAGGCGAGCGAGGCCGTTGGACTGGATCTGAGGGCGCTCTGCTTTGAGGAAAATAAAGATATAGACATTACGGAATTTACACAGGTGGCGCTGCTGACGACGAGCGTGGCTACGATGGAAGTGCTGCGGGAGCGGGGGATACGGCCGGATGTGGCGGCGGGCCTCAGCCTGGGCGAGTACTGCGCGCTCGTGGCGGCCAATGCCATGAATTACATTGACGCGGCAAAGGCAGTGAGAAAACGCGGGATCTATATGCAGGAAGAGGTGCCGGCGGGCGTCGGCGGCATGGCGGCCATTATGGGACTTGAGGCCGGGGTGATCGAGAAGGCGATCGACGGCATCGGCGAAGTACAGGTGGCAAATTATAATTGTCCGGGACAGATCGTCATTTCCGGAAAAAAAGAAGCGGTAGAGGCGGGCGCCGAAAAGTGCAAGGAAGCCGGGGCGAAACGCGCTGTTATGCTCAATGTCAGCGGACCGTTCCACTCGGACCTGCTGAGGGGCGCGGGAACGAAACTGGAAGCGGTGTTGAACGAGATTGAGTTTGGCAAGCCGGAATTCCCATACGTGGCGAATGTCACAGCTCAGTACATAACGGAGGCGGACGAGATCAAGCCGCTTCTTGTGAGACAGGTTTCTTCGTCCGTCAGGTGGCAGCAGTCGGTGGAAGCGATGGCGGCAGACGGTGTGGATACCTTTATCGAAATTGGACCGGGGCGCACGCTTGCCGGTTTTAATAAAAAGATCAGTAAGGTGATCGGGAAGGATCTGACCACGTACAGCATCGGGACGGTGGCAGATATGGAAACGCTGTTAGAAAAGTTGGCGTGAGTTCTCATTGGCATGAGAAAACTCGTTAGCGTGAACAAACTCCTAGAAAGGACAGGTAGTAACATGTTATTGGAAGATAAGGTAGCGGTTGTGACAGGCGCCGGCCGCGGGATCGGCAGGGGGATTGCCCTCGCAATGGCCAGGGAAGGTGCGAGGGTAGTCGTGAATTATAACGGTTCGGCCGAGCGGGCGGCAGAGGTGGTAAGCGCGATCGAGGCAGAAGGCGGAAAAGCGGCTGCCGTTCAGTGTGACGTCAGTGATTTTGAGGCGGCAAAAGAGTTTTACGCAGCGCTGGTAAAGGAATACGGGAGGATTGATATACTGGTGAACAACGCCGGTATCACGAGAGATAATCTGATGATGAAAATGTCGGAAGAGGAATTCCAAAGCGTCATCCAGACAAATCTGGCTGGGACATTCCACGGGGTAAAATTTGTAAGCCGGCCGATGATGAAGCAGAGATGTGGACGGATCATCAATATTGCATCGGTCTCGGGAGTGACCGGAAACATGGGACAGGCAAATTATTCCGCGTCCAAAGCGGGCGTGATCGGACTGACGAAGGCGGCGGCAAAGGAACTTGCCTCCCGTAACATAACGGTAAACGCAGTCGCACCCGGATTTGTCGATACGGAAATGACAGAGGTGTTGTCAGATTCCGTGAAAGAAGCGGCGGTGGCGTCGATTCCGCTCGGCCGGTTCGGCCAGGTGGAGGACATCGCGGAAGCGGTCGTATTTCTTGCATCTGACAGGGCGAAATATATAACGGGCCAGGTACTTTGTGTCGATGGCGGAATTGCCATGTAAAGAAGCGTTTATCATATTGAATTTAGGAGGATTGACTCATGAGCAGACGAGTAGTCATAACCGGGATGGGGGCGATCACCCCGGTCGGAAATACGGTGGATGAATTTTGGAGCAATATCAAAAAGGGAGTGGTCGGCATCGGCCCGATGACGCAGATCGACCCCGCGGATTACAAAGCGAAGCTGGCGGCAGAAGTAAAAGATTTTGAGCCAAAGGATTACATGGATCCCAAATCCGCCAGACGCATGGAGAGGTTTGCGCAGTTTGCGGTAGCTGCCGCGAAACAGGCGATGGAAGACAGCGGGCTGGATATGGAAAAAGAGGACCCATTTATGGTGGGAACCTGTGTGGGCTGCGGGATTGGAAGTCTCCAGTGTATGCAGAGGGAATATAAGAAGTTGTTGGACAAAGGCCCAAACCGCGTCGCTCCCCTGATGATACCGTCCCTGATTTCCAATATGGCTGCCGGAAATATCGCGATCCAGCTTGGATTAAAAGGTAAGAATATCAATATTGTGACAGCGTGCGCCACGGGAAATCATAACATCGGCGAGGGATTCCGTTCCGTACAGTACGGGGAGGCGGATGTTATGATTGCCGGAGGAGCTGAGGCGGCGATCACGGAACTCGGCGTGTCTGGTTTTACAAACATGACAGCACTTTCTCTTGCAACAGATCCGAAAAAGGCATCGATTCCGTTTGATGTAAACCGCAGCGGCTTTGTGATGGGAGAGGGAGCCGGAATCATTGTTTTGGAGGAACTGGAACACGCGAAGAAGCGTGGAGCGAAGATTTACGCCGAAGTGATCGGCTATGGGGCGACGAACGATGCGTTCCACATTACATCTCCGGCAGAGGACGGAAGCGGCGCGGCAAAGGCGATGGAATTTGCGATGAAGGATGCCGGTGTGAAGCCAGAGGATATTGATTACATCAATGCGCACGGAACCAGCACTCATATGAACGACTTGTTTGAGACGAGAGCGGTCAAACTTGCGATGGGGGATGCCGCATACAAATGTAAGATAAGTTCGACGAAATCAATGGTGGGACACCTTCTCGGGGCAGCCGGCGGTGTGGAGACGATTGCCTGCGTAAAATCCATTATGGATCATTATGTACATGTAAACGCCGGACTTACGGAGCAGGATCCGGAGTGTGATCTGGACTGCGTCAAAGGTGAGGGAATCGAGATGGATGTGAATATTGCCCTTTCCAATTCACTTGGATTTGGCGGACATAATGCAACACTTATTTTCAAAGCATATAATGAATAAAGAAGCGGGAGGGCTGAAATGTTACTGGATATAAATGAGATTAAAAGAATCATCCCGCACCGGTATCCGTTTTTGCTGGTAGACTGCATTGAGGAAATGGAACCCGGCGTGAAAGCGGTCGGTTATAAAAATGTGACAGTAAATGAGCCGTATTTCCAGGGACATTTTCCCGAGAAGCCGGTCATGCCGGGGGTACTCATCGTAGAGGCGCTTGCGCAGGTCGGTGCGGTCGCTGTGTTGAGTTTAGAGGAAAATAAAGGAAAGCTGGCGTTTTTCGGAGGGATTGATAAGGCAAAATTCCGCCGGCAAGTTGTGCCAGGTGACCGGTTGAAGCTGGAAACCGAGATCATAAAGTGCAAAGGGCCGATGGGAGTCGGAAAAGCGATTGCCACAGTCGACGGAAAAACGGCGTGTGAAGCGGAAATTAAGTTTATAATACAATAGCTGTGGAAAAGCGATGCAGGCATAGCTTGCAAGGTGCTTAGTAACTTGTGTAGTATAGAAGGCGTATACAAGATGATAGGTGTTAATGCTGATTGTGAAAGGATAAGGAGAGACGAGTGGATATGAACGAAAAAACAATGGAAAAAATCGTAGCACTTGCCAAGGGCCGCGGATTCATTTATCCGGGATCGGAAATCTATGGAGGGCTTGCGAATACATGGGATTATGGAAATCTCGGTGTAGAGCTGAAAAATAATGTAAAAAAGGCTTGGTGGCAGAAATTCATCCAGGAAAATAAGTACAATGTCGGTGTCGACTGTGCTATCCTGATGAATCCACAGACGTGGGTGGCATCGGGACATCTCGGTGGATTCTCAGATCCACTCATGGATTGTAAGGAGTGTCATGAGAGATTTCGTGCCGACCAGCTGATCGAAAATTTTGCTTCAGAAAAAGAATTGGAACTGGACGGATCGGTCGATGGCTGGGAAAATGAAAAGATGGAGCAGTTTATCGCAGACTACAGCATTCCCTGTCCGTCGTGCGGCAAACACAACTTTACCGATATACGCCAGTTTAACCTGATGTTTAAGACATTCCAGGGCGTTACAGAGGATGCGAAAAATACGGTGTATCTCCGACCAGAAACCGCGCAGGGTATTTTCGTGAATTTTAAAAATGTCCAGCGGACATCCCGTAAAAAAGTGCCGTTTGGTATCGGACAGATCGGAAAATCGTTCCGCAACGAGATCACACCGGGTAACTTTACGTTCCGTACCCGCGAGTTTGAGCAGATGGAATTGGAGTTTTTCTGTGTGCCGGATACGGATCTGGAGTGGTTCTCCTACTGGAAAGAGTTCTGTATCAAATGGCTTCAGGATCTGGGTATCCGTGAAGAAGAAATGCGCGTCCGCGACCACGATAAGGAAGAACTTTCTTTTTATAGTAAGGCGACGAGTGACATTGAGTTCTTGTTCCCATTCGGATGGGGCGAGTTATGGGGCATCGCCGACCGGACGGATTACGACCTGACCCAGCATCAAAATACGTCTGGTGAGGATATGAGCTATTTTGACGACGAGCGCAAGGAAAAATATGTGCCATATGTTATTGAGCCATCGCTGGGTGCAGATCGTGTGACGCTGGCATTCCTCTGCAGCGCATATGACGAAGAGGAACTGGAGGGCGGCGACATGCGTACGGTCATGCACTTCCACCCAGCACTTGCGCCGGTCAAGATTGGTGTACTCCCGCTATCCAAGAAACTAAATGAGGGAGCCGAAAAGGTGTTTGAGGAACTGAGCAAATATTATAACTGTGAATACGACGACCGCGGGAACATCGGAAAGCGCTACCGCCGTCAGGACGAGATCGGTACGCCGTACTGCATTACTTACGATTTTGAATCGGAAGAAGACGGCATGGTTACGGTACGCGACCGTGACTCAATGGGGCAGGAGAGGATCAAAATTTCCGAATTGAAAGAATATTTCGACGGAAAGTTTTCGTTTTAAGACTTTAGGCCGCGAAGCGGACTTTGGGTCGCGAAGCGGACTTTGGGTCGCGAAGCGGACTTTAGGTCGAGGCATCCATGAAACATCAGAGGTAGGAAAGCACATGATTTTTTTGGATGCCTTTTTAATAAAGAAAAGAGAAATAAGTAGCTGGAACTATAGGTAATATTTGGAAATTTTAATAAAAACGTATTGATTTTTGCAAAAATATATGCTACGCTTTTATTAAATAAAAGAATACGTAGCCAGAGGAGGTGCCGTTTATGGGAAAACGAGTAAAGGGTTTGCAGGGATTTCTTGCAGAGGACAAAAGTTTGATGGAAAAAGTAACCGTTTTTGAATTCCAGACGAATAAGGCTGCACCGGGCAATACAGATAAACATATCAATGATGCTTTTGAAGCATATTGTAACGTATTAGAAAAAAATTGATTTTATCGAGGTACTGTCGTGGAGAGGGATAAATTTTACGAGATATTTGACAAGACAATTTTGCCTTTTGTAGAGGAACTGGAAGAAAACAATTCAAAGATCAGACGGAGGGATCTGGCAGAGTGCAAAGCTAATATTTATGAGGAATACATGACACTTAATCGAACTTATAAAAGTCAGATTTTTGAAAAGGATGCAGATACGGTGTTGTTAGACCGTCATAAAATTGCGGCGTGTATTTGTGGTGCTTTTTTGCGTATTCCGGTATTGGACAAGACGGAATTGATCCGGCATATCGAAAAAACAGGGCAAAAGGTAGAGGTTGTTTTTTATTATGTGAATGAGCTGGTTGCTTTTTTCGCCGCGACAAAATTTTTATCATTCTTTATGATACTGGAGCATACGGGGCAGGATGGAGTGGTTCGAGAGATTCTAGAGAATTTTCCGCTGATGCCGCCGACCACAAAAAATAAGAAAGGTTTTTGGAACAGCGTGCTGTTTAACTTATCCCAGATCAAGGACAAAAAGCAGATCGGGACAGAACATTTTGATATGTATGCGTATGCCATGTTTTTCTTTTTATTGGAGAATTACTTTTATGAGAAAGTTGCGGCATAGGAAAGAAAATACAAGTAAGAGTAGAAGGATCACCAGAAAGACTAGAAGGGATCCTTCTTTTTTACGCATAAATAAAAGATGTAGGAAGGAAATTTCAAAAACCCGCAAAAAACACTTGCAATATTGTTCGTATTATGATAGTATTGTACCCACGATAATAAATGATGAAAGGAGGTGGACAATATGAATAGACCAACAATGCTTACGAACAAACATTATGATCGATTTGCAGCGGCGAAACTCTTGATCGGAAATCATGCTGTCCGGCCTCCTGTTTATTTTTCTTAGGGAAGAGTAACCTTTCTGTAGGAATAAAATACAAAAAAGGTCAGATTAGAGAAGGATTTCCGATTTAGTGAGGAAATCCTTCTTTTTTGCTTTATAGGAAATTCCGACTTTTTGTGGCACAAAGAAAAGCGTAT
>CAJUTR010000040.1 GCA_910589665.1 uncultured Eubacterium sp. | reverse complement strand
TTAAAACAGTTGGTTGGGCGACAGGGAATTCACTTATAAAAGTTGTAAAGTGGTGCTCGTACATTGTATTTGAATTTGTTTGTTAAAATATCAGTGCCAACATCATCTATATGAAAAATTGGATGACATTTTCCTCAATCTGTGATATAAGAACTTTCAATAAAATGTTTAGACAGCTCTGGATTTCTCTTTATAAATTTCCTTATTACATCAGTAACATTGGCATGACGCTTCTTGTACGTTTCTGCTATTTTTCTACTATTTGTCAAAATTTCCATATCATCTCCAATCTATTTATTCCCCGAACAAAAAAGACTGCATTAAAACAGTCTTTATACATTAATACCTATAAATATATCATCATATCCGCATTAAAATTTTCCACCAGATATAGATGGTCTTCAATAATTATCTTCTACAACCAGATAATCAACCGCTTTCTTTGTCCTCCCCATCGCATTACTGTATATCCTATATGCCGCATTCTTTGCGGATTCTACAGAACCATATCTTTCAGGCGGTAATCTTCTGAGACTTCCTTTTCCGAAAACATATTGATAATAGGTATCCTCTTCTGGTTCATCATTGATACGGAATTCCATTTTGATCACGCCGCATAAATTGATCTCACAATGGCTGCATACAGTAACTCCATCTGATACAACATCTTTCCATTCCAGGTCTTTGAACTGCATTTAATGTCTCCTTAATTATTTATTTCTCAGCAGACACCACTTAGGACTTTTTTTCGGTCTTTGTAATAATTGCTACTCGTTTTCTTATTTGCACTATGTATCTCTGTCCTCCAATACTTCTAATGGACAATCCTTATCCATAATAATCCTGCTTGTACTTTTCTTATTCAGGCATCCAAATCCCAATGCTGGCTCATATTCTGCTTAAAAATACATTTGTTACAATTCTTTGGTGCATTGTCCACATATATTTTCATATCGTCCTCCATTATGCCCTTACTGAAAATCCTTTACTCTTCAGATAATCAATCGCCATATTTAACAAAGTACCATTGTTTACGGTCATATCCATTGTATCATCCCATACATGAGGTTTATGGCTTACAGATATTCCACCATGCAATTCCTCGTTCGCCCACTTTGCCACCTGATACCCCGTGCCATTTACATATTCGTTCATAGAATCATAATCTATGTATACATATGCTACACAGTTATTCCCTTTCATTTTTGCTTTCGTTTTTACTGCTGAATAAAGGAAATCTTTTGTCCTCTGGTAACTTTCCGGTGTCCATCCGGTATAATAATCATTCAGATAATAATTCAGTGTCTTGTATACCTGATCTGCAAACTCGTTTACTAATCCTGTCATAACAGGCTGAAATACTTTTGCTAATTCATTTATTTATCTGTACTGCCATTTCATTTTTACTCCTCCTCCCCCGGTAATTCTGCATCTTCCGGAATATGCCCGGTCTCTTTTAGAAACTCAAAATCAGGCTTTGTAAATAGAAGATTCTTTAAACCATATATTCCGTTTTTGATATTCTGTTTAATTTTTCTGTTCATTGCTTCTCTCATTGTCCAGTTGTCAGAAATTTTAATTCTTCCATATAGCGGAGGATTTCCCTCTGTCTTGTTACAAACTGGCATATTGTAACTGCCTTTGTGGACTTTTACTTCCGAGATGATCGTCCCTACTCCGGTAAACAATAAAACGGACTGCTTGATTTCCTGCTGCTATATACTTTTTGATTTTTCGTAGGTTTTGGACTTACGTTAGCTTTACTATGCCTAAAAACATCTACTCTTAACAGAAGAGGTCTAACAGCCAACTCTTATCTCAAAATCAATGCGTTTTGCTCATCACTAGTTTTGTCCTAATACGAGTATACCGTCAGTTTCATTCAATATCAATCATAATCATTCAAAATCTTTCACAAATTCTCACTTTCTTTTTTGTATATTATGCACATTCTTCGTTTTATTATTTCCATTTCCCCCTCTCCGTTTCAACGATCATTTTCGAGCATCATTTCATGAAGAGCGTTTCCCGGCGGAACGATCGGCATGACATTCGCTTCCCTCTCAATGATACATTCGATCAAAGTTGGCGTTGTTCTATTTTCCTTCGCGCGCACAAACGCGTTTTTTATCTCATCTTCTTTTGTCACGCGGATCCCTTCTGCCCCGTAACTTTGCGCCAGCCTGATAAAGTCAGGCGTATATTCGGGACAGCGATGACCTGGTTTATGACAGCCGGACGCACAGCTTCTCCGGTAACGCAAGCAGGTTCCCGCGTAACGCCTGTCATAAAACAGTTCCTGCCACTGGCGGACGTTTCCCAGATATCCGTTGTTTAGCAGGCAGATGATGACGGGCAGCTCATAAACGACCGCCGTCGCCATTTCCTGAATGTTCATCTGCATCCCCCCGTCGCCCGTTATGACCAAAACATCTCTGTGCGGACTGCCGAGTTTCGCTCCAACCGCTGCGGGGAAGCCGTAGCCCATCGTGCCCATTCCGCCAGATGTGAGCAACTTTTTGTTGGCGTCCAGTTCCAAAAACTGGGTGGCCCATAATTGATTCTGACCTACGTCCGTCGTGATAATGGCATCGGTAAATATCTCGTTGACCGCTTCCATGATCTTCGATGGCGTTACTCCCACCCCTCCCCGGTCGATGGGATACTTCTTTTTCCAGTCATGGATCTCCCCCAGCCACTCATCGACCTTTAGCGGCCGGGCCTTTTCAAGTAATGCACGGATAGCCTGCTTCGCATCTGCTGCGATCGGGACGCTGGCGGTCACATTCCGGGATATGGACGCCGCGTCAATGTCAATATGGATGATCGCTGCTT
Organism: uncultured Eubacterium sp.; assembly: GCA_910589665.1. Classification (GTDB taxonomy): domain Bacteria; phylum Bacillota; class Clostridia; order Lachnospirales; family Lachnospiraceae; genus Eubacterium_F. Next base: position 7,201 of record CAJUTR010000040.1, on the reverse strand, counting down.
TTGTCGCAAATTCTTCCAGCTTTCCCGTGATCCGGTCGTTGAAACGCGTTCCGATCGCAAATAGGACGTCACAGTTATTGATGGCACAGTTGGCTGCGTAACTTCCGTGAATGCCGAGATTTCCGACATACAACGGATGCGCAGTCGGGATCGTCCCTTTTCCCATGATCGTTGTGACCACAGGCGCACCGGTCCGCTCTGCCAGCTGTGTCAACTCCTGACTGGCACCGGCTATCCCTACGCCGCCCCCGATCAAAAAAACTGGTCTGCGGGCATGATGCAAAAGTTGTACCGCTTTGTCGATCTGTTCTAGATCCACCAAAAGATCTGACCCATTTTTCCCGCTCACAGTCTCTTTCGGATACGCATCGCTGCCATATGCTCTTTGGATGTCCTTTGGCAGATCAACGACCACAGCGCCGGGTTTTCCTGTTTTCGCTATGTAAAACGCCTTTTGTATGATGTCTGCCAGATCTTCTCTCTTTCGGACGGTAACGGCGTATTTACATATACTTTTTGTAATATCTACAATGTCTACTTCCTGAAACGAGTCTTTCCCGATCAGCTGTGGGCACCTGCCCCGTAAAACATACGAGCGGCACACTGTCATAATTGGCCGTCGCAATCCCGGTGACAAGGTTTGTGGCTCCCGGCCCGCTCGTCACCAGACAGACGCCGGGGTTTCCCGTCGCCCGGGCATAACCGTCCGCCGCATGGATCAGTCCCTGTTCGTGGCGCGGTAAAATAACATCAATCTCGGTCTCGCCGTAAAGCGCATCAAACAGATCGATCACCTGACCGCCCGGGTAGGCAAACAGAGTCGTAACGGATTCCTCTTTTAATGCTTTTACAAAAAGTTGTGCACCTGTAATTTTCATGATCATCCTCCATTCTGGAACACTGTATGCGTGTACTCGCTTGCATAACATGTATTTTTTTAGCACTGGCTCCCGGTACCGTGCGGTTCTCCTCTCCACACCAAACCAGGGCAGTGCCCGCGGTTTTATTTCTCCAGTCCTTTTATGAACATCTGCGCGCTTTGCTTGATATAGTCCTCTTTTTCCACTGGTGATAACCGATCCCCGAACGACGCGCTCAGAAATGTATAGCCAAAGGTGGCGGAAAAAATAGTCAGGGACAGCGCCTCAAAATCCGCCTGCGCAATCTTTCCTCTTTCATACATTTGCTTCAGGTAATCGGTAAACGACGTAAGAAACGCCTGCGGGACTTTCATGATCATCGGAGACGTCTCTTCGTATAGCTGGGGCGCCCGAAGACCGATCGATAAATTTACAAAATCCGGCGTCATCCGATCCATATAGGCCCGCATAAACATTTCCACATCTGTCTGCAGATCCCAGGTCACCTGTTTGAAAATATCCTGCGTGACGCCGGCCCGCCATTGTGCCTGGCTGACGCCTTGCAGGACAATATCCTTCTTATTTTTAAATTTGCGAAACAGCGTACACTCATTTACGCCGGCCGCTTTCGCAATCTCTTTCGTCGTCGTAGCTACGTAGCCTCTGTCCCGGACTAAGATCATGGCTGCATCAATGATCTTTTGACTTGTCTCGTCCAAATTACCACCTCCATGCAAGTGAACACTTTCATATTAGCAGAAAGATCGGACTGCGTCAAGAAAATTTTTCCCTCCGTTCTTCCCATTCCGCCCTTAACACCCCATAATAACAGGCGTCGCATATTCCCTGATTATTCCGGTCCGCACAGCGCAGCGTTCCCTCATATTTCATGCCGCATTTTTTCATGACCCCGCCCGAATGGGGATTGCGCGGATCATGCCGTAATTCAACGCGGTTTACGCCGACAACCTCGAACAAAAAATCCATGACCGCCCGCAGCGCCTCCGATGTGACCCCCTGATGCCACCACGTTCTCCCGATACAGTAGCCGATATGCGCCGCCGAAACCTTTTCCTTCCATTCGACGACAGAGATGCTGCCGATCGGTTCGTCACCTAGTTCTTTTAACACGATCGCCCACTGGTAGAAATCATCCTTTTCATAGGAATCTACCCACTCCCCGATCACGCCCCGGCTGACGTCCGGGCTGGAATGGGTCGGCCATATTAAATACTTAGTGACCTCATCATCCGACGCCCAGTTTTTATACATCGCCGCCGCGTCCTCGCTCACGAATCTTCTGAGGATCAACCGGTCGGTCTCCAGATATGGAGTTCCACTATGTTTCATCCTTCCACTTCCTCTCTTTCTTTTTCAAAAACAGGATCATGAACAATTCGTTCCGGCGGGCGGCCTGCATCGTTATACCGTTATACGGATACCATTATACCGATACGAAAATTTCCTTCCCCTGCTGCCCAGTGCGCGCCACCGTTCCCGCCTTCGTATAGGTAACAGGCATTTTTGCAGCGACTGTACTGACAGCCCTTGTCCCGACAGCCGTCGTCCTAACAGGTTCCACTCCCACCGTCTCTGTTCCGGCGGGTTTTGTTCCCGTATGAGCCGGATTTCCGTCGATTTGGCTCAGTCCTTTTCCATCCTCGCTGATCTCCACCACATCGACAACGTTATCCTGATCCTTATTTTTGCTTTCTTCCAGCTGCTCTTTTTGTTGTTCACGCTCTTCCTTGCGCTTCTGGATCGCTTTTTCCGCTTCCAGTTCCGCCTTTTTCCTCGCTTCTTCCGCGTCCTCCTTCATCCCCTGATCGGCCTCGGACTTGTAATCTCCCGACCGCTCCGAAAATTCACTCACATACCCCATCGCCCTCTCCATCGTAGCAATGTCGCCCCTGCGCCTTGCCTCCTTAAAGACCCGCATGGGCGTTTCAGTCATTTTCATATTCGTTCCGGCTCCGACAAGCCCTTCCATTGTTTTTGTATTCATGACGCCACCTCCTCGTATTGCTAAAAAATTTAGTCAATTATTTTTTCGGCAGAACGAACAGACGCTATGAACTTGATGTATCAAACAGTCCGTTTGATGTCATGTGCGGACGGAGTCCCTCCCCGGCAGTAAAATCGCAACCATGAAAGTTCCGTCTTCCGCCTCGATATTCATCGATCCATTATACTGGTTCACCACATCGCTGACATTTTGCAGGCCGATTCCATGCTCGATCGTACTGCCCTTATGTGTCACTCCGGCTCTCCGCTTTTCCGCGGCGCCAAACGACACGCCGCACGACACTGTGGGATCCGTGCTATTTTTGATCTCTAGAAGAAAATATGTTTTCGCCATCCCCGCCTGCACATGGATAAAACGGCCCTCGCCAGACATCCTCTCACAAGCCTCCAGCGCGTTATCCAGCAGATTGCCAAATATGATGCACAGGTCAAACTCGCTGATGCTGGATGCGCGCGGAATCTGCACATCACACTCCCATCGTATCTTTTCTTTTTTGGCCCATTGCCGTTTCCCGCACAGAAGCGCGTCCACGACTTTACTCCCCGTCAAATCACCGTCCTCATCCAGACCGGCGCTCTCCATCCGTTTTAGATAATGTTCTATTTTCTCCCATTCCTTATCCTTACATAACCCTGACAGCGCGATGATATGATTCTTCATGTCATGCCGCAGCCGCTCCGTCCGCTGGTACTGCTCCGCCATCATTTTGTAGACGGCAGCCTGTGCGTGATAATGGAAGCTCTTTCGCTGTTCCTCGACGATCCGTTCCATCCCGAACACATAAACACCAGCCGCACACATGGATAAAAGAGTCTGGACACAAACCTGCACATGGCTGAAGATCTGATCATAATACAGTCCCATACGGCCGCCTTCGCTCCGAATCATGATACCGTTGCTCGCCCCCCATTCAGCCACATCGAGCATGAGGACGAGCACGAGCAGAGGAACCGCCACCGTAATATACCATTTTCGAGACCTTGGAAAATTTCCCCCTGTACCTTCCTCTGTCCCCCCGAAAAAAATAGGCGCCACACGTTTTGACAACCAGTACAGCACACATACCGCCGCCGCGAAACTGAAACAACAGATCAGCGCATTCTCCCACTCACGCAGAAGGGGCTGTGAATCCTTATCTGCCAAATGCCGCCAAAACAGCAGAACAAATGATAAACCTGACTCGCAAAAAGGAATGACCATCGCTCTGACTGCCAACAGCATCGAGGCCGCCAGCACTTTTCTCTCCCTTTCCGCTGGAAACAGCGCCAGAACCAGTCCCGCGAAAACGACCTGATTCAGCATACAATACAGGATATACGGCCCCGGAACGATTTGATTCGCCGTTTCCATCAGTAGAAAGACGACAAACGATAGAAAGAAAAACAACCATCCATTCTTATGGGAACCTGTGCCTGAATCTGTACCTGGTTCTTTTGGGTCGGAACCACCCAGATATCGACCGCAAAACAGGGCAGCCGCAAAAAGATATACCGCATGGCAAAACGCACCTATTATCATACGATTCCCCCGCTTTCTCGCATGAAGCGGAGGATTTCCTGACAAAACGCCTCATATCTTCTCTTCGCAATGGCGATCCGCTCCCCATTGTCGAGCATCAGTTCCTGCCGGTTATAACTATTGACATATCTCAAGTTGGCCAAAAAGCTCTTATGACACCGGAAAAAGCCTTTTTCCCGCAGCTTGTCCTCCATCTCCCCAATCTGTCCATAATAGGTAAAGATCCCGTCCGCCCCGTGTACGTCAAGGATCCTTCCCTTCGCCTCAAAGTAGTAAATACCATCCAAAAAAAGCTTCTTCTTTTGCCGTTCCCAGCTGGCAATGATATAATCCTGTGAACGGCTTTCTGATTTGTGCACCGCTTTACGCAGTATATTTCCCAGTTTTTTGTCATCCACCGGTTTCAACAGATAATGGAATGCCTCCACGTCATAGGCCTCGAACACATACTCCCTGCTGGAAGATACAAAAACAAGTATGTTATCACATGCCCGGTCGCGGAACTTCTGCGCCGTTTTCATCCCGTCGAAATCGTCCATGATAATGTCAAGAAAGATTATGTCAAAACTTTCCGGCGCCTGCAATAACTCCCTGCCATTGCAGAACTGGCGGATCGTGCACATTATGTTCATTTGTTCCAAACTTTCTTTGATCTTCCGCGCCAGGCGGCAGCATTCGACCACTTCATCATCGCACACCGCGATTGAAATCATGTTCACCACTTCTCTCTCCGTCCGGTTCCCAACATCGCCGGGAAATCGTAAGTTCATTTACTTCCGGCCTGCTCTCCAGTTTAACCCCCAGAAAACGCGTGGTCTAAATCTCTGTGTCCCTGATAGAACGGAATGAGCATCTACTCGCCAAAGCTTTCGTGCTGCAACTCAGGAGGGATCATATATCTACTCTACTCGTACCGCTTCTCAGCGAACGCAGCTCTCTGTGACTTTCAAATTAAATATACCGTCTCCGTCATCGTCTTTATGATTTCGAATTGTATGTTAGTATATCGTGTAAGTATGGGTTTGTCAAGTGTCCTGTGCTATAAACAGTAAAATTAACAATTGGTTTATCATTCACCCTCCGCACACCGCCGCCGCATGAACTCCTGCGATCGCGCCATCGGAAACCGCCGTGGCCACTTGTCTCACTTTTTTCACACATAGATCCCCTGCCGCAAATACTCCCGGAATCTCCGTCTGCATGGAGCCATCTACCGGAATATAGCCTTCCTCCAACTTTAATTCCGTGTACATCTGCGTATTCGGAATGATCCCCGCGTATACAAAAACCCCGCAGCCGGTATCCCTTACCCTATGCTTCTCTCCTGTCTGATTATCTGTAAATTCAAGTTCTTCCACACATTCTTTGCCATAAGCGGCAGTGAGGCTTGCATGCGGCATGATCTCAATATTATCATAAGTCGAAACATTATCCTTGAACTCCTGAATACAGACAAGTTCATCTTCCACGCATACGATCGTTACCTTTCCTGCTATTTTAGCGAGATAAAGAGCTTCCTTTACCGCTCCGTCTGCACCGCCGATCACATAAACATGTTTTCCTTTATAATCCAAACCATCTTTAGGCGCATTTAATCTGACACCGTTTAAGTCCTCGCCAGAAATTCCCAGCATACGTCCAAAACCGCCATTTGCCAGGATCAAGGTTTTTGATTCATACGTTTGTTTATCCGTAACGACTTTTTTTATTTCTCCTGCCAGTTTTGTCTCGATCACATTTTCATAACGGATCTCCACACCAGCGCTGAGTGCCTGCTCTTTCATCCGCACGGCGAATGATCGACCGGATTCTCCCTCCACGATGGCTGCATAATGAGTGACAGTAGATACCGTTCCGATCAGTCCACCCACCTGTTTTTTTCCAATACAAGGACATTTTTCCCCCTGCTTTTTCCGTAAATGGCGGCGCTGATCCCTGCTGGTCCTGCACCAATAATAATATCGTACATTTCCGAATCCTTCCTTCCTTTCGTTATTGTTATATTTTTACACTTTTTATAAATCTTATTCACAATATTTCGAGGCACCATACACCTTCTATTTTTCTATAATCTTATCCAACTCCCGGACACAGTAACAATATGCCGGTATGAGAAACAGATCCGCCAGGATCCAGGCTGCGGGACTGGCAAGACATGCCGCTGTAAAACCAAAGACGGTAACAAAACCAAACCCCACAGCACTCCTCCCCACCATCTCCGCCACTCCTGCAAAAATCGCCAGTTTTCCAAAACCAATAAGAAAAACCCCGGCCAGCACACAATAAGCCGCTGCCAAATAACTGCAATGTAGCATTCCCTTTGTGACACGGTCCAGCCGGCAGGCGCCTACGTTCTGACCCGCATAGGTCGCCATCGTAGCGCCAAACTCATCATAAGGACAATAGAAAAACATCGCAAACTTACCGCCGGCAGTCATCGATGCGACAGCTGTAGATTCAAGTCCGTTCACGGCAGTCTGCAAAATAACACTTCCGATCGCAGTGATGGAATTCTCTTTCCACAAGATAGTTCCCTGACACTTCATCTTTAGAAGCATATTATCAACAATATTTCGTAAAATCAATGGTAAGGGACTTCATCTTTAGAAAGTTGGTGGTAGGATATTAAAATCTATTGGAATAAGGAAAACAACTCCAAAAACCTGATCGGTCAAAGGGTTATGGAACTGCGGACGGAAAGGAAGCTGTCGCAGAAAGCCCTTGCCGAGCAGCTCCAGCTTACCGGATATGAGTTTAGCGACCTGACCGTTTTACGGATTGAAAAAGGGACAAGGTT
>CAJUTR010000039.1 GCA_910589665.1 uncultured Eubacterium sp. | reverse complement strand
GGCGCAGAAACGCAGGCAGGAATTAAACAACCTCTTTGCGAAGATGTACGAGGACAGGGTAAAAGGACTTCTTGACGAAGAAAACTATTCCATGCTTTCCGTCAAATATCGCACGGAGCAGCAACAGCTTGATGAAACGATAAAGACCGTATCCGCAAGGCTTGAGGATGCCAAAGCGGAAACGGACGATGCAAAACGGTGGGTAGACTTAATCCAGAAATACAGTGCCATTGACGAGCTTACCGCCCCGCTTTTGAATGAACTGATTGAGAAAATCGCAGTCCATCAGTGGAGGAAAGACGAGAATGGCAAAAAGGTGTGGGACATTGAGATTTATTACCGTTTTGTCGGGAAGATTGATTAGATACAGGAACTATGGGGAATGTGCCATTTGTGGCAGTTCCCCGAAGAATTATCCTTAAGTAAAGTAAAGCGGGGAGTATATGATTCATAATGCAGAGTGGAATCAAGATATACCACATAAGGGATCCATATCGTTTGGAATGACGATTTCAGGAGAAGAGGAGCCTTGTCCCTTCCGTTACTTAACTCCATCAGAATATGCGTGTGTTTTACCAAAGGAAACTCAGGCGGGGCGATGAGCAGACAGCCGGTCATTCTTAAATGAAGGATTATCCTGCTGTTGTTTTCCAGATGGAGCATTAAAAATTTTCCCCTGCGTTTCATAAAAGATATGACTTGTCCCGCAACCATGCTGCAAAAATCATCGGCTGTTGGGTAGGCGATGACCTCAGGTCGGTTTACCGTTGCTTTTTTGATGGTGAGTCCCTGGATCTGCGGCTCGATCACATTTTTTATCGTTTCTACTTCAGGTAATTCAGGCATTTCTCGTACCACCTTCTCTTATTGTGGACCATATTTTAGCGCGGGTATCCGCGCTTGTCAATGGGTCTCCCCAAATTGACATTTTTTCCTTTTTATGTTATTCTTTTTAAGCTGTGCCAAATTTTGTAAAGGGACGGCCAGTGTTTGCGACCCGTGCTGCAATACAAACGCTGCAAGAACAAAGAACGCAGTACAGAAAAGAGGGAAAAAGATGAAGATAGGCAAAAAACTAGTGTCGGTTTTGCTCGCCTTAATCCTGATCGTGACAGCAGTTCCAGCGAACGGAACGAACAGGGTAATGCAGGCAAAAGCGGCGGAAACAGACGTGACAGAGAATAGTGACAGCCGCCTTGTAAAATGGGCACCTGTCGAAGGGGACGACTCCGTCACGGTAAGCGACGACAAGGTAAAGAAAGCGGCGGTATTTAAATTTGGAGAGGACTCCGGATTTTACTACCAGGGCCTGCTGAATGCTGTCAGTGAATATGATGACGCAATTGAAGTGAATGAGGACAAGCTGCAGGAACTGACTGGTGAGACTGGGGACTATGTAACGGTTACGCCGGATGATGTGTCCTGTCAGTGGTACGAAGTGGCTGCCAATGGCAAGCGGACAAAACTCGAAGGCCAGACAGAGAGCAGTTTACGGCTTGCCAATCCTTTGTATGCCGATGCAGATGATATTGTAGTGACAAATGAAAAGAAAGAGAGAACATTTGTCTGTGATCTGACAGTTGATAGGATCACGATAGACGGAACGGATTACACGCTGCCGCAAGATTCTGAACTACTGGCGGACGGAGAGCGTTCCCTGGAATACAAATTCACGCTGAAGTATACTGGTGATGTGATCACAAAATCTCAGGTGAGCGAATATTTTGACGGTTTGGAGGATGTGAAGGATAAGACCATCACGGCACATTATAAAGATGACTGCTATGATTATGTGGAAGATCCGCTGCGTGTGTCAGAAATCAGTCGTCAGGATTACAGCGCTTCCTATTTTAATTATCAGTGGACTGTTTATTATAAGGATGGGACGAAAGAAGTGGTGAGTGAGAAAACACACGCGTCCTACATTGCCTCCGAATTCGGTTCGCAGTTTAATGGATCGGGAAAACAGGTCGATCGCTATGCGTGTGAGATCGAACTGTGCTATGGTTTTCAGGTGATCGACACGGTCACGAAAAACTTTTTCTATCGTTATGCGCCATTTGATTTTCGCGGCGATGCAGAAGTGACGCAGAGGATCCGAAACAATGCGACGGTAGAGATGGACGTAGATGCTTGGATCGCGGATACGGAGGCGATCGTTCCGGACTCGCTTTCTTATCAGTGGTATCGCGTCGACGCGGAAGGAAATGAGACGAAGCTGGCGAAAGAGACGGCGTCGACCTATACGGTTCGGGTTTCGGATCCGTCGATCATCTATAAAGTGGAAGTAAAGGCGCAGAAACAGAAGGACTTCGAGGGGCCGGAATTTGAGCCGGTTTTGACACGTACGTTCCGGTTTACGTCTTCCGACGGTTACCTGTTGAAGGATATTAGTTACAGCAGGTACAGCATCAATATCGGCGATACGCAGAAATTGTATGTAGAGCCGCGTGTAGATGACGATTATACGCTGGATTACGAGTGGGAAAAAGTATGTTATCAGAGAGATAACGAAGGTAATATCGTATATGACGAATCGGGTAAGCGCAAGGTCGTGTCCGAGCAGGTCAGTACGACGAAAGAATGCGAAGTGAAACCGACGAACGTCAGCGACTTTGAAACGATTACAGCATATGACGGGGAGAATGGCCAGGATACATACAATTACCGTGCGACGGTAAGAGTCAAGGAGGGAAATGGGGTTATTGCTTCGCATGTGTACACGTTCCGGATCGCGGAGAACATTGACTATGAGCTGATCGAAAAAAGCGATTCTTCTCAGGTGCTCGATCCGGGCGATGACCTGGAGTTATATGTCAGGACATCCGTGAAGGACTGTTACCGGATGGAAAAGTTCTGGTACCGGAAAGCGGGAGAGGGAGTCGCTGCCAGCAGGGCAAACGTGGAATCAGGCAGCGTAGAGTATATTTCCGCAGATCCGAATTTTGTCATTCCGGAAAAATTTGACCGTGCGGAACAGGGGGATTATGAGAAATGGGACGAGGAACTCGGTCTCTGCTACCACTATACATTTTGGGAGAAGATCGGAACTGGCGACAGCGTGCAAAAGAGCGGCATGGAATCTGGAGAAGTAGTAGATGTCCGCGACGAGTACAGGTGCTATCTCGATATGTACCGTGCGGGTGAAAAAGAGGATGAGGAGGAAAATCCGCAGCTGGCATCGGCGACCTTCGACTTTAAAGTGACCTATGACTCCGATCTTTCAGCCTATGCCAAGAGCAGATTCCCGGTAGTAAAAGAGGGAGGAGCGGTAAAACTGCGCGTTGTGGCGCAGACAAACAGCGACGTGTATAAGCTTCATTATAAATGGGAAAAACAGGGAACGGGTGATTGGTTCACTGAGATAAGCAATAACGACCACCCGGATTATGTAATTGACGAGGCAGCCCTCTCAGATGCCGGGCAGTACCGTGTGACGGTGTCGGATGAGTACGGCGGAACATGCGCGCCGATTACGATCTGGCTGAGTGTGCAGGAAGAGGAAAAGACAGAGGGCAGCGATGATGTGGAGCATATCTGCTACACGCCGGCTCATAGTGTTTATGAACTGGGAATGGGCCAGAAAGTGAACCTCAGGCTTGATATGAAACTTTCTGACCAGAACGCGGATGTGTATTACGCATGGTATCGTGACGAGAAGCTGCGAGAAGGGGGGGAATTCAATTCATCCCAATCCAACTGGGAGCTGATCGGTGCGGATAAGAATACGTACGAACTGGAGATAAAGGGTGAGGATGACTTCACGAGATACAAATGTATGGCTGTGTATCGCAAAAATAAGACGGAGTACGAGAAAGTGGAAGTGACATACACGATCCGTCAGGCGTATACGGCAGAACTTGAGAAAATGACGTTGGAGAACCAGATCAAGCGCCGCGGCGACAGTGCGTCTTATGCGGTGCGGCTCATAACGGATGATCCGGCGTTGAAGGTAAATTATCAGTGGTACAGGGAAGACGGTACGGAAATTGCGGGAGCGACAAAAGAAACGTACGAGGTTGCGGAGCTGAAACAGGGTGACTTTGGCAAGATCTATTGTGAAGCGACGGATGCGGCGACCGGAGAGCGGGCGGCAGGGCGTGCGTATTTTACGACGAGCGTGTACCTGAACGGTGCGTATCTCAAGAAAAATCATGTGGACGTCGAAGCGGTTGAGGGAGATGCCAAAACGGTACTTGGACCGCCGGAGATCATGCGCGGGGAAGGACTTGACCTGACCTATCAGTGGTACCGCTACAACGCGGATACGGACGAGGACAACGATTACATCGGATCCACGATCATTTATGGCGCGAAGGGATCCAGCTATACGATAGACGACATTGGTGACAATGAGTTTACGCAGTACCGTTGTGAAATTTACGCGGAAGGCGATTATCTGGCAAGCTATTACACGAATGTTGTGGAAAAGCAGGAAGATGAAAAGGAAGAGGAAGAGCCGATCGTGGTCAAAGTTCAGGACGGATATGAGACGAGCGTGAAAGCATTCCTCGGAAGCAGCGCCAAATTTGCCGTGGCAGCGGAGTCGAAGAAAGGACTGGAACTCCGGTATCAGTGGTATTATAGGAGTTCAGAAAGCGGATCGGGGCAGGCGATCGGCGGTGCGACCGCAAACGAGTACGAGATTGCCGTTGTAACTTCTGCGAAGAAAGGATACTATTACTGCGTCGTAATGGATGAAAAAGGAAACCGTGCGCAGTCAGATCGTTTTGTGCTTCTGACGACGACCGGCCTGGATGTTGAGAGCGAAGGATTTTCCACGACGGATGCCATCGGTGTTCAGACGAGTTTCGGCGCGCAGAACCTTGTGCTGACGGCGACCGCAACGGCGAGCACGGAGCATGGGTATCAGCCGTTCTTCCAGTGGTACCACGAAACGATCGACGAAAGAGGATTGATCTACGGTGCGACTTCCCAGGAATTTACGATTCCATTGATCGATGACGAAGCGCTGGGCATGTACTACTGTGTCGTTAAGGATAGTTCTGGTGCGGATTATACGCTCAAGTATTACGTATATGTCAATAACGGACTGAATGCAGCGCCGAGTACGTATCACGTTATGCTGCAGGCGGACGGTTCCGCGAAAATGTATGTGACAGCGACAGCGAATGCCAACTGTGTGATTTCGTATCAATGGAGCAAGTATGGCGAAGACGAGGACGGCGAATCTCGTTATCTGGATCTGGAAGGTGCCGTACAGGATACACTCGTGCGCAATCCTCTCACGAGCGAGGATTACGGGAATTACCGCTGTAAAATATCGACGCCGGGAGAGCGGAAATATTACTATTTTTCGATCCAGCCTGACTATTCGGCTATGATCAACCGTGAATTTGCCGGACAGGGGGATCCGGTCTCTGTGACGGCGCAGCTAGAGAACCCGGCCGTAAACCGCACGTACAGCTACCAGTGGTATGAGCAGGAACCGGTGACAGGAACATTCCGCAGGATAAAAGATGGCACAGGTGCGGCCATGACAAAAGTGGTGCCAGCAGTCGATCTGTCCGAACAGTTTACGGGAGAAAGTGAACTAGGCTATGTTCCAGTCGGTTACAAGTGTGTGATCACGATCCAGGAAGGTGAGGAATCATGGGAAGAGATCGTAGAAGCAAAGGTCAATGTGCTTCCAGATCTGACCTATCAAGGAGCGGTGTTCCCAGAGACCAATCATCCGAATGACAAGGCGTTTGATCTGAAGACGTACCGGGCAGAGGGTGCAGAGCAGCTGAAACTCACTTTTGATGCGCTAACAGATCTCGGTTCTTCGGCCTGTCTGTACGTGATCGACAGGCAGGGAAATTATAGGTTCTTCGACGGAATGGACGAAACGCTTGCCGGAAAGACGATCACGATATCCGGAGATTCGGTCGTTCTTCTGATGAACGGCAATCAGAAAGCGGATTCCTATGGCTACAAAGTGTCGAATGTGGAACCGGTGTTCAAGCCGCAGCCGTCGGTAATCCAGCCAGATAGTTTAAAGCCAGGGCCTGGCGGTGATCTGGCCGCGACGTCCAAAGGGAATGCCATTCCGGTGAAGAAGGGAAAAATATACACCATTAAGACTTTGAAATACAAGGTGACGAGCGCCAAGAAGAAGAGCAGGACCGTGACGGTGACCGGAGGAAAGTCAAAGAAACTAAAGAGCGTTACCATCCCGGCAACAGTGAAGATTGCCGGCGTGAAATATAAAGTAACGGCTGTTTCTGCAAAGGCGTTCCAGGGCTACAGCAAATTAAAGTCGGTGACGATCGGGAAAAATGTGAAAAAGATCGGTGCCAGCGCATTTGCCAAGGATAAGAACCTGATGAAGGTTACCGTAAAAGGCACCGCCATAAAGAGCGTTGGAAAGAAAGTATTTGCGAATGTGCCGAAGAAAGCTAAAGTTAAAGTACCAGCAAAAAGTAAGAAAGCGTATAAGAAACTTTTCAAGAAGGGTGCATTAAAGGGAAGAGTCAAATAAAGTAAAATAAAATACTTGACAAATGAGGGCCACACACGCTATAATAACCTAGCATGCGTACGTGTGGCCTTTTTGTGTACTCAAAAAGCAGCGGACGGCATGAACCTATCATATTACATTTTAAAACAGGAGGTGAAAATTAATGCCAACTTTTAACCAATTAGTAAAGCAGGGTAGAAAATCGGTTGCTAAGAAGTCAAATTCTCCGGCACTCCAGTACACTTACAACTCTTTGAAGAAGAAATCGACAGAGAGCGCTTCCCCACAGAAACGTGGTGTGTGTACCGTTGTACGTACTGCTACACCGAAAAAGCCTAACTCAGCACTTCGTAAGATTGCCAGGGTTCGTCTTTCCAATGGGATCGAGGTAACAAGTTATATTCCGGGCGAAGGCCATAACCTTCAGGAGCATAGCGTTGTTATGATCCGTGGCGGCAGGGTCAAAGACCTTCCAGGTACGAGATACCATATCATCCGCGGAACATTGGATACGGCAGGTGTTGCAAACAGAAAGCAGGCTCGTTCCAAGTATGGTGCAAAGAGACCGAAAGCAGGCAAATAAAAGATCATTTGCCTCACAGAATTACTAATTGAAAAGTACCGGATTAATTTTTGCATCATTTCTATATATCAAGTATAAAAATGGACGGCTGAGTAAACAGTCAGCCGCCGTCAGGCAAGATTTAAGCTGGTGCGGACACAAATAGTGAGTACCTGTGATTTAATACTTTTATTAAGGAGGGAAGTAACGTGCCACGTAAAGGACATATTCCAAAAAGAGATGTACTGGCAGATCCAGTTTACAAAAACAAGGTTGTTACGAAACTGATCAACAACATTATGTTGGATGGTAAAAAAGGTGTGGCTCAGAAGATCGTTTACGGTGCATTTGAAGAAATTGCCGAGAAGACAGGCAAAGATGCGCTTGACGTATTCGAGGAAGCGATGAGCAATGTGATGCCGGAACTTGAGGTGAAAGCGAGACGTATCGGTGGTTCTACCTATCAGGTGCCGATCGAAGTACGTCCAGACCGCAGACAGGCTTTGGCTCTCCGCTGGCTGACGCTTTATTCACGAAACCGTGGAGAAAAGACGATGAAACAGAGACTTGCCAGTGAGATTATGGATGCGGCAAACAATACCGGCGCATCCGTGAAGAAGAAAGAAGATATGCACAAGATGGCAGAGGCCAATAAAGCCTTCGCCCATTACAGATGGTAGAAGAGTAAACCTACTGTTGCGAAGGCTTTCGCTTTCGCTCATTATAGATGGTAAAAGGGAGAACCTTCTATAATTATAGAGAGTGAATGAAAAATGTGCATGAAAGAAAATAAATTAGGAGGAAAGAACCTTGGCTGGAAGAGAATATCCATTAGAGCGTACCAGAAATATTGGTATTATGGCTCATATCGATGCCGGTAAGACCACGCTGACAGAGCGTATTTTGTACTACACCGGTGTTAATTATAAAATTGGTGAGACTCATGATGGTGCTTCCACGATGGACTGGATGGAGCAGGAGCAGGAAAGAGGTATTACCATTACTTCTGCTGCTACGACCTGCCACTGGACATTGGAAGACCACCACAAGGCGAAACCAGGTGCTTTGGAGCATCGTGTCAATATCATTGATACGCCGGGACACGTTGACTTTACGGTCGAAGTAGAGCGTTCGCTCCGTGTATTGGACGGCGCTGTCGGTGTGTTTGACGCGAAGGCTGGTGTGGAGCCGCAGTCCGAGAACGTTTGGCGTCAGGCTGACACATACAATGTACCACGTATGGCATTTATCAATAAAATGGATAAGATGGGGGCTGATTTTTACTATTCGGTTCAGACGATCATTGACCGTTTGGGTAAAAATGCGATCCCGGTTCAGATTCCGATCGGAAAAGAAGATGATTTCATCGGACTGATCGATCTGTTTGAGATGGAAGCATACTATTACAAAGATGATAAAGGCGAAGATATCGAAATTACTGCAATCCCGGATGACATGAAGGATCTTGCAGACGAATGGCACAGCAATCTTGTTGAGAAGATCTGTGAGCTGGATGATGATCTGATGATGCAGTATTTAGAGGATGAAGAACCGTCGGTAGACGATCTGAAAAAGGCGCTCCGCAAAGGAACGATCGCTTGTGAAGCTGTTCCGGTATATTGTGGTTCTGCTTATAAAAATAAGGGTGTACAGAAGATGCTGGACGGCGTGATCGAATATATGCCGGCTCCGACCGATATTCCTGATATTGCAGGAACGGATGAAGAGGGAAATGAGATCACACGTAAATCTTCGGATGACGAGCCGTTCTCGGCATTGGCATTTAAGATCATGGCTGACCCATTTGTTGGTAAACTCGCGTTTTTCCGTGTATATTCGGGTACGCTGAATTCTGGTTCTTATGTGCTGAATGCGACGAAAGGCAAGAAAGAGCGTGTGGGACGTATCGTTCAGATGCACGCCAATAAACGGAATGAGATCGATAAGGTTTATTCCGGTGATATTGCTGCGGCAGTAGGGTTTAAACTGACGACGACAGGTGATACGATCTGTGACGAGCAGCATCCGGTTATCCTGGAGTCGATGGAATTCCCAGAGCCAGTTATCGAGCTTGCGATCGAGCCGAAGACAAAGAATGACCAGGGTAAGATGGGTGAGGCCCTTTCCAAACTGGCAGAGGAAGATCCGACTTTCCGCGCGCATACCGATTCGGAGACGGGTCAGACGATCATCGCCGGAATGGGAGAACTTCATTTGGAGGTCATTGTAGACCGTCTGCTGCGTGAGTTTAACGTAGAGGCAAATGTCGGCGCTCCGCAGGTTGCTTACAAAGAGACATTTACAACGCCGGTTGACGTTGACAGCAAATATGCAAAACAGTCTGGTGGTCGTGGTCAGTACGGTCACTGTAAAGTTAAATTTGAGCCGATGGATCCGAACGGCGAAGAGACATTCAAGTTTGAGTCTACGGTTGTTGGTGGTGCGATTCCGAAGGAATACATCCCAGCAGTCGGCGAAGGTATCGAGGAAGCAGCACAGGCTGGTATCCTCGGCGGATTCCCTGTACTTGGCGTCTACGCAAACGTATGGGATGGTTCTTACCATGAAGTCGATTCTAGTGAGATGGCGTTCCATATCGCGGGTTCGATGGCATTTAAGGATGCGATGAAGAAAGGAAATGCCGTTCTTCTCGAGCCGATCATGAAGGTAGAGGTTACGATGCCGGAAGAATACATGGGTGATGTGATCGGAAGCCTTAACGCAAAACGCGGACAGATCGAAGGTATGGATGACATCGGCGGCGGTAAACTCGTTCGTGCGTTTGTACCGTTGGCAGAGATGTTTGGTTACTCCACGGAACTCCGTTCTGCGACGCAGGGACGTGGTAACTACTCGATGTTCTTTGAGAAATACGCACAGTGTCCGAAAAATGTTCAGGACAAAGTGCTTGCACAGAAAACAGGTAAATGATCAGGCTTTGCTAGATCAGGCAGATTTAGTGAAGAATTGCCGATTATTTCATATTTAGGGATTGATTTTTTGAGGAATATCCCATATAATATAGTCATATTGGCACAAGGAAGCAAAATTTCTAAAAAAAATATAAGAATAAGTTAGGAGGACTTTTAGAAATGGCTAAGGAAAAGTATGTAAGATCGAAACCACATTGTAACATTGGTACGATTGGTCACGTAGACCACGGTAAAACAACGCTGACAGCAGCAATCACGAAAGTACTTGCTGCAAGAGTAGAGGGAAATGAAGCTACAGATTTTGAAAACATCGATAAAGCTCCGGAAGAGCGTGAAAGAGGTATCACAATCTCTACCGCTCACGTGGAGTATGAGACAGAGAACAGACATTACGCACACGTTGATTGCCCGGGACATGCTGATTACGTGAAGAACATGATCACGGGTGCTGCACAGATGGATGGCGCCATCCTCGTTGTGGCAGCTACAGACGGTGTTATGGCTCAGACGAAGGAGCACATCCTTCTGTCCCGTCAGGTAGGCGTTCCTTACATCATCGTATTCATGAACAAATGTGACATGGTAGATGATGAGGAGCTTCTTGAACTGGTTGAGATGGAGATCACAGAGATCCTCGAAGAGTATGAATTCACAGATTGCCCGATCATCAAAGGTTCCGCACTTGGCGCCCTGGAAGATCCGAACAGCAAGTGGGGCGATGCGATCATGGAACTCATGAGCACCGTTGACGAGTACATTCCGGATCCAGAGCGTGACACAGATAAGCCGTTCGTTATGCCTGTCGAGGACGTATTCTCGATCACAGGCCGTGGTACGGTTGCTACAGGCCGTGTTGAGGCTGGTACGCTCCACCTCAATGACGAAGTTGAGATCGTAGGTATCAAAGAAGAGACACGTAAAGTCGTTGTAACAGGTATCGAGATGTTCCACAAAGAGCTGGATGAAGCTCAGGCGGGTGACAATGCCGGCGTACTCCTTCGTGGTGTTCAGAAGAACGAGATCGAAAGAGGACAGGTTCTCTGCCAGCCAGGTACACTTACCTGTCATACGAAGTTTACAGCACAGGTATACGTTCTGACAAAGGACGAGGGTGGACGTCATACGCCATTCTTCAATAACTACCGTCCACAGTTCTATTTCCGTACAACGGACGTAACTGGTGTGATCGAGCTTCCGGCTGGTACAGAGATGTGCATGCCTGGTGATAACGTTGAGATGACAATTGAGCTCATCCATCCAATCGCTATGGATCAGGGTCTTACATTCGCTATCCGTGAGGGTGGTAGAACTGTTGGATCTGGTAGGGTTGCCACTATCATCGAGTAATTATAATTTATTCAGTAAAATCAAGGCTTTCGGGGATTTCTCCGAAAGCCTTTTTGCATGGAAAGCCACTTTAGGGAACTAAAGTGGCTACAAAATGGCTACAATATTTATTCTTGTGTTACTTTTCTATTTTATATCTTTCAAGTCAGCGGCTCTTTCGGGAGAAGTATGATTTTTCTTCAGCATTTTTGCATATTCAAACAAATCGCGTCTGGTTATATCGTCCAGTACATATAAATCCGCAATCAATTCATCTACCATAGGCAGCTCTGTGTAATCAAATTTTTTTAATATGCGAGCGGTATGATCCGATATATAGGCGTTCTTATGACTGTTAATATTCCATTTTTCATTATCAGGCGGAAGCGTCGGTAAGGTTTCGATATCGTCGTAGGGATTATCCTTGCAGATAGAACTGATGGGGATATCCAATATGTTAGAGATTCTAAGTGCAGTGTCAAAACGGATAGCAGTGTCCCGCTGGATAATCGAATAAAGTGTTGTAGGCGCAATTTTTGCCTTTAATGCAAGTTCTTTTACTGTCATTCCCTTGTTGTCCAAAATATCTTTTAAATTCTGACCATAACCCATGTGATCATATTCCTTTCTGCTTAATGTTATTTAGGCGTTTGCGAAACGCCAAAACCCGCATAAATACGGGGTTCTTTTTGTTACAAAATAAAACAACTCCTCACTGGTCTGTGGTATAATTGAAAT
>CAJUTR010000038.1 GCA_910589665.1 uncultured Eubacterium sp. | reverse complement strand
CCCCTCATGAATGAGGGGCTAGGGGAGTTGATGTGTCGAAGACACTTTTTTGTCGGGATAGACCATTACACTATCTCCGCGCTGGTATTGGTTTCGGAGCTGGTACGGTGTATTCCCTTTTTTATTTTTGATCTTTGTAAGCTTACCTGCTTCCTTTTTCGGGATCGCTGTCCTTTCTTGCTGGAAATGATACGTATCGACGGCGCTTTTGCCATAGGCAGCCTGGATAGCTACGCGCAGCATCTCATTTGGCATTCCTAGCCTGTCAGCAATATAAAAGGCGCAGCTTTCACCCGCTTCTCCAAGGAGCATTTGATACGTGGGCTGAAACGTTTCTTTATCGAAAGTCATTCTCGCATTTAAAATATCCTGAGCCTGATCCGCGTACTCTTTGACTTCTGGATAATGAGTGGTGACAAGGAACAAAGCGCCGCTTTTCCGAAGTTCTTCTAATATGGCGATCGCGATGCCCATGCCTTCGGTCGGATCGGTGCCGGAACCGAGTTCATCCATAATGACCAGACTGTCTTTGTTTAACTCACCTAGTACGTTCAGTACATTTTTAATATGAGAGGAAAAGGTCGATAAGTTTTCGGCGATATTTTGGCCGTCGCCGATGTCACACAGAAAGGAATTATTCATACAGATTTCTGCCTCCCCACATGTGGCGTGTAGTCCACATTGTGCCATCATACAGTTGAGCATTACGGTTTTGATCGCTACCGTTTTGCCGCCTGTGTTCGGCCCGGTGATGATAATGCCCCGGATCGTTCCGCCAATCTGAAATTGAAGAGGAACATTGATCTCTTTATCCATCAGCGGGTGTCTGGCATCTTTTAGGTTGATCCTGCGCTCAGTATTGATAGACGGTTCCACTGCGTCCAGGTCGATGCTCAGCTTTCCTTTGGAAAAGATGAAATCCAATTTCTCTATCATCATAATATTTTCATTCATGGCGGCTGAGGAGGCCGCAACCATGGCGGACAACGTGTATAAAAGGCGGTAGATTTCATTTTCTTCACAAATGGCAAGCGTCTGCAATTCCTCAAAACATTTCGCCACGCTTGCAGGTTCCATAAATAATGTATTTCCGGTTGCCGATTTATCAATCACGCTTCCATTAATTTTTAGTTTACATTCTTTTTTTACGGGAACGCATAATCTTCCGTTTCGCGTCGTGCAGTAGTGATCTGCCATGCTGTCCTTATGGGAGCGCATGAAGCGATCTGCCTTCTGTTTCATCTCTTCCTCACATTTTGCCATTTGCCTCCTGATCTGAAAAAGATCTTTGGACGCGTGGTCATCAACCATACCACCCCGGATCTGTGTACTTATTTCCGTTCGCAGTTCTTCCAGTGTATCCAGATTTTCTTCATAATAGGCAAGGGGATTTTCGTATCTTTTACCCCGTTCCAAATAGTCTTTCATACGCCGGATGGCGGCTAAAAGTGTTTGTACCCGCTCGAGCTGATACGGAGTCAGACAGTCGCCTTTCTCCGCGATCATCATAATGTCTTTTATTTCTGTGAGGTTTTGCAGAGGCGGTGTTCCCAGTTTCTCGATCAAAGCTCGACTATTTGTCGTATCGCGCAGCTGTTTTCTCAACTCTCCTTCGTCAAGATAAAACGATATGCCTCGGATCTGTTCTTTTGCCCATTCTGTGACAGCTAGATCGATCCACATGTCTTTTACCTGATCAAATTCAATCTGTTTTTCAATATCCATGTTTCCTCCTATTTTTTGCGTCGCTTTTTTACGAACTCGCAGTATTACATAAAAAAGACCATAGCACCCCAAAAAGCAATAGATACTATGGTCTTCCGATGAAAGGATCATACAACTATATATGCCCAAAAAAATAACATGACCGTACCGTCATGCTGTTATGATCTTTGAACGTATATATCATAATAGTAGCAATTGTAAGGCGAAATATGCTGATAGTAAAATCACCTATCAACAAATGGGCACACTTCTAGCGTAGAACTAAAAATCACCCTTGCAATATTTAGTTTGCAATTTTCTCCGTTACAACTACAATTAACATACAAAATCCTCCGTAAGTTTTTTGTATTCTAACATGATATTTCGTTATTGTCAAGTGGGGGACGATAAATTGGTTGTCTATTTGTAAATGTTCTGTAAATAGCAATTGGGGAACAGTATAGTAAACTTGTTGATGAATTAAATGATCTGGCAGCAAGATGGATTCTTTGAAAACGGGAAAAGGGGCGTCAGTGGACGCCCCAGCCGAGCCGGATCAGATGGTTTCCCACAACGGCATTCTTCCAGTTCCGTGTTTAGCGGTACCTTTACTTAGATTAGCTTTGGTGTGCTTATGATGATTATTTTTACGCGATTGTTACTTTTTTCTTTTTGATCCATCCAAACAGCGGGAAATCCTCATCATCCTCTTCTGTAAAATCAGGCCCGTGCGCCGCGATCTGTACGTAGTAGGTTTTGCCTTTTTTGAGTTTGCCAGTCAATCCTTTCCCGTAGGGTGCCGTTTTATAGACAACGACCGAATGGCTCATATCCGGATGTTCAGAGTAGCGGAAGCCGTAGTGATCATCTGCTTTCGAATACCCCTTTTTCCCGAAAAGAGGGCCCTGCACCAAAACGTGGATTCTCTGGTTTTTTACCGTTACTTTATATTTTTTGAAAACGGCCTGAACCTGAAGTTTTTCCCTGGACTCTGCCTTTATCCCGGATTGCAGTAATCCCCATTCGTCAAATGATTTTTCCCCGTATATATTCCAGCCGAGGAACGTGTACCCTTTCCTGACTACCTGGGATGGCAGTTTGGCTGCCTTCCCGTATTCATGGTATTTCGGTTTTCTCCCTTTGATTTTTCCGCCATTTAGGATATAGCTTATGGCATATTTTCGGCCTTTGGCCTTTGCTGTTTTCCCGGGTGGCAGGGATTTGCGTTTCTTTTTCCCCACATACCAGGAAAGACTACCTTTCGCTTCATTCAGGGGAATGGAAACGGAGGAACGGTTGGCCACTGTCCGCAGCTTCACACAGCCCTGTGCATAGGTCGCTGCCACTTTTTTTACCGAACTGCCAAAAGTGAGTTTCTTTAAGTTTTTACACTTCCAAAAAGCGTGAGCGCCTATTTTTTTTACGGTATCTGGAATCGCCGCATTTTGGAGCGAATGGCAAAAGGAAAAACTGCTTAATCCGATTTCCTGTAAGCACTCTGCTGCGGGAATTTCAATTAGTTTTTCACAACCTTGAAATAAACCGTTTTCTATCTTTTTTAGTCCTCTAGGAAGACGAATACGCTGTAAATTTTTGCAGTACGCAAAAGCGTCAGGCCCGATCTGGCTTACAGTATCTGGAATCTGGAGTTCTGTAATATTGTTGCAATGATAAAACGCCATTTCTCCAATTTGGCTTAGTTCACTGGGAAGTTGGATCTCAGTCAGGGATTTCATCCCGTGCATGGCGTTTTCCCCGATGATTTGCAGGGAAGTCGGGAACTTTACAAGTGTTACGTTTTCTAAAAAGCAAAAGCAATCCTTACCCAGTTCAGTTATTCCTTCTGACATAATGATTTTTATGATTTTTTTATACTCGATTTCTTTGTCATCAAAGAAAAACTTATCAATCTTTCCGGTTCCGGTGATCGTCAGGGTGCCGTTTTCATCAATGGTAAAAGCTGCCGCAGTACCACACATACCAGATACAGTTTTGGTGCTGGCAGCGGCAGGGAAATTTATGAGATGAAAAAGTACTGCTGCGGCTATTAGGAAACCTGCTATCTTTTTCATGGATCAGCCACCTTTCTTCTACTACTTTTCTGTTTTTGGAAGTTTTGCATTTCCTTCTAAATATTTTTTTGGTATGCTGTAAATATATTGAAGTTTCTTTTTCTTAGCATTATTACCGGAAGGTGCTACCACAAACCATAGTTTTTTGCCTTCAATATGCAGTCCTTCTATTTCTCTGTATTTACATTCT
The DNA here is from genome assembly GCA_910589665.1 of uncultured Eubacterium sp. GTDB lineage: Bacteria > Bacillota > Clostridia > Lachnospirales > Lachnospiraceae > Eubacterium_F. The sequence continues at coordinate 8,775 of CAJUTR010000038.1, read as the reverse complement.
TTATTGGCATCTTTCAGTTTTTTTATATTTAAGCGCATTTGTGTTTGGTAACTTCCATTTTTGGTAAGCTTACCTTTCTTGCACAGTATCATCATGCCAATATAAAGTGGAGTACCTGCTGATTCATTTCCGGCAGTGAAATAGATTTTGTTTTTATACACTTTTTTCGTTTTATCACCTGTCTTTTCTTCTGTATAATACCTATTTGAAACTGCGATTCCCTGATTGGAGCCGCCCGGTCTTATAAATTGCGATTTTGTATTTTGTTCGCAGCTGTAATAGCACCATTTTTTCTTCATGCTTTTAAAAGAAAGAGATTTAGCATTACTATGTTTTTCAAAATAATTTAGAATCTCCTCGAATTTAAAGCAACCAATCTGTATTTTTTGGAATTTGATTTTTTCTATTTCCTCGCCTGTTTCTTTATTCTTTTCTTTCACATATTGGCCGACAACATCCCAAACGCATAAGGTTTTCTTGTTAGCGGAAAGCGCCGCATCTATGCGTTTCGTTGATCCTAAAAATTTTCTGTCCTGATTGGCATAGGAAAGTTTGGTTAATCTATAGAATTTTTCCTTGTCCTCAGGATTACTATAGATGAGTTTTTTATTGGGGATAAATTTTACAAACGCCAAATTTCTAGAAAAGCTGGCTCTGGAATTGGCACCCAGTAATAAATAGGTTTCGCCTTTAAATTCAAATGCGTCTAGTGTCTGCCCGTGAGCAAACCCAGCTAATTTCATGCTCTTTCCGTCAGGCTGGTATACCCTTTTTTTCCCTTCTAGCAGCTTACATTTTGTAATATAGATTGTTTCTCCCTTGCGCTGCGTGATGTATAAATCATCCCCTGCCTTTGTATATGCCTGAATGGCAAGTTTATACTTTAGGTTCGTTATTTTGTACATGACGTTATCTATTGTCAGCGTTGTTTTCCTCGCCCATTTCACTGGTTTGGCATATTCCGTTTTTTTTGTTTTTGAAGAGGTATCTTCTTCTATAGAAAATTTTGCCGCGTAATAGCTTCTTACCGTTAAATATGCTTTGTATTCCTGCTTCGTATCAAAATCATCTTCGTCACGTTCTTCCTCGTCCTCTTCCAGTTCGTATATGATTTCATCTTCTTCATCTATTGGTTCTGCCATTTCATAAAGATAATATTCTGAAATTTCCGGGGTTTCGTTACACTCTGCAATAAATCCAAATGTCACAGAACCATTTTCGGATATATTGGCATTATAACCCTTATTATCTAAATAACAATAATAATCTGCTGTATCCTTTATTTCAGCATTCCAAATTTCTGTAAATACCAGATTGGTTTCCAGCTCCAGCTTCCAATCCTCTATTTTTCTGTCTGAAAGATTCTTGATCGTTATTTCGCCGCTAATTTTGTTATCCCATTTGCTGTATTCTTTATATGTAACGTCATATTCGGTTTCTACTTCTACACATTCTTTTGTTACGCTGCAATTTTCCGGTATGTTGATGTCCGTATTATCATCACAGGAAACTGTCATGCCGAAAGAAACAGATTTTCCTGCTTCAATATCCTGATTCCAGTCGGCGTTTTTTATATAATATGTACCGTTTTCATCTTTCGTGATTTTGGCATTCCAGATATTCTCGATCGTGTCGGGAAAAGGAAACTCTATTTCCCAATTTTGGATCAGAGTATCAGAAGTATTTGTCAGTGTAATGTCGACATTATAATGCTTATCCCATTTTCCTGTGATGGAATAAGCAACCTTAATATCCTTTTCTTTCAGTTCATCTAGTGCATCTTCCAATTCTTCTTCATTTACATCTTCCATTTCCAGCTCGTCCTGTGCATCGCTGTCTGATTCATCAAATTCTTCTCCTGCATAATCTTCATCTTCTTCGATTATCAGGTTGTCGTCTGAAATTTCTTCAGGCAGGTCCTCTCCCAGAATGTCATCCATGTTTTCTTCAGCTGCCGCAATTGGACTTTCTATATTTCCAATTAGTGAAAAGGAAATAGATATAATAACCAACAGCGCTAAAACTTTTTTTGCTTTCATTTTCATTTTCTCCTTTACTTATTATTTTTAGAAATGATATAAAATTTATCATAGCACGACTTTTCGGCACTTTCAATACCGCAGTAGTTCCTGTTTTAATGACAAAAGCACCTTGTTTTTTGATGATAAAAAGGGTAAAATATATGGGGGATTATAGGAATGCGAAAAAGGGGATCGTAATGGAAGAAAATGAAATTTTATTTACGACACAAACGATATATACATACGAGGAATATGTAAAATATAGTGACCGTGTATGCCGCTTTTCGAATATATTGTCCTACATCGTGTGGATGGGCGTCGGCGTATGTTTGGCGTGGGTGGCTCTTTCGAGGCGGGGATTTGTACCGGCGTTACTGATCCTGGCGGCTTGTGTGGCGCGGATTTCGCGCGGTCCGGCGGTGAAAAAGGAAAAACAGCGGAAGGAATTTGACGAGCCGGATAGCGCGGCCAATATGACTCTTACGTATCATTTTTACAGGGATGGGTTCAGGCAGTTGAGCAATACGCAGGAATCGGAGAAAATCCCGTATTACGGTATGACGATCATAGAGACGAAGACGAACTTTTACCTGATGTATGAACGCAGGGAGGGCTGCATAATCATAAAAGAAAATTGTTCGTCTGCCCTCATCTATTTTTTGGAAAATCTGAAGAATGAGCCGGAGAGCCCGCTGTATAATAAGAATAAACCGGCCCTGCTCACGTACTCCAAAACAACGCAGGAACTGATCAACTGGGTCGGTTGCCCGTGCGAAGTTTTTCCGGCCGGCGCGCCGGAAGAGGAGATCTTTCAAGCGTATGAGCGGGCGAGGGCGGAAGCGGGAGCGAAAGGCTTTCCCGTTCTGGTTGCCGTCAACCGTACGCTGCTCGAACAGATGGAACTGCTAAAGGAAGAGGGAGTACTGATGGAAACACTGCTTTCCACGCCGACAGAGGGCGGAAAGCAGTTAGTGAGGGACTGGTATCGGGAATTGATGGAGGGGTTGGAAGAGAACGAGGGGGAAGAGTATGTGGAACAGATGAGGGGCAGTTTGGAGCGGGGGGTGGTGTATCACTGTTTTTTGACTCCCAGTGCGCCTGCGGATCAGTATGAGGAGTTTGTCCTGTTCCGCCTCCCTGTGTCTGTGGATGAGCCGTGGGAGGTACTTGCCTACATTCCGATGGGCTGTTGGAACGGCAGTGCGAGAAACGAGACGTTTATGGCGATCAGCCGGTACTGGTATGAGAAATACCGGGCGGTTCCGGCGGTGATCGGAGTGGATACGCTGGAATATGTGGTGGACCGGCCGGTCGCGTCAGCGCAGGATGCGTGGGAACTGGCGGAGGAGCAGTTTGCGTTTTGTGAGGATCTGGTGTTTCAGTGTTCGACGACGGGGACGCTCGGCGAGTTGGCGGACAGTTTGATGAAGTCGAAGGTCTGGTATTTTTGGTGGGATTAGGGAAAAACTATAGCGGACGAAAAGTTTTCGGTATTTTACAAATGCTGAGCAGTGTGATACGATGATGGCATAGGGTACAGGGAGGTGTACAAAGCAAATGAACAATGCGCGCGCAGGGAGGAAACATGACATTAACACAGTTGCGATACGCCATCACGGTGGCGGATGCCAGGTCGATGAATGAGGCCGCCGGAAAGCTCTTTATTTCCCAGCCCAGTCTTTCCACGGCGATCCGGGACCTGGAGACGGAGGCCGGGATCGAGATCTTCCGGCGGACGAACCGCGGGATTTCGGTGACGCCGGAGGGAGAAGAATTTATCGGGTATGCGAGGCAGGTGGTGGAGCAGTATCAGTTGATGGAAACGAAATATGTGACAAAGGAATCGGTGAAGAAAAAATTTGCCGTTTCCATGCAGCACTATTCGTTTGCGGTCGTTGCCTTTGTGGAGATGGTGAAACAGTTCGGGATGGACGAATATGAATTTGCGATCCGGGAGACGAAAACGTATGAAGTCATTGAAGACGTGAAGAATTTCAGGAGTGAGATCGGTATTTTGTTTATCAATGATTTTAACGAAAAGGTTCTGATGAAGCTGTTCCAGCAGTCCGGTGTGGAATTTCACGAGATACTGAAATGCGGAATTTATGTATATTTGTGGGAAGGGCATCCGCTGGCAGACCGGAAGGAAGTTACGATGGAAGATCTCGACGAGTATCCGTGTTTGTCCTTTGAACAGGGCGAATACAATTCGTTTTATTTCGCGGAAGAGGTTCTCAGCACGTATGAGTACAAACAGTTGATCAAGGCGAATGACCGTGCGACCATGCTGAATCTGGCAGTAGGTTTGAACGGATATACGCTTTGTTCCGGCATCCTCAGTGAGGAACTGAATGGGTCAGGGTACCGCGCGGTGAAACTGAAGTCGGATGAGGTGATGACGATCGGCTATATCGTGCGGAAGGGCGTAGTTATAAGTCCTCTGGGAAAGAAATACCTGGAGGAAATTTCTAAATTTAAAAACAAAGGCCTGACATAGGCGGAAATGAGGTTATGATGGGAAAAATATTAGAAAGTTCTTTGGAACTGATCGGAGGAACGCCAATACTGAAACTGAATCGTTACGCGGAGGCGGCCGGGGTGTCGGATGCCGTCATTCTGGCGAAACTGGAGTATCTGAATCCGGCGGGTTCGGTGAAAGACCGCGTTGCGCTCGCGATGATTGAAGACGCGGAGAAGAAAGGAATCCTGAAACCGGGCGCGACGATCATTGAGCCGACGTCTGGCAATACGGGGATCGGTCTGGCTGCAGTCGCGGCGGCGAAAGGTTACAGGGCGGTGCTCACACTTCCGGATACGATGAGTGTGGAACGGCGCAGGCTGCTGCGTGCCTATGGGGCGGAACTTGTACTGACCGATGGCGCAAAGGGCATGCAGGGCGCGATCGAAAAAGCGGAGGAATTGAAAGAGAGCATCGAGGGAGCCGTTATTCTCGGGCAGTTTGTGAACGCTGCTAACCCGGCCATGCACAAGGCGGTCACCGGTCCGGAAATCTGGGATCAGACCGACGGGAACGTAGATATTTTTGTGGCCGGCGTCGGCACGGGTGGAACGATTACCGGAGTGGGACAGTATCTAAAAGAGAAAAAGAAAGACGTTTCGGTCGTGGCTGTTGAGCCGGCGTCTAGTCCGGTGCTCTCGGAGGGGACGCCCGGGCCGCATATGATCCAGGGGATCGGCGCCGGTTTTGTACCGGATGTGCTGGATACGGATGTTTACGATGAGGTGATCGCGATCGAAAACGAGGATGCGTTTGCGGAGGGCAGGGCATTTGCGGTGAGCGAGGGGATACTGGTCGGTATCTCTTCGGGCGCGGCGCTGAAAGCAGCTTCGCTGCTGGCAAAAAGGCCGGAAAATAAAGGAAAAACGATTGTTGCACTTCTTCCGGATTCGGGAGACCGGTATTTGTCAACGCCATTATTTGGAGAATAGGAGAGATTCAGGATGAAAAAATACAGTGAGAGAAATTTGAAATTTGAAACATTACAGCTTCATGTAGGACAAGAAGAGGCGGACGCGGTGACAGACGCGCGTGCGGTGCCGATCTACGCGACGGCTTCGTATGTGTTCCATGATGCGGAGCACGCTTCGGCGCGGTTTGGACTGACAGATGCCGGAAATATTTACGGAAGGCTGACAAACCCGACTCAGGATATTTTTGAACAGAGGATCGCGGCGCTCGAGGGCGGTGTGGCAGCGCTGGCGGTAGCGTCCGGTGCGGCGGCGATTTCTTATACGATACAAAATCTGGCGCACGCCGGGGATCATATCGTGGCGGCGAAAAATATTTATGGCGGCACGTATAACCTGCTGGCCCACACGCTGACGGATTACGGTATTTCGACGACGTTTGTCGATCCGTTTGACGAGGCGACCGTCCGGGGGGCGATCAAAGATAATACAAAGGCGGTCTTCATTGAAACGCTGGGAAATCCGAACTCGGATGTAGTGGATATCGAAAAACTGGCGGGTATTGCCCATGAACATAAGATTCCGCTCGTCATTGACAATACGTTTGCGACGCCTTATCTCGTGCGTCCGATCGAATACGGCGCGGACATCGTCGTGCATTCGGCCACGAAGTTTATCGGCGGGCACGGGACGGCGATCGGCGGCGTGATCGTGGACAGCGGTAAGTTTGACTGGGAGGCGAGCGGAAAATTTGCCTCGCTGACCGAGCCGAATCCGAGTTATCACGGCATCAGTTTTACCAAGGCAGTTGGAGCGGCGGCGTTTGTCACGAAGATCCGCGCGATATTGCTGCGCGATACCGGCGCCACATTGTCGCCGTTCCATGCGTTTTTGTTCCTGCAGGGATTGGAAACGCTGTCGCTGCGGGTGGAGCGGCATGTGGAAAACGCACGGAAAGTCGTGGAGTATCTGGCGAAGCACCCGCAGGTGGAGAAAGTGAACCATCCTTCGGTGTCGGATGATCCGGTTCAGAAGGAACTTTACGGCAAATATTTCCCGCACGGAGGCGGCTCGATCTTTACCTTTGAGATCAAGGGCGATGCGGAAACGGCAAAGAAATTTATCGACCATCTGCAGCTGTTTTCGCTGCTTGCCAATGTGGCGGATGTGAAATCCCTCGTCATCCATCCGGCCTCTACGACGCATTCCCAGCTGAGTGAGGAGGAACTTCTGGATCAGGGCATCCATCCGAATACGATCCGCCTGTCGATCGGGACGGAACATGTGGATGACATCATCGAGGATTTAGAGGAAGCATTTGGAGCGGTAAATTGACATGGAACAGGATAACAGATGCAGGGATGTGGAGCGGAGCATCATAAAAAAATACCGCAAGCAGATTTGGTGTAAATTCACGAAGGCGATCAACGAGTATGAGCTGATCCAGGACGGGGATAAGATCGCCGTGTGCATTTCCGGCGGCAAGGATTCCATGCTGATGGCCAAGTTATTTCAGGAGTTGGAGCGGCACGGGAAGAAAAATTTTGAACTCGTCTTTCTCGTGATGAATCCGGGTTATAATCCGATCAATTACGAGACGATCCGGCGGAATGCGGAGCTGCTCCATGTACCGATCACGGTTTTTGAGACGGATATATTCGAGATCGTGGCGAAGGACGATATGGAATCCCCCTGCTATTTGTGCGCTAGAATGAGACGGGGGTACTTGTACAGCCGGGCGAAGGAGCTCGGCTGTAACAAGATCGCCCTCGGCCATCACTTTGATGATGTCGTGGAGACGATCCTGATGGGCATGCTGTACGGGTCGCAGATCCAGACGATGATGCCGAAGCTGCACAGTACAAACTTTGAGGGGATGGAGCTGATCCGGCCGCTGTATCTGATCCGGGAGGAGGACATCATCCACTGGATGCACTACAATGAACTGCGGTTCATCCGCTGCGCCTGCCGCTTTACGGAGCGGTGTGAACAGGAGGCGGAGGAAGAGCAGAAGAGTTCAAAGCGGGAGGAAGTAAAGGAGCTGATCCGGGAACTGGAGAAGCGGAGTCCGTCGGTGGCGAAAAATATTTTCCGGAGCGTGGAGAATGTGAATGTGGATACGGTGATCGCCTATAAGCAGAATGGGGTGAAGCATCATTTTTTGGATGGGTATGATGGTGGGGAAGGGTAGAACATGGGATGTTTTTATGGATCGGGCATATCGGATGTAAAAGTCTGGTATGCTTTTTTGTGTGATTTTTGAAGGGTGGGGATTATAGTATGGGTTTAGATACAATAGTAGTGTGAGGCTGTGAATAGCGATTGGGGCTAAAAAGGTGCGGAAAGTGTTATAAGGAATGCGGAAAGTGGCACTATTGCGGTATTGTAAAACAGTTGGTCATTAGGTATAATAGACTTGTGTTTGGATATTGTACTTGACTTTTCGAATGTTATGACTGGGAAAATGATTGTTCTATATGGATATATATGCACAGAGGGAGTATAGAAGAATCAACAATGTATGAGTAGAATCTGAGACTAATATAGATCTCTATAAAATAATAAAGGAAGGCGGTGAAAGAATGCACAGAGAGAAGTTGTGCAGAGTGTTAATTGAAGAATGCGTTCTTTTCAAATAAAATGCTATAATGGAAAGAACGCAGAAATAAACAGCAAATATACTATATCAATTAAATTAGAAAGAAGGTAGAGATAAATGAGGATTAATAGATTAAACGGAAAAAAATAGTATTGTCAGTACTGTTAGCAGGAACAATGCTTTCATCAGCAGGGGCAATTAGTAGGGCGGCGACAATGCACACTTATGATTTTTTCATGAATGGATATGGTGGTGCAGATCGTTCTAATGATCAAAAAAAGGATGAAAGTGGTTCTGCACTTGTTAGATTAAAGTCAATTTCTACGTCGGCAGCTCCCGGGTTAGAATTGACTATGAGAGTAAGGCTGTCAAAAAATGATGCTAAAGCTACTGTTCCTATGGATTTTGCAAAGTACGAGAGTGGTGGAAGATATTTGAATTATTATTCTGGTTATGGCGGGACAGACAAGAATTATTATTTAAAAATGCAAACGAATAAAGATGCTTCCCAGTGTGCGTGGGTTGATGGAACTTGGAGACCATAATATGTTTTGTGATTAATATTGCATTAATCCCGCTGTTTTAACAAATAGGTATGGGTATTTGTTGGAACAGCGGGATGATCATACAGGGAGCGTACAAATGTATAAAGTATATATAAAAAATATATTTTTTGTAAACGGTAGATAGCATGTACCTCGACTGATTTGGTCAAAAATAGGATAA
>CAJUTR010000037.1 GCA_910589665.1 uncultured Eubacterium sp. | reverse complement strand
GGAAAGGCTAAGGGCGGACAGCGGCACAACGGGCTCGTGCCGTGCCGGTGCTTTCCTGGACAGCCGGCCGCAATCCCCGTCTCCCCGTGTACACCGCACGTTTTGTGTTCCAGCTACTTTCTTCTTTCCCATTCATCTTCCTCCCTTTCGAAAAAAATGTTCCAGGGTGGAAAACAAACCAGGAATAACAGCTGAAACGGGACTAACCCGATCTCCCCCCTGCTTATGTGATTGGTTTTCTTGAGATAAGCAAAGATTTTCGATCCAGAAATCCAGAACAGATGTGTCTGTCATATAGAAAACTTAGAAATTTTGCTTTTCATCAGTATACCATGGTTTACTGTGAAATGCAAGCTTTTTCCTCGCCATAGTACATATACTTAAAATTATACTTAAAAAATCAATCTGTTCTTCCCTTTTTGATATTTTTCCAGTAAAATAATGATACACAGACTAAAAAAGGAGGTTTTGTATTTGGGGGCTTTTAGTATACTAGGAAGGATCACAGAGGAACCAAAACCACTGCCAGAATTCTTTTCCGATTTAAATTTAGATCAGATAATAGACGAAATAGGGAACGGATTCGAGCCATATGACTTAAAAGAGTACTATTACCGCATGCCAAACGAAAAAGAGGATGTTTTGTACCGGCAGGAAGTTTTGCGGGAATTAGACCCTGAAATGGAAGAAAAGATTACGGCTTTTTACCGTGCGGTGAAGAAAGCGCAGACCTATGAGCAATATGCGCAAGACACAGAGGATAGGGAAAGCAGCGCGCACTGGCATTTATCAGCGGCATATACCTATTATGTAGCGCTGGATGAACTTATGGTATTTTTGGAAAACAGAGGGCAGATGGCGACAGGATGGGAAGATTTTTACCGTTTGTGCATCAAGCTGATGGAACGAGGGGAACACAAAGAGAACCATGATCTGGCACTCGCGCTTTATCGGAAGATATCGGATATCAGATACACCATGCGAGTGGAAGAAGACCATATCCTCATACTGTCTCACATAGAGGAAGAGGATTATGTTGGAGATCTGTGCAGGAGGTTTTCACATATCATAGAGACGCCGGATCAATTGTACAATATCCTGCCGGGCAGTCAGCAAAGTACGGATCTCGAAAAGCGTATTCTCCGGTATTTAAAGAAAAAACACCCCCCCATTTTCAAAGAGATGGTAGACTTTCAGGAGCGGTGTCCGAACATATTTCCGGAGAGTATCTTAACGTTTCATCGTGAGGTTTCCTTTTATCTCTCGTTTCTCAAATTCCATCATCAGATGGAGCGTCACAAGTATGCGTTTTGTTACCCTCAGTTTGTGGAGAATGATTTTCGTGTTGAAGGCGGATATGATCTGGCGCTGGCACTCAATAATCTACAGGAAGGGAAACGGACCGTCTCTAATGACTATCATTACAAGGAGAGGGAACGCTTTTTCGTGGTGACTGGGCCAAATCAGGGAGGAAAAACGACGTTTGGAAGAGCGGCGGGCCAGTTGGTATATTTCGCGCAAATGGGACTTCCAGTGCCGGCCGATCAGGCAGTTCTTCCGTTATTCAACGGGTTAATGACACACTTTTCCGTTGAGGAGAGTACCCAAAGCGGAAGGGGAAAATTGAAAGAAGAACTTGTGCGTCTCTCAGGTATGCTCGAAGAGCGGAAAAAGCATTCCTTTGTTATTATCAATGAACTTTTTACATCAGCGGCGACATACGATGCGTTACATATGGGGCGCGAGATCCTGCGGTATTTTCTAGATGATGATTGCTATGGGATCTATGTCACCCATATTGATAAGCTAGCTGAAGAAAACGAATACGTCGTCAGCATGACGGCATCCATTGAGGGACAGAACGTCCGGACATACAAAGTGGAACGGAACAAAGCGGAAGGGAAAGGATATGTGGAATCCATTGTAGAGAAATATGGACTTACCTACGATGAAATTATAAGGAGGCTGTCACATGCTTGATATTTGTCTTTTATACGCGGAAAAACAACAGGCGTCCCGCCGCCGATACGCGATGTCATCCGACATGATCAAAGACCTGAATCTGCCTGTCATCCTGCATGCGATGGCAAAAGGAGATGAGACGATCTATAACACATGCCAGCAGGTACTTTTGACGCCGATCACGACAGAACCCTTGCTCCGGTATCGCCAGCAGATGGTAAACGATGCTGTTCATCATTTTGAATTTTATACGGAAATATACCGTCTGGCGAGCAGCGCGGTGACTGATTTCGAGAAACATAAAACGAAAAAGGGCGGCAGCAATACGGGGCAGATTTATGATACATTGCAGCTGCTTCTTGTGATGGTTGACGATTTAGTAAAAGTAAGGAGCCTGATGCAAAGCAAAGAAGCGGAACAGTCTGATGGTATGATGAAGTTTGCCGAGAGGCTTCACAGTTATTACAGCGATGAATTTGTGGAAGAGCTTCGGCAGATGGCAGAACATATGTCATTTTTGATGCGTGGCGGGCGGCTCGTCATGACGGCAGGAATCAGCGGCGGCCTGAAATGCGGCGATGTCGTGATCAACCGGTTAGAGCCGGTGGATTACCGGAAACTCGGATCATTTCGCCGGATGTTGCGATGGGTGATGCTGCATCTGTTTTCGCCAAATGCCATTATGTTATCTGAAACATCGCTTCGCCACGATGCAAGACAGATGGAGGAAAATGGATTTTTATATACGCTAAAGATCTATCAGAAATTCATTCAGGAATTGGAATCGTTTTTCGAAGAACTCCGCACACAGGCCGGATTTTATGTCGGCTGTGCCAACCTGTACCGCAGTTTATCACATTTACACATGAGAGTCTCGTTTCCCAAAGTCAGCGGAGAAAAGAACCATTTGCAGTATCAGAACTTATATGAACTTTCCCTGGCGTTACAGACGTTAAAAAAACCTGTCAGTAACGACTTGATCGATGACTGCCACCTGCATGTGATCAGCGGAGCGAATCAGGGTGGAAAGTCAACCTTTTTGCGAAGTGTGGGTATCGCGCAAGTGCTCATGCAGGCTGGAATGTTTGTGCCGGCGACGTATTATGAGGGGCCATTGTATGACACGATCCTTACTCATTTTACGCGGCGCGAGGACTGCAGCATGAACAGTGGGCGACTCGTAGAAGAAATGAAACGGATGAACCGGATCGTTGACATCATAACGGATGAGAGCCTGATCCTGCTGAATGAATCTTTTTCCAGTACAACAGAAAAAGAAGGGAGCCAGATTGCAGAAAATATCATTCAGGCCATGTACGACAGCGGCGTTCAGATCATGATGGTAACCCACCTTTTTGAATTTGCCAGTAACATGTATGGAAAAAATCTTCCGCACGCACGGTTTCTTAGCGCGGAACGAAAAGAGGACGGAACCAGGACTTTTAAAATCATTGACCATGAGCCGACAGAAACAAGTTACGGTTTGGATTTATTTGAGGAAATCGTTTTACGGAAATAAATAATGAATGGGGAATCAACGGTTGTGCCAAAGACCGAGATTCCCCCATTCAAATATGATAAAAATGAAGATAACAAAAATAAAAAAAAGAGATTACATATTGTCCGGATCTGTCTGCAGGATCACCGGCTGATCCATCCGGTACTGGTAAAACTTAATAATATTACCACTGAACATGCGAAGGGGTGTCCAGTTACATAAATCATAATCCCGTACATACGGAAGATTATCGTAAAAGACAGTAGCAGACTCATATTTATGGTCAAAACTCATAAGCATCTTCTTAAATAATTCATTGTGGTCCATGAATCCACTTCCTTTCGCATCACTTACTATCATTATACGTTAAATCTCAAATAATAGCAACTATTTTCGCAAAAAAATTTGTCCCATTTTCTTAGTAAAAAATAGAAAACACGCTTGCTCCGGCGACGGTCAGCAATCCGGCCACTACGATTGCCAGGCTGCTCATAGCACCTTCGATCTCCCCCATCTCCATCGCCTTACTCGTTCCGATCGCATGTGCAGACGTACCGAGCGCCAGTCCTTTGGCAATACGGTCTTTAACACGGAACATGTTCAGCACCCATTCTCCGATCACATTTCCGATTACGCCAGTAACGACGATGACAGCAACCGTGATGTTCACAATTCCGCCAATCTCCTCACTCATACCCATTCCGATCGCCGTCGTGATCGACTTCGGTAAAAGTGTTACGTACATCGCATGATCCAGATGGAACAGGACGGACAAGATTAATACGCCAAGCAAGCTCGTGATCGTACCGGCTAAAACGGACAGCACGATAGCAAAACCATATTGTTTCAGAAGATGGATCTGTTTATACAATGGAACGGCAAGGCATACCGTGGCAGGTGTGAGCAGGTAATTTAGATATATGCCGCCCGCTTCATACGTCTCATACTCAATATGGAACAGAAGCAGGACGCCGATGACAAAAACAATGGCAATCAGCAAGGGGTTTACGATTGCCAGTCCCGTTTTCTTTTTCAGAAACTGTCCGATCTCATACCCGATCAGGCTCACAAGAACGCCGAAAAAAAGAGAATTTGTAAAAAAATCAGCAACCATTATTTAGATTCCTCTTTTCGTTTGAGATGTTTCATCATTTGCTGTGCCACGATTCCTGTTATTCCCATGACAATAACCGTCGTAATAAATGTGATGAAAAGGATGGCAATCAGGTGAGGTTTCAAGGCATGATAACTCGACAGGAGTCCGACTCCGGCAGGGATAAACAAAACGGGCATAATTTCGGTGAAGAATGTCGCCGTTTCATCGACCTGTTCGAGTTTGATGATTCCCGTCATCAGGCAGACGAGCATGAGAACCAGTCCGTAAATGCTGGCAGGAATCGGCAACGGGATAAAGAACCGGCACAGTTCTCCTAAAAAACATACGATTAAAAGAATAAAAAATTGCTTTATATATTTCATAACATTCCTCCGCTGTATGAAATAAACGGTAAACAGTGTTTTATCAATATGTTCCGACGATCAGGCTGGAATTCTGCCCTCCAAACCCAAAAGCATTTGTCATGGCATAGCGAACGGGCCGCTTCTCAGCCTTGTTTGGAATGTAGTTCAGATCGCATGATTCATCCGGCGCCGTAAGATTCAGTGTCGGCGGAATGATTCCGCTCTGGATGGCTTTGACACAGGTGATCGCCTCTGTCACGCCGCCAGCTCCCATCATGTGCCCGGTCGCGCCTTTCGTGGAAGTTACTGCCATCTCATAGGCATGTGCGCCAAATAACTGCTTGATCGCGTTTGTCTCGATCACATCTCCCATCGGCGTAGAGGTTCCATGCGTATTTATGTAATCAATCTCCTCTTTCTGGATACCTGCCTTTTGAATGGCGTGATCCATACAGGCAATCGCGCCGATTCCGTCGGGATGCGGCGCTGTTACGTGATAGCCGTCCGTACTGTTTGCAAAACCAAGCAGCCTTGCCTTGATCTGAGCGCCGCGCTTTTTCGCATGCGTTTCCGTTTCCAGCAAAACAGCGCCTCCTCCTTCGCCAAATACAAAACCGTCTCGTGTTTTGTCAAAAGGACGGCTGGCCGTCTGGGGATTTTCGTTATTTGTACTGAGCGCGTGTGCTGAGGCGAGCCCTGCGACAACGACAGGACAAAGACTTGCTTCCGCCCCTACGGCTAAAACGGCGTCCGCCTCACCGGCCAGAAGAAGCATGGCCGCGGTAGAAATGGCATCCGCGCCCGAGGAACATGCGGTGCTTACTGTCAGGCTCGGTCCCCGGTATCCTTTCGCGATCGCAATCTGCGCAGCGGCAATGTTTCCGATAAACTTCGGTACAAAACGAGGGCTTACTTTCTTGTGCTCACCTGTACTCAAGCCATCCTGTGTTTCCGAAATAATGGATACGCCCGCCATAGCCGTCCCCACAACGATCCCCATCCGGGCAGCGGGAATCGTATGTTCCTGTACTCCGGCATCGGTAAGCGCTTCCTCTGCTGCCGCATAACCGTACTGCATAAACAGATCCATTTCCCGGCTCTGCTTTTTTGTCATAAAATCATCGGCATGGAAATCTTTTACCTGAGCGGCGATCTTAACCGGAGATGTCTCTGGGTCAAATCGTGTCATATGTGTAACGCCGCACACACCGTCGATCAGGTTTTTCCAATATTGTTCTACTCCTATTCCGATCGGCGTCACAGCACCCATACCGGTTATCACTAATTTCTCTCTCATACTTTCCTCATTTCTTCCAAGCGAACAAGTTCGCTTTGGTTCGCAATTTTGCATGTCATATATCTTTTTTATTGTATCAAAAGAAAAAAAACTGGTCAAGATATTATGAAGCAATAACGACGCCATCTTTGATAATCATTTTTATCGATAGGTCTGTATCGAGCAGCACGACATCAGCTTTTTTCCCCTTAGTGATCGAACCGTAATCCTCAAATACGCCAAGTGCTTTCGCCGGATTCATTGATGCGCAGGCGACGGCCGATTCTAACGGGATGCCCATTTCCCTTACCGTTATTCTCATACAATCCATTAGATTTGTCGCGGAACCGGCGAGAGCCCCATCAGATACTAACTCGGCGCGGTTTCCCGTCACCTTCACTTCCAGTCCGCCCAGCATGTAACGTCCGTCTGGCATACCGGTGGCCCTCATACTGTCGCTGATTAATAGAATCCGGTCGTCTCCCAGCATACGAAATGTAGCGCGTACGACCGATGGATGGATATGCACACCGTCGCAGATGAGTTCCGCCATCACATGCGGACTGTCTGCCACGGCACCGACAACTCCGGGGTTCCGGTGAGAAAACGCGGGCATGGCATTATACAGATGAACGACATGGTCCGCTCCTGCGCGAAAAGCCTCCATAGCTGTATCGAAATCCGCATTTGTGTGGGCAAGTGAAATATGAACATCTCGTTTCATTTCCTGGATAAATGAACGGAAATGTTCATTTTGTTCCGGCGCGATGCCTATAAATCTGACTAAACCGTGGGAAGCTTCTAAAAACTGCCGGCAGATTTCTGTATCACAGGATATGATGTTGCGCGCATCCTGCGCTCCCTTTTTCTCGGCGCTGATAAATGGACCTTCCATGTTTATACCGAGCAGATCCGCTTCCCGGGCGTTCCCTTTTCCCGCTCGCTCCTGATACGAAGCCGCTGCCGATAAAATATAAGTAAGTTCTTCTGTGGGAAGCGTCATTGTCGCCGGGCAGATTCCCGTCACCCCGACAGATGCTTCATATTTTGCGATTTCCGCGATCGACTCTGCCGATCCGTCACAGACATCAAACCCTTTACATCCGTGAAAATGCAGATCGATCAAACCCGGGATCGCGTAGCATCCATTTCCGTCTATCGTCTGATCTATCTCGAATGGGGTTGCGCGGTTTGTCACATTTGTAATCCTCCCCCCGTCTATCGTTATCTCACCGTCCACAAATGTTTTGTTTTCTGTAAAGGCTTTCACGTTTTTAATTATCATGACATGTTACTCCTTCCATCGCTTGTAACGCAGCAGGCCCAAAACGGCGGAGCTGAAAATGGTAAAACGCTCCCAGCATTCCCGCGTCATTGCCATGTTTGGCAAAGGCCAGTCTCGTGTGGCGGGCGATTTCCGGTATCAGATACCGGCCGAACGACAGATCCATACGTTCCCGCAAAAAATCTTCCTGTGCCATAATACCTCCGCCGAGCACTACGATTTCCGGATTCAGGACGCAGCATATATTGGCGATGCCTTGTCCCAAAACATCTGTCATCTCGTCAATCGCGCGGACGCACAGTGCATCCCCTTTTTTTGCTGCTTCAAAAATACGGTATCCGTTCCAGCACTCTTTGGGCTCGTTTTTCCATTCCGCCACTTTTTGAGATAAAATACTGGCAGCGCCGAGCGTCTGGAAATCACCGCCCTGCATATTCATATAACCCACTTCACAGGCACTCCCGCTGACTCCGCGGAAAATCTCCCCGTTTATGACGATGCTGCCGCCGATACCGGTTCCTACTGTGAGCATGAGGGAAATGTTGCTGCCAGCCGCTGCGCCTGAATAATATTCCGCGAGTCCGGCGCAATTGACATCGTTTTCTACTTCACAGGGAATACGAAATCGATTCTCAAGTATTTTTTTATACTCTGTTCCCGCATAATCCGGGATGAGAGGCGCCGAATACGTGATAATGCCTCGGTTCGTATCGACGACGCCAGCCGTCGAGATACAGATGCCGCTGATTTCTTCCTGCGTATGAAATTCGGCAATCACATTCTGTACCTTTTCTAAAATCACGGCACCGCCTTTGGCCGCCTCCGTATTCATGATATTCCTGTTAAGGATCCGCCCATCTTCCCGGATCAAACCGTATTTGATCGCCGTTCCTCCTATATCTATACTAACATAATTTTTCATATCGATCTCTGCCTGTCTTTCATTATAATCGATGATCGTACCGTGTGCAATTTTATATTTGCACTTTAAAGATCGCCTTTTTAATCTCTTCCGGTTTCTGTACCGATACGCCGGTGCGGTGCCCGTCATTCGGGTAGCAGACGAGAAAATCGCCTGGCCGCAGTATGACAGAGGCATTTTTCTCACCGTTCATCGGCAGGAAATCGTCTTTTTCCACGTACTCCTGAAGACTCATGTTCCAGAGGAAATTGACGTCGATCTGCTCCTCCCCCTCCAGCATCACATGGACATCCAGATATTTCTTATGCGCTTCCCAAAAGCGGTTATCCGCTTCTGTCGTCGTGTACTCCGCCACATTGACAAACAGTTTTTCGCCGTCGATCGGATGACTCCCTTTCTCAAAGGAAAGGAGGTCATGATGATTCGCATAGGCAAAGCATTCCTTGACGGAATCCTCCAAAAACCAAAATTGTTCTAAATGTTTTACATTTCCAAAAATCATATGGTTAATCCTCCGTTATTCTGTAAATAGTTGTGTGCGGTTCTGGATCTGACGTATCTCCCTTGATCTTTCTCCAGATCAGGCTGGCAGGAATGCCGACCACGAGAGAAACGATGATCGATATGATGGAATACGACCAGATCGATACCGCTTCCGCCGGAACAAAATATTTGATATAGATCATGACAGCCGTTGCCGCGATAAAGGCGATCACCGCGCCAAACGTATTTGCAATCTTCGTAAAAGCTCCTAAGATAAACATTCCGACGAGGATACCGAGAACGAGTCCCATAAATCCGTTGAACCATTCATATGCCGATTTGATCCCCCCGTTGGCGAGAACCATCGACACGACGATGGAAAATACCCCGACAGCGAGCGACACATACTGACCTATTTTAGTCTGCTTTTCAAAGCTTAGTTCTCTTTTGGACAACCTGGCCTGAATGTCGAGTGTCCAGCTTGATGCCACCGAGTTCAGACCGGTGGACAGTGTGGACTGGGAAGCGGCATAGATTGCGGCGAGAAGGATTCCGGTGATCCCGACCGGAAGCTCAAACGCAATATAGGAAGCAAAGATCTGATCCTGTTCGGCTGCCGGAGGAAGTGCATTCTGCTGGTAAAAGACATACAAGCCGGTTCCGATCAGGTAAAATACCGTGGCGATAAAGATGGAAAGCGCACCGTTTGCCAGCATCATTTTATTCAGTTTCTTTGTGTCTGTGGTCGTCGTGAACCGTTGCACAATGTCCTGGCTGGAAACATAGGAACCCATCGTGTTAAATCCAGCTCCTATGATGATGAGGAGTACGCTGTCCCTTAAAATATTATAATCAAAAATGGGGCGGTCAGCCGCTAAGAACTTATGCTCGTTTGAAAATGCCCCAAAAATGGCGCCGACACCGCCATCAATGTTGCAAAGAAGGAATATGAGGGCAAACGATACGCCGAGCAGCAATACGGAACCCTGGATAAAATCTGTCCATAGAACTGATTTTAAACCGCCTGTATAAGAATAAATGATGGCGATGATTCCCATAAGCGCGATTAGCAGATTCACATTGATGCCGGTCAGGCTTCCGAGTACCATACAGGGGAGGTACATGATGATCGACATACGTCCGATCTGATAAATGATAAACATCGCCGCTCCCAGTATCCGCAGTCCTTTACTGCCGAAACGTAATTCCAGATAGTGATAAGCGGTGTCAATGTCCAGTCTGCTGTAGATCGGCAGGAAAAAACGGATGGTGATCGGGATTGCCAGCAGCATACCAAGCTGCGCAAACCACATGAGCCACGTTCCGGCGTATGAGTTTCCTGCCAGTGATAAAAATGAAATCGGACTTAATAGGGTGGCAAAAATGGAGACGGATGTGACCCACCACGGAACGGTACCATCTCCTTTAAAATACTCTTTTCCCTTCATATCCTTTTTCGCAAAGTGCAATCCGGCAAACAAGACAGCAGCCAGATAGACGATTAAGATGATCATATCGATAACGGTAAATCCTTGCATTGTCTTTTCATCCTTTCCTTAGTTGAGATATTTTTCTTTGGCGGCGCGGATCATGCCGGCAGCTTCCTCCACAATCTCCATATCCCCTTCTGTCAATGGCGGAAGCGGTTTTCGGACGCCGCCCAGCTCCAGGTTTTCGTTTTTCTTCAGAATGGCTTTGATCACGCCATACATGTTTCCGTGCGCCGAGCACATTTTATAGATGACGGCATCGACCGCGTACTGAATATCCTTTGCTTTTTTCAGTTCTCCTGTCCGGATACACTCGTCCATTTTTAGGAACAGTTCGGGCATGGCCCCATATGTTCCGCCAATCGCTCCCTCTGCTCCGATGATACGACCGCTGATAAACTGCTCGTCAGGGCCGTTAAAAATGACAAAGTTTTCTCCGGCATCCGCGCAAAACATTTGAATGTCCTGCACTGGCATGGAGGAATTTTTCACGCCGACTACTCTCGGGTTCTTTCTCATCTCGGCAAACAGGCTCATCGTGAGAGCGACGCCTGCAAGCTGAGGAATATTATAAATGATAAAATCCGTATGGGGGGCTGCCGCGCTTATATCGTTCCAGTATTGCGCGATCGCATGTTCCGGCAGGCGAAAGTAGATCGGCGGGATGGCCGCAATAGCGTCTACTCCCAGGCTTTCCGCATGTCGGGCAAGTTCCTGGCTGTCTTTCGTATTATTACAGGCGACATGGGCGATGACGGTAAGTTTCCCTTCTGACGCCTTCATGACATGTTCCAAAACGAGTTTCCGGTCTGCCACACTTTGGTAAATACATTCGCCAGAAGATCCATTTACATACACCCCTTTGACTCCTTTGTCTACGAAATATTTCGTAAGCGCCTCTACTCCTTTTGGACTTATTTCTCCTTCTTTGTCGTAACAGGCGTAAAACGCCGGTATGATACCTTTGTACTTGTCTAGATTCTTCATAATCATTCTCTCCTTTTAAATTTTACGTCAATGTTCTAGTATTTCCGCGAATTTTTTTGTGATCAGCTGCGGTCTTGTGATTGATGAGCCCACGACTACGCTGAAAGCGCCCAGCTCGATCACACGCTTTGCTTTTTCCGGCGAATCAATATTTCCTTCCGCGATCACTTTATGACTGACTTTGTCGATGATTTCCCTTAATATAAGGAAGTCGTTTTCTTCGATTTGATCGTTTTTACTCTGCTCGGTGTAACCAACGAGCGTCGTACCGATAAAATCAAAACCAAGCTCGTCCGCGTGTAGTGCCTCTTCGATGGTAGAACAATCTGCCATCCAAAGCTGGTGCGGATATTTTTTCTTGATCTGCTCAAAAAAAGCGTCCACCGTTGCCCCATCCGGCCGAAGTGCGCCTGTCGCATCCACAGCGATGATTTCCGGTTTTACTTCCATGAGCTCATCAATTTCCTTTATCGTCGGTGTTATATAAACCTGGCTGTCTGGATAATCTCTCTTCACAATTCCGATTATTGGAAGATCTACTTTGGTCTGAATCTCCTCAATATCTTCTTTTGTATTTGCGCGTATCCCATACGCGCCGCCTTCCATTGCTGCGAGCGCCATCCTTCCCATAATAAAGGAAGAATGTAATGGCTCATGAGGCAGTGCCTGACAGGAGACGATCAGCTTCCCGTGTAATTGTTCTATTTTTTCCTCGTTCATATTAGCCTCATTTCTGCACAAAATGCTTTGATTTTAGTTCTGTCTATGAAAGTATCTCCAATTATCTTCATTTTTATTGAACTTTTACTTATAAACTTAATTAAAAATGTCATTACTAATAGTAAAAATGTTTAAATAGAAAGAGAGGACATTCTCAATATGGTGATTTGCAGAGCTAAAAATTATAATGAACTTAGCCGGAAAGCGGCAAACATGATCTGTGCGCAGATTATTATGAAACCGAATTGTGTGCTCGGGCTGGCAACGGGTTCTTCTCCGATCGGGGTGTATAAGCAATTAGTGAAATGGTTTAAGAAAGGGGATCTGGACTTTTCCCAAGTGTCTTCTGTTAATTTGGATGAGTACAAAGGCATAGGGCCGGAAGACAAGCAGAGCTACCGCTATTTTATGGAGTCCAACCTTTTTCATCATGTCAATATTGATAAGTCCCGTACGTTCGTGCCAGATGGATTAGAGCCAAATTCCACAAAAGCCTGTCAGGAATATGACGAAATCATTGAAAAACTGGGTGGTATAGATCTTCAGCTCCTTGGACTCGGGCACAACGGACATATCGGTTTTAATGAACCTTCTCCTGTTTTTTCATGCGGCACAAACTGTGTCGATCTGACAGCTAGTACGATCGAAGCGAACAAACGCTTTTTTACTTCGGAAGCGGACGTTCCCAGACAGGCATATACCATGGGGATCGGAAGTATTATGAAGGCAAAAAAGATAGTGATAGTGGTAAGCGGAGAGGACAAAGCTTCTATTTTAGATAAAGTCATAAATGGACCAGTTACACCAGAGGTTCCAGCTTCCATTTTACAACTTCATAGGGACGTGATCATTGCGGCAGATGAGGATGCGCTTTCTTTGGTTTCAAATGAAATATAGGAGAGTGTTGATCGTTCGCAGCCGTTGCGGGATTGGAGCGGCTGCGAAAGTTTCCTTGGATTTAGTAGCAGAATATAAAAATGCACGAGGCCTCTGCCGCTATACCTTCGAAAACACATGCCTGGAACAGCCGGGGCTGAAACTCTCC
>CAJUTR010000036.1 GCA_910589665.1 uncultured Eubacterium sp. | reverse complement strand
TATACGCTTTTCTTTGTGCCACAAAAAGTCGGAATTTCCTATAAAGCAAAAAAAGGGCGGACTGAAAACCACAGTCCTGCCCGCTCTTTTTTTACATACAGTTTGCTTCTTTCATCACCAGTAGTACATCCCCCTCATGGACTAGATCCGAGTCTAGTTTGTTAATTTCCATAATGGTTTCCACGGTCGTATAAAATTGCTTCGCGATGTCCCACAGGGAGTCTCCCTTTTGCACGACGTAACCGATCAGACCCGGTTCTTTTGCCCTGGCATCGCAATCCAGTTCTTGGATCTCAAAATCCGCGATGATCGGTTCTTCCATGTTGTTAAACGCCAGAACATCAATGACGATCACCGCTTTGATGTCTGCCTCATGTTCTCCCAAAAGAGATCCGCTGATCTGCTCCAGACCCGCATTCATGCGGATATCGCTGTCCGGCTGAAGATCCGGGATCTGGATATGCTGCTCAAAAGGCAGGATCCCGGAAGAAGCCGCCAACGGCACATTTTCATCTGCCGACTGATACAATATATTTATGTCAATAACTCCTTCTACTTCCACGCCATCTTCCACGATCCTCTTTTCGTCCACCCGGACATCCCCGCTGACTTTCCAGATCTGCAGCGGATGATGTGCTACTTCCAGCTCAACCTTCCCGTTCACTCTCGACTTGCTCTTATTCTTCATGATAAGATTTTCAAAATAAGAAGTCTCAAATACCGGACGGCACTCCTTTTTCGTGGAATAGAAATCCGTCAACAGTTCCATCTGTTCTTCCCCGTACGCCTTGACAGCCAGTTCAAGCACGATCTCCACGTCAATGACACGATCTTCTCCATCCTCATCGCTTTTGACCTCAAGCTCCCTGCCGTGGATCCCCACCTCGGCCTGAACAACATTTGTCTCATCGCACCCGCCGCAGTTCACCTCACCACTCAGCGGTATGATACATTCATGGAAATTTAACTGAGGAACTTCATCCGTACTTAAATATATGATAAAGAGGCTGGCCTCTCCGGATAGGACAAGTTTATCCTCCCCCACCCTCGTTTCCACTTCCAAAAGATTCACATCGTCATACAGGATCCGCCCGATCGTGTCTTTCGTTCCCGGGATCTTGCACTCGTCGCGCACCCGGAGCGTGTCTTTTTTGGACAGGATCAGCCTGGTAATATCCAAATTCTTTTTGCGCTTCAGTATAGTTTCATCGCCCTCGATGTCCACTGCGCCCTCGCCATCATAAATCGTTTCCGCCAGCACTTCCATATTAATGATCGCTTTGATGCCAAACTTTCTTGAGTTGATGAGTTCCCCCCTCAGATCTTCAATCGTTGCGTGTATTGTGATTTCGTCCTCTCTCGTAGACTCACATCCTAGTGACACCGTCTCGTTGATCGGAATATTTCCCGTCAGGTCGCATACCGGAATCTCATCCTCTCCCGCGTATAACAGCGTAAAGTATAAGGCTCCTTTTATATGCAGCTTCCCATCCAATATGCGGATCTCCTCGATCACCACCTCGCCTTTCTCCTGCATAACCGCTCTGGCATCCGGCTTGATATCCGGCACATTAAAATCCGTATCCAACGTAACCCTGACATTTTCCCGGCTATTGCACCGATTCATGTGAACTCTTTGTTTGATTAGTTCCATACGCCCTCCTCGTCATAGCCCGGCTGACAGCCAGGTCTACAGATTGATCACTAGTACACTATATTCCGGGCAAATCACTGTTATTCCTAGAAAATGTAAAAAAAGATGGAATATTTTTCGCCTTTCCGCATATAATAATGGTATCACCTTACAGAATTTCTAACAGATGGGAACCTACGGGCACAAATTTGACAAACACAAGATTATGTGGTATGATATGGTTGTATTTCAATATATAGTTTAATCGTGAAGGGATTTGGGAAATTCATAATCTGCATTCCTTGCAGAGGAAAGGCTGGTAAAATTTATGTTGAAAACAAATGTCGGGTCTGTACGACAGGCAGTGAGCAGACACATCGGAAGTAAAGTAGTAGTACGATGCAATCTAGGGAGGCATAAAGTAGATGTTACAGAAGGTGTTATAACGGAAACATTCCCAAGTATATTCCTTATCACCGTAAAAAATGAAATCGAAAACACAAGTCAGACCATTTCGTACAGTTATACAGACGTTTTGACAAAGGATGTACAAATTACCCTTTGTAAAGCATAACGATTTCTTTTTCCCAAAAAGACTGCCGCACTTACTTATATAGGTATGTGCGGCAGTTTAATTTATTCTAATTTCTGTACAAGTTTTCTGCATGACTAAGTGCGCCATCACTTGTTCACGATGACATCCAGGATCGCCTCTGCGACCTCTTCTTTCGACATACAGGGAAGTTCTACAACCCCTTCCTCCATGATCAGCGTGACAATATTCGTGTCGGAACCGAATCCGGCTCCTTCCGTATAGAGATTGTTCGCTACGATCAGATCCACCTTTTTGTTTTCCAGCTTCTTTCTGGAATTTTCGATCAGATTTTCCGTTTCCATCGAAAAGCCGCAGATAAACTGCCCTTCTTTCCGGTGTTTACCGAGATAGGATAAAATGTCTTTTGTAGGAACCAGCTCAAACAGCCGGTCTCCCTCTTTCTTTTTAATCTTCTTCTCACTATAGGCAGCCGGCGTATAATCGGCAACTGCCGCCGCTTTTATGATGATATCCATTTCGGGAGCTATTTTTTTCACAGCCTTATACATCTGCGCCGCACTTTCCACATTTACAACCTCGACACAGATCGGCGGCGTTAGATTGGTCGGACAGCTTACGAGCGTCACTTCCGCCCCCCGGTGCATAGCGATGCGGGCAATGGCATATCCCATTTTCCCTGTCGAATGATTGGTGATATAACGAACGGGATCGATCGCTTCTCTCGTTGCCCCTGCTGTGACAAGTACCTTTTTACCAACCAGATCCTTTTCCAAATGAATTCCTTTTAAAATATAAGCTAACAGGATCTCCTCCGACGGAAGTCTCCCTTTTCCTTCCGCTTTACACGCCAGAACACCGGCATCCGGCTCGACAACCTCCACTTCATAGCGGCCCAGCTTTTTTATATTATGCTGCACGATCGGATTTTCATACATATTTGTATTCATGGCCGGAACCACGATTTTTTTACATTTACAGGCAAGAAACGTCGTTGTCAGCATATCATCCGCAATCCCGTTCGCCAGTTTTCCAATGACGTCCGCCGAAGCTGGTGCAACTAAAAACGCATCTGCTTTATCCCCAAGAGCTACATGTTCAATGTTATAATTGAAATTCCGATCAAACGTGTCCACCAGGCACTTATGCCCGGTCAGCGTTTCAAAAGTAACAGGATTAATAAAGTTAGTTGCGTTTTTTGTCATCAGGACATGTACGTCACAACGCAGTTTCGTAAGCATACTGGTAAGATTTGCCATCTTATATGCCGCTATGCTCCCAGTCACCCCCAAAACAACCGTCTTTCCCTTTAACATTTGTTCTCTCCTTCCACTTTACTCTAATCCAGCTGTCCATGTTTTTCATAAGAAGAAATCCGCTTGATCTGGTTCTCTTCATCCACAAACACGACCTTCGGTTTGTGTTCCCGCGCTTCCTCCGGCGTCATCTCACAGTAAGCCATGAGGATAATATGGTCGCCGACCTGAACTTGTCTAGCCGCTGCCCCATTCAGGCACACCATTCCCGAGTTTTCTTCTCCCGCTATCGTATATGTTTCAAATCGACTTCCATTTTCCACATCCACAATCTGCACTTTTTCATATTCCAATATGCCGGCAGCCTCCATCAGCACCGGATCCACGGTGATACTTCCCACATAATTCAACTCTGCCTGAATGACGCAGGCCCTGTGAATCTTCCCTTTTAACATTGTTATATTCATATCTGGCATCATTCCTTTCTTCCAACACACCATAGTATAGCACTTTTTTTTTGCTTCGTCCATCTTTTTATCACGAAAGCGGATTTACGAGACAATAAACCATGAAAAATACAAGAGGGCAGCCGTTTTGGATCATGTAGCAGCTGCCCTCTTGTTTCTTCATGTACCTATATCGTTTCTCCTCTTTGTACGGTTCCGCCTACTTCTTAAAATTCAGGGCTGCATTGACAAAAGCATCAAACGATGGCTTCTTATCCGCAACCGTGGCTCCAAATAGCAGCGGCGCCGAATCCTGCATCCACGACGAGGCATCCGTGATACCCCATACCGTTACCTGCATGATATTCGCCCCTTTTACCTTCTGGCGAAGGATGACATCCATGATCTCTCCATACTTCTTCGCGTTTGTCTCCCAGACTTCTGCCTTCTCTTCTGCTGTAGACTCGCCAGTTACTGTCCCACAGTTCACATCAAGCTCTGTAATCTGGATCTCAAACTTAGCCGCGTGGAATGCCTCGATGGCATTCTCGTATTTAGCTGCACCAGTATCCGCGCCCACATGAGACTGCATTCCGATCCCATCGCACACTTTCGCTCCTGTCGGGTTCATATCATCTTTCGCGTTCATGTTGTTGATCAGCTTGATCACTTCATCCACCTCGTCATACGTGTTGAAGTCGTTGTAGATCAGCGAAATCTTGTCCCTCTTTCCCTGTTTCTCCAGGTACTCGTGTGCTGCCACGAACGCCTTCTTCACATACGGCGAATTCATGCTCTTATCACCAAAAATACATTGCCAGAAATTTCTGTATTTATCCAACGGCAAAAATACCATGTGAAGATACTCATTCACAACATCAAAAGAGGAAACCGTATCCTCGTATCCGCCGTCAATAATGTGGCGCAGCAGCGTTTGGACATACATCGCCTCACGCGTATACATCGTCTCTTCGTCCGTGTACCTCTCTGGAAAATCACTCGGGCTGCCAGGTAGATCGCTATAATCCGTAAAATTCTTTGTCAAGAAATGCTGTGGCATCTGGCTGTGCCAAAATGGAGAATGCACTCTCACCTGAAGGCCGTTTTCCTTCGCTTGTTTCAGAACCTGATCTGTCTGAGTGAAACTGATTTTGGGCACGATCACGTTTCCGTCCGCATCCTTATTGTCCGTACATGCCTTGTAATCATCCGAAATGACATAACCGAGCTTCTCTGCCTACTCTAGTGTCAGCGTTTGCTTCGTGCCAAGCATATTGTCGATCTTCATTTCATTTCCCATTGTAATACTGTTGAAATGGTGCTTCACGAACGCGAGCGTATTTTCATCCATGATCTGACCATAATTCACCGCTACACCCATGACTGGGATCAATGGCGCATATGCCTCCCGGATGCTCTGCAGCGACGGGTCGTACGCCGCCGGCGCCTCAATGAGTTCTTGATCTTGACCTTAGCCGATTTTCCGGCTTTCAGGGTCAGGGACGACTTGCTGAACTTTGGCTTCTTTGCGGCGTCCGCGGATGCGGGAGCGGTGAGCGTTCCTGCGGCGAGGGCCAGGGCCAGGACTGCGTAGGCAAAAAACACATCGTTGGGAATTTCCAAAATTGATTTTGAGTTTCTTCCTATATTGATAATAAATCTGAGGAGGGTAAAACTTTTTCCCAAAACACTCAAAAAATAAAATTCAGACCAATCTGGGAAACTGTGCGGACTCCGCCAGTTCTTCTTCGATACGCAAAAGCTGATTATACTTACATACACGGTCTGTCCGGGTCGGCGCGCCGGTCTTGATCTGTCCGGCATTCAGTCCAACTGCGATATCCGCGATCGTTGTGTCCTCCGTCTCACCCGATCGGTGGCTCACGATAGCATTCCAGTGTTGATTTGCCGTCATCCGTATGGCCTCCAGTGTTTCCGTTACGCTGCCGATCTGATTTGGCTTGATCAGTACGGCATTTGACACATTGAGTTCAATCCCCTTTTTGATACGATCTGTATTTGTCACAAACAGATCATCTCCCACCAACTGAACCCTTTTACCCAATCGGTCAGTCAACGTCTTCCACCCATCCCAGTCCTCTTCGGCAAGTCCGTCCTCAATCGAAAATACTGGATATTTGTTACAAAGTTTTTCCCAAAAATCAACCATCTCCTCTGCCGACTTGTATTCCCCAGTCTTCCAAAAAAGATACTCCCCAGTCCGTCCCTGTTTCACGGCTTCATCATACATTTCAGTACAGGCGCCGTCGATCGCGATCCGAAAATCTTCGCCAGGACGGTATCCTGCCTTTTCAACTGCCTTTA
Source organism: uncultured Eubacterium sp. (assembly GCA_910589665.1). GTDB lineage: Bacteria > Bacillota > Clostridia > Lachnospirales > Lachnospiraceae > Eubacterium_F. Next base: position 7,563 of record CAJUTR010000036.1, on the reverse strand, counting down.
CAATATACTGGAGCGCCTCTTCGTCATCTCGCAGATTCGGGGCGAAACCGCCCTCATCACCAACACTTGTAATATGTCCTTCCTGTTTTAACAGAGATTTCAATTCCCGGTACACATTGCAGCACCACTCCAGACAGCCATGAAATGAATTTGCACCCACAGGCATGATCATAAACTCCTGTATATTCAAACTGGAATCCGCGTGCTTACCGCCATTGATAATGTTCATCATCGGAACCGGAAGCGTTCTGCCATTTGTACCTCCCAAATACTGGTACAGTGGAAGTCCAACTGCCTCTGCTGCCGCCCTTGCCACAGCAATGGAAGTACCGAGAATCGCATTAGCTCCAAATTTCCCCTTATTCTTTGTCCCATCCTCTAGGATCATCAGCCGGTCGATTTCCACCTGGTTCAACGCATTTTTTCCATCGAGCAAAAAAGCTATGGTATGATTGACATGATCCACCGCTTTTTTTACACCATTGCCTCCGTAACGCGGTAAATCTTTATCCCGCAGTTCAACGGCCTCATACGCGCCCGTCGATGCACCGGAAGGCACCGCGCCCCGGCCTTTCGCGCCGCCGCACAGATTTACCTCTACCTCCACCGTCGGATTGCCACGTGAATCCAAAATTTCCCTTCCGTGCACCGATTTAATCCTGAACTTCTGTTCCATAAAAAAAGCCTCCTGTTTTTTACTTAGTATAAAACCGAAGACTTTTTTTATTCACGAATTCACGCGCTATTTTTTAAAGGACTCCCGCTCCTTCTTCATCAATTCTCCCACAAATACATTTCTTATACTGTCCAAGGTACGAAATGTGTATGTACTCCTGCCACATTGCTCGCACACTTCGTTGTCATTGCTAAAATCGTCCACCTCTGCCCGAAACCCGCAAATCGGACAGGAAACGAGGACTTTTTTGCCATTCGCCATGTCTTCTCTCACAACATACACCTCGATTATTTAGCCTCATAGCTGTCAAACTGCTCAAGCCACAGGATAGTATGAATCTAAGTATACTATAATTCGTGAAAAATTGCAACTTTTTCCGCTTTTGATCCCTGGTATATCCTGCCAGTCATGCGAGTCCACGTTTTTTTAGCACTCGGTTCTCTATCACGGAAAAGATACATTTATCTATGATGATTCCTACCAGTACAATGACAAGCATCACAAGCATGACCTGATCAATGTCCGCCAGATCTCGGCCCATAATAAGCGTCTGCCCGAGTCCGATCGATGTCGTCATGACCTCTCCCGCCATAAGAGCACGCCAGGCAAACGACCATCCCTGTTTCATACCGGAGATCAGCTCCGGAAGGCTTGCTGGAAAGATAACATGCCGGTATAGCTGACCCTTCCCCGCGCCCATTGTCAAGGCCGCTTTCGTATAGATCGGCTGTACATTTTTAATAGCGTTATCGACCGAAATGGCGATGCTGAATGCTGATCCCATCACAACGACAAACAAGATCGCCTGTGTCGAAAGTCCAAACCATAAAATAGAAAACGGAACCCAGCACACACTCGGAAGCGTCTGTATCCCAAGCACGATCGGCTTCAGATTTTTCTGCAGATATTTGAAATGATTGATCAGCAATCCCAAAATGATCCCTAAAATGACCGCAGCCGCATATCCAGCAATTCCGCGCAGAAGAGAATTCCCGGTTGCCTGTAGCAACGTACCATCACTGAGAAGTTCGACACATCTCTCCGCCACCCCGCCAGGCGACGGAACCGAATACGGCTTGCAAACTGCCAGTAGATCTACAAACACCCAGTAAAATCCCTGCCACGCTGCCACCAGTAATATTAAAAATATAATCAATCCTATCATACCGACTCTCCTCTTACTTTCTCTAAAATCTGATGCCGGAGTTCTACAAATTCCGGAGAATACACATGCCGCGGATGCCCTAAACTGATCTCAACGATATCTGATATGGTTCCTGATTCCGGTGACAGAACAACGACACGGTCAGCCAAAAAGACAGCCTCCTCCACACTATGCGTGATAAACAGGATCGTCTTTTTCGTCTCCATCCATATTTTCTGCAGTTCCTCACGAAGCCGGTTCGAGGTCTGTTTATCCAACGCTGAAAATGGTTCATCCATGAGAAGAACTTTTGAATCCATCGTCAAGGCCCGTGCCAGCGCCGTCCGCTGGCGCATTCCGCCGGAAATCTGATGGATCGGATAATTGCGGTACTCCGTCAGATGCACCATATCCAAGTAATACATCGCCTTTTTCTCCTGTTCCGCCGCAGGAACACCGGAAAGCTTCATACCAAATTTCACATTCTCAATCACATTCAGCCATGGATACAACCCGTGTTCCTGGAACATGACCGTCCGCTCTGCCCCGGGACCAGTCACTTTTTCCCCATCCAGCAGGATCTCGCCGCTCGTGGGCATCTCCAATCCCGCCGCCAAGTTTAACAGTGTGCTCTTTCCACAACCGGAAGTCCCGACGATACAAACAAACTCACCATTTTCCACTTCCAGATCGATCCCGTTCAGGGTCGGCATCTCACTGTTATCAAAATGCTTACATACCTGCCTAAATACTAACGCCATTTCATTTCTCCATTTCCGCAGGACTTACCTGCCTTCTGCAAACAACACGCCCTCTTCCGGCAGATCCGAAATGAGTCCCTGTTCTTTACTGATATTCGCAAATCCCATCACAGACTCCCGATTTAGCTCCGAACTCACGCCGATCCGTCCAAACGCTTCTGAAATGATCGTATCGCTCAGTGACTTTCCGGTAGCGCGGTCAAGCTCCTCGTTGATCGTCTTCAGCGCCGTCGGATCTTCATTTACCTGCTTCGTCGCTGCTTCATGTTCCTTCAAAAACTTCTCCACAAGTTCAGAATTTGCTTCCATGAACTCTTTACGAACCACAACGACAGCCACATCATACTGACCCTGCATATAAATCTTATCATAATCCATCAGAAGTTCCGCCCCCTGCCCGAGAAGCGTCGCCCCCCACGGCTCTGGTACCAGCGCGGCGTCTATATCTCCACGTTCCATCATATTTGCCACATCAGCATTCTCAACTGCGCTGACTGTCACGTCCCCGCCCTCGGAGGCCGGCTTTAATCCATTTTCACTTAAAAGCTGGAGAAGACTCAAATGCTGCGTATTTCCGATCTGCGGTATGGCTACGACCTTGCCGGATAAGTCCTCGACCCCTTGGATCCCCGATCCTTTTCGTCCCACCAAAACAGCTCCGCCTTTCGTCGCGCTGGACAGGACGACCACATCGCCGTTAGACTTGACATTGGCATTGATCGCTGGCACAGGCCCGATGTAACCAATATCGATCGCCCCGGAAAAAAGAGCCTCTACTTCCGCTGGCCCGGCATTAAACGCATTCCATTTCACGGTGATCCCATCACCAAAACTCGATTCCAGCTTCCCTTCGGCTTTCATCAAAAGCGCCTGGGCATGTGTAATATTATTAAAATAACCCATATTAACAGTCGTTGCTTTCTCGCCGCTTTTCCCGCATCCAGCCATGGAAGCCAAGACCATTAGCATCATTAAAAAAAGTGCAGTTTTCTTTAAATTTCTCATGTTTACCTCTTTTCTGCAAAGCGAACATCATTTAGCATCTATTTTTTGTTCACGTCTGCGTTTTCTTTATTTATCATTTTATATTGACATACCGAAAAATCCCACCCAAACTTTTGCAAACGTTTTCAATTGAAAAACCTTTGATTTTATGCTATAGTAATAAATAACAACTGACAACCATTTAGTCTTTCACCTGTATATTGCAAACGTTTTCTCACAAAAACCGCTTACGTCAGTACGCTAACCACCTAGAAAGATTTGATATCGCGCCAAAAAGGAGGATTCTCATGTCACTAAAAAAAATAGCCCAGCTTGCGGAGACATCTGTTTCCACCGTTTCCCGCGTTCTAAATGATCCGGCTCATCGTTGCCATAACCCCGGATTAACAGAAAAGATCTGGCAGATTGCGGATTCCCTCCATTACGTGCCAGACCCTGCTGCCCGCCAGCTGCGTCTCGGCAGCTCTGATAAAATAGAACCGTTCACCGTCGATCTATTTCTAACCCGTTTTGATTCGATCGACAAAGATCCCTTCTTCCGGGAACTTTTCTGGTATCTCAAAGAAGAACTGATCCAGCACAACTGTCTGCTCGGTGAGATACAAAACCCGATCGACATGGCGAATCTCCCAAACAGCGACGCCGCGCCGGAGCATGTCCCCTACAAACCGATGCAGAAAGTCTTGTCTGAAAAGACAAAAAACGCTCTAGCATTTATCGCGCGCAAACCGAATACCGGACTCCTGATTTTAGGAAAATGTCCGCCTGAACTCGTACCGATCGTAAAAAAGCGTTATTCCTTTCTAGTCGGCATTGACCGGAACCCGACAGAATATGAGTTTGACGAGGTCGTGTGTAACGGCCAGGCAGCCGCAGAACTAGCCGTCGAACATCTTATCAGGCTCGGCCACGAAAACATTGCCTACATCGGCGACTGTACGTATGAAACACGTTATATCGGTTATTATCAGGCACTGATCAACCACAAGATCTCACTAAATTATGAAAACATTTACCCGACAGACCAAACACAGGAACAGGGGTTTCATACGATGACCGCCCTGCTCTCCTCTTCCCGCCGTCCGACCGCCATTTTCTGCGCCAATGATTCTACGGCGCTCGGAGTCCTGGACGCACTAAAACGGCATAAGAAGAAAGGGTATTTTCCCTCTATTATTTCCATTGATAATATAAATGATTCGCAAAAAACCGTTCCGATGCTGACTACGATCGACATTCCCAAAAAAGAAATGGGACATCTGGCGCTCATGCTCCTGTTGGATCGTAAAAATGGCGGCCATCATGAAAATGTCCGCCTGGAACTGCCCTGCCGTCTGATCGAACGTGATAGCTGCACCAATCCGCCGCATAAGTGATATGACGTTTCCTTTCCCTAGACAGGCAGAAAAAAGAACCAGCGCGATCGTACACGCTGGTTCTCAAGTTATTTATTCACTCCATAGTCCATCTCGTTCCACTCTGTCCCAATCGACACGTAAAGCATCTACTACTTTGCCATTGTAACCGACCTGTTCCTGCTTCGAAATGTATTTCTGTTTCAGCAGGCCGTCCAATGCCATTTTTACCCTGTCTTTTGAAACACGGTTGTAATCGGATACGCTGTTTATCGTTTTCCAATACGTAACAAGTGTCCTTGGTTTATGCCTCAGCCGGCTCAGACTAGCAAATATCAACTCATTATAATGATCTTTTTCCTGCGATTGTCTCGGCATTTCCACGTAACTCGTGGAAACTGATTTCAGATGATTACTAAACCCAAACTTCACTCCATAAATGATCACTTTTTTCCCAAGTTCCTTCAAATATTCTGCCACTTTCAAAAAATGTGCATCACCCGTAAACAATATATAGACTTCGGGGCTTTTCTTCTGCGCTGCATATCGGTAAATATGGTCCAGCATAATGACATCTGTGAAATCTTTGTCCACGCCCGTTTTATCACTAGCCGTATGGACAACGCCTGATGTCATTTTTTTCAGCCGGTTTAGGTCCTGCTCGATGTTCGGCTCTGAAAAATCGCCGAAAACGTATAAATCCTTTAGCCTAAAATCTCCTTTAAGTTCTTCCAGCCATTCATCCACGTTAGGCTTCATCTGAAATGAATTTGAATATCCGTAAAACCAATGTTCATAATCCACAAATGCTACAGCGCTGGATTTGCTCCTTTTTCCAAACATTTCCACCCTCCTTTCTTCTCTTATTTTCCGCGAAAAAACCGCATAAGCAGTTCTCCGCTTGAATCATTATATCACAACAGACCCGATGGCGCAAGGCACTTGCTGAAATCAAATAACCTGCTGTCCGATCTGTTCTGTCCCATTTGCGCCCGCCGCTGCTCATCTACCATAATCCACTCGTCCAGCGTCAGCGGCGTGTAATCCGAAAACATACAAAAACAGTTGATCATCTGGCACGGGATGGATTCCGCCTTGTCAGCCCCCCTTGACTGGTGCATCGTCTGTCTCGTCAGATGGATAAACTGATCAACAAGTATCTCATCCTTCGTATTATGGACATGCCCGTAGAGCATATATGTGAGAGGCCTCCCATCCTCGCCTGTTCGGTACTGTCCATTATAGCAGAACACAGGATAATGGCATAAGACGACCTTGCGCTTGTTATCCTTTAGTTCTTCGTATGGTTTGACCCACTGAAAGACCGACGCATCAAACTTTCGGTGCCGGAGAAAGTGATCATGGTTTCCTTCGATCAGATACAGCCTGCCATGTAAATCTTTTAACAGTCCGCTCGTTTGTTCCGCGCTCCCCAGCGACACATCTCCCAGTATCACCACATCATCCCCCGGCCTCACCTTTGCGTTCCATCGTGCCAATATATACTCATTCATATCTGCCGCAGAAGCAAACCCACGGCAATCCATATTTTCGTTCAGTGCCTCATGAAAAAAATGCAGATCCGCAATATAGTACCGCATATGCCTCCTCTTTTCTACACAGAAAAATCCGGTTCATCCATATCCGAATGAAATTTCCCGCGCTCTATTTCTGATGTCCGCGGCAGAGCGCCTTTTCCATAAACGTCTCTTCCTCGACAATAAACCTCTCATGAACCGCTTTTCCGATACACCCCGTCTCATCGTACGCGCGCACCTCAAACGTCAGTTTTCTACCATCCACCTGTAGCAGTTCACTTTCACATGTGACCACTGTCCCGAGAGGCGTCGGGGCATCGTGTGTTACCTCGAGACGAATACCCACCGTCCCGTATCCCGGATCCAATGCAGCCGCCACACTCTTCCAGGCAGTTTCCTCCATAAGTGCGATCATAGCTGGCGTAGCAAATACATCCATGGAACCGCTTCCCATCGCCTTTGCTGTGCATTCCGCCGTTACCACTTTCGTCTGTTTTCCCTTTATTCCTGTTTCCAATCCGTATCCCTCCTGTATTCTCATCGTTTCTTTTCTTCTCTCCTATTTTCCACGAAAAGTTAGAAGAAGTCAAATGTTTTTTCAGATATTTTCAATTTTTTTTGAAAAATATCTTGACAATTGTATTTTCCTATAATATAATAGGTTTTGCGTTGTGGAAATACGAATCGCAACGGGGTGTGGCTCAGCTTGGCTAGAGTGCTTGATTTGGGATCAAGAGGTCGCAGGTTCGAATCCTGTCACCCCGATTCATGGAGCCACCAGTTCCATTTTATATAGAAATACGGCATATGATGTGCCACAAATATGCGGGTGTAGTTCAATGGTAGAACACCAGCCTTCCAAGCTGGATACGTGGGTTCGATTCCCATCACCCGCTTTTTTCTATGCCATAGTTTCTTATACGGACTCTATTCCTATTTTTTTCGAAAAATAAGAAGAAAAACATTGACATCTGTTCCATTTTATGATAACATTTGACAGTACGGAATAAGTAGTCCTTATGGGTGTCAGTAGCTCAGTTGGATAGAGCAACGGCCTTCTAAGCCGTGGGTCGGGGGTTCGAAT
>CAJUTR010000035.1 GCA_910589665.1 uncultured Eubacterium sp. | reverse complement strand
TCAGTTGTCAATATGCAAATCTAAGCTAGCTCTTATGAATCCGAGAGGCTATAAAGATGACTTCACCATAGGCGGTGACGGCGTCCCTGTATGCCGGGAAGGACATGCCATGCGCAGGGATGGCACGGAATCCGACAAAGGAAGAACGAAATTCAAATGCCCCAAAATCAGCTTCGCCGGCGGCAAGGTGACATGTACATGTGAAAATCCATGTTCCACTGCTAAATATGGGAGAACCGTCCACCTGGTTATGAAGGACAATCCAAGGCTTTTCAATGACCCGCCCCGCAGCAGCAGGGAGTGGAAGCTGGAATACAATGCAAGGACTTCTGCTGAACGCTGTAACAAACGCGAGAAAATAGACTATAAATTGGAAGACGGCAGATACCGTTCATCCAAGATGTGGTACTGCCGCCTGTTCGCCATCATGATGTGTCAACATCTTGATGCATGGATCCTGCCAAAGACGTCCCCACTAAAAGATGTTCTTTAGGCAGGCCGCTTAACTGAATAAGCAATACCATTATAAACCATGTCCGGCGCAGGGTCTAGTAAACTGCGCACTTTTTTCTCAAAATTCGTTTCAACTGTTCCATTCTGGGCAACATTTATTTTTCAATGTTCAGCTGGCCACTGAGCTTTGGGCACAAGCTTAAGATTCCGAGAGCCTATTAAAGCTGTACAAAATTTATTTTAGCACAAAAATATGATTTTTACATCTTTTATTACGAAGAAATTGATTGAAAAGTTTTTGGCACTCCTTATCATACAGGAAAGGCATACTTAGGGGGTGTTGAGCTGCCACGAGAGGAAAAGTGAAAAATAAATTTTTTACTCTGCAAGTTTGTGTGCGCATGCCCAAACTTGTGTGATGCGTTATAAGGCAAAGGTGAACTTCCGAACATTTTGTAGGGCGGTATGCACCTCTTGTGTATGATGGAAGTTGTCGCCGCCGGCATATAAACGCAATGTCTATGTAAGTCTGTTGTTTGTCAATTAATATAATAAAAATACGGATTATTTTTGTGAAGAAAAAGGGAATAAATTTGAAAAAACCGAGAGGTTTTATTGATTGTGTTAGAACAAAGGAAAAGCCTATAATTCCACTCATTGAACTATAGGTTCAGAAAATGATAATTACCTAATTTATTGGGGTAAAAATGCGTAAAAAAGTTAAACAAAATAGTAAAAAAATTCAAAGAAAAGAAAGAAGACTGTGATATAATTAAAGTGTTCAAGGGTTCTGGAAGTGATACTGAAATAAAGTCGGAGGGCAAAAGCGTAGAAATACTTGTTTTGTTGGTTTTTGCTCATGGCTATTCGAGTTTTTGAAGGGAGGTGAGAGAATGTATCAGAACAAGAAAACTGTTTACAGAATATCCATTGTAAAAAGCGTTCTTTTCATATGGTAGTAGGATACCGAAAAGAACGCATAACTAAGAAGCTTAAAAATTGTAACATACAAATATAAAAAAACAAGGAATTGGAGGAATTGCCATGAAATATTTAAAAAAATCGGTGCGTTAGCATTGGCTACAGCACTTACAGTGACACTGTTTACCCCAGGAAAAGAGGCATCTGCCCTGACGAAAACGCAATACGGCTTGACTTTGTCGGGTGATAGCAGTTTGTCTAAAAATGCAGGTTCGGCATGGGGATCTGTCAGTCCTAAATCATATCTTAGTATTCAATCCACGTACAAATACAAAACGGCTTCAGGAAAGATAAAAACAGTAAATACTGACCGAACGGGGGGGCAACTGGTGCCTCATGGAGTTATACGCTGTCAGGTGATAATAAATCATATAAGCTTACGACCAAATGGATTGGTCTTTACCAAAATAATCCAGAAGTAACGATGAAACAGACTCTAGAAGTTTGATTCTTGATGAAATAAAGGCAGGTGAACAAGATGTGTAAACGTTTTTATACAGTTATCTCCAGTGTCCTTGCTCTGTCCATGTCAGCCATGTTTTTATTAACTGCGTGTTCTGGCAGGAAGACGGAGGGGGAATCTGTAGTGTCACCGGCAGCTGTAACGGATTCCGAACGGGGGAATCCGTTACAGCTCGTATGGCTGACACAGGAAGGCTGGGCAGAGAGAATGACGGGACGTAGGCTGGGGGCCGTGAATCAAAGGATTCACGAACTGGGATACGACTTTGAAATAGTGTTTGAGGGAATCAATGATGATACATATGATAATTATCAGCAGGGAATAACAAAAGCGAAAGAAAATGGACGGGGAGATCTTATGTGGACCGGATACGGCGACGGGGACAATCCTGATACAGAGGGTACGTATTATCGCCAGATCCGACTGGGAAACCTTCTTCCCTTAGACGACTGGCTGCGGACGGATATGGGAAAAACACTGGAGGAAAAGTACAATACATTTGATTGGGAAAGAGTTACTTATAAAAACTAGATTTACGGGGTGTCTAATACACGCGAACCGGGAGCCTTTTTTGACTTGGTTTTAACAGGGGATCAGATGCAGGAAGGAGCGGGTATTTTAAAAGGGAAAGCAGATATAACGCTAGATGAACTGTGTGAGTGGATGGAAGAGTACAGGAAAGATCCGGAGCATAAGTTTTATCTTAATTGGAGGTATGGAGTCGGTGATGAATGGTATGAGAGTTTTTGCAGAATCGGGTATATCAGGTTGTGTGATGGCGTGTACATGACATCGGAAGGGAACGTGGTAAATGTGTGGGAAAGGGAGGAAGTCTGCAGGTTTTGGACTTGTTTGGCTAAAATGGAACAGATGGGGTAGCTCGAATGTGATAATAGTGATGGATTAGGGGAGGTGCAGGAAGGAAAATATCCGGCAGCATTTGTTACTATGAGAAGTGAAATGACAGATGGTTCCTATTTGTATCAGGAGGACGGGAGCAGAGTCCCGGCAGAAAGCCATTTTGTCGCGGCTGCTTATTTGAACCATATGGAAAATAGTGTCCACGGGGTGACATCATGGAGCCGGCATCCTGAGGAGGCCAGACAGCTTCTGACGTTAGTCAATACAGATGAAACGCTTGCAAATCTGCTCTGTTTCGGAAGAGAAGGAACGGATTATGAGAAAAAGGAGGGGAAAGTTTTTACATATTCTCCGTACGAGTACTGTCCGGCAAATCCGAGAATCACATATCCCGATATTAGCGAGGTAAATCCGGAAGAGGGGAAGGAAGCGTACTACAAGAAGGCAAATGAGAGATATAGTCTCTCCCCGGCGGAGGGTTTTGTGCCGGATTTAAAAAGGGCGGGCGCAGATCCCCATGTGCTGCAGAAGGTGGAACGTTTTTACAAAAAGCTGTTGAAAGAGGACGGGGAACCGGAGCAGATGATACGGGATTTTCAAAAAGAACTGCGGGATAAAAAATATGGAGAGGTTTTGGAAAAAATCCAACGCCAGTATGATAAATGGAAGAAAGGGAAGAAGCATGAGGATTAAAGTTTGTTTTGTGATCCTGGCGGTTTTGTTTGTATTAACGGGATGTGAAAATGGGAGTAGTCCGATGGAAAAACTGGATCATAAAGAAAGTTACCTGGGGATGGGCGGAGAGTCGATGACGGGTCAGATCAGTGTATATGTAGGTGAAGATAAGCTTCTGCATATGTATGATCCGGTGCAGCAGGAGAATATCGTGCTGTGCAGCAAAGCAGATTGTATACATGAACCCTATGATGAGACTGCCAACCCCGACCCTGCCTGCGATGCGGCACTGAACCGCGAACTGTTTGTCACTTGTGTTCCGGTGATCTCCGGTAAATATATCTATCTGTTCGGTGCGGCAGATCTGTCCCGGGGAGTCGTTTACCGGGAAAATCTCGACGGGAGCGCGCGTACCCGGTTGTATACGATAGATTATCAACTGGGTATGGGGAATTCCGTTTATGTGGAAAACCAGACTGCCTATGCCGAGGCGAAAATTCCTGTTGTGTCAGAGGATAATCTAGGTGGAGTGGGAACAAACAAAAGTCATGACCTGATATTGAAAATAGATTTGGAATCCGGTGGGACGGAGGAGATTTCTCCAATCAATGAGCAGGAATTCCAAAGTGTGAGATTCCTTGATAAAAAGGGGACGCAGTTCTATTTCTATTTTTCATGGCGGGTACTCGGAAAAGAGGATAAAGATTACAGTACGGCATCGGAATATCATAAAATATACTGTTATGACATGGAAACACAAAAGACGGAACAGATTTATGATGAAGTGGAATTGGCCGGACTCTCTCCTGTCGGTATGACGGATCGTGCACTTTGTGTGTCGGATACGAAGACAATGGAGGCGTTTGAGATTTCACTGGCAGACAAAGAAAAGACGAAGGTATATGAGCCGTCTACTAATAAAGTGATGTATTTTGTATTTAAGAATCGGTGGATCGTGGGGGATACAGTGGCAGAACAATTTTCGTATCTGGATCAGGGGGAACTCGTTCTTCTTCCCGGAATTATCGGTTTCTATAATATGATGGGGGATTACGTGGAGTATTCCCTGCAGGATGGATCTCATCAGGCGGCATACGGGGTTTCGTTTTTTACAGATGACAGAGAGGTCATTCTGGAGAGGGGTGAGTCAGATGGAACTTGAATGCCGAAATCTGCGGAAAACATACGGTGGATTTACTGCCATTGAAGAGATCAACTATCGGTTTTCAGACGGTGTGTACGGTCTGCTCGGCCCGAATGGGGCGGGAAAATCGACATGGATGAAGCTGCTGACAGCGAGTTTAAAGCCGACCGGGGGGAGCATTTTATGGAATGGCACCCCGATTGATCGGGCAGGTCAGGAATATGTCGGAAAGATCGGGTATGTACCGCAAAACCAAAATCTGTTTCCCTATTTTACCGGCAGCAGATTTTTGTATTATATGGCAACATTAAAAGGGATAAAAAAAGAACTGGCAGACCGGCAGATCCTAGATCTTTTGCAGCGTGTCAATCTGAAAGAGGCAGGGAGGCAGAAGATCGGTACTTACTCCGGCGGTATGAAACAGCGCCTGTTGACGGCACAGGCTTTTTTAGGAGAGCCGGAAGTGATTTACATGGACGAACCGACAGCTGGACTTGACCCGAAAGAGAGGATCCGCATCCGAAACCTGATCGCGGAAATGGCGATCAATAAAATCGTGCTGATCGCGACTCATGTCGTGTCGGATGTGGAGTATATTTCAAAAGAAATCCTGCTGATGAAGAGCGGAAATATAATCGGCTGCGGAGCGGCAGAAGATCTGGAAGATGGGATGGAGGGCATGGTGTATGAAAAAGAGCTGGAAGCGTCAGAACTGGATGCTTTTGTGAAAAGTCATCTCATCGGCGGTATGCGGAAAGAGGGACAGCGGATTTTGGTGCGGTTTTTGAGCGAGGAACAGGAGGAAGCGGCGGAACGGGTGCGGCCTACACTGGATGATGTGTATCTGCATCATTTCCGGGAGGAGGATTTATATGGTACGGAATGAGGGGGTAAAACTGCTGAAAAATCTATATACGTGGGGGATTTTACTCGTATGCGTCATATTAAACCTTATTTTTTTCCTGTATGTGGATCAGGAAGTATATTCAGGAAAGGAGTATAGGGAATTGTGGCAGGCTTATCTCTCCGGCGGGAACAGCAGCCAGGAAGAGATCCAGCGGGCGCAGGAAGAAAAAGAACAATGCAGTGAAAATGGCATGGAGGCGAAAAAGGAGCTTTATACACGCTATTTGTATGAGTTGAACAGCGCGGCGACATACAGGGAATACCGGGAGGGGATTCTCACAAATGCAAAGAGAATGGTGCTTTTTTCTTCTTTTTCAGATGGAAGTTTCGCCAGGAAAAATGTAGAAAAGACGGCTGGGCATTTCGCGCAGATGGAGCCGGTGGAAATAACGGAAGGTCCCTTCCTTGGGGTGGAGAAATTTTTTTCTCCGGTAACAGCAGCGTTAGAACTGATCTTTCTCTTTTTGGCAGGGTATCTTTTGTTCATACAGGAGAATGAGAATGGGATTCGCAGTCTGCTCTATGTGACACGTTACGGAAAAACACGGCTGTTTCTAGCGAAAACAGCGGTGCATATTCTTTGCGTGGCGGCTGCAACACTCGTTATGTACGGCAGTAATTTTTTGATACTGAATGCGCAGTACGGGCTTGGTGACCTGAGCCGGAGCATCCAGTCTGTGCCGAAATACCGTTCCTGCGGAAATGTATTATCGGTGGGTGGAGTTCTATTTTCAGGAATCGCAGTGATTATTTATTTGCTGGCATCCTTGACGGTGCTGTTCGGATTCCTTTGCATATGGGGAAAACGGACGATCTTTAGTGTGCTGCTGTTCTTCGGCTGCGTGGCCGTGAGCGTGTTATGTTACATGCAGATTCCGATCAATTCAGCGCTTGGGTGGCTGAAATATGTCAACCCTGTTTTCTGTTTGGATGTGGGCGAAGTTTTAGGGAAATATGTAAATCTAAATCTGTTTGGCAGTCCGGTTTCTTATCTGCTGGCAGTTATTTTCATTTATGCCGCCACAGCGTGTGTGTTTTTTTGTTGTCCTGGAGCGGGTATTGTCAGATCGGGTCGGAGGGAAAAAGGCGGATTCCATTTTGCAGGAGGAAGCAGGGGTGGGATCATGCGGCAGACAGTCACATGAACCTGTTTCGGTATGAAATGTTTAAGGTGAGAAAAAGCGGGCATGTAGGTATCGTGTTTATGTTCTTTTTCGTGTTGTCGGTGCTTTTTTCGTATCAGGACAGGCTGATCTTTGAGGATGAAGATGAGTATTACTATTATACTTATATGAGGGAACTTGCAGGGAAACGAACCGAGGAAAAGAGTGCTTATCTTCGGGAAGAGCAAAATCGTTTCTCGGAATTAAAGAAGGAGCAGGAAAAATGGCTGGATGAAGGAGAAGTGGAGGCGGCTGTACAGATCGGAGAATCCCTTCGCCCGTACCAGGGATTTGTTCGGGCGGTTCAGCGGGAGGAATACCTGAAAAAGAACAAGTACGATGCGTTTGTATACGAGGGGGGATATTTGCGGCTTATGGATCCGCGCGATAAGGGAAACCGGATGTTACTCCTGTTTGGAATGGTGGTCCTTACGTTTTCCCTTTGCAGTATTTTTGCACTGGATCAGGAGAGGGGGCAGGAGATGTTTCTGAGATTGACCAGACGCGGAAAGACGCCGAGGACCAGAAGGAAGTTATTATGTTCCGCGGTTCTCTGCTTTCTTTCGTATTTAGTCGTGTATGTGCCTCAGTTTTATGTGTTTTTCCGTTTGTACGGATTAGATGGCGCGGGGGAGTTGTTTGGATGCCTGCAGCCGGAGGGGTGGTTTGGCTGGTTTGGTTCGGGACTGCCGATCTGGTGCTGGCTTGTTTGTCAGTACGTATTCCGGCTTTTGTTCATGGGGGTGTTCGGGGGTATTGTGCTGTTTTTCTCTGCTAGATTGAAAAATGTATTTCTAACAGTAATCTCGATGAGCTTACTCACACTGACTGCAGCGTTTTTCTATTTATGACGTCTTGATATTTTACATAACAAATCCGCATAACAAAATCCCATGTTCCGATTGAAAAAAAGTGCCATTTGTGGTATAGTTATCTTGTTTATGGAGGTTTTGTCGTAGTGGACAAGAAGATTTCATCTGCGGTAGTGAAACGGCTGCCGCGATATTATAGATATTTAAGCGAGTTACTGGAAAAAGGGATTGACCGCATTTCGTCTCAGGAACTGAGCGCGAAAATGAATGTTACGGCTTCCCAGATCCGTCAGGATTTTAATAATTTCGGAGGGTTTGGGCAGCAGGGATACGGCTACACGGTAGGGATCCTCCATGATGAGATTGGAAAGATCCTTGGGTTAGAACATGATTATCATGTCATTATCGTAGGGGCCGGAAATTTAGGGCAGGCGTTGGCAAATTACGGCGGATTTACGAAGCGGGGATTTCGTATTTCTGGTATTTTTGACATTGACCCTGCTGTGATCGGCAAAGTGATCAACGGCGTTGAGGTTCTGCCGATGTCGGAAGTAGAACAACATGTACAGGTGAACGGCGTAAACATTGCGGCGCTTACGCTCCCGAAAGAGCAGGCATCACGGACGGCATCCCAGCTTGCCGATTTTGGGGTGCAGGCATTTTGGAATTTCGCTTCTACTGATCTGAACCTGCCGGAGGATGTGGTCGTAGAAAATGTCCATCTGGCGGAGAGCCTGATGCGGCTGTCTTATAAATTATCCGAAAAGCAGGGGTTGCGAAAGGAGAACATGAGGGATGAGTGCAAAAAATAATGAACAGGTGTCAATAGCAGAGCTGTTGAAAGGGAAAAAAGTTCCGATACTCGTATTGGATCAGAGATGGCATAAACTATTTCCTGGGGGAGTGAAACCCGCTCATATCGCGGCAATCGAAGAGAATCTGAACGCGCTGCTGAAAGAGCAGGGGAAACTGGTAAATGAGATCAAAGATTTAAAAAAGGCGAAAAAGAAACTGATGGATGCGATCGTTTCCGGTATGGCGGCTTCGGGAAATGACAAAAAGAAAGATAAACAGCAGAAGCTTCTTTTGGAGACCAAAGAGCGGATTGAAAAGCAGTCGGACCGCCTGATGGAATTACCGTATGAGATCAAAAAAACGAATGAGGATCTGCTTGTGAACGGTGTGGCTTACTGTTATGAGGAGTTAAAGACACGCGCGCAGTCGTTGGAGAGCCTGAAGGCGGAAATTGATATCCAGCGCGAGGAGTTAAAGGAAAAAGTGGCTTACCGGGTCGAACTGGAGGAGAGCGTAGACGCGTCGTATTCGCTGATGCACGATCTTCTCGGACGCGAAGTGATGAATATCTTTGATAAGAAATAGGGTGCGATATGATTTTAGGTGTTGGTGTTGATGCGGTGGAGATTTCCCGCGTTCAGAGATCATGTGAGAAGGGTCATTTTCAGAGCCGTATATTTACCGAAGCGGAGATTGGACAATTTGACAAGAAAAAAGTGAGGGCGGCTTCTGATTTTGCCGGAAAAGAGGCGGTGGCAAAAGTCTTTGGCACAGGATTTTCAGGGTGTTTCCCGAGTGATATCGAAATTCTCCGGGACGATCTGGGGGCGCCTTATGTGAACTTGTACCGAGGGGCAAAAGATATTGCGGAGAGCCGTGGGATCGTGTCGATCCAGATCAGTATTACCAATACGTCAGATCTGGCTGTAGCATTTGCCGTGGGCATTGGAAACAGGTGACGATTTGTGCGGCGTCTCCCATTTGGCGTCATGTGGGTGATACCGCGCACTGGTACGGGGAGGAATGGATTTGAGATATTTATTGACCGCCGGAGAGGCGAAAGCGCTGGATGAACATGCGATCCAAAAGGTCGGCTTTCCGGGACTGGTATTGATGGAAAAAGCGGCGATGACGCTGGCTTCCGTTCTGATGGAGAGGGAGGACAGGCGGAGCGGCTTTTTGTTCGTTTGTGGCACGGGAAATAACGGCGGCGATGGCCTGGCAGCGGCGCGGCTGCTGAAACAGCAGGGATACCGTGCCGCTGTTTTACTCGTCGGAGATCCGGAGCGGATGTCGGCGGACGCAAAGACGCAGATGGCGCTGGCAGCTGCTTGTAAGGTGCCGGCTGTCCAGTCGGATGCGGTCGGCTCGCCAGTTTATGATGTGATCGTAGACGCCATGTTTGGAGTCGGTCTGAACCGTGCGGTGTCAGGCGTGTATGAGACGGTCATTTGTGCTGTCAATGCCGCGCGGAAAAAAGTGTATGCCGCGGACATTCCTTCCGGCATTCATGGTGATAACGGATCGGTCATGAATGTCGCGGTGAGAGCGGATGTGACAGTTACGTTTGGAGCAAATAAGCGGGGGCTCGTCCTCTACCCGGGATGCCGGTATGCAGGCAAAGTGATCGTCGGGGATATCGGATACCCGGAAGTGAGTTATGAGGCCGTGGAAAATCCGGCCTATTATTATGAACCGGATGACCTGGCGCGGATCGTTCCTACGCGACCCCCTGACGGGCATAAGGGCACGTTTGGCCGGGTGTCTGTCATCGGAGGGAGCGAGGGGATGAGCGGCGCGCCCCTGTTTTCTGCACAGGCGGCGTACGCGGCAGGCGCGGGCCTTGTAAAGGTTTGTTCTATGATGGCGAATCGGGAGATATTGCTATCCGCTTTACCGGAAGCGCTGTTTTGCAGTTATGATAAAGCGGAAGAAGTGGTGGATCAGGAGGCGCTTAAAGAGGCTGTTTCCTGGGCGGACTGTGTCGTTCTCGGACTGGGACTCGGACAGAGCGCGCGGGCGGGGAATATCGTGTCCTATGTGCTCGGCCACTGTGACAAGCCGGTCGTTTTAGACGGGGATGGAATCACACTCTGTCAGGCGGAGATGCTGAAAGGAAGAAACAATGTGATCCTGACACCCCATCCCAAAGAATTTTCTGCCATCTCAGGAAAAGAAATTCCACGTCTAAAGGAGGATTTTTTAGGGGAAGTACGTGATTTTGCCGAGAGGACGGGCGTCATCGTAGCCGGGAAGGATGCGAGGACTGTCGTAAGTAATGGGCGGGAGATTTATGTCAATGTTTCGGGAAATTCCGGTATGGGAACCGGAGGGAGCGGCGATGTGCTGACGGGCGTTATTGCCGGTTTTCTGGTGCAGGGAGCCGATGCGTTCACGGCGGCAAAAGCGGGCGTTTACGTCCACGGCCTGGCGGGCGATCACGGTTCGCGCGTTTGCAGTGAGTACTCCCTGACTGCTTCCGGTCTGATCGAGGGATTGAAGGCTGTTTTGGGTTTTTCTCGCCCGGAAGGCGGTTAACGTCCCGGTACATGTGACGGGGATTACGATATTGGTTGATTGTGAGAGGTTAAAACATCATGGAAAGAGAGACGGACCAAAAAGAATACAGCCGGACGTATGCGGAGATTAACTTAGGGGCGATCCGGCATAACATTTTAGAAGAGAGGAAACGGGTGGGCAGCCATGTAAAGATCATGGCGGTCATTAAGGCGGATGCCTACGGTCACGGTGATGTTCCGGTGGCGGAGGCGCTAGATGACCTTGTGGATGCCTATGGGGTGGCGTTGGCGGAAGAAGCGCTGCATCTGAGGCAGCAGGGGATCGGGAAAATGATCCTCATTTTGGGATATACGGGGAGCGGCTGGTTTGAGGAACTGATCTCTCATGATATTTCCCAGACCGTGTATTCGTATCCGATGGCAAAGGAGCTGAGTGAAGCTGCAGTAAGGCTCGGAAAGACGGCAAAGATTCATATTAAGGTTGATACGGGGATGAGCCGGATCGGTTTTCTGCCCGTACGGGATAACATAGACGTCATACGAGCGATCAGCGAACTTCCGGGTATCTGTCTAGAGGGGATTTTCACCCATTTTGCCAGGGCGGATGAGGAGACATCCGAGGCGGCGCGTGAGCCGTTTGAAAAATTTATTATATTTGTGCGGGAACTCGAGGGACGCGGTATCCATATACCGCTCAAACATGCGGCGAACAGTGCTTCCATCATACATTTTCCAGAAGCGTATCTTGATATGGTCCGTTCTGGTATCACGACTTATGGTCTGTACCCTTCGGAGATGGTGCCAAAGGAGAAGCTTCACATCCGCCCGGCACTTCAATGGAAGTCGCTCGTCTCGTTTGTCAAGACGGTTCATCCCGGAACGAGTGTGGGATATGGCGGCACGTTTACGGCCAGCCGGGAGACAGTCGTGGCTACGGTCCCAGTCGGTTACGCGGATGGAGTCAGGCGAGATCTGTCTGGAAAAGGGCGGGTTTTGATCCACGGACAGTATGCGCCGATTATTGGAAGGATCTGCATGGACCAGTTTATGGTGGATGTGACGGATCTGTCGGACGTCTGTGCCGGCGATACCGTTACGCTGATCGGTACGGACGGAGAACATGCGATTTCCATCGAAGAGGTGGCCGGACTGGCACATTCTTTTAATTATGAGTATGCGTGCGGCATCAGTGCCAGGGTTCCCCGCAAATATGTGATGGAGTAGCATTTTCGGTTATTGTGTGCCATTTTAGTATAAACTCTCGTATATTGGTAATAATAGGCTATAAATCCTTGTAGTTCATGAATTTGGACATTACATAGGTAAAAATACAATATAAGGGAGTAAGTACAATGGTTGTAAAAAGAGGCGATATTTATTACGCGGATCTGAGACCGGTTGTGGGCTCTGAACAGGGTGGTGTGCGGCCGGTTTTGATCATACAGAATGATATGGGAAACCGATACAGTCCCACCGTGATCTGCGCGGCGATCACATCGAAGATGAATAAGGCAAAGCTGCCCACACACATTGCCCTTGATTCCGAGAGTTATGGTATTGTAAAAGATTCTGTGATCCTTTTGGAGCAGGTCAGGACAATTGACAAGTCAAGGCTGAAGGAGAAGGTGTGCCATTTGGATGAAGCGGTGTTGAAAAAAATCAACCGGGCGCTGGAGGTCAGTCTTGCCCTCGATACATATGATAAACAGCAAAGCCAGTGAAAATGAGTATAAAAAAAGCGTCGGATGTTCCGGCGCTTTTTTGTTTTCTATGCGGCCTAAATAGGGATCAATCGTTCTGTTTGATAAAAACAAAAGACACCTCTGGGAGGAGGTGTCTTTTGTGGTACCCCGAGGGTACCTAAGCGTATAATAGGGTGGGAGTAGAAAGTTTATACTTTCCGATTATTATAATACTAAGAGAATGTGTCATTTTTGTGTCAAAAATGATTTTTGTACAAAAAATTAAATATTTTCTTTAAAAGAACGGCAGATTCCCAGAAAATATTCGTGTATCTTTGTGCAGGCGGTGACTTCGGGATGAAATGAGATGCCGATCTGGTTCTGATACTTTACGCCGACGATGTTTCCGTCCACGCGGGCGATGATTTCCGTGCCCTCACCAGTGCGTTCCACAAAGGGCGCCCGTATAAATGCCATCGGAACCGTCCCAATCCCGGTTACTTCTCCTTCGGTATAAAAACTGGACAACTGCCTGCCGTAGGCATTTCGTCTGACGGTAACAGGCAGGGTGCCAAAATAGACATTTTCATCATTCGATAGGTTCTCGGCCAAAAGGATCAGGCCGGCACATGTTCCCAGTACCGGAAGTCCCTGTTTGATTTTTTCATGAAGCGGATGGAACAGATCCAGTTCCTGTAACAGTTTTCCCATCACGGTGCTCTCGCCGCCCGGAAGGATCAGGCCGTCAAAATCCTGTTCCAGATCTTTTTTCTTTCGTATTTCAAAACAATCAGCCCCCAACAGGGAGAGCATGTTTTCGTGTTCGGCAAATGCTCCCTGCACAGCCAGTACAGCAATCCGCATCGTTATTTTCCCCTTTCAGCCATGAGAAGTTCGATTTCCTGCTCGTTGATGCCGACCATTGCCTCACCGAGATCTTCGGATAAGTCAGCCAGCAGTTTGGCGTCGTTGAAATTTGTAACAGCTTTTACGATGGCGGCGGCTCTTTTTTTCGGGTCGCCGGATTTGAAAATGCCGGATCCCACAAAAACACCTTCAGCGCCAAGCTGCATCATAAGAGCGGCATCCGCAGGTGTTGCCACACCTCCCGCAGCAAAATTTACGACGGGCAGCCGGCCGTTTTCATGCACGTATGCGGCGAGTTCGTATGGGACTTCTAGTTCTTTGGCCGTGTGGTACAGCTCGTCCTCCCGCATCGATGTCAATTTTGCGATTTCCTGGTTCATCTTGCGCATATGGCGGACAGCCTGTACGACATCTCCTGTTCCCGGTTCTCCTTTTGTGCGGATCATGGAAGCGCCCTCGCTGATCCTGCGCAATGCCTCACCGAGATCTTTTGCCCCGCAGACAAACGGAACAGAGAATTTGGTTTTATCAATGTGGTACACATCATCGGCGGGGGATAATACCTCGCTCTCATCAATATAATCAATTTCAATCGCTTCTAAAATCTGCGCTTCCGCGAAATGCCCGATCCGGCATTTTGCCATCACAGGAATACTTACTGCTTCCTGGATCCCGCGGATCATTTTCGGGTCGCTCATTCTGGAAACACCGCCTGCGGCCCTGATGTCCGCGGGGATCCGCTCTAGCGCCATGACAGCGCAGGCGCCGGCTTCTTCCGCGATCCGTGCCTGTTCCGGCGTAGTCACGTCCATGATGACACCGCCTTTTAACATCTGTGCCAGTTGTTTGTTTAACTCGTATCTGTTTGTAGTATCCATACTCTGCGTCTCCTTTATCCTGTTAGTCTGTACGTTACAAAAAAAAATTATAGTACGGTGTTTTCTCATTGTCAACCCTTGCGGCGGTGAGGGTAACGGGAATCTTGTGTTTTGCAGTTTGAAAGAAAATTTTGAAAAAGCATTGCATTGGGTAGTGTCTTCTTGCTATACTATAATAATGGACAAAGGATTATGCGGGAGGAATACGGATGAAAATAGGATTGGTCAGACATTTTAAAGTGGATTGTCCCCATAAATTTATGATGACGTCGGAAGAGTTCCGGGAGTGGTCAGAAAAATATGAACATGCCCGGATTATGAAGAAAAAGGTAAATATGTCAGGGATCCAATGGGATATATGTTATTGCAGTGACTTGGAGCGGGCGGTAGAGACGGCAAAAGAAGTTTACAGCGGAAATATTTTTGTCGATAAGCTTCTGCGGGAAGTGGACAACGCTCCGTTCATTCACACGGACAGGATCAAACTCCCGTTTCCGGTCTGGCATTTTTGCGGGCGTCTGGCCTGGTTTTTTAAGTCGAAAAGCCAGCCGGAGGATATTAAGGGAACGAGAAGACGTGTCCGCCGCTTTTTTCGTCAGATCGACTGGTCGAAAGATAATGTGCTCATTGTTTCCCACGGATTTCTTATTTTTAATTTTATCTATGAGCTTTTCCGCCTGGGATTTATCGGAAAGGAAGTGCGCCGCGTAAAAAACGGGATCTTGTATTTGTATGAGATACCGGACTACAAGCGTCCGTTCCAGTACCGGCCGGCAAAAGATAAAAAAGGTGGGGATCCGTTTTGAAAATCACGATCTTGTGCGTCGGGAAGCTGAAAGAGAAATTTATGCGCGATGCGGTAAATGAATATTCAAAAAGGCTGTCCCGTTATGTGAAGCTGGATGTGGCCGAGGTGGCGGATGAGAAGACGCCGGATCATGCCTCAGAGAGAGAGGAAGAGCTGATCCGGGAGAAAGAAGGGGAGCGCCTGCTGCGGCATATAAAAGGGGAAGATCATGTCATAGCGCTGGCGATAACAGGCGATCAATACGACTCGGTTGCCTTCTCGCGCAAGCTGGATGGGTTTGGAATGAGTGGTAAGGGGCATGTTGTTTTTGTGATCGGCGGCTCGCTCGGCTTGTCGGAGCAGGTGCTGGGGAGGGCGGATGAAGAATTGAGTTTTTCGAAGATGACATTTCCTCATCAGTTGATGAGGGTTATTTTGCTAGAGCAGATTTACCGGGGGTATCGGATCAGTAGGGGGGAACCGTATCATAAGTAAATGAAGTTTTGTAAAAAAATTCCCGCTTAACGGGGAGTTACATATAAAGAAAAGCAATCCCACTCCCTCTTAGATTGGGGATATCTGAGGGGGGTGTTGTCTTTTGAACGAACGTATGGTACACTAAAATCAGAATTAAGCGATCCGCTGTAATAGTATGGATGCGTGATTGACCGCCTGGTTGTCAATTCCTGTTCCGGCTAGATAGTCCGTGGAGGAGGATTTGTTTCGGAGTACGACGGTGGAACCGGCTTCGATCGGGGTGATGAACATGCCTGTTAACTAGGTGCGTTCTGTGTTTGTAAGTCCATCCGAATACATTTTCTTTTGTTCTCCTGGATTGTAAGTATTTAATGTCATTTTATGCGTATCACGCTTGTTTGTGCAGCGGATGGAACGGATACGGACGGAGTGAAGAGAAGGTAAGCTGGATTGACAATGATGACTCAGTGGAGGTAAGGTTATGGAGGAAAGAACGAAGAAGATAGCGGAACGTTTTGATTGCCGCTATACCGTATTTGAAAAGGGAAGCAGTCCTGAATTGGTGGAACAGGCATATAAAGCCGTGTATGAAAAGAGGACGGAGGAAGGGATTTATCCGGCCATCGTCTCTTTGGATGAATACGCAGTGGGGTGGCTGGAAGAAGTGGCCGGACAGGAATATGACAGAGAAGAGATCATTGCCGGGTGCGGAGAAAACGGCAGGGATATCTTAAAAGAACGTCTGGAAGAGTATACCGAAGACTTTGAGGAAAAAGACTGGGAAGAGTTCATCGGAGAGGAGACACAAGGAGAGGTGCTTCACAGTTTTAGCGCATATTGTTCTTTTGACGATGGAATGCTGGAAGCGGACACCCTGTTGTTAGAGGTTCCGGTTAAAAAACCGTGGGAGATCGTGGGATACCTGCCGATGGGAGGGTGGAATGAGTGTCCGGCGCCGGAGGAAATGATCGCTGTATGTAAATACTGGTATGAGAAATACAAGGCGGTTCCTGCTGTGTTTACCCATGATGTCATGGAGTTTTACGCACCTGCCGGATTAAATGATATGGACAGTATGGAAGCGGCCAAAGAGCATTACGCGTTCTGTCCGGATCGGATCGATCAGGGTACTCTTACGTATAAGGTGTCTGAGTTAGCGGCCGGACTTGAAGAATCTGACGTTTGGTATTTTTGGTGGGATTAAATCGTAATCATGTTATAACAAATTAGGTAATTGCGAAACAAGTTCTCAATCTTGATTCCAGCAGGGTAAAAATCCGG
>CAJUTR010000034.1 GCA_910589665.1 uncultured Eubacterium sp. | reverse complement strand
TTTCATTTCCGGACAAGTCAATGACAGGTTCGGGCAGATCTGCTTTCGCCTCCACTCCCACAGCACTTGTTATCGGTATCAAACACAAAACCGCAAATACGAGTAATAACTTAATCTTAATTTTTTTCTTCATAAACATCCTCCTCTCCGGTGGTGGAACCGCCATCATCTCACATGGCTTCCCCTACGGAAAACATCAGGCAATGAAAACAACAAATCCCCCCTCTTAAATATATGCTAATTATACAGTATTTTATCGAATGACGCAATATGAATGATAGTTCGCACCGCACCCCTCAGCAGGCAGGCTTCACTACAGGCGGTAAGCAACGTACAGATACAAATACTTTGTAAATTCCAGTTTGATGTTTGCCTTATTCACCATCCCAGCTCTTTTGTGCCTAACATGTGAAACAAGAAAAAAGACTGAATACGAGAAATCAGAATTAGTACTTTTCCTCTTCTCCCATAAGAGATATGCTAAAGTTATTTATTTACTTTCCAGTAACCTTTTCTCGCAGAACCCACACGTATAATCTTCCCCGTCTCACGCAAACTCTTGATGATACGACTGATTTTTCTAGTGCTAAAACCTGTCTGTTCACTTATTTTCTTCGCTGTAAAATTTGGTTCTTTTTCCAACAATAACAAAACCCGATTTTCATCGCCATTTGCGATAATCTCATTTTCATTCGGCACTGAAAATGGAAAAACAACTTTTATAAAGTAATCGGATATTTCAAAAATGCTTTTGTCATAAAATCGCAATATCCGACTCATTCCGGAACCCAGTTGTTCTACTAATCCAACATCTTTAAACACTCTCATTAATTCTCTGTTTCTAGACAACTCTTTCCTTCAGCTAATTTCCAAAAACTACGGCTTATTCCCTTAAAAATATCCTATCTGCCGCAGAACTCCCGGTTTCATCAGACACATACCGTTCCACCCTCATATGCAGGTCATATTTCTCCCGGAGTTCCGCAATCTTTTCCATCATAGGAGAACCATGGTGGACATCCAAAGAACGCTGGTCTTTCCAACTGTCGACTAAAAGCACTGTTTCCTTATCATCCGTCGGGAAATAATATTCATACCTTATGTTTCCCTCTTCTGCACGAATGTCACTGACAACACCGGTCAAAAACATTTCCTCCGCAAATTTCCTTGCATTTCCCCCTTTACCGCTATAATAGATATTTATCGTGATAGCCACGTTATTTACCTCCTACTATCCTGAATGATAAAATCCCCTGTCCCAAATAAGCCGTTCACGCTATCATAAACAGCAACTAGCGCTTTAGTTCCATCCTCCTTGATAATAACACATCAGTTACTATTATTACAGTCCGTATCCCAATTGCCTTTATAAAATCATTCCGTTTCCAATTTTTCCACTTCGTCAACAGAAAGTCCGACAAACTCCGCAATCTTTTCCTTTGTTATTGTTCCGTCTTGCAACATCTTCTTTGCAACTTCTCTCATTCCTTCCCTCAATGACTGATCTCTCATGTCTTCCATCGCCCGGCACATAATTTGAATCCCCTCCTTACTCTCCTTGAAAAATCTTACCCGCTCTGCCAATTTCCCATAATACATATCCGCTGCATCTGTACAGGAGAAATCGTGCATCAATCTTCCAATCGGTGTATCTCCACGGTAAGCGCCATTTACATACAATATGTGCGAACCGTCCTCAAATTTTTCTCCGGTATCCAAAAAGCAGCGTTCAATCGGATAGATCGGCCGCCCTTTCCCCATGACGTCATTTTCCGTAATAAAGATAACCCAGGTTTCGGGCAACTGGTCAAAATCCTCACCCTTTTTCAGTAGATTTGCGTCCATCATACTGCTGTTATACCTCGCCCTTTTTCGGCCGGCTCCTTTATCTTCCCGCTGTATTTCCACATTTAGTTTTGCCCCTGTGCTATCAGTTGCCAGAATATCGAGCCTCACTGAACGATTCAGCAGATTCTCCACAAACACCTGCGTATGGACATCCAACACCTTCAAATCCATTTTTCCAGTATGATCCGCAATACCAGTTCTATACCTGCCGTATCTCCCTCAAAACACTTCGTAAGGAAATCATCGTCAAGCAGCCGAAAATTTTT
This sequence comes from uncultured Eubacterium sp., assembly GCA_910589665.1. Taxonomy (GTDB): domain Bacteria; phylum Bacillota; class Clostridia; order Lachnospirales; family Lachnospiraceae; genus Eubacterium_F. Next base: position 14,990 of record CAJUTR010000034.1, on the reverse strand, counting down.
TAGCCTCTGTAAATCTTCCTGATGTTTCTGATCAGTTTGTTCCATAGCTTTCAATCTCCCCACCCGCTTTCAATTTTTATGTTTTCATATTATCATAAACCGCCTGCTTTTACAAGTTGACTTTACAAGACGTGACTTCCCAGCTGTTCCCATTACTACAAAAAAGGACAGTTATTTCAAACTGCCCCCTCACTTCTATAAATATCTGTGTGAAATTTTGTTCAAAGACTATTCATATGCGTAATAAAAAATTTCTGTACTTGCATATTTGATACGCGAATAATCCTCTGTCTCATAATCATAAGGAACATATACGTCATCATACTTCGTTTCACCAGCATAAAGTGACGCTGAAATCGTATCTACCGCAATGACCTGTTTTGCCGCGTTGTAAAAGAAAATAACCCCTCTGGCACCCACATACGAAGTGCCGCTATTCACAAACGTGATCGGTATAGATGATCCATCTGCAGAAGTCCCCTTCGTAACTTTTACAGAACTTGTCATATCTTTATAAGAAAGTGTCTGATCTACCGTAAACCCCGCCTCCACACATCTGGTCGCAAACGTATGGCGCAAGGCGTGAAAATTCGCGCTGTGGATGCCGCATTTGTTCAGCACCGACTTAAACCGGTTCTGCATCGTCCGCGGCTCTATATATTTTTCTGCGCTTCCGGTCAGCAAATACGCATCCAGTCCCTGCTCAAATCGTGCCAGATACTCAACGAGCATATCCTGTACCGGGATCGTCCTCACAGAACACGAACTTTTCGGCGGCGTAATGACGACTTTCGTCTTTTGATTTTCGTCATCTGTCTGGATCCGATACATCGTTTTTTGAATATAGAGCGTCTTTTTTTCGAGCGAAATATCATCCCATTTCAGCGCGCACAATTCGCCGATCCGTATGCCTGTATACAAACAGATGAGCATTCCCGCATGGCACAGGCACTTATTGTCTAGCAAGAAATCACATAGCAGCGACTGTTCCTTCCGATCAAAGATCCGTAACTCCCCTGGCTCCTTCCTTAACCGGATCTCCTCGATTTCAAAATCCAGGCAAAAGTTTTTTGCAAGCGCGAATTTTCGGATCCGCCGCATGATAGACGAAATGTCTGAGATCGTTTTTACCGATAACCCGACGCTCTTTCTGCCGCCGCTGCAAGCTAACTCGAGCAGCATATCCGTGATCATATGCGTATTGATCGCGCTAATGCTGGTATTTCCCATGTACGGTTTAATATAATATTCCAAAAGATTTTTGTACTTGATGACGGTGGATTCTTTACAGACATTTTTGCATGAATCCAGCCACAGATCGCTTACATTTGTAAACAGATCGTCCTGTACCTCTTTGCGCTCTTTCTCGATACCGGCGCCTGCTTTTTTTTCGATGAGTTCTTTCTTGACATCACTGTAGGACTTTCCGTATATATAACCATATCTCGCACGGCTCCCCTCGTAAGTCCTGATATAGCGGCCTTCCCATCTTCCATCCTTGCGCTTATAAATGTTCTCGCCTTTCCTCGGCATCTTACCACCTTCCTTATGCTTTGACTATTTTTTTGACGGGTAATAAACAGAAACCCATGTGAAAACAAGTTCTCCGAACATATCCCCTATAAATATTCGTGCATTTTGCAGAATAATTCGAGTTAATTCGACTCCATTCGCCGAAATATGACAAAAATGTTGACAAATTTTCTGGTGAACGGTATAATTTGAATGATAACTTGTATATTGTGCGTTCGCAGAGTGGGATACTCTACGAAAAAATCTGTACCTTTTGAACCCACTTTGTGAATATAAAATAAAAGCAGACCGCTCTACTTATACCAAGTAGACCTGATCTGCTTTTCTATTTCAAACATTAATTAATTTTAGAACGATCATTCTGTGAACGGACTCAGCTCAACCCGGATAAAATACCCCTTATCGCTGTCACACACCGGGCATTTCTCGGGTGCTTTTTCCCCTTCATACACAAATCCACAATTCAGACACATCCAGCCCGTCTTTACATCTGACACATACAGCTTATTCTGCTCGAGATAGTCCGCGAACCTGCCAAACCGGTCCCCGTGGACTTTTTCAATTTCCGCGATCAGAAGAAAGGATTTTGCCACTTTGGTAAACCCTTCTTCCGTTGCTTTCTGCGCAAAATTCTTATACACATCATCATGTTCCTCGTACTCGTTATGCTGTGCCTTCCGCAGAAGTTCCCCAAGATCATCTGATAGATCCACCGGATAACCGCCATCTACATGGATTGTTTCCCCTGCAAGTTCTTTTAAATGATTGTAGAAAATTTCCGCGTGCTGCTTTTCCTGTTCTGCCGTGAACATAAATACTCTGGAAACCACCTCCTGCTTCTGCTCCTTTGCTTTTTCCGCCGCAAACGTATAGCGGTTTCTCGCCTGGCTCTCTCCGGCAAACGCCCTCATCAAATTATCCTTCGTCTCACTGTTTTTAAATTCTACTGCCATGATCTTCCTCCTATATCCTGTTATTTTTTGATGAAACATGGTTGATTCTTAGTCTTACCAACTTCTGTAAAAAATATAGGCAAAAAACCCTTGCATTCCCCAAACATATGTGCTATATTATTAGTAAACAAATGTTCGGAAAGGAGTAGGGGATTTTATCTCTTCCCCGGTGCATAAAATGGAACTCACCACCGAGATTTTTCATAAACTCGAAATACTATCCGACGCTGCCAAATACGATGTCGCGTGTACATCCAGCGGCACCAGCCGGAAGGGCGTAAAAGGCACGATGGGAAATGCTGTATCCACCGGACTCTGCCACTGTTTTGCTGCCGATGGAAGATGTATTTCCCTGTTGAAAATTCTACAGACGAATGAATGCGTATACGATTGCAAATACTGTCAGAACCGCCTTTCCAATGATATTCCGCGGGCCTATTTCACACCGGAAGAGATTGCGGAACTGACGATCTCCTTTTACCGCAGGAATTATATCGAAGGATTGTTCCTCAGCTCCGGCATCCGAAAAAACCCCGACTTTACGATGGAGCAGATTTATCAGGCGATCTTTCTCCTTCGCAGCCGATACAGATTTAATGGCTATATACATGTCAAAGCCATTCCGGGCGCGGATCCACTCCTCATCGAAAAAACCGGCTGGCTGGCAGACCGCATGAGTGTAAATCTGGAAATGCCCACATCCGCCGGATTACAGGCACTAGCTCCCCAAAAATCCAGAAAAACCTTACTAACCCCGATGCGTCAGATCCAGGTCGGCCGAAAAGAAAACCGCCTCCTGCTCGAAGGGCGGACATTACCTGGTGTCAAAAACCAAATGCGCCTTGGCGCAGCCCCGGAAGACGAGACATTTTCTGACACAACGCCGCTGACAGAACGCGCTGCGGCCGCGACTGTAAGTTCGACAACCAACGGCCTCCGATCCGACCGAATGCCAGACAGCGGCATGCCCCTAAACAGTTCGCCGACTGGTGAAACGCCACATATAGATGCGTATTCAAAAAAACAGTTGCCGGTAACCGAAAAACAAAATTTCTCCCTGCAGGAGTTTCATCCAGATGCCAGCTTTGTCCCGGCCGGCCAGAGTACACAGATGATCGTAGGCGCATCCAACGAAAGCGACTATGAGATCGTCCATATGGCGGCAGCGATGTATAAACAATTTGACCTCAAACGGGTTTTTTATTCCGCTTTTGTCAACACAACCCATGACCCGGTTCTCCCGGACTTAAAAGGCGGGCCTCCCCTGCTGCGCGAGCACCGTTTGTATCAGGCCGATTTTCTTTTGCGTTTTTACCAGTTTGAGGCAGAAGAGATCATTACAGAAGATACCCCGTTCCTAAACGTCCAGATCGACCCCAAATGCAACTGGGCGCTAAACCATTTAGCCTTTTTTCCGGTCGAAGTTCAGACTGCCGATTATCATACCCTTCTAAGGATCCCCGGTGTAGGCGTCAAGTCGGCCCGGCGCATACTGGCCGCGAGACGGCTCGGTCATTTAGATTTTGCATCACTGAAGAAGTTCGGCGTCGTCTTAAAGCGGGCGATGTACTTCATCACATGCGGGGGAAAGACGATGATCCCGCTGAAACTGAACGAACGGTTTATCCTTACGAATCTACTAGGACTGCGGGAACGCCTTCCCGCCTCTGTCACGGGAGAAAATATGTATGAGCAGATGTCGTTGCTCGATTTTATCGATGAATAGCCGCATAGAAGGACGACCCCCCTAAATAAATGCAACTGAGAAGGGAGGAAAAAATGGACGGAACCGAACGATATATATACTTGTGCGAGGACTCGCTCGAAGGTATTTTTACCGCGGTGTACGATGCGTTCGCAGAGCGGCACGGACATGGCAGGAACCACATAAAGATTGCCAGCCAATACTATAATCAGGAACTTCTGACCACTTATATAACCGTACTCACAGATTACGAAAAGGCAGTAAAAGTCGCACGCACGATACAGGATAAGATCGGGGACGATGTCTATGAGTTTATTCAAAAAGCATCCGTATCCGCTGATGTGGAAAAAGCGGACGCAATCTACCGGGTTATCATCCTTGCCTTGAAAATGGGAAAAAAAGTACTCTCCTATCTCACCGAACCAAACGTGGCGTTTCTGATGGAACTGGAACGGAGTACAAATAATGAAATACAGAAATTGCTGCAATTTCTTCGTTTTGAAGAGCTGAAAAATGGTTTCCTGTTCGCCCGTATCAATCCTAAATGCGCCATTCTCCCCTATTTAGCGGAACATTTTTCAGACCGCTTTTCCGGAGAGAACTGGATCATTGTGGATACCGTCCGCGGCAGCATGCTCATTCACGAGATCGATAAGGGCTGTTCCCTGATGACGACAAACGATCTCGATTTTGATTCTTTTACGCCCGAATACTCTGAGAACGAGGAACTTTGGCGGAAGCTTTGGAAAACCTTTGTCGATTCGATCGCGATTAAAGAGCGAATCAATCCGCGACTCCAAATGCAAATGCTTCCACTCCGTTTCCGTAAATACATGAAAGAGTTCCATCCTGATTAATGAGCCGTACCGCTCTCTTTCGCCCAAAAAGCGGTACAGCTCACCAAACGGCATCAGTCTCGGATGATTCTGCGGCTGCAGCGATACGTGATGATAAAGTAGATCATATAGATGACGAGCAATCCTGCTGCCGTCATCACAATGGCCTGTGTCAATCCTGATTTTCCAAACACCTCTAAAACATACGTACACACCTGTATCCCGAAAATGGAGTGTATGACCGCAAGCCCGAGGGGCATTCCGAAAAAGATCGCGTTTTGCCGGAACAGCGAGCGATGGATCATCTTTTCATCAATCCCGATCTTTCTCAGGATCTCGTATTTGTCACGGTTGTCAGCCGCCTGAGTCAGCTCCTTTAGAGACAGCAGCGCCGAACTTGCCAGCAGGAAAATGATTCCTAAATACAGTCCTAAAAATACAATAAGAGAGGCAAGACTAATACTCTTTGACAACATATACTCCCTAGTCTCGACATAAGTATGGCTGCCCAGACTCTTTTTGAATGTTTCATTATTTAGAAACTGTTCTACGTATTCCACCCCTTTGGCGTAATTTTTATTATAATTCGCGATATAAAACCAACTGTACGGCATCAGATTTTCATCCGAAACCGCTTCATCCGGAACTACGGTAAATCCTGAGTTCGTCGGATTTGCGGACATCTGCAGAAAACCATTCACGCACTCGGAACTGGCAGGATGGTATTCTTTCCCCGCCAGATGGATCTTCTGTCCGGCGAGCATCCTCTTATTCCACTCCGGCACGATGTAATCATAATTTGCTACGATCGTGTATTCATCCTTCTCCAAAGAGACCGGCTCCAAGCCATTGATCTCCGCCACCTTGTTATAATCACTTTGCGCCAGGATCGCGCCAGTTGTAAAAACGTTTCCGCCCCCCACTTCATTATAAACCGACATATCCTCTTCCTGATACATATATAAAAGTACCTCTGCCGACTCGCTAAACATATGAGGATCCACCTTTTTGTGTTTTAGGTATTCGCTGATGGGCGTCTTATCTTTTACTCCCCTCACATCGTCGTTGACCTTGATATAATTATAAAACTGTACATCTGCCGGCATCAGCGTTTTTACATTTTCATTCAGTGAATTATTGATGGAAAAACTACTGGAGAAAATGCAGATTGTGAGGAACAAAAGCAGGCAGATGATACTTCCCGCCAGCACATTCGTATTGATACGGCTGCTGATCTCTTTGGTGGTAAAGACGTTAATTCCCTTGAAATACGACTTTTTCCTCAGTTTCGCGACAAAGATCAGGAAACCGGACAGAGACCAAAAAATGAGAAACGTCGAAACGATCCCTTTTGCGATCTCAATGAGCAGCGCCGCTTGCGTATCAATATTTTCTGCCGCCGCGGTCACTCTGTAATACGCATGCCCCAAAACTGCTGCGGCCAAGATAAACACGACCAGACATACATACGGATTTTTCGCCGTCCGCTTCTCGCTTCTACGCTCCGCATTCAAGAGCTGGATCAGACGGGATTTCCCTATCATAAACAGATCCAGCAAAAGGACAAACGCGTAAACAACTAAAAAGTACAAAATTGTCTTCCCAACGGCACCCGTAGACACCTCAAAGGAAAATTTAGACATACCCGCCTCAAATAATTTGGCGACTAAAATACTCATACCCTGAGAGAGGATGATTCCGATTCCCAATCCGACAACGAGAGAGATGATACCGATGATCACTGTTTCCATCATAAGGATCCCTGCAATCTTTTTCTTTCCCATTCCCAAAAGCATGTAAACACCAAATTCTTTTTTCCTCCGCCGGATCAAAAAGTTGCTGGCATACACAACGAGGAAAGCGAGCACCACCGACACGATGACACTTGCGACCGAGATGATATTGCGGAGAAGGTCGATCACACTGTAATCACTCTTATAAATGCTGAGCACGACTTTCTGATCCGAAATCGCGTTAAATACATAAAACACCGAGATGCCGATGATCAGTGTCACAAAGTACACCGCGTAATCCGACATACTCCTTTTCATATTCCGAAGGGCTAATTTACCTGTCATTCCTATCATTCCTTTCCTTCACTCTTCACACTTTTTTTCTGGCTGTGGGCAGTAAAAACGTGTAGAATATAAAATCCCAACGTTATCACACCCACGATCTTTACTAAACACATGATACCTTTAATAACTGATTTTCCTCTCATTCTCATCCTTCCTTTCTCTATTCGTTCGTCAAATCTTTTTTATGATCTTCCGGCCATACCGGTACGTAATTACAAAATAAGCAACATAAATACCAGATAATATGACACCTGCCGTCCACATCGCACGCTGCATCTCCGCCGACACAGCCATATCCCATATTCCGACAATGAGCGCCATACATGCCCTCATACTAAATACCGTATGAAATAGCGCGGCAACGAACGGCGCGGCAAAAAACAAAGCATTTTGGAAAAACAGGGAACGGTAGATCATTTTAGGATCGACACCGAGTTTTGCCAGTGTTTCATATTTCCCCCGGTTATCATAAGCCTGTGACAACTCTTTCAACGAAAACAACGAAGCACCTGCCATAAAGAAAACAATGCCGATATATAATCCCAAAAAGACGATCATAGATGACGCGCCTACGCTCATTCGATATACATCGCTTTTGTACATCCCCCACGCATACCATTGTTCTTCTGGTTTTCCATTGGCTAGCTTTTGAAAAAAGGTGTCACTTTTTACGTAGGCATCCAGTTCTTCCTTTTTCTGCGCGTTTTTCACATTGTAATTCGCGATATAACACCTTTTGTCCATCTCCAGTTTCCCGCCCGAGACAGCCTGATCCGGCACAACCGTGTATCCGAGGTTTTCCGGAATATATGACATTCGCAGTATACCATCCCTGCACTCCTTATACTTTGGGTGATAGGACTTCTCATGTAACGTGATTACATGATCCTGGGATAGATATTGTCTGTCATAGTACTGAATGCTCCACGGATAATTTGCCACGACAAAATATTCGTCGTCTGCCAGTGACTGCTTCTCCATCCCATACACTTTTGCCAGTTTATTATAATCGCTAATACCGACGATCTCTCCTATGTTCGCAAATACGTTTATTTCATTTTCATCCTCCCACTCAGGAGCCAAATAGACCGTGACTTCTGCCGTATCCTTAAACATCCGTGTGTCAACACCCGCGTCCTGCAGCAGCTCATCCATTCCGCGCATCTGCTCACCTTCGGCCGGGTCATACCGGCATGCAAGCAGCAGGTCGGCCGGTGCCATCGTGCGCAGGTTTTCATTCATCTTGAACGCGATGGAAAAACAGATCATACAGACGCTAAATGAAATGAACATTAAAAAACTGATCACGCTGCCTGCTAAAACGTTCGTATTGATCCTGCCGCTGATCTCCCTAGCGGTAAACGCGTGGATTCCTTTCAGGTAAAAACGCCTGCGCATCCGCGCCAGAAAAAGCAATAACCCCGAAAGCGACCAGAAGATGAGTACGGTAGCAAACGCCAACCTGCCCAGCTCATAAAACACCTGTTGCGGCGTTTGGATCGAGGCAAGATTTACCGTAACGGTATAATAAATATGCGCGAGAATAGCTGCTGCCGCCAAAAACACGACCAGACAGACATACGGATTCCGCACGGTATCCGGTTCGATCCGCTGTCTGGCATTCAGCAGGAAGACAAGCCGCATCTTTCCGACCATCAAAAGATCCCAGACAAACATGAGTACAAATATGAGTAAAAAGTGCAGCAGCGTTTTACCGACCGCGCGTCCCGATACGTGAAATGCAAATTTTGTCATATCTGCTTCAAACAAGCCGGAGGTAAGTACACTTAACCCCTGTGACAATATGATGCCGAGCAGGATGCCAGCCAGCATGGAGAGAACGCCGACAAATGCCGTCTCTGCCAAAAGCACTCCCGCCAGTTTTTTCTTCTCCATACCGAGCAGGATATATATACCAAATTCCTTTTTTCTCTGACAAAGCAGGAAGTGATTGGCATACACGATCAAAAATGCCAGCACTACACATAATATAACCCCGATCGCCGGCATGACATACTGCATCTTGGAAAAAACCTTCTCATCTTCCATCAGCTCTTTCATGACAAACTGGTCTTCTACCGCGTAGAACGAAAACACAAGCGCAATTCCTGTCATCAGCGTCACGAAATATACGACATCGTGGACAATACAATGTTTCATGTTCTTTGCTGCCAGATGGACGATCATATCGCCCCTCCCATCAGCGTGACCACATCCATGATCCTGTCAAAAAATTGTTTTCTTGAGTCATCCCCTTTTCTCACCTCATTAAAGATCTGTCCATCCTTTAAAAAGATGACACGCGTCGCGAAACTCGCCGCAAACGCATCGTGTGTGACCATGAGGATCGTAGCGTCGTAGTTCTGGTTCATCCCTTCCATACTTTCAAGAAGGCTTCTCGCTGACTTGGAATCAAGCGCGCCGGTCGGCTCATCCGCAAGCACCATGGCCGGATCTCCAATCAGTGCGCGGGCCGCCGCCACCCTCTGCTTCTGCCCGCCGCTCATCTGATAGGGATATTTTTTTATCACGTCGTCTATACCGAGGATCTCCGCCAGTTCGACGATCTTCGCATCGATCTTGATCGGCGGCATATTCCGTATTGACAAAGGAAGCGCTATATTTTCGTATGCGGTCAGCGTATCTAACAGGTTAAAGTCCTGAAAAATGAATCCCAGCTTTTCCCGCCGGAACTTATTCAGGGCATTACCTTTCATACTGGTAATATCTCTTCCCTCGACCACGATCTTTCCGCCTGTCACGCGGTCGATCGTAGAGATACAGTTTAACAGTGTCGTTTTTCCCGAGCCGCTTGCCCCCATGATCCCTACAAATTCCCCTGTTTCTACTTCAAAGGAAACCTGATCCAGCGCTTTTGTCAGATTCGATTTGTTGCCATAATACTTTTCTACATTTTCAATCTTTAATATTGTTTCCATTCTGTCTCACTCACTTTCTTTTATGTTGTATTTGCTGCCCTTACTCATATTTTCTTACCTTTCTGTACACGAAATAACCAATCAGGTACAAAAAGATAGTGATACCAAATGTTCCCGCCACCCAGTTCATAATTTGCCCCGACCACTGCTGTGACTGCAAAGAAGATGATAATCCACCTAGATACTCCGTACAGACACGGAGCCTCTGATCGAGATACGCACAGTATATAAAGATCAATAAGATCGGAACACCTGTATTCCTGACCAGTGACACGAGCAGGTACGCAGCTCCACTTATGAAAAAGGACTCCGTGCACAGCCGCAGCGCGAAAAACGGTTTCATCGCAAAAAAGAACTGCATCCCGCCTATATAAATACCGATCCAAACAAAATACGCCGCCACCGCTGCAAATTGCGCCTTTAAGACGGCCCCTGGTGAAAGATAAAGATATAATAACTCATTCCCTTCCCCGCTCACGAACTCATCGTAAAGGATCAGCACCCACCAGCACGCAAACATCGGTATGATGCGATGGCACCACTCTGTTACATAGGTAAAAAAATCAGGAATCCGGAAAGCCTCCCTGCGGTAATAAAAACACACGGCTGTCAAGATCACATACGCAATGAGAACGGGTACAAACAGACGTCCCGACCGATTGCGGAGCATCATCCTGATATATTGTGACGTATTATGACTCTCCCGACGCATATCCCCTCGCCCCCTCTACAATGGCGAAATAAGCACGTTCGAGTGTTTGGGCCTCTTCCCCCCCACCGGATACATGGATGATCCCTTCCATGCTGCCGCAATACAATACCTTTCCGCCATTCATCACAATGATCGAGTCACATACTGCCTCCAAATCCTGAACGATATGGGTGGAAAACAATACCGTACTCGTTTTCCCCAGCTCACGGACCACGGACTTAAAACGGTTCCGCTCTTCTGGATCAAGTCCCACTGTCGGTTCATCAAAAAATACGACCGGCGGGTTCCCGAGTATCGCCTGCGCAATACCGATCCTCCGCTGCATGCCGCCCGAAAGCGTCGAAATCCGTTCCCGGATGGCGCCCTCCATGTGCACCTGGGCGAGCGCTTTTGTGATCGCCTCATCGCGGCCCTTCTTCGGGATTTTTTTTAGTGTCGCGAAATAGTATAACATATCATACACTGTCATTTCCCGGAACAGTCCAAACTTCTGTGGAAGATAGCCGATCTTCGTTGCCGGCGGTACATCGATCGTCCCGGCATTGACCGGATACAGTCCCATCATACACCGCATTAACGTCGTCTTTCCCGCGCCATTCGGGCCTAAAATCCCATAAATACCCCGATGGCAGCACAGCGTAACATGATCTAGCACCAATTTTGACCTGATTTTTTTTGTCACCTGATTCACTTCTATCATGATAAGCCCTCCTCTACTTGTTCTGCGCTAGAGTTTCCACAAATTCCAGATCCGCATCCAGATTTCTTTCATAATCATCTGCTATAACTCGGGCGTATATACGTTTCATTGTTTCCTGCATTCCGACATCTCTTATTTTCTGGATTACCATATCGTGTAATTCATCTGCTTTACTATAGTACTCCGGTTCATAAATCTCTCTGTACACAAGAAGGCCACTTACGTCTACCTCCTCAAAATCCTCAAACGGCAGGAGTTCATAAAAGATATCTGTCAGCTCACTCCTTCCCTTTTTCTCCAGCCGCCACCGGATCAGTTCCCGCGGCGAAATACCAGCACCCGCGAGTATATAAGAATTTGTTTCATAATACTGATTCATCCTCGAGGCAAATGCCATACTTTCCGGGATACAGATGACCTTTTTCTTTGCGGTCTGCTCTTTTTCTGCACCTAGATACTCCATCCACCGATCCATTGTCTGCTGCAGTTTGCCGTTCTGAAACCATTGTGCTGTCCGGTAACTGGCACGCTGCATCGGGTAACATACTATATTTGTCTTATTATAATATTCCTCATCCAAATATCCTTTTACGAACAGCGCATTGTCCGTTCTGCCTTTATACCGTCCTTCCGAACGTTCTAGGTTGGAAACTACCTCTCCCGGGATATCAAGTCCGATATCAAATGACACCAACGGCTCTCCCAGCCACTCCACACAGCGGTTTTTCGTAAACTCCTGAAATCCGGGTTTCGGATACCACGGAACGATTCCCGTCAGAAAACAGGCATGGCTGTTTGAATAAATGAAATTACTGCCCCCTTCATAATAGAACGTAATCTCCTTTACCATTTCTCCATTTCCCTTAACTATAACATAATCTCCCTCCTGCCGAAACTCCATTTTTTTCCCTTGATCATCCTGTACATCCCTGACCTGGTAACAGTGATACAGCGTAAAATCGTACTCCTCCAGCGCGTTGCTTTCTGCGCGCTTTGTGCCTCCCTCGGCCAGCTCCACCCGGCATATCGCGGAGAGTTCTTTGCGGATCCGAAGTTCCATACGATACCCCGCCACTTCAAATTCCGCTTCTTTCGTCCTTGCCTGATCTTCCGGTTCTTCTCCCCCGATCAGGCATTCCATCAGCGCTGACTGCGGGGAATCCCCCTGCAATAGTACGCTTCCCCGGTTCCAAGCCCGTTCACCCAGTCCGGCAAGTAGTACCACACAGATGCACGTTACCACCGTCATGGCGTTCTTACTGCGGATGCACATTTTCCTCAAGATCCATATACTTCCCAGCACAATCCAGATCCCTATGATAGCGATCCGATATGATTCAAACGGCAGTCCATACAGCGCATCGGGATAGGCCTGGGTATCCGGCGGCAGGAAACAAAAGAATGCGCGCATAACATGCAGCACGTTCCCGCCCTGTCCCAATCCTTCCGCAATCGGCCCGAGCAATTCCCATATCATAAGGAAACTCAATGCCAGCGCCACCCCATAACCGGCAAACCTGTTTCTGATCTGCGAGATAGCAGACCCACAGAACACGGAGCCCACTGACAGGAGAAAAACATTGATTGCCAGCATTCGATATACCTGATCGGTCAAAACCGGAGGGAAGTGCAACTGGAAATACCCAACCACCATATATGCGCCGACGTTTGCCGTAAAGATCAGCACGGCCAGCATCAGCGTTCCGAGCTGATGGAGATAAAAAATACTCCCCCTCACCCCGAGACAGTCCAGATTTTCCTGGATGCCTGCCTCTTTTGATTTACGAAAAAATTCATATGAAATAAAGACCCAGAAAACAAAGAAAACGTAGCACAGATAACCCATGTCGCTTAAAAAGAATAGGGAATCCGTTCCCTTGTCGCCCCACTTCTCATATTCCGCCACAAAGGCTTTATATAACTGACTGAAAAACACGTTGCTCACACCGAGAAGAACGAGATATGCCAATATGATCTGAGGTGATTTTAGAAATAGTTTGATCGTTTTCACAAAACTTTTCATGCCTATACTCCTTTCCGCGATCATTCGATCGCTCGTTCTGATCAGAGTATAGGATACATTTGAATTTGCTTCCATCGAATTTACTTACGGGAACTTACGGTTTTGTAAGGTTCTGAAAGTTAGAGTATCTTTGCAAATGTCTGCAAAAGACTGTAAATAGAGAGGTTACAAGAGAGTAGGGAATGTGGTTATAGAATTTAATTTCTCATAATTTTGCATATTTTTTCAGTGAAATGGTGTAAAAGTGGTGTAAATTTAAGGCGGTTTTGGTGTACGGAATGGTGTAAAACAGTCCCACGGTTCAGGAAATCTTTTCCTTACCATCCCGCTTCGCATCAAACTTCTCAATTTCATCCCTCATACGCTTGTCATCCACATGGTTGTATACTTTCATGGTAATTGCAAGGTTACTGTGCCCCATAATCTCCTGCATAGTCCTCTGGTCCATCCCTGCCTCTGCCATTCTGGTACAGGCAGTATGCCGCAGGATATGTGCAGTGATGTTAGGCAATAATTCTGGTTCCCTGTCTTCCTTGATGGCATTTGCCGCCTCAATGCTGTTATAATCATATACAATCCTGTGAAGTATAATATCCAGTTGTGCAGCACTCCAAAGTTGGAACCTCTTTGTAAGGAACACAAAACCACTGTAGGAATCCACCGTAAAATTCTCCAGCATTCCATGTTTTAACATATACTCTTTCTGTTTCTTCAAAGCATGCAGTGCTTTTGCTGTCAGCGGAATTTATCGGATGCCCTTGATTGTCTTTGGTGGACAGATTTGAAATCTGCGCTTTCCTTGCTCATCCAGTTCATACAATAACTGATGGTCAATTTTAATGAATTTGTTCCTGAAATCCACATTTTCCCAAAGCAAGCCGATCCCCTCTCCGCATCTTGTTCCGGTTTCAAAGAAAAACTCGAACATCCAATAATAAGGACTGTATTCTTTACTTTCTCTGATGAAGTTTAAAAACTCCACCTGCTGCGCCTGCGTAAGTGCATCCCTTTTGTTATTGTAAATGCCAAGTTCTTTTGTGCAACCGTGGGCATAATTCCTGCGGATATAATCCTCAGAAACAGCATGGTTAAACATAGCCGATAAAACTTTATGGATCAAGGTCATGCTTCCATTCCCTACACCATCCTCCAGCATTTCCTGATAACAATCCAAAATGTGTGTCTTTCGTACTGCCTGTATGGGCATTCCGGCAAACTTCCGTTTCCGTATGCTTTTATTCCATATCTTTGTATAATTCTCAATGGTGCGGACAGTGATTTTCCCTCGCTTTTGTTTCATCTTAACATAAAAATCAAACAATTCATTGACCGGCATGGTACTTTTTATGGGATTATTACCATGACATGGTATTTTTTTGACGACTGCACAATCCGACAGACAGAACGGATAAAGAAAAATTTTTACACCAAAATCATTTTAAAAAAACGTGGTGTAGGAAGCGAAAAGTGGGTGGATTATGCGTACTCTTTCTGGCATGTGGACTGTGTCC
>CAJUTR010000033.1 GCA_910589665.1 uncultured Eubacterium sp. | reverse complement strand
AAATGCCCGTTAATGTACATCTGCTGAATGGCTGGATTGGCGGCGGCATGGGAAGAGCATTTGGAAATTCTTATTTTAGATATTGAGATGCCGGAAATGGGAGGGATTGAGGTAAAAAACCGGTTACAGAGATTGAAACGTGATGTTATCATAATATATGTTACCAGTCATGATGAGATGATGAGGGAAGCGTTCGGACTTAATGTACTCGGGTTTGTTAAAAAGGAGTATATGCAACGGGATTTGCCAGTGATGCTTATTTCCGCTCTAGAAATGGTGGGCAATTTTGTTATTTTACGGGATGATATTGATAGTCGGGAAATTGCATATATACAAAGATTGTTTTTAATTGATGGCACGGAAAAGGTACTAAGAGCCTCATTGAAAGAATTAGAGAGTAAATTGGCAGATGTCGATTTTATCCGGGCACATCAATCTTATCTTGTCAATTTGCAATATGTAGAAGGTATTGATGATAGTATGGTTTATATTTTAAAACAAAAAATACCTATATCCGTTCGAAGGCGTTTTAAGGTGCAAAGAGCTTATGAAACATTTAGTGGTGCTAAGGGTTTATAGGTATGCCTTGAACAACCTAAATACATGATACAAGGAGATAAAATATTAGTTATTGGCGGGAACGGCGCAGGAAAGTCTAGCTTGATTAAAATATTATTAAAATTTTATGAGCCACAGTCTGGCGTTATACAATTAAATTCTATAGATTATAAAGAATACAATGTAGAAAGTATAAGAGATTATTTTAGTGTCATGTTTCAGGATTTTCAAATGTACTCTATGACTATAGCAGAGAATATTTTGATGAAACAGATAGAAACTGAAGAGGAAGAAATACTAGTAAAAGATGTTTTGAAAAAGTGTAAATTATGGGATAAAGTCCGCAATCTAGAGGACGGTATTAATACGGTTTTGACTAGAGAATTTGATGAGTCTGGAGAGGTTTTTTCTGGGGGAGAGAGACAGAAAATCGCTTTGGCACGAACAATAGCGAAGTCTATAATAAATAAATCACAAATAATTATTTTAGATGAGCCGACCAGTGCAATGGATTTAAATTCTGAAAATGATATTTTTAGGATGCTGTTTGAAGTTTTCGAGAAAAAAACTTTGATAGTGATTTCACATCGTATTATTTTTAAAGAAAAGATGAATAGTATTTTGTATTTAGATCACGGAACTTCGCAAAATCTTGATATGAATAGGTAAGTAAATATTGTATGGTTAAATACGAGAATGGTAAAAGTGATGTTTGCGAACGTCATTTAAGAAAGAGGATAGTATGATTAATGAGATTAAACCGTTTAAAGAGTTTTGGATGGATTGCTTTTCAACAATATTATTTTCAGTTTATTCATCAGGAAAACATAATAAGAGGCTAATTTATAACAATACTTATCAATATGAAATTGTTGAGGCTGGAAAAAGTAGTATTCATCCGTTTAAGACAATAAGATTTGATGTAAATTATAATGACGAAAGAATTTGTTGAAAGCTACATCTGTTTGTAGGGAAAACTCAATAAAATATGAGTTGTACAAAGAATGGAAAGACAATAGCATTGAAATAGATTTAATAGAAAATGCAAAAAGTATAATTTTATCTTTAGATAATGTGCTGAACGAGTTTGGGATGATCTGGAATGTTTCAGATTATCAAAAAAAGGATATAAGCTATTTTGTCGATTTTGTTCAAACGCATTTATATTCAATTGAAAATCGGCAAAGAGCAAATGGACTGTTAATTGACACGTTACTTAAAGAAAATAATATATGCGAATTGCAGGAACTTAAAGAAGATTTTTTGGGCCTAGAGAAAGATTATTTTGATTTGAAGATGAAACTAATGTTAAGGCTGCAAAGTTCAGGAAATATAATAGTGGAATTTAAAAAAATATTATATAGTTTGCTATTAAAAGAGAAACAGCTTTGGGAAAGGTTTGTAATAATAAAGGTTTGATTTCATAACCTTTTTAAAGGTATGAAAATATACTATATAAAAAAATTGAATAAAGGAGAGATTAGAAATGAAACGATTAGGAATTACAATGATGGTAATGGTGATGCTGTTTGGACTTATGGGTTGTGCTTCCGGCTCAGGATCCTCAGAACCGACAGTGGCACCAGCAGCAACTGTGCAAGAAGAAAGTTCTCAACCCCGATATAAGGAGCAAGCTGTATCCTATCCAGAGGGACAGGTATTCTACAGTACATATGACGCGAACGGAAATCCGTTGGTGTATTTATTTGACACAAAAAATTATACGGATCAGCACGCGGCATACGAGGAATATCTTTACAAAGATGGACAGTGGGAAAAAGGTGATATGGATGAGTTAAACAAAATTCTGGAAAAAGAACAGATTGCATCTCTATCAACGATTGACAAAGACTCATCCGGGCAGATTTATGGTTTGTGGACGGATCTTACAAGCGGCGGAAACACGAAAGATTCTTTTGCCATGTATGAGTTCACAAAAAATAAGGCGATCAAACGTAATGCTGCACTGTATAACGGTGACAATATGCTTTATCAGTATCGTTTGCTCGGAGACGGGAAACTCTGTGGAATGTATGCGGACGGAAGTATCAGCGTGCGCAGTATAAACGATGGTGCGGTCGAAAAGGAACTGGGAAGTGGCTACGCGACGATGGACATAGCGGGCAGCCGGGTGTTTGCTGTCAGCCAGAGCGGCGGTTCGATTACCGAGTGGGATTTGGAAACAGGCGAAAAAGGACATGAGTATTCCGCGGAATTAACAAATCAGGGAGTGGCATTTTGTCAGGATGAAGAAGAGAATGTGTATGCTTGTATGGAAAATGGTATCTTCCAGTTGGACGAAGATACGAACAAGCTGACTGAGATCGTGAACGGAAGTGAGATGTCGGTCAATGCTTTAAAAGGTTCATCTGAGGTGATGATAAGCGGATTGCGGATTCAAAATGGTGTGTTTTTTGTGACCTATCTGCTCTCCGGTGAAAATTCCAGGGAATATAAGCTTATGTCCTATGCTTTATAAACGTAGTGGGGCCATGAAAAAGGAATAAGTGGAAAAACGCCTAATATCAGAGTCGTTGCTTCAGCAGAGGAATGGGTTGTTCTTATTGGTCTGGAAGATACTAATGCGGACTTGATAAGGCAAGAAGTGTCTAAAATTGAACGATTGAAGATATTGAGAGAGAAAGCATATAGGCAGTTGAAACTTCTTAAAAAGAACCAAGAAACTATTACTGTATTGAAGAAAAAACTTATCAAACATACAAATAAGAATGAATAATTTTTTGAATAATATAAGATTTTGGATGATTTAGCAAGTAAAAAAATCGGAGGTTGATTATGCCAACAGCAAGTGAACTTATTTGTAGAGAATATACGAAAATGGTAAAAAGTAAATATCCTGAATATAGTGCTTCGTGGCCGATTGTTAGTGGATATAATTTAATGAATGGACCATATGGGAACTATATTGTATGTATTTTTAAGCATACGGGGAATAATGCTATGATGGCAAGTTCTATAGTGAAATTTAACAAGGCAAATACAGGTGTGTCATCTATTGCTTCTTCTAATATTGATAGTGTAAGAGATAAGATTTGTGCTTCTTTTCATTTGGAAACTATGGATTCTGTTGTTATTTTAGCAATGGATGGTAGTAATCTTAATAGTGAATTACAAAAACTTATAGAAATTCATGAATTTGTAATGGGGGTGAAGAAAATGAAAATATTTTTAAGTCATAAAGGTGCAGATAAACCGATGGTTAGAAAGTACAAACAAACTTTAGAGATGCTAGGATTTGATGTTTGGCTCGATGAAGATGCAATGCCGGCTGGTACAGCTTTACATAGAGGAATTTTGCAGGGATTCAAGGATTCATGTGCGGCAATTTTCTTTATCACTCCAAATTATAAAGATGAAGGTTTTTTGGAAACCGAGGTTAATTATGCAATAACAGAAAAAATGCAAAAGGGTGAAAGATTTGCTGTTGTAACGCTAGTGTTTAGAGACGATGATGGGAAAACAGGTGAAGTTCCTGAACTTTTGAAAACGTATGTATGGAAACAACCTCATGATGATTTGGAAGCGGTTCAAGAGATTATTAAGGCATTACCCGTGAAGTTAGGTGACGTTCGTTACAGGTAAGTTGTTAATTAATTTGAATGATGTGATATTTAAAAATAATGAAGTGTATTATTTGCTTTTCTAAGCAAAATCGCTTATAATTTAAATCAAAATATATAGCTATTATCCGCAGTTGTAGAGTTGGTGTTATCAATACTGATAACAAAATGATAACATTAGCCCATATAGGTAGGATAATATGGATATATCAAATGATCAAGAGATTTACATACTCGACAGAGAATAATTCCTAAACGAAATGAGTTAGGGAAAGTCGAGTTCGAGTAGACAGGGAAAACGCTACAGCGCAGTGTTTATAGAGGTTGTAGCGTTTGATTCTTGGCGGTGATTCTATTTTGCTTCTAAAAATTATAAGATTATTAACAGCGGATTTATGATATTTTAGCCAAACCCACATACTAATATATTTCCGCAATGCCCAGTCAGACGAATTGTTTTTAGTTTTGTCAGTGGTCAATAAACTAGAACTACTTTCTAATTCCTCACAAATAAATGAATATAAATTTTGGGATTCCCGGTGCATGATATGGTGTTGGGTTTCAGGAATAAAAAGACGGACCGTAATAACAGCAGCAGAGGTGTTATTGTCAGGGAGGATGGCACAAAGGAACTGGCATCCGTTTATGATAATGAAACATCTTTGAATTGGGCGGAGACAGGTTAGCCGGGCGGATTTTGACTGTATTTTTCGGAAATATGGGATTTTGTAAATGATATTTTGAGGATGGAAAGTATGATACATGCAGAACACAAGAAAACTCACACGGATTGCTGGTTTCTGCAAAAGGGTTCTGGTTCCGTCCTTTGCTGGGGCGGTGTATGCCATTATCTTTGCAAAGAAGGATAGTGAAATTCGCAATAAACAGATTGTGGATGATGTGAAAAAAAGTATTGCTTGTGGCAGGACGCTTGTGATTTTGACATGTTATTATAGAAGGAAGTCCAAAGATCAAATTTAATAGTAATCCGCAAATAGAAATAAAATAATGGAATCTAGGGCATATACTAAACTCCCCTCCCTTTGCGGTACTCCGTCGGCAGAACCTCATAATACGCCTTAAATGCCGACGAAAACCTGCTCTGGCTCTTATAACCGATCCGCTGCCCGATCTGTGCTATCGTAAGGTCCGTTTCCCGCAGAAGCTGTGCGGCCAGCTCCATGCGGTGTTCCTTGATGTGGGCGGCGAGTGAAGTCCCGTAAACGGACTTGAACACTTCTTTCAGTGTGGTGGGGTTCATATGGTATTGTTTGGACAGGGATTCAATGGTGATCCGCTGCCCGATATTGTGCGTGAGCTGCTCATGGATCGCGCGCACGATTTCAATCTGTTCCGACGAATAGTCTGTTTCGAGGCCGGAAGGATCTTGTGCCGGCCTTTTTTCCATATTCAGGCAGGTGATTTCCATCACCTGCTCGATCATCTGATGCAGGAGGCGGCATTCTTCCGTATCCGCAGCGCGGTAATAGACTTCTTTCCCTTCCCGGCGGCTGACGATCAGTCCGCTGTTTTTCAGCGGCCTCAAATGGTGCGAAACAGCAGGGCTCGACATCTCCAGCATGGCGGAAATGTTCAGGACGCATTCCTCGCAGTGGCACAAAAGCCAAAAAATGCGGACCCTGGTCGTATCGCAGAGCTGTTTAAAAACATCCGCCACCATCTGAAAATCATCCACATGATCTAATTGTTCCTGTATAAAACCGATTTTACGGTCTTCCCCGTGATAATGAGGTAATTCCATATGATTCATCGTCATTCTCCATTTCGTTCCTTAATCGCCCGTTTAGAAATATATTTCGCCTTTTTAGTAAATAATGCTCTCAGGGCATTGACTCGTAGTTCTTTCTGCATTATACTATAACCACAATGATTAAACAAGTGCTTAATTGTTTAAAATTAAAAAAATTGGAGGATGAACGATTATGAAAAAGACTTACAAGATTGAAGTAGATTGTGCGAACTGCGCAAATAAGATGGAAGACGCCGCTCGTAACATTTCCGGCGTAAAAGAGGTTGTAGTAAATTTTATGACACAGAAAATGATCGTTGAGTTTGAGGAAGGGCGGGAGACAAAAACGGTGATGGAGGATGTGCAGAAGGCGTGCCGGAAAGTAGAGCCGGATTGTGAAATCTTTCTCTGATCCGGAAACGGCTTATCGTATGGAAAGGAGACGACGATGCAGGAATTGATCATCAACGTGCTGCTCACTGCCGTCATCGTGGTAGCAGCCGTCTTCCGATTTATCGTAGGAAGAAGCGAAAATGAAAGGATGACGAAAAAACAAAAAACAATGCTCGTACGCATTCTGATTTCTGCCGCGCTGCTCTTGGCCCTCCAATGCGTGCCGGCCTGGCGCTTTTCACAGCTCGATGGATACCTGTTTTTCTCGGCGGGGCGTTTCGTGCGGCTTGCCCTTTACCTGATCGATTATCTCATCATCGGCTATGATATTTTGAGAAAGGCCGCGAGAGGCATCTGGAACAAACAGGTTTTTGATGAGAATTTCCTGATGGCGGTGGCCACGATTGGCGCTATGGCGCTGGCGATATACGAAAATGGGGAATATCTGGAGGCCATTGCGGTCATGCTATTTTATCAGATCGGCGAGTGGTTTCAGGGATACGCCGTCGGAAAGAGCCGCCGGAATATCAGCGCCCTGATGGACATACGACCCGATCATGCAAATGTAGAGCGGGATGGAAAACTCGAACAGGTTGATCCGGATGAAGTAGCCATTGGCAGCGTCATCGTTGTCCAGCCGGGAGAAAAAGTGCCGATCGACGGAACGATCGTGGAGGGGGCGTCCAGCCTGGATACGAGTGCCCTTACCGGAGAAAGCCTGCCCCGGGAGGCAAAAGCCGGGGATGAGGTGATCAGTGGATGTATCAATATGACGGGATTGCTGAAGATCAGGACGGAAAAGGAATTTGGGGAGTCCACGGTGTCGAAAATACTGGATCTGGTGGAGAATGCCAGCTCCCGAAAGTCAAGGTCCGAAGACTTTATTTCGAAATTTGCCAAACTATATACCCCTGCCGTATGTTATAGCGCGCTGGCGCTGGCGGTGCTGCCGCCTGTCATCCGCCTGCTGTTTATGGACGTTCCGGCTGAGATGGGTGTCTGGATCTACCGCGCGCTGACCTTTCTCGTGATCAGCTGCCCGTGTGCGCTCGTGATCAGTATACCGCTGAGTTTCTTTGCTGGGATCGGCGGGGCGAGCCAGGAAGGCGTTTTGGTAAAGGGCTCGAATTATCTAGAAATCCTATCAAAGACCCGGTATCTCGTATTTGATAAAACCGGAACGCTGACACAGGGCGTGTTTGAAGTAAATGGCATCCATCACAGTACGATGGAGGATGAAAAACTGATCGAATATGCGGCGCTGGCTGAAAGCGCGTCTTCCCATCCGATCAGTAAGAGCCTGCAGCGCGCCTATGGGAGAGAGCCAGACCGCACCCGTGTCAGTGATGTTCAGGAAATAAGCGGAAATGGCGTGATAGCAAAAGTCGACGGCATAGGGGTGGCGGCTGGAAACGATAAGCTGATGAAACATTTGGGTATCCCATATAAGGATTGTCATCATACGGGAACGATCATTCATGTGGCGGTTGATGGAAAATATGCCGGTCATATCGTCATTTCCGACATGGTAAAACCGCATGCTCAGGCTGCCATATCCGCCTTAAAGGAGGCGGGCGTGGAAAAAACGGTGATGCTGACGGGGGATGCGAGGAAGGTGGCAGAGCAGGTGGCGGCATCGCTCGATATAAATGAGGTGTACAGCGAGCTGCTTCCGGCAGATAAAGTGTCAAAAGTCGAGGAACTGCTCCGCGCGAAACCGGCGAAAGCAAAGCTTGCTTTTGTGGGGGACGGCATCAATGACGCTCCCGTGCTGTCCCGCGCGGATATTGGGATCGCGATGGGAGCGATGGGGTCAGATGCAGCCATTGAAGCGGCGGACATTGTGCTGATGGATGACGATCCGATGAAAATTTCCAAGGCGATCAAAATTTCCAGAAAGTGCCTGCGGATCGTGTATCAGAATATAACGATGGCATTAGGCGTAAAATTTGCCTGCCTGATCCTGGGGGCGTTTGGTATTGCGAATATGTACCTGGCGATCTTTGCGGATGTGGGCGTGATGGTCCTTGCCGTACTGAATGCGATCCGCTGTCTGTTCGTAAAGAAATTGTAAACGAGCCCAGTTGTCGGTTCCTGTATTTTTTCTGAATGACAAAGGGTGAAACTGGTTACACTGATTGTAAGAACTTGTCGCAGAACGCCGTTTTTGGCTGGCGCTGTGGAAGGGAGAATGATCATGTGTACAGCAGTAACTTATAAAACGAACGATTTCTATTTTGGGCGCACATTGGACTACGAGCATTCTTATGTAGAAGAAGTGACGGTTACACCGGGAAATTTCCCGTTTCACTATTTAGAAAGAGAGTGTGTTCCGGCTCACTACGCGATGATCGGTATGGCATATGTAGTTCAGGATTACCCGTTGTATTATGATGCGGTAAATGAAAAGGGGCTGGCGATGGCCGGCCTCAATTTTCCAGGACACGCCGTTTACCGCGAACATGTGGATGGAATGGACAACATTGCCCAGTTTGAGTTTATACCATGGATCTTAGGGCAATGCGCGACACTGGATGAGGCGAGGCGGTCGGTGGAAAAAATAAATCTATTGAATACGCCGTTTAGCGACAATCTCCCTGTGGCGGATCTGCACTGGATCATCTCGGATCAGAGCGGGTCGATCACGGTAGAGTCGGTGGAAGACGGTATTCACATCTACGACAATCCGGTCGGCGTATTGACGAACAACCCGCCGTTTCACATCCAACTGGCGGGACTGGACTCGTATATGGGACTCTCTGCCAAAGAGCCGCGCAACACGTTTGCGCCGGCAATTCCCCTCGAACATTACAGCCGGGGTATGGGAGCGATCGGCCTCCCGGGCGATCTGTCTTCCCGATCGAGATTTATCCGGGCGTCATTTGTGAAAATGAATTCCCTTTCTGGGAGCGGGGAAAAAGAAAGCGTCAGTCAGTTCTTTCATATACTAGGATCTGTGACACAGCAGCGGGGCTGCTGTGAGGCGGGGGATGGCAAGTATGAGATTTCGATCTATACTTCCTGCTGCAATGCGAGCAAAGGCCTGTACTACTATACCACATATGATAATCACCAGATCACGGTCGTTGATATGCACAGGGAGAACCTAAAAGGGGATATGTTGGTACGGTTCCCGCTCGTAAAAGGTGAGCAGTTCCGCGTGCAAAACGCTGAGCACAATGAGAAGGATGAAAAGATTTGACAAAGGATATAACAAAGATAACAAAGAATTAGAAAATAATTGTTGACACACCCACGTGGATGTGTTAAAATACCTTCGGTATCAAAAGCAGAGTTATCCACTCTCACCTTGCCGTATAGCAGACCGGTCGCATGGCCTCCTGTTATCACACGTCAATGGTCAACCATTTTTTCGGATGTTTTCGTGTCCATACACGGGAAATAGATTTTCGAATAAAGATTGTATTCTGTGGATAGCTGCTTTAAAAACAGTTATCTTTTTTTCATTTGGAGGTGCACGTTATCAGCGAATTAATGATCAATGAGCAGATCCGGGACAGAGAGGTCCGCGTGATCGGCCAGGATGGGGAGCAGCTTGGAATTATGTCAGCCAAAGAGGCTTATTTAAAGGCGAAGGATGCAGATCTTGATTTGGTAAAGGTCGCACCGGGAGCGAAACCGCCCGTGTGCAAAATCATCAATTACGGTAAATACCGTTATGAGCAGGCAAGGAAAGAAAAAGAAGCCAAAAGAAAGCAGCGGACGATCGAAGTAAAAGAGATTCGTCTGTCGCCGAATATTGACTTGAATGATTTAAACACGAAAGCAAATCAGGCCCGCAAATTCCTGTCAAAGGGTGACAAAGTAAAAGTGACCCTTCGTTTCCGAGGCCGTGAGATGGCACATAAGGATGTGGGACGCGGGGTTTTAAACAGTTTTTATGAAAAACTGGAAGATGTTGCGGTGATCGATAAGGATGCTAAAATGGAAGGAAGAAGCATGATCATGTTTTTAACAGCCGCAAAGTAGGATATAGCATGAAAAAACGGTTTGTGTCTATGCGCTGCCAGCCGCAAACCTATGTGAAAAAAGCAGCGCAGAAATGAGGTTAATCATGGCAAATCAGAAAATGAAAACAAAGAGAGCCGCTGCAAAGCGATTCAAAGTGACCGGAAGTGGTAAACTGGTTCGTAATAAGGCAAATAAGAATCATATCCTGACAAAGAAGACGACGAAGAGAAAAAGAAAACTCAGAAGAGCAACTTTGGTAGACGATACCAATGTTAAGACGATGAAGAAAATCATGCCATATGTCTGATGGCGTCAGGACGGATTAAGGAGGTAAATACCAAATGGCTAGAATTAAAGGCGGATTAAACGCAAAGAAAAAACATAACAGAGTGTTAAAGTTAGCAAAGGGATACAGAGGAGCGAGATCTAAACAGTATCGCGTGGCAAAACAGTCTGTTATGCGTGCTCTGGAGACTTCTTATACGGGTAGAAAGCAGAGAAAGAGACAGTTCAGACAGCTTTGGATCGCGCGTATCAATGCGGCGGCACGTATCAATGGACTTTCCTATAGTAAATTTATGTACGGCTTAAAGCTGGCGGAGATCGACATTAACCGTAAGATGCTCTCTGAGATGGCGATCAGTGATCCGGATGGGTTTGCGACTCTTGTTGATGTGGCGAAAAGCAAACTCGCATAATTTTGACATTATTTTATGATAAAAAGAATATAAATTGATAAAAGGGTACTTCGTGATTCTGAGGTATCCTTTTTTGACCAACAGAGAAAGCGGAACGGGTTTTGTGTATGGACATGCACGGAATCGCCGGCGGTGTCCGGCAGGAATGGGGGATTTTGATGGTAGGGAAAGCGAGAAGAATTGTTGTCTGGCTGCTGATGTGCTGCGTTTTGGCGGGCGTCTTGCCAGAACGGGCTGACGCGTGCGAAAAACAGGAGAGAACGGGAACGCGATGGCAGCTGTCGGGAAAAGAACCGATGAGACTTCTGTCTGAGATCATGGATGGACAACTGACGGATAAGGCGGCCGTGCCGAAAATGGGTGAACCGGAAGTGGGGCCGACAAATGAACTGGGTGCGCTGCAGCCGGATGTGCCGGGCGTGTTGCCGACGAACGTACCCGCTGGTCAGCCGACGGAAGTACCCGGCATACAGCCGGTGGAGCCGCCAGTCGAAAAGCCGGAAACGCCGACGGCGTCCTTTCGTCCTTCCGCACCTCCGTCGTCGCCGCTGGTATTGAAAAACCCTGGCGCGAAACTCTCGAAAGGTGGACAGAAAGGCATCGGGTATGGGAAAGTAAACAAACAAAAAATTTATCACATCAATGCGTACGCCACCGACGAGGTTAAGCTAAAGCCGTCGAAAAAGTGCACCTATAAACTGACTGGAGGAAAAAGCAAAAAAGATGTGCGAACCGGAAAAGTAAAAGTGACGAGGGACGGAAAAGTGACCTGCCGGGACAAAGCAAAAGATCATAAACAGTACGCGATCGTGCGTATGACATCAGTGGATTCGGGAGAAAGTATTTATGCGTACATTTATTTTGCGCCCCGCCTGTACACAAAAAAAGTGCCTGGGCATGTCGTATATCAGGGAAAAACGGCAGCAGTTGCATATAATTATTCGTGGAAGAACATACAGATCACATCATCAAATCCCAAGGTAGCATCTGTCAATAAAAAAGGCATCATTACGGCGAGGAAAACAGGAACGGCAGTCATCACGGCAAAAGTTAAAAAATCAGCTCGAAATGCGATCAAAACAAAGATCACAGTGAAAGAAGAGCCTTGGATCGTAAATGACAAAGATACGCTTTATACGTATGAAGATATGACGGCTGATCTGAGGGAAATCTCATCCAAGTACAGAGGGAAAGCGTCTTTGCGGAGCATCGGGAGCAGCGAGGACGGGAGATCGATCTGGTGCCTGCGGATAGGAAATCCTTCTGCCGGCAGAAAGATCGTGATCGATGCGGGGATCCATGCGAGGGAGTGGCTGAATCCGCTCATGATCGTGCGTAAATGTGAGGAAATCCTGCGGCTGTACGGGGATTATAAATCGACGCTGAACCATGTGTGCCTGTATGTGGTGCCGATGATCAATCCGGACGGCGTATCCATTTCCCAATCCGGTTTTGGCGCGATCCATTCAAAAAAGCTTCAAAAACAGTGCAAAAAAACAAAATCGTCTTCGCGGACGTGGAAAGGAAACGCGCGCGGCGTGAACTTGAACTTTAATTTCCCTGGCGGGTGGAATCCGAAAGGGAAGTCCAAAAAACCGGATGGGATCACATATCCGGGAGAGAAGGCGGCTTCTGAGAAAGAGACGAAAGCGATGATTCGCTTTATCAATGGGCTTTCTGGTATCAAAGGCGTGCTAAACTACCATTCGATGGGAAGCATCCTTTACTGGAATTACAATGTGGAGTCGAACGCGCCGCTCTATGAACGTCAGAGCGCGCTGGCGAAAAAGGTGAACTCATTTACCAACTATCGTCTGATGCCGAAATCGATCAGCACGGACCCGAATGGGGGATTTGGGGACTGGCTGATCTATGAGAAAAAAATTCCGAATGTTACGGTGGAGACGGGTACGGTGGCGTGTCCGCTGCCGCACTCGCAGTTGGGAAGGATCACGAAACAGAATTCAGAACTGTTGAATTGGTTTGTGAAGGACTATGCAAAATAAATAGAATGACAAAAAGCAATAAAAAAGTATTTGACAACTGCTTCAAAATCTGTTACAATAGTCAAGCAGTGTTGAGGAACAACTTTATATTGCATGCGGAGTTGCTGGAATTGGCAGACAGGCATGACTAAGGATCATGTGTCTCTGAGACGTGTGGGTTCAAGTCCCATACTCCGCATTACATGGTGTGGCTATTGGAAACAGTAGCCACACCATTTTAGCTTGATGGTTCAAACGCGTTCAGGAGGTATATAGAATGGAGACAAATAGAAAAATAAATATAAAAAACAGTATGAGATGTGGAACAGCCGTTTTACTGCTTTTGGCTGCTGCCTTGCAGCCGTTCGGGAATGAGGCACAAGCAGCTAAAAAAGATGACCAGGAATCTGAACAGAAGGTGGTCGTCATCGACGCCGGCCATCAGTCAAAAGGAAATTCCGCGAAAGAGCCAAACGGCCCGGGGTCAAAGACGATGAAGGCGAAAGTTACATCCGGGACTTCGGGGTGTTCAACGGGAACGCCCGAATATAAGTTGAATCTGAAAGTGGCGAAAAAATTAAAGAAAGAATTAAAAGCCAGAGGTTATAAAGTCGTGATGGTCCGCACGAAACATGACATTGATATTTCCAATGTGGAGCGGGCGAAGGTTGCAAATAGAGCCGGGGCAGACGCGTTTATCCGCATCCATGCGAATTCTTCGGAATCTTCGTCTGTGAGCGGGGCGCTGACGATTGCACCAACCAATAAAAATCAGTATTTGAGTAAAAAGATCCGCAAGGCGAGCCAAAAATTAAGCAAAAAGGTGCTGAAGGCATTCTGCAGCGCGACGGGGGCGGGAAACCGGGGCGTTATGTATACGGATACGATGACAGGGATCAACTGGTGTACGGTACCTGTGACCATTATCGAAATGGGGTTTATGAGTAATTCGTCCGAGGATAAGAAGATGGCCACAGCAGCATATCAGAAAAAAATGGCGAAAGGGATCGCGGATGGAATTGATTCGTATTTGAAATGATATTGCCTATACGCGTGATGTGTGATACAATAGTCATGTTTGTGGGATGGAATCACGCATAGAAAAGACGGAGGAGGGAAAGAACAATGGCGTTATTGAAAGAATGGCGAGAATATGCGTATTCAGAAGAAATGCAGAATTCCAAAGAAGGAGAGAAGCTTTGGAGTGAGTATTTTCAGCTAGAAAAAGGTATTTACGAAAAACTCCTGGCAAATCCAGAAGAAATCGTTGAGGGAACGGTGGAGGATCTGGCAGGTAAATATGAAGTGCCTCTTTCTATGATGGTTGGCTTCTTAGATGGGATCAATGACAGCTTAAAAGAGCCGAATCCAATCGATACGATGGAGAAGGACACGGTCGTTCGACTGGAGATTGATTGTGAAAAGCTGTATTATAATATGGTGGGCTGCGAGGCGGAGTGGTTATATACGCTGCCGCAGTGGGATGAGATACTCACAAAAGAACGCCAGAAGGAACTGTACCGTGAGCAGAAAAACTCCGGCACGATCCGGCACGAAGAACCGAAAATTGGAAGAAATGATCCGTGTCCTTGCGGAAGCGGTAAGAAGTATAAGCACTGTTGTGGAAGATAGTGTATCTGCGTGCGGTTTGGCGAACATTTATAATAGAAAAATCACAAAAAAGAATGGAGGAATCATCACATGTTAGTTTCAGCAAAAGAAATGCTTACAAAAGCAAAAGCAGGAAAATATGCAGTTGGACAGTTTAATATCAACAATCTGGAGTGGACGAAGTCCATCCTTCTCACGGCAGAGGAATTGAAATCCCCGGTTATACTTGGCGTATCGGAAGGTGCTGGAAAGTATATGTGCGGTTACAAGACAGTTGTTGGTATGGTAAACGGAATGCTCGAAGAACTCGGGATCACGGTGCCGGTAGCGCTTCATTTGGATCACGGCAGTTATGAAGGCGCGAAGGCTTGTATCGAGGCAGGATTTTCTTCCATTATGTTCGACGGTTCTCATTATCCGATCGAGGAAAATGTTGCGAAAACGAAAGAACTCGTAGCTGTCTGCAATGAAAAAGGCATGTCGATCGAGGCGGAAGTAGGTTCCATCGGCGGCGAGGAAGACGGCGTTGTCGGAGCCGGCGAGTGCGCGGATCCGGATGAGTGTAAGATGATCGCGGATCTTGGCGTGACGATGCTTGCAGCTGGAATCGGAAACATTCACGGAAAATATCCGGAAAACTGGGCAGGTCTTAGTTTTGAGACGCTGGATGCCGTTCAGAAGCTGACAGGCGATATGCCGTTAGTTCTTCACGGAGGCACAGGAATTCCAGAAGATATGATCAAAAAAGCGATCAGTCTCGGCGTATCAAAAATCAACGTAAATACCGAGTGCCAGCTTTCGTTTGCCGAAGCGACACGTAAATATATCGAGTCAGGAAAGGACCAGGAAGGAAAGGGTTTTGACCCGCGTAAACTCCTGGCTCCCGGCGCGGATGCGATTCGGGCAACCGTAAAAGAAAAGATGGAATTATTTGGTTCTGTTGGAAAAGCTTGACGGAATAACCCGAATGAAAAAAGCCATACTAATCCTGTAACAAAAAAGTTCATAACAGGAGGAAATAAACTATGGCTAAGAATTTCTTGGATGAGTACGATGAGAAAAATAGTACAAATGGCACCAATAATTCGAAGAATTCGACAAAGAACAGCACAAAGAACTATTCGAAGAATAGTTCATCGAATGATTCTTCGAATAGCTCTTCGAACAGTACACGGAATAGTTCGTCGAATACGTCTTCAAACAGCACGAAGAATGATTCGAAATGTTCTAACTGCCGGAATGCTTCAGGTTGTAAAAACCAGTCGAAGAATTAATAGTGTCTGCAAGCCGTCCCCGTTAGGAGACGGCTTGTATTGTACAATTGTCACAAAATACATAATACTGTCATAAGATGTAAGAAAAAAAGAACGTGATGATTATGAGTTTTTCGATCATACCGATCCGGGATCTCGAAACGATCATGAAAAAGCCGGGGACGATCCTCATAGATTTACGGGATGAAGAAGATTATCAAAAAGGCCACATTCGCGGGGCGAAAAACATACCGTATGAGAAGTGGCAGATCGAGAAAGAAACGTGGACACACCGCTATACTACGGTAATTTTTTATTGTGAGCGGGGAAATCAGAGTATGTACGCGGCAAAGGAAATGAATAAACAGGGATACTTTGCCATAAGTATTGCCGGAGGATATCAGGGGTACTGCGTCTGGCGCGCGGCGCAGGATCATTGCGGGTCAAGCGGCAGACAGCAGATTTAGGAAGGAAAGGAAGAACGGCGGCGGATGAAAAGAAATACGTATGAATTGATCGCGCCATGCCATTTTGGGATGGAAGCAGTATTGAAACGGGAGATATTGGAACTCGGCTATGAGATTTCCGCAGTGGATAATGGGAAAGTGACGTTTATCGCGGACGCCGAGGGGATCTGCCGCGCCAATATTTTTTTACGGACGACGGAGCGGATTCTGCTTAAAGTAGCAGAGTTTCGGGCGGAGACCTTTGATGAATTGTTTGAGGGTGTGAAAGCGATCCCCTGGAATGCGTATATACCAGAAAACGGGAAATTCTGGGTGACAAAAGCTTCTTCCGTGAGCAGCAAGCTGTTCAGTCCGTCGGATATTCAGCGTATCGTGAAAAAAGCGATGGTGGAAAGCCTGAAAAAGACGTACCACACGGATTGGTTTTCCGAAGATGGGGCGGATTATCCGCTGCGCATCAGCATCCGGAAAGATCTTGTCACGGTCGGACTGGATACGACAGGCGTTTCCCTTCATAAGCGGGGGTATCGGAAATTTACCGCGCCAGCACCGCTGACGGAAACGCTTGCCGCCGCCATCATCCTCTTGTCGCCGTGGAAGCGTGACCGGGTTCTCGTAGATCCTTTTTGCGGGAGCGGGACGATACCGATCGAGGCCGCGATGATTGCCAAACATATGGCTCCGGGACTGAACCGGTCATTTTTGGCAGAACATTGGACAAACCTGATACCGAAGAAGGAGTGGTATGAGGTGGGCCAGGAGGCGATGGATCTCGTAGAGGATGATGTGGAAACGGTGATCCAGGGATTTGACGTCGATGCCGAAGCCATAAAGATGGCGAGAGCCAACGCAGAACTGGCCGGTGTGGAAGGGCAGATCCATTTTCAGCAGCGCGATATCTTAAATTTCCGTTCGCCGAAAAAATACGGTTTTGTGATCACCAATCCCCCTTATGGGGAGCGGCTTTCTTCTAAGGATGAGATGTCCATGCTCTACCGTTCGATCGGGAACATCATAAACGAGAATGAGACGTGGTCGTTTTTTCTTTTAAGTGGATATGAGGACGCGCAGAGGTCGATCGGAAAGAAGGCAGGGAAGAACCGCAAAATCTATAATGGAATGATGAAGACATATCTGTATCAGTACATGGGTCTAAAGCCGCCGAAGCAAAAACATGATTGAGAGGTTGTAAGGAGGGCGCGATGGGAAGGAAACTCATTTTTGCGACGAATAACGAAGGAAAAGTTAATGAGATACGGCAGATATTGGGGGATGGATATGAGGTATATTCATTGAAGGATTTGGATATACATACCGATATCGTCGAAGATGGGAAAACATTTGAGGAAAATGCGCAGATCAAGGCGAAAGCCATCTGCCAGCAGACCAACGAGATGGTACTAGCCGATGATTCGGGGTTTGAGGTGGATTATCTGGGCGGCGAGCCGGGAATATATTCCGCACGATATTTAGGCGAAGATACTTCTTACGAAATTAAGAATGCTGAAATTCTCAAACGATGCGAACAAGCGAAGGAAGAAGAGCGGACGGCGCGTTTTGTCTGTGCGATCGCCTGCGCCTATCCGGACGGAAGATTGGAGACGACGAGGGGAGTCATCGAGGGAATGCTGGCATATGAGCCGAAAGGAACGAACGGCTTTGGGTATGATCCGATCTTTTATCTGCCAGAGCGCGGCTGTACGACCGGTGAGATGGAACCAGAAGAAAAAAATAAGATCAGCCATCGGGGGATTGCGCTGCGGAAAATGGTGGAAAGGCTGAACGGGGAATGAATAAAGGTGAGGTGTATGGCAAAATATTTGGTGTTTAGCGATTCGCATGGGCATCATGAGAGGATGCTCGAGATCATTGCGCAGCAAACAGACAGTATTGCCGGTTTGTTCTTTTTGGGTGACATGGAGAGCGGAGAGGACAGGCTACGCGCTTCCATCCAGGGCCCTACGTACATCGTGAGGGGAAACTGTGATTGGTCATCCCGGGCACCGGCGTTTCAGGTGGTAAAACTGCACGGACACAGTGTAGCGTTGACTCATGGGCACCGCCAGCATGTGAATTCCGGGGTTGATATGTTAAAATACTGGGCGATGGAACAGGGCGCTGATATCGTGTTGTACGGCCACACCCACGTCCCATTTTTGGAACAGTCTTCCACGCTGACCGTTTTGAACCCTGGCAGTATTTCAAGGCCGAGGCAGAGTGGATTCGTTCCTACGTATGCCGTGATCGAATTTGCCGAGGACGGGGAAATCCGCATTTCATTGTGTGAAGTAACATAAACATCAAAATATAGGAAGAAAGGAAAAAGAAAAATGTTACACTATTTACTTGTATTTTTAATATCTATGGTACCCCTGATCGAGCTGAGGGGAGCGATCCCATATTCCGTTGTGTGGAACATTCCTCTGCATATCGCATTTCCGCTTGCGATCCTGGGAAATATGCTGCCAGTGCCGTTTATTTATTTCTTTGCAAGAAAGATTCTTGTGTGGGGGGCAGATAAACCGGTGATCGGAAAATTTTTCAGTTTCTGTTTGGAAAAAGGGGAAAAAGGCGGGAAAAAACTTCAGGAAAAGGCAGGCAAAGGACTTTTTGTAGCGCTTCTCCTGTTTGTAGGGATTCCGCTTCCTGGTACGGGCGCATGGACGGGTACTCTTGCGGCAAGTCTTTTGGATATGGATTTTAAGTCCAGCATTCTGGCGAGCATGGGCGGCGTCCTACTGGCTGGTGTGATCATGGCTACACTGAGCGTGGTGGCAAAAGGGACTTTTATGGCGCTGTTTTTATAATATTCAAAAAAATATATAAAATTCTTGAAAAAAGCTTGACAAATAATGATTGATTTTATATAATAAATTTCGGTGCTGCTGATAAGCAAGCAAATGGGATCTTAGCTCAGCTGGGAGAGCATCTGCCTTACAAGCAGAGGGTCATAGGTTCGAGCCCTATAGGTCCCATTTTATTCTTAAATCACGATAGGCTAAGTGGAAGGCTTGTCGATCGTGGTCACAGCAGTTTCATAATAAATCGCCATATTATTTATATGGCATTTTGGCGGGATAGCTCAGTTGGCTAGAGCACACGGTTCATACCCGTGGTGTCGGGGGTTCAAATCCCTTTCCCGCTATGTACAAGCCTTGTCTGTTCAAGGCTTTTTTTTCTATTGATTCACTAAACATACGATAGAAGTAAGAAAGGAAGGAACGGCATGAGAATCGGAATTGGATATGATGTACACAGACTGGAGGAAGGAAGGAAACTGGTGTTAGGAGGCGTGGAGATCGAGCACGAATGCGGTTTGGTCGGACATTCGGACGCGGATGTACTTCTGCACGCGATCATGGATGCTATGTTTGGAGCGGCGGCGATGGGAGACATCGGCAGGCATTTTCCGGATACGGATGAGCGGTATCGAGGAGTTTCCAGCTTGCGGCTTTTGAAGCGCGCGGCTGTGCTTTTGGAGGGAAAAGGATATAAAATGGGAAATGTGGATGCTGTTATCGTGGCGCAGGAGCCAAAACTGGCGCCATTTATCGAGCAGATGCGGCAGAATATCGCGGACACGCTCGCGGTGGACGTTGATCGGATCTGTGTGAAAGCCACGACGGAAGAGGGGCTCGGTTTTACCGGCGACAAATCGGGAATATCGTGTCAGGCGGTCTGCCTATTAGAATAAGTCAGCAGAGGGTGGTTGTATGAACCATAAGGAATTGTGGAAAGCGGCGTTTGGTGATACAGACCAGTATATTTCGTATTATTTTAAAGAAAAAGCAGGGCGGAGCCGTATATATTCAAAATATGACGGCGGCTCTCTTGTGAGCATGGTGTTTTTTACCCCTTATGAGGTCTTGTACCGGGGGAAGGAGTGCATCTGTCCCTATATCGTAGGTGTGGCGACGGAGGCGTCTCACCGGCGGCGGGGGTATATGCGGATGCTTTTGGAACAGGGACTTTTAGAAGCGGAGGAGCGCGGGTGTGATCTGGCGTTTTTATGTCCGGCGGATGAGAAGATCTATGAGCCGTTTGGATTCCGTGGCGTCCAGTACCGGAAACAGCTTGTAGTGTCCGGGGTCGAAAACGTGTGTGGGCAATATGAGGTGAACTGCTTTATAGAACTGACAGAAGATGAGAAAATGAAGGCGGCAGATTTTGCCGCCGATCTTTTGGCTTCATCAGGGTTTGACCTGTATATGAAGCGGAGTACGGCCTACTATGAGCGCGTGCAGAAAGAGATGGAGGCTCTGTGCGGGAACGTCCTTGTCTTGCGGGAGAACTCGGCGGTGCGTGGTATCGCTGCTTATACATATGAGGAAGGGCAATATGACGTGACGGAACTGATCTGTGCGGAGTCAGACGGTCAAGAGGCAGTGGAGACGATCTGCGGTTTTTTGGCGAATGGGAACGCGGAAGAGATCATGTTCAGCGACGGGCAATTCCTGGATCGGGTAGAAGGGGCAGGTATGATTAGAAAAACGGAACATAAGCCGTCGATCATGCTGCGGGAGCTAGTGGAACCGCGCGGCGCGGAAGAGTTACGGGTGTATATCAACGACATCACCTAGCGTGCGGCTGAGGAACGTGTGCGATAAGAGACGTTTGACGGCAGAGTGGGAGAAATACAGCATGTAGAAGGAGGGTGCCGTCATGGCTATGGAGAATCAGATCGAAGGCAGGCACAGTGTGTTAGAAGCTTTTCGGGCGGGAAAGCTCGTGGAGCGTGTATTTGTGTTAAAGGGCTGTCAGGATGGGCCGGTGGCAACGATCGTCCGGGAGGCGAAGCGCGCCCAGGTGATCGTGGATTTTGTGTCAAAGGAACGGCTGGATCATATGAGCGAGGACGGCAAACATCAGGGCGTGATCGCGCAGTTATCAGCGTTCGCGTACAGTTCCGTGGATGATATGCTGGCGTTTGCCAAAGAGCGGGAGGAGGATCCATTTTTGTTCCTGCTCGATGGAATCGAGGATCCGCATAATCTTGGCGCTATCATCCGTACGGCGAATCTTTCCGGCGCGCATGGCGTTATCATTCCGAAGCGGCGGGCGGTAGGACTGACTTCGGCAGCGGTGAAGGCGTCGGCGGGCGCGATCCACTACACGCCAGTGGCGAAGGTGACAAATCTGTCTGCCGTGATGGAGCAGCTGAAGGAAAAAGGGCTTTGGTTCGTCTGTGCCGATATGGAAGGCGAGGTCATGTACCGGCATGATCTGACAGGAGCGATCGGCCTTGTGGTCGGAAACGAGGGAAGCGGCGTATCGAGGCTCGTAAAGGAACACTGTGATTACACGGCTGGTATTCCGATGGCGGGCGATATTGATTCATTGAACGCATCGGTGGCGGCGGGGGTTTTAGCGTTTGAAATCGTCCGTCAGCGTAAATATTCGTAGACCGTTTGCTGTGCGCGGGAGGAAGGTATGGAGAAATATGAGGTTTTGTCTGATGAAGAGATCATAAGCGGGATCCGAGATGGGGATACGTCCGGCGTGGATTTCCTGCTTGAGAAATATAAAAATCTCGTGCGGAAAAAGGCGAGGGCGCTCTATCTGATCGGCGGGGATAACGACGACCTGATCCAGGAGGGTATGATCGGGCTCTATAAAGCGGTCCGTGATTTTCAGGAGGAAAAAGAGAGTTCCTTTCTCCGGTTCGCGAACCTGTGTATCGAACGCCAGCTGTATAATGCGGTAAAGGGAGCAAACCGGCTGAAAAATACGCCGCTCAACTGCTATATTTCGCTCGACGTCCCGGTAGGGGGAGATGAAATAACGGGCGAAACAGGACAGACGCTGGGGGAAACGCTGGAACGGACTGGCATCTCCAATCCGGAAGATATTCTGATCGACCGGGAACGGGTGGGGAAGATCGAGGAATATATCCGGGAGTATCTGAGCTGTTTTGAACAAAGCGTCGTTAATTTGTATATTGATGGCATGGATTATCAGCAAATTGCGGGCTGTTTAGGGAAGACGCCGAAATCAATTGACAATGCGCTTCAGAGGATCAAGAAAAAACTGGGGGAGAAAATTAAGTGAGGATTTATTATTGACATTCAGTGGATGCTCTGTTAATATATAAGGGTAGGGTAAAAATAAGCTGGCGTGGCACAGTCGGTAGCGCACTTCATTGGTAGTGAAGAGGTCACGGGTTCGATTCCCGTCGCTAGCTTTTACGTAAAAGATATGTGAAAAGAAAAATAAAAGTGAACACGATTCGTGTTCCTTTTTCACTTTTATAGGAAAATCCTTGATTTTTTGGAGGAAGTCGGATGGATGCCTCAAAGACAAAATGGGAAATCATAGCTTCTCATACATTTACCTATTTTAATTTCTTAAATCTTGTTTTAGCATCACTCATCGTTTTTTCCGGACAGCAGAAGAATATGCTGTTTATGGGCATTGTCATTACGAACGCGCTGATAGGGACCATACAGGAATGTAAGGTGAAAAAACTGATCGATGCGCTTTCGGTCGTGACAGCGACAAAGGCTAAATTGATAGTGCCGGAGGAAGTACATGCGGAGCGATTGGCGGAGAGGTCATACGGCGATGGTGCAGAGCAGAAAAACAGCGTTGAGGGGGCAAGAGTGGTAAGGGAAGTTCCGGTGGAACAACTGCGGATCGGAGATACAGTTCGATTTTCCATCGGGGATCAAATCCCTGTCGACTGTGAAACACTGGAATCCCAGGGGATGGAGATTGACGAATCGCTTTTGACTGGAGAATCCTTAGCAGTTTTGAAAAAAATGGGGGATATGTTGTATTCCGGCAGTCATGTGGTGGCGGGAACGGGGACGGCTCGTGTCATTCATGTCGGAGAGGATAATTATGCCACGCAGCTGGTGAAAAAAGCGAAGACAAAGAGGCGCGCGACTTCTGAGATGCAGATTGCGATCAAGCGCATTATTAAATATGTAGGATACGCGATCATTCCGATCGGACTGGCGTTATATTTCATCCAACGCAACGTGGCGCAGAATACGGTTTCAGATTCTATCGTGAATACAGTGGCGGGCGTGCTTGGCATGATTCCAGAAGGGCTTGTGCTTCTCACGAGTATTTCATTTATTCTCGGCGTGGGAAGACTAGCGAAAAAGAACGCGCTCGTTCAGGAGATGGAGGCTATAGAGGCGCTTGCCAGAGTCAATGTGCTCTGCCTGGATAAGACGGGAACGATCACGACAGGCGAATTGAAGGTGGAGCAGGTTGAGATGCTGGATGGCAACTGCAGCCGGAATAAGGTGCAGGAAGTGATGGAGTGCATGTCTTACGCGTTTGAAGAAACAAACGCCACGACAGACGCGCTTCGTAGATATTTTGAGGATACGCGTAAAAGGGAGATCATTGAGCGGATACCATTTAGTTCCAAGCGGAAGTTCATGGGGATTACGGTTCGGGAGAATGGGACGGAAAAGCAATACTGTCTGGGGGCACCGGAGTATCTGACCGACGACCGCACGGCGATTCGGAAGGCGGAACATTTTTCTGCTGAGGGAATGCGGGTTTTGCTGCTCATGGAAAAAGAGCCGGTTGCACTCGTGGTGTTATCGGATATCATCAAAGATGATGCGGCGGAAACGTTCCGCTTTTTTCGGGAAAAAGACGTAGAGATTAAAATTATCTCGGGAGACAACCCCCTGACCGTTTCTATCGTAGGGAAACGCGCAGGACTGGAGGGAGCTGAACGATATGTGGATGCGAGGGAGTTGCCAGATGATATCGAGGAGCTTCGTCAGGAAGTAAAAAATTATACGGTATTTGGGCGGGTGTCGCCAGAAAAGAAGAGGCTGATCGTAAAGGCGTTTGAAGCAGGGGATCTTGTGACTGGTATGGTGGGGGATGGCGTCAATGACGTACTTGCGCTTAAAGATGCGGACTGCGGGATTGCGATGGCATCGGGGAGTGATGCGGCGAAGCAGAGCGCGCACATTGTTCTGCTCGATTCGGATTTTTCGTCTATGAAAGAAATCGTCAATGAAGGAAGAACGATCATTTCCAATATTGAGCGTGTCAGTGCGCTGTATTTGACGAAGACGCTTTATTCTATCATGCTCTGCGTGCTGTTTATCATCATCGGACAGTCGTATCCGTTCATACCGATCCAGCTCAGTCTGATTGGCGGGACGGCGATCGGCATACCGAGTTTTGTCCTTGCCCTCGAGCGGCATGAGGATACGATTCCTAGAGGTTTTTTGCGAAATGTCCTGCGTATCTCCCTTCCGGCGGCGCTCGTCCTTACAGGGACTCTGGCAGCAATTGCGTTTCTCAATATGTTTTTTGGGTTTGGAGAGGTAGCTGTATCCACCCTGAACCTGCTGGCGGGCGGCGCGGTGAGTTTTGGCGTGCTGCTATCGGTATGTATCCCGATGAGCAGGCTGCGGTTCGCGTTATGTATCACGGTCATAAGTTTATTTTGCGCGGCTGTTTTATTGTTTCCTAACTTTTTTGGCGTGGTTCCTGTCTTTGAATTGTTTTTCAGCCTTCGCACGAAAGTTGGTTTTTAGGCGATGTGGAATCATAAAATGGAGGGAAGTCCCAGCTTGATGAGCTGGAGGCATCGCTCCATTTCGCCGTTCAGGTATAAATATCCCATAAGCGTCTCGAAACCAGTGGCGATCCGGTAATCATGTACCTCTGCGTTTTTGGCGACGGAATGTGATTTTGTGTTCCGTCCTCTTTTATATATGGAACATTCTTTTTCGGTAAGAGATTCCTGGATGGAAGCCATGAGGGTTGCCTGCGCCTTGGCATTTACGAGACGGCTGGATTGTTTATGGAGTGATTTCACCCTGCCGAGATGGTTTTCCACGATGAGCGTCCGTATGATGATTTCATATACGGCGTCTCCGAGATATGCGAGGGTCAGCGCGGAATAACTCTGTATTCCGCGCTGTTCCACGGGAAAGTACCTATTAATGGCTTCTAATAATTGGTTGTCTGTGTTCATGATCAAAATCTCCTAACGATGTATGTAATGCTGGGAACAAATACATTTTCCCCGCGGTTTTATGAATTGCTCTGCACAAGATGCCCCTTGATATCATATTATAAGGAATGCGGGCAGAAAGTCAATGCCGATTCCTTATTTTGGTTCAAAATAAAAAATAGATGTCACAAGAATGACAAAATAATTCTTTATAGTGTAAGTTGTAAAGATAAGAAAGGGGAAAAGCAGAACTTAAAATTTCTTAACAATTTGTTAAAAATGTTAAGAAATGGAGAACGCCGGCCGGCGAAAAAAACAAAAATCACCTTGCATAATATGGTGAGTGGTGGTATAATGAGTGTAATTTCATTGTGGACATACTGCGCTTTGCCCACAAAAGCAAAGAATTATAGGAGGTATTTTGATGCGACAGATCAGTAAACAGTCATCTACGTATTTCAGAAAAGTCGTGACATTTTTCCTGGCGTTTGCCATGATCGTTACGTCTTTGGCTGTGTCATCTACTGAATCCCAGGCGGCAGCTAAAGTGAAAAAAGTTGCGATCGGGGTTAAGGTGGGCAGTTCTGGTATACTGGTGCTGAAAAAAGGACAGTCAAAAAAACTGAGTGCTTCTGTATCACCGAAAAAAGCGAGTAAGAAGCTTACATACAAATCAAGCAAAAAATCAATTGTAAGCGTAAACTCGAAAGGTGTTGTCAAAGCACGCAAGAGCAAGGGTTCTGCAAAGATCACAGTAACTTCTGCGCAGAACAAAAAGAAAAAAGCTACGATTACAGTCAAGATAGGTAAACCTGTAACGAAGGTAGCAGTGCAAAGTAAAGTACAGTGCAACTGGGATGGAGCCAACTGGAAACTGGAGATGAGAAACGGCCAGATGCAGAAGGTTTATCCGAAATATAAGGAAACTGTACGTATTTCAAAGAAGACACTTTCCATTCCGAAGGGTAGGATGGCGACTCTCAAGACGACCACATCCCCGAAAAACGCGACCCAGAAAAAAC
>CAJUTR010000032.1 GCA_910589665.1 uncultured Eubacterium sp. | reverse complement strand
GATGAATATACGCTTTTCTTTGTGCCACAAAAAGTCGGAATTTCCTATAAAGAAAAAAACGAACCGTCTATGACGATTCGTCGCAAAGCGCGAGACGGGACTCGAACCCGCGGCCCCAACCTTGGCAAGGTTGTGCTCTACCAACTGAGCCACTCGCGCATCTCACGGTTGCCGCTTCCCTCGCAACCGTATTTCATTATACAATATCGAACTCCTTCTGTCAAGACATTTTTTTCCACTCTTCATACAGCCTATGTACCGGTAGTCCGACCACATTGTTGTAATCGCCCTTGATGCCGGTAATAAATTTCCCAAACATCCCCTGGATTCCATAGGCGCCCGCTTTGTCGTACGGCTCGTCGGTGTCGAGATACGAAACCAATTCCGACTCACTGAGCGGCGCGACATGAACCAGCGTCGTTTCGGCAAAACGGCTCTCTCCCTTCACATTCGCGTCCGCACCGGTCTGCAGGATCGTCACTCCCGTACTGACCTGATGCGTCCTCCCGCTCAGCATGCGCAGCATCCGGCAGGCATCTTCCCGGTCTTTCGGTTTCCCCAGAATCTCTCCATCAATACTCACGACTGTATCCGCGCCGATCACGACCGCGTTGGCCCGGCCTTTCGCCACAGCCTGTGCTTTTTGTTTCGATAATTCGATCGTCACCTCTTCCGGTACCGTGCTGGAAACGATCTCCTCACACTCGGAAACAATAACCGAAAAATCATGACAGATCATACCCAAAAGTTCTCTTCTTCGCGGCGAAGCGGACGCCAGAATGATCAATGCCTTCTTTTTTTGCATCTTCACAGCCTCCTTCTCTGTTTCATGGAAGTAAATGGGAATCAGATACTCATTTCCCCAGCATTTATTATAACAGCTTCCCTTCGAAATAGAAACACCTTTTTCAATTTTATAGAAATGTTTACCCCACGCATCTTCCGGTTTTTCTGTACATTTCCGTTCGGGTATGTTATAATGAGGAAGAATTTTACTAAGAAAGGGAGCAATTGATTATGAAAAAATGGATCCTGCCTGTCTGTACACTCGTTCTTGCCCTCGGCCTCGGAAATACCGTGGACGCAAAAGCGATGACAACACAGGAAAAACTACAGAAACAAGCGGAAGAACAAGCTTCTTATGAAGCAACTTCCCTTAAACCAATGCAGCTAATGGAGGACGCTAGCGAACAGCCGATTCCCGCCAGCGGAACCCTTCCGTGCGAAAACGGAAACACGATTTCGTACACACTGGAAAACGGTGTACTAACGATTTCCGGCTCAGGTGACAAGCTGATCTATGATTATGAGTACTATTTTGGGGATAACCAAGATATTTCAAAAGTCATATTCACCAATGACTGTGCGATGACAGATCTTTCAAACATGTTTTCTTATTGCAGCAACCTGGTTTCCGTAGAAAATATTCCCCAAACTGTTACCAAGCTAAGCCATACTTTCTCCAGAACGGGTCTTACAAGTATTCCGGCACTTCCGGCCAATCTGACAAGTCTGCGTTATACCTTTTTCGGATGTACTGGTATGACCGAAGTTAACTGGTCTGACCTGCCAAATACGGTCACTGATTTTGCTGGCGCTTTTAATTCTACTTCCGTTACCAGCGCTGAAATCGTAATAAATGACAGTCAGATGACAGAACAAGTCGACTACGCCTATTGTTTTAGCGACTGTCCGCTTTTACAGAAAGTTACAGTCAATGCAGACGGTCTCAACGACTATGCAGGTTTGTGGCTACAGGGCATATGCTCTGGATGTATTTCTTTGGAACAATTCGAGCTCATCAACATTCCATCCACAAATACGGAACCTGGGTCGGATACCTCCTCCCATATGTTTGAAGGGTGCAAAAATTTAAAGAGTGTCATAAACGAGGGATATTTCTATTTCAGCTTGGAAAACACATTTAGCGAATGCGAACAGTTATCCACTCTGCAGACAAAGGGTTTTCGAGATCTCTATTCCGATGATGCCCTGGAATACTCTTTTTATAACTGCCGTTCACTAAGCGGGGATTACTACATCAGCTTCAGCTATATTTCAGAATTGTATGAGTTTGCCAACAACTTATCCAACCCGGATCTTGAAGAATACATAGGTTATAGTTTTACCGGCTGCAATAACAAAACAATTTTCCATCTCGGATTTCAGGAACTGGTTAATTACTGGGATCAGCGCAAACTCCTGACGAATTCAAAATCCGAAGCCAATTTCTATTATTGGCCGGAAGGCGATCATTACTGGGATGATTCTTATGCGACACCGCCGGATACTACGATCCAGGGACCTTCTGTCGTTAATCCGTCGGTTACACCGAACAACACACATACCGTTCCAACGGTTACACCAAAACCGAAAAAAAGCATCTCCGTTCTGAAACTGACAAAATACAAAAAGGGAGCAAAAAAAATCAGCGGCAAAACGATCGGAAAAGCAACCGTTAAAATTTCCGTTGGAAAGAAAACCTATAAGGCAAAGTCAAATGGAAAAGGAACTTTTACCATTAAGCTTAAAACTAAATTAAAGAAAAAGGCTTCCATTAAAATGACTGTTTCTAAATCCGGTTACAAAACAAAATCAAAAACTTTTAAGGTAAAATAAACGGCAGCAATTATTGATCTGATGGCGCCGCGACGCCATCAGAAAAAAGACGGAATCCGTGCACATACACAGATTCCGTCTTTTCTTATTCCACTACTTCTCTCTGTCCTCACAGAGATACGGTTAGTTTCGTCTCTACCCTGTCGAGTCCTTCCGCCACATCATGTTCTTCCACCAGATCCAAAACCGGAAGTCCGTCGATATCAAAATGCACCCTTCGGATGCCGCTGCTCCGCTCCCCGTCGATCCCCGGTCTTGCGTGATAGGTATTCCAAAGGTCGCCGTACTCGTCCATGACATACGCATTATGGCCTGTTCCAAACTCCCCTTTCACGCTTCTGGACGTGAGGATCGGATAATTTCCCTTTTTCCAATTCTCGCGGACGAGAAGATCCTGTCCTTTCTCGATCGTAAGCAGGCCGACGACGTAAGAAGTATCAACCGCCGCGCTCGAAAACGTAAGGATCAGCCGGTCTTCCTGCGGCAGGGCAAACGGCCCTTCATCCACAAATGTGTGATTATTCGCCCAGCCATACTCTGGTTTTGATAAGATCACCGGATCGGAACACAGCTTCCAAGGCTCATCCGCATCCAGTTTCGCGATGTACAGCCACGCGCCCAGATCCTTTGGCAGAAACTGCCGCTGCGACCAGACCGCGTAGTAATCCCCCTCCCAGTAAAAGCATGTCATATCTAATGTAATCGTTTTTCCGGCTTCGCACAGTTCACTGCCGTCCTTGCGTACGACTCGGCGCGGCTCCGACCAGTCCTCCCGGCAGGATGGATTTCCGCCTTCCCGCAGTTCCATGACATGACTTTCCTCGCAGAAAAACTCATCGGGCGTAATCGCTAAAAATAGATACATCTTCCCGCCGATCTCATGAAACTCCGGCGCCCACAGAAGATTGCCCACATGCTCGTATGTATCCGAGTCCAGT
The DNA here is from genome assembly GCA_910589665.1 of uncultured Eubacterium sp. GTDB lineage: Bacteria > Bacillota > Clostridia > Lachnospirales > Lachnospiraceae > Eubacterium_F. The sequence continues at coordinate 24,204 of CAJUTR010000032.1, read as the reverse complement.
ATGAGATGTTCGTCCGCATCTGCCAGCCCCGGGATCGTATCCGCTTCGCGAACGTAGAGCGTATGATTTTGATCCGCGTCATTCGTCGCAATAAAGTAATATTTCCCCTTCCAAAAGGCAACGCACGGATCCGCACGGTCTTCCGCGATCGGAAACGGAAAATGATCCTGATGCAGGCTTCCCTTGATCTCGTACGTCCCGGGACAGGACCAGTCCACCTGTTCCAAATCCCAGTCCACGCGTTTCAGCGCTTGTGTCCCATCGCTGTAAACCGCCTTTGCCATCATCCATTGCAACTGTTCTTTCGTGTTTACCGTAACCTGTTTTTCAAATATCGTCTCCACATGATACGGCGGCATCAATTTCTTAACAAGACGTTCTGCCGTCTCATCTGATACCGACACGATATTTCCGGCAACCGCCCCTTCAATGTCCGTCTTCACTTCCGGCCATTCCCAGTTTTCGATGCACACCGCTTCCGGCATCTGATCCGAGGGCCAGACCTCCTCTAATTCTGCCTGATAGCAGCTACCGCTCTTGACAGACCAGCGCATGATATATCTATCTTTCTCTCGATCATAGTCACATGCCACTCGACAGACCGGTTCGTCTGCCAGCGCAAGCAGTCCAAGTTCCTCATACGCCAGCAAATCACAGCTCGCAAACAACAGGATTTTTCCGACGCTCTGTGCATCCTCTTCCCCGTCACCGCCCGTCCGGACAGCTGCCACTCCAAAGGTGCCATCTTTCCTGACAAACAGGTATGGGTCCTGAATGCTTTTGGGATTCAGCGACCCATCTTCATTTTCCGTTGCCTTCGCAAATAAAACGCCAGAATTGTGGTTTAATGGCCGGAAACTGCCAGTTCTAGTACCCCCGTGCCTAACATCATCCGCAACATCGTTCTCCATGGCAAGGTGCATGCTGTATGCCAGTTTAGGATCATAGTAAAATTCATCGATTGGCTTCCTTGTGTAACATAATACCTGCTTCATTCTTTCCTCCATTCACGAAGCGGCCAAAAAAAGATATTTTTCTTTCCTGACCGCTTCGAACAATTAACAGAAATACTCCACTCCGCTTTCAAATATCATCTGATTCTGTTCTCCGTAAATATTGACGGCTACCCCGCTTCCCCGGCGCTCGGAATGCGCCATTTTTCCGAGGACCCTTCCATCCGGGCTCGTAATGCCCTCGATCGCGCCATACGATCCATTGGGGTTGAAATCATCATCCATCGTTGGGTTTCCATTTACATCGACATACTGCGTCGCCACCTGTCCGTTGGCAAACAGCTTGTCGAGCCATTCGCGGTCCGCGACAAAACGTCCTTCCCCGTGCGAAGCCGGAACGGAATAGATCCCGCCAAGTTCCGCCTTCTGCAGCCACGGCGACTTATTCGTCACGACTTTCGTATAAACGGATTTACTAATATGCCGGCCGATGCTGTTTTTCGTGAGCGTCGGCGAGTCCGCTTTCTGCGTGCGGATCTCCCCGTACGGCACCAGCCCGAGTTTCACGAGCGTCTGGAATCCATTACAGATACCGAGCACCAGTCCGTCTCTCTCGTGGAGCAGCGCGTGAACGGCTTCCTGAATCCTCTCATTGCGGAATACCGACGTAATAAATTTGGCGGAACCATCCGGTTCGTCTCCAGCGCTGAATCCGCCGGAGAACATGAGGATCTGCGACTCATCCAACGCCTTCTTAAATGCGTCCACGCTGTCCTTGATGTTCTGCTCCGTCATATTTTTAAATACAATGCTCTCCGTCTCCGCGCCAGCCGCGCGGAAGGCCCGGATCGTATCGTATTCACAGTTCGTTCCCGGAAATACAGGAACAAATACTTTTGGTTTTGCCGTCTTATGACGGCATACATAGATTTCCTTCGCGTCATAAAGACTGTTCGGGATGTTTTCTCCGGCCCTGTCAGAACCGTCCGCGCCGGCGCGCGTCGGGAACACCTTCTCGAGCGTTCCGCTCCAGGCGGCGAGCGCCTCATCGACACTGACTCTTTCTGTTCCATACAGGAAGGCTTCCTCAGCGTTTACAACGCCAATCTTCTCAAAGGCAAGTCCGGTCTGCGCCAGCCTGTCCATATCCTTCTCGTCCACCTCAGCAAGTATCGCGCCATACGCCGGTTTAAAATACTCGTTTACCGGACGGGACGCGTCAAACGTCACGCCCCATTTATTACCAAATGCCATTTTCGCCGCCGCTTCCGCCACGCCTTTCCCGGAAAGGGCATACGCCGAATGAATGACATGGCCGCGCATCAGCTCCGTCACTTTTCCGTACATATCCATACAATACGTGTAATCTGGAAGGTCATACGCATCCTTTTGAATCTCAAATTTGACTAATATATGACCGGCTTCTTTTAGTTCCGGTGTGATGACATCCGTAATCTTCGCCACATCGACAGCGAACGAACACAGTGTAGGCGGCACGTCGATGTCATTAAACGTACCCGACATACTGTCCTTACCGCCGATCGACGGAAGGCCAAGCTTCATCTGCGCGTCATAGGCGCCGAGCAGCGCCGCCATCGGCTCGCCCCAGCGTCTGGCGTCTTCAGTCATCCGCTTAAAATACTCCTGGAATGTAAAGCGGATCTTCGTAAAGTCACCGCCGGCCGCGACGATCTTCGCCACCGAAGTCAGTACCGCGTACTCCGCGCCGTGGAACGGACTCCAGCTCATCAGGTACGGATCCATGCCATAACTCATCATCGTAACGGTATCGCAGCTTCCCTCCATCACAGGCAGTTTGGCAACCATCGTCTGGATCGGCGTCAGCTGGTACTTTCCGCCATATGGCATCGCCACCGTACACGCACCGACCGAACTGTCGAACATCTCCACGAGTCCCTTTTTGGAACAGACATTCAGATCTTTCAGGCATCCAGTCAGCGCATCCGCAAAGTGTTCCGGCACTTCCACCTTTTCCATATAATTTTCTTCTTTTTTCGGCATTTCCACGATGACATCCGTCTCCTGGTGAGCACCGTTCGTATCTAAAAATGCCCTTGCAATATTTACGATCTCTTTTCCGCGCCATTTGAGGACGAGCCGCGGCTCTTTCGTCACAACGGCGACCGGAACTGCCTCGAGGTTTTCCTCCTCGGCAAAGGCTAACATTTTCTCGGTATCTTTCGGGTCAACGACGATCGCCATACGCTCCTGGGATTCCGAAATCGCCAGTTCCGTGCCGTCCAGGCCGGCATATTTTTTCGGAACCTTGTCCAGGTCGACGACCAGGCCGTCCGCCAGTTCACCGATGGCTACCGACACGCCGCCCGCTCCGAAGTCATTACATTTTTTAATGAGCCGGCTGACCTCCTCACGGCGGAACAACCTCTGGATCTTGCGCTCGGTCGGCGCGTTTCCCTTCTGTACTTCTGCTCCGCATGTGTCGATGGATGCCGTGTTATGTGCTTTGGAAGATCCGGTTGCACCGCCGCAGCCATCACGTCCCGTACGTCCGCCGAGCAGGATGATCACATCATCGGGATCCGAATTTTCACGGATCACGTTCTTTCTGGGCGCCGCTCCCATGACAGCGCCGATCTCCAGCCTCTTTGCCACATAGTTCGGATGATAGACCTCATCGACAAGCCCCGTAGCCAGCCCGATCTGGTTTCCATAAGAACTGTATCCGCTGGCGGCGCCCGTCACGATCTTTCTCTGCGCCAGTTTGCCCTCCATCGTTTCTTTCAGCGATTTCGTGGGATCTGCCGCCCCCGTCACGCGCATCGCCTGATATACATAACCGCGCCCGGAAAGCGGATCGCGGATCGCGCCTCCGAGACAGGTCGCCGCGCCTCCGAACGGCTCGATCTCCGTCGGGTGGTTGTGCGTCTCATTTTTAAAGAATACGAGCCACTCCTCTTTGATGGTCTGCTTCTGGCCGTTTCCAGAGCCGTCCTCCTGTTCGATCTCCACCGGCACGACGATCGAGCAGGCGTTGATCTCGTCAGATTCTTCCATATCCTCGAGTTTCCCGTCCGCGCGCAGCTTTTTCATCGCCATGAGCGCAATATCCATCAGCGATACAAATTTGTCGTCCCTTCCTTGATAGATCGCGTCGTGGTCTTCTTTGTAACGGATAAACGCATCCTCGATCGGCTTTGTATAATCGCCGTCTTCAAAACGGATATTTTTGAGTTCCGTTAAAAATGTCGTATGGCGGCAGTGGTCCGACCAGTACGTATCCAGTACACGGATCTCCGTCACACTCGGGTCGCGCTTCTCTTCTCCTCTAAAGTAATTCTGTATATGGAGAAAATCTTTAAATGTCATGGCAAGGCCGAGGGAATCATACAAGCCTCTCAGCGCATCTTCGGACATGTTTTGAAAACCGTCAAATATTTTGACATCCGCCGGCTCGTCAAATACAGTGACAAGCGTTTCCGGAACGCTCTCGTCCGTCTCCCTCGAATCAACCGGGTTAATGCAGTATTCCTTGATCCGCGCAAAATCTTCCTCGCCAAACGCGCCGCTCAGTACGTATGTCGTCGCGGACCGGATCACCGGCTCTTCGCTCTCATTCAGAAGTTTGACGCACTGTTCCGCCGAATCCGCACGCTGGTCAAACTGCCCCGGGAGATATTCCACGGAGAACACGCGGTCTCCCTCCTGTTTCTCAAACTCTCTTTCGTAGACATGATCGACCGGCGGCTCAGAAAACACGGTGGCAAGCGCTTTTTCATACGTGCCCTCCCCGATGCCTTCCACATCATAGCGGATCAGTACCCTGACCCGCTCTAAATCCCGGATGCCGAGATATTCCCTGATCTCCGTCTTCAACTCTTTCGCCGCTACTGCGTAATCTTCTTTCTTTTCTACGTAAATCCGCTTTACCTGTGCCATAGTTTCCTCTCATTTCTGCGCGGAACTTCAGTTCCGTGTCTTTTTCTGCGCATCATGCAATCTTTGTGCAAGCAACGTGTTATCTGCTTATTTCGCTGTCGTAAAAGAACCGACTGTCACACGGCCTTTCCAGTAACTCTGAATTTCTGTCGTATACGCTGTCTTGATCTGATCGTAACGGGCGTCAAACTGTTTCGTTTTTTCCTCGTTGACCACCGATTCACACTGGGAATCGTATCCGGCAGGATCATCGTTATTGACCATTTTCACGAGATAATACCCGTCTTCTCCCTCGATCACGTCAGAAATTTCATCATTTGCCATCTTGATCAGCTTTTTGCGGAGTTTTTCCGTGAGGAAAGTGGAACTTTCCATATCTTTTGTCAGGAGTTTTTCTTCCTGATAAGTGCCGATCCCTGACTCATCGCCCTCTTCTACGAGCTTCGTAAAATCTTCTGCCGTAGCCGCTTTTTCTTTTAATGCCTGCATACTGGCCAGATTTTTCTGTTTCTGCTCTTCGGACACATCGGTCTGTTCTTCCCCGCTGCCCTCTTTATTGCTCACTTTATAGTACTGCATCGTGTACTGATGGTATTCGTTCCGATCGACCGTAGCTTTCAGCGCTTCCTCGTCGATACCGGCCTCCGAGATGATGACCTGCCTGTATTTTTCCGCCATCGCGCTCTTCTCAAACACGGTAGTCAGTGATTTCTCGTCTAAACCGTCAATCTTTTTCTGTTCTTCTGGCAGATCTTTCAGCGCGGTCTGTACATTATCCGCAACGGCCTTCTTTTCTTCATCTGTCAGCGAATAACCGAGTTTCTGCGCCTCCATGCAGAGGATCTCTCTCTGCTTTACGTTATCCATCACCTGCTTTTTCGCTGCGGACGCCCCGCTTCTGCCTTCACCGTCCACATCTTCCATTTCCCAATACGTTTTTCCATACATCTGCTGGTACAGGGAAGAGTACATATTGTACTGGGATTCCACCTGGAAAATATCATACACCGTTTCCTTCATATATACCGTGTTCGTCACATCCGAACCACTCTGATCCGGGCCGGTTACTTTCAGCACGGCGCGCGGACGGAGCTGCATATAACAAACTCCTGCACAAAGAATGATCACTGCGGCGATCCCGAGCATGGCAAGAACTTTATTTTTAGTAAAATAAAATGACTCCCCGCCGGAAACCTTTTTGCTCTCCATCGCTATTCCATTGTTTTTTGCTAATTTTTTTGCCTTATTCATCGTTATCCTCCAAAACTGCTTTTTTGTACAAACATACAAATGTATTCTAGCATTTTCTCCCCGTCCAGTCAAATACATTTCGAAAAAAAACGGCGTAACTTTTACGCCTGTTTTTCTCCTTTTATTGTTCCACTTCATACGGCCAGTCTATGATCCCGCCAAACTCCCGGATATTTTTATATCCCATCGAAGCCAGTTCTGCCGACGCGTTTTTGCTCCGCCTCCCGCTCCGGCAGTATACCAGGATCCTCTGCTCCTGATCTGGCAGCTCCTTTTTCGCCCTTTCACCGATCTCATAATCCGGGATCAACAGTGCTCCCGCAATATGCCCTTGTGCATATTCCTCTTCTGTCCTCACATCGAGCACGACACAATCTGGTTCCGAATCCATGATCTCCTTCGCCTCTTCCGCCGTAATACTCACATACGTCCCCTCCTTCTCTTTCTCACCGTCCGACAACGCGTCACTTCCATTCCCATCCACACCGTCCGGCACTGCGCCGCCTTCCATATTCTCCGTGCCATCTAACACGGCGCCGCTTTCATTCTCCTCCGGGGCATCCGCCCTACACCCTGTCAAAAAACAAAACAGTACCATCACCAACAGTATGCGCAAACTTCCTTTTCTCATTCCAATCATCCTCCTATCCTCTTCCGGGACGCAATTGCTTCTATGAATCTCAGTAAACCAAAATAAAAAAGACGCCCGTTTCAACAGCAGCCCCTTATAATCGTTCTCAATCTGCTTTCTCTTTTCGCGAATCCGAAGAATTGCCAGCAGCAATTAAGAAAAGGGGCGTGCTTTTCAGCCGCCCCTCATGCAGGAAAAGGGACTTGAACCCTCATGGTATTGCTACCACACGGACCTGAACCGTGCGCGTCTGCCAATTCCGCCATTCCTGCGTGCTTATATAAAATATCATAAAAAAAAGAAAAAGTCAACAAAAAATATAGAAATTTTATAAAAAATGTAGTATACTGTTAATGTCATTACAGAAAAGATAGTATATTATGCGCGCAAAACAGGCGCAGAAATGAGGAATATCATGGGAATCAACGTAGGAATGCTTATCTTTGGTCTCATTGACGGGACGCTTGCCTTTGCCATCGTCTTCCATCTGATCAAGGCGAGGTTTAAGGGTGGAAAATTCGGCCGGATTTTGGGAACGATTCTCGGAACGATCGTTTTTGCCAATTATATCGCCCTTTTTGTTTGGTTTAACACACCGGGTGTATTCGTGAATCCGGATTTCAGGAACATCGTTTACGCGGCTCCGATCGTATTGTCCGTCCTGTTAACCGTCCTGGTACTTCTCTCTCAACCGCCGAAAAATCTGAACAGCGAGAAAGAAACGGATGAAGCGGCAAATGAGGACGATGGCACGGTAAAACAGAGCGCCACTCCGGACGACCTTACCGCTGCTGAGGAAAATTCCTGAATTTGAAACGATTATTCAAGTTCATAATTTTATATCTTAAAATCAAAGGAGGGTGATGATACTATGTTAACAAACGCATATAAAGTTACATCTACATCAAACAATAAAATCCAGCTCAAGGTACTGCCTGGGCATTTTGCTACCAGTCATTCGCATATCAATTTCTATTTGGACATGACACGATTAAAAGTTGGACAGCGCGAATCGAAAGATGTCGCCTCCACATTAGCGAGAGATTATCAGTACAACAAACCAGTCGACTGCATTATCTGCATGGACGGCTGCTACATGATCGGCGCTTACCTCGCCGAGCAATTATCGGACGCCGGCGTTATTTCTATGAACATGCACAAAAGTATTTATGTCATAGAACCGGAATTTGATTCCAACGGACAGATGATCTTCCGCGACAATATCCAGCCCATGGTACGCGGAAAGAACATCGTGCTTCTTTTGGCATCCGCCACGACTGGAAAAACGATTGCCCAGAGTTTGGAATGTATCCGATACTATGGCGGTATCATCCAAGGTATCTCCGCGATCTTCAGTGCCACTGACACGATCGAGGATTATCCGGTCCATACGATCTTTCATACGGATGATTTCGTAAACTATCAATCCTATTCGCCTCACGACTGCCCATTCTGCCAGTCCGGGCAGAAGATTGACGCGATCGTCAATAATTTTGGATATTCGCAGTTGTAAGTAGGATGGATTCCCATATTGCAAAAAAAGAATTCGCATAGCGAATTCTTTTTTATTTCTCCTATTTCCCTTTGTCACAAACTCTTTTTGCCGCACGCACGACAATTCACATTTCTTTTGGGAAAAGGGATCTTCCGTATTTCCATCGTCAGGGCATCGAGTGTAAGAAGCTGCCCGGTCAGCAGATTTCCGATGCCAAGCAGATATTTGACTGCCTCCATACTCTGCATCGAGCCGATCATACCGCAGATGCTGCCGATCACGCCAACTTCGTGACAAGAAGGAACAGCTCCAGGTTCCGGCGGTTCCTCAAAAATACAGCGGTAACACGGCCCCTCCCCTGGCACATACGTCATCAGTTGGCCGCGAAAACGTACGATCCCACCGTGTGAAAAAGGTTTCCCCATCTCAACACATGTGTCGTTCACCAAAAACTTTGTCTCAAAGTTATCCGTCGCATCCAAAACAAAGTCATATTTTTCAAAAATAGATTTAACATTTTCAGAATCTATTCTCAAACAATACGTGTTCACAAAAATCTCGGGGTTCAGCTTCTCGATCCGTTCTCGGGCAGATAATGTTTTCGGCGTGCCAATGCTTTGGGTCGTATGTATGATCTGCCTTTGCAGATTTGTTAAATCCACATTATCGTCATCCACAATACCAATCGTCCCTACGCCGGCAGCCGCCAGATACATAGCGATCGGGGAACCAAGTCCCCCTGCCCCCACGATCAGAACACGGGAAGAGAGCAGCTTCTCCTGCCCCTCCTCGCCGATCTCATCTAACCGTATATGCCTCGCATACCGTTCCCTCTGCTCGTCGTTCATGCTGATCCCCATTTCTTCTTCGTTTCTCTCAGCCAGTTTTCTACCGGGCAAAACTATTTTGCTAACATTTCGTCCGCTAACCGTTCCATTGCTTCAACATCTGCATCCTTCATGGTAGACTTTATGGATACCATTTCATCGCAGATTGTTATATTTTTTAGGCCTTCTAAAACTGCCTTCATCTGTTTTCCTGCCGTCGGCGCCCAAGAGCCGTTTTCCACAATGCCAACCACTCGTTTCTGATAGTTCTTACTCTTCAAATGATGCAGGAAATCCTCCATCACTGGGAAAATGCCTCCATCATATGTAGCCGCTGCCACAACGATCTTATCATAACGGAACGCATCTTCGATCACTTCCGCCATATCTTCCCTGGAAAGATCACTGACAACGACCTTTTTGGCTCCCTTTTTCTCTAAGATCTCGCCGAGTTTTTTCGCGGCTACCGCGGTATTTCCGTGAATGGATGCGTAAGCCACGAGGACTCCCTCGTTCTCCGGCTCATAACTGCTCCATGTATTGTATTTGTCGACAAAATAAGATAAATCCTCTTTTAATATCGGTCCATGCAACGGGCAGATCATAGAAATGTCCAAACCAGCCGCCTTTTTCAGTAATGCCTGTACCTGCGCCCCGTATTTACCCACGATGTTAAAGTAATAACGTCTCGCCTCACAAGCCCACTTATCTTCATAAGATAATGCTCCAAATTTACCGAACCCATCTGCAGAGAACAAGATTTTTTCCGACTGCTCATATGTCACCATTACCTCCGGCCAGTGAACCATCGGAGCCATAAAAAACTGAAGCGTATGGGACCCGAGCGAAATAGTTTCTCCTTCTTCTACTACGATCGTCCGATCAGATACATCTAGATCAAAAAATTGTGGAAGCATGGAAAAGGTCTTGGCATTTCCGATCAATTTCATATCGGGATACTTTTCTGCCGCTTTTTGTATGTTCGCAGCATGATCCGGCTCCAAATGGGAAATGACCAAATACGTCGGCTTTTTATCTCCGAGTACATTGTCTACATTCGCAAACCATTCATCTGTGGCACGCTTGTCCACCGTATCCATGATCGTGATCTTCTCATCCAGGATCACATAGGAATTGTATGAAACACCGTTTGGTACGATGTACTGGCTCTCGAAAAGATCAAGCGTTGTATCATCCGCTCCTACATAAACAATCGAATCCGAAATTTCTGTATCCTTGCTCATAATTGTTTCATTATTCATTTTATTTCATCCTTTCTCTTCTTTGCTTTTTCTCTCATTCTAATCCAATGACCGGATTCCATCTCTGTTACGGTCCTTTTCTGACAATAAAATTTCAACTCCCTCTTCGATCGGCCATTCTACGCCAATCTCCGGATCATCCCAGCGAATACCGCCCTCATCTTCCGGATGATAGAAATCTGTACACTTATAAAAAAACACCGCTGTATCAGACATCACATAATAACCATGTGCAAATCCCTCCGGCACATAAAACTGCTTCTTATTTTCAGCGGAAAGAACGATCCCAAACCATTTTCCATACGTTTCAGAACCTTTCCGAATATCAACGGCCACGTCAAAAACCTTGCCTGACAATACACGGACCAGTTTTCCCTGTGGAAACTGCTTCTGAAAATGCAATCCCCGCAGCACTCCTTTTTTCGACATTGACTCGTTATCCTGAACGAATTCCATATTTAGACCATGTTCTGCGAAATCCTCTTTATTATAGGTTTCCATAAAATAACCGCGCTCGTCACCAAAAACTTGTGGCTCAATCACGTACAACCCTTCAATATCACAGGGCGTTACTTTTATCTTTCCCATTGTTTCCTTTCCTTTCTGTCAAATATGATCAGACCGCTAAAACAAGCACATCTGAAATATTGCCATTTTCGCGGAGCAAACCGACGCTCCTTATACAGTATAATATTATTCTCAAATTCTAGCAATAGTTATTTACAGAAAAGTTGATTTGCGTTAAAATGTATTCAGAAAAACATCCGCCAAGCGCGCGCAGCACAGTCATATGAATAAAGCTGCCCATAAAGGAGGCAACATGCGTACAAAAAGAAATAATTCAACGATCGGCTTTTTGGGTCTTGGGCTCATCGGCGGCTCGATCGCCCGAGCCATCCGTGCCAATCATCCAAAAACTCAAATCAAGGTTTATACTAGAAGAAAGAACCCGGCATTGGAAGAGGGGGTGCGGGAAGGTGTCATCGACTCTCTCGTCTATGAGATCGACGAATGGATCACCTCCTGCGACATCCTCTTTTTGTGTGCCCCCGTCCTGACAAATATAGAACTCCTTCATAAACTAAAACCATTCCTAAACAAAGAATGTATTATCACAGATGTCGGAAGTGTAAAAGGAAACATACAAAAAGAAGCCGTTCGGCTCGGCATGGAAAAAAATTTCATTGGCGGACATCCGATGGCGGGTTCCGAAAAAACAGGATATGCCAATTCGACAGCAAGATTATTAAAAAACAGCTACTACCTCCTAACCCCCACCGCACAGACCAGCGAAGAACATTTAAGCCAGCTTCTTTCGCTTCTTGCCTGCACACAGTCGAACTGTATCGTGATTGATCCGGAAACACACGACGATGTGACGGCCGCGATCAGCCATATCCCGCACATCGCCGCCGCTGCGCTCGTAAATCTCGTACAAAACAACGACGACGAACATTCCTATATGAAAACATTTGCCGCCGGCGGTTTTCGAGATATTACACGGATCGCTTCATCCTCTCCCGACATGTGGCAAAGCATCTGCCTGTCCAATAAGGAAAGCATCTGTTGCTTTTTAGATCAGCTCATTGCCAGTCTTCAGGACATCGAGTCGAAAATCCAAAATGAAAACAGCAAAGCGATCTGGGACTTTTTTCAGGAAGCCAGCGATTACCGGAATACGCTCCGCTAATCACTGGACACGGCTTTTTTAAGCGTACTAATCGTTTCTCTCCCACTCTGCCTTTTTCTCTTCCCAATAAACCTTGTCCGATTCCGAAATCCTCCGTATGATACGACACGGATTTCCCGCTGCCACAACGCCGTCGGGAATATCTCCGGTCACCACAGAACCAGCTCCGATCACCACATTATTTCCAATATGAACCCCCGGATTGATCGTAACATTGCCGCCAATCCAGACATCGTCACCGATCCATACCTCCTTCGCATATTCCAGTCCCGCATTTCTGACAGGCGCGTAAATGGGATGGCATGCTGTGTAAATATTCACCCGAGGCCCGAGAAAAACATTATTTCCTATCTTGATCCGTGCTACGTCCAGCATCACACAGTCAAAGTTTGCGTAAAAATTTTCTCCCACTGAAATGTTTGATCCATAATCACAGCGAAACGGCGGTTCCACATAAGCCCCTGCCCCAACCGACTGGAACAGGCCGGCTAGCAGTTGTTCCCGTTTAGCTTCCTCGCCTGCGGACGTTTCATTATATAACTGCGTCTGATTTCTAGCCGCCACCCTCTCTGCCTGCAGATTCGCGTCAGAAGCCAGATACAACCGCTCGGAAAGCATTTTCGCCTTCTCATCCGAATCAAGACCGGCCGCCAGTACCTCTCCCGCATAACTTCGATCGGAACGGAGTTCCTCCGCGGATTGCTCTGCCGCCCTCAAAATCGCTTCCGCATGCAGACGAATCTCCTGCTCGTCTTCTTCCTCCTGCCATTCCAGTTCTTGGAAACGACTCAGCGTTTCCTTCAGCAGATGGGAGGCTTCATCCTCGTAATGCGCCGCCGTCTCTTCCAATAAACTTGCCGCCTCTCCCTGCAGCTCTGCCACATGTTCCTGTTGGCCTGCCGCCTCCTCTCCAGCGATGCGCTCCCTCTCGTTTTTAAGTTCCTCTTCCTCTCTTCTTCGAAGTTCTTCCTCTTTTCTGCGGAATTCCTCCTCCTCTCTTCTTCGGAGTTCCTCCTCTTCTTTTCTTCGAAGTTCTTCCTCCTCTCTAGCTTCCTGCTCCAGTTCTTCCTGAAAGATGCTCAACACTTTGTCACGCATCGCATGTGCCAGTTTATTATGTTCTTCCGGCACCAGATGCAGGCAATCCACATCACTTGACATCGCCACGACCGCAATGTCGATAAAATCAGCACCGATCTGTTCCGCCACTCTCTGAATATGAGGAGCAAGTTCAAACGAATACTCAACCTGCTGCCTCCCAAATTCCAGATGCAGCGGTGAAAACTCGATCTGATCACCAAGCAGCATCGGACTGGCGAGCAATAGTTTGGCATCGGTCTTACTCCGTATCACCTCACACATTTTGAGCAGATTTTGAGCGATCATCTGCGGCGTCGCCTCAAAATAGGCTTTTAAATCGTTTGTTCCGAGCATGATGATCATAAGATCAAATGGTGTATTGGCTTCCATACAGGCATCAATATCCGCCATTCCATTACATCCCTCATTATACGGATCATCAAATGCGATCGTACGAGCATTCTTCCCCTCATTTACCACTTCAAACTTATCCCCCAGCAGCTTATCCAAAACACCTGTCCATCGAATTTCCTCGCTATATCTTGAGCAATCGAAAGGAGAAAAACCGTATGTATTAGAATCGCCAAAGCACACTATCCTTCTCATAATAAAATACCTTCCTTCTTCGTATGATCCCCTCAATTGTTGATTATTTCTATTCGTATCGAAATTCTTGTGCGCACTAGGCTGCAAAACAACATGCAAATAATCGCGCCTGTTTTTATTCTATCACATATTCTGTAATTCATCCAGCGTTTTACTATAAGAAGGCAAAAAATCCCTCATAAAAATATCAACTTCTTCTCTTCCCATCTGACGGAGCGCCTTCCGGATCGTACACGCCGCTGTCGAAAACTCCTTATTCCCAGCTTTTTCCTCCTCGATGCACTTGATCAGCGCCGAGAGCTTGTCAGCCGCCTTCACAAGCTTCCACAGTTCCTCATCCCCGCTCTGCATAAACAGCACTTCCTCATAGTATTTTCTCATGTATACCGGAAGCTTCTGCAGCAATTTACGGTTTGCCATATCTTCCACCCGTTTATATGCGTCCCGGATCCCGCTGTCATGATATTTCACAGGCGTCGGCATATCGCCAGTTATGATCTCATTCGCATCATGGAAAAGACCGATCAGCGCCAGCTTGTTCAGATCCACATCCCCGCCGCACGTTTCATTGGATATGATACCCAGGCAGTGCGCCAGCATCGCAACTTCCATCGAATGTTCGCTGATATTCTCCGTCACGGAATTCCGCATGAGCGCCCACCGCTCAATGTATTTCATCCGCGCCATCATTGCAAAAAAGGGATATTCCATCACTGATTTCCTCCCAGCAGTTTTTTCATATACGCGCCTGTATAGGAAGACGTATTCCTGGCAACTTCTTCCGGCGTGCCCTGCGCGATCACCGTACCGCCGCCCTCACCGCCTTCCGGGCCAATGTCAATGATATGATCCGCAGTTTTGATCACATCCAGATTATGTTCGATCACCACCACCGAATTGCCGCCTTCTGTCAGGCGGTGTAAAATATCGATCAGCTTGTGTACATCTGCAAAATGAAGTCCGGTTGTCGGCTCGTCCAAAATATAGATCGTCTTTCCGGTACTGCGCTTGCTGAGTTCTGTAGCCAGCTTGATCCGCTGCGCCTCTCCCCCGGAAAGTGTCGTTGACGGCTGCCCCAGTTTCACATACGAAAGGCCCACATCGTACATCGTCTGGATCTTTCGCTGAATGGTCGGCACATGCTTAAAAAATTCCAGCGCCTCTTCCACCGTCATCTCCAACACATCATAAATACTTTTTCCCTTGTATTTGACATCGAGGGTTTCCCTGTTATACCGCCTGCCTCCGCACACCTCGCAAGGAACATACACATCGGGCAGGAAGTTCATCTCGATCTTAATGATCCCGTCACCGCGGCACGCCTCACAGCGTCCCCCTTTCACATTAAAACTAAACCGTCCCTTTTTGTACCCCTTTGCCTTCGCATCCGATGTCGCCGCGAACAGATCCCGGATCAGGTCAAACACCCCCGTGTAGGTCGCCGGATTGGAGCGAGGCGTCCGCCCGATTGGAGATTGGTCTATGTTGATCACCTTGTCCAATTTATCCATCCCACGGATCTCCTTATGCTTTCCGGGGATACACCGCGCGCGGTTGAGGTTTTTCGCCAGCGACTTATATAAAATCTCATTGACGAGCGAACTCTTTCCAGAACCCGACACACCCGTCACACATGTCAGCACGCCGAGCGGGATCTGTACATCGATATTTTTCAGATTATTTTCCTGTGCGCCGATCACGTTTAAGTAACCACTCGGTTCCCGCCGCTCGCCCGGTACCGGAATTTCAATGCGCCGACTCAGATAGGCGCCTGTGATCGAAGTTTCGTGCTCCATGATCTCACGAGCGGTTCCCGCCGCCACCACCTCTCCGCCGTGCTCGCCAGCGCCCGGGCCGATATCCACGACAAAATCTGCCGCGAGCATCGTCTCCTCGTCATGCTCGACGACGATCAGTGTATTTCCTAACTCTTTCAAATTGATCAAGGTGCGGATCAGCTTATCATTGTCCCGCTGGTGAAGTCCGATGCTCGGCTCGTCCAAAATGTACGCCACCCCAACAAGCCCTGAACCGATCTGCGTCGCCAGGCGGATCCGCTGCGCCTCCCCGCCGGACAGCGTTCCCGTAGCCCTTGATAATGAAAGGTAATCCAGTCCGACATCTACCAAGAATCCAAGCCGCGCTTTTATCTCTTTTAAGATCAGCTTGCCGATCTGCACCTGTCTGTCGGTAAGCTGAAGCTCGTCCATAAAGTTCTTCAGATCCCGGATCGAATCGTCGCACAATTCGGAAATGTTTTTCTCTCCCACCGTCACGGCGAGCGATTCCTTTTTCAACCGCCTGCCACCGCATTCATGGCAGGGGGTGACCCGCATAAACGTTTCATATTCCTGTTTTGTCGTCTCAGATCCCGTTTCCCGGTATCTGCGCTCCACATTTTTTAACAATCCCTCAAACTCTACGCTGTAAACACCTTTCCCTCGCTGTCCTTCATAATGTACCTGGACCTTCTTCCCCTTCGTTCCATTCAGGATGATATCCTGTATCTCCTGCGGATAGTCCTCAAACGGCGTATTCAGGTCAAAATGAAATTCTTCGGCCAGCGCGTCCATCATGCACCTCGTAAAACTTTTTCCATCCGTCACCGACTGCCAGCCATTGACGACGATCGCGCCTTCCCCAATGCTGAGAGACGGGTCTGGAATGATGAGCTCCGGCGCAAATTCCATCTTATAACCGATCCCGTGGCAGACGGGGCAGGCTCCGAACGGATTGTTAAAGGAAAAACTACGCGGCTCGATCTCATCAATGCTGATGCCGCAATCCGGGCAGGAAAAACTCTGGCTGAAATTCATCTGCTTCTCCCCAGCCACATCCACTACTAGAAGCCCGTTCGAAACCGATAGCACGGTTTCGATCGACTCCGCCATACGTTTTTCCACGCCGTCCCGTACCACGAGACGGTCGACGACAATTTCGATATTGTGCTTCTTATTTTTTTCCAGCTTGATCTCTTCTGACAGATCGTACATGTTTCCATCTACGATCACCCGGACGTAACCGCTCTTTTTCGCTCTGTCAAAAATCTTAGCGTGTTCTCCTTTGCGGCCGCGCACGACGGGCGCCAGCAGTTGGATCTTTGTCCCCTCCGGCAGCCTCATGATCTCATCCGCCATCTGATCCACAGTCTGGCGTTTGATCTCTTTCCCGCATTTCGGGCAGTGCGGAATGCCGACCCGTGCAAACAGGAGACGGAAATAGTCATAAATTTCCGTCACGGTGCCGACCGTAGAACGGGGGTTACGGTTCGTCGTTTTCTGGTCGATCGAAATGGCGGGCGGAAGTCCCGATATGCTCTCCACGTTCGGCTTTTCCATCTGTCCTAAAAACTGTCTGGCATAAGAAGAGAGCGATTCCATGTATCTTCGCTGCCCTTCCGCATAAATCGTATCAAAAGCGAGAGACGATTTGCCCGAACCGCTTAACCCGGTCAGCACGACAAACTCATCCCGCGGGATGTCGATATTAATTCCTTTTAAATTGTGCTCGCTCGCACCTTTGATCCGAATCATTTTCTTATTATCCATGACGACCTAAAACCTCCAAATCTTTTTCTCAGTCCTCTAAGTTCTGTAAAATCTTCTTCCACTCGATCATTTTATCCCGCAGTTCGGCGGCGGCCTCGAAATTCAATTCGGCGGCGGCCTGGTTCATGCGCTTCATGATCTTCTGTAACTGCTTCTCCAATTCCTCTCTCGACATATATTCAGGATCTTGTTCCAGATCCTCCATGCCCGAATCCGCCTTCGTGGATATCCGGATCAACTCCCGGACAGCCTTCTTTATCGTCTGCGGCGTGATGCCGTGTTCCTGATTGTACGCGTCCTGGATGCGGCGGCGGCGCTCGGTCTCCCCGATCGCCTTTTTCATCGAATCCGTCATCTGATCCGCGTACATGATTACGCGCCCGTCCGCGTTCCGCGCCGCGCGGCCGATCGTCTGGATCAGCGAAGTCTCCGAGCGGAGGAATCCTTCCTTATCGGCGTCTAAAATTGCCACAAGACATACTTCCGGGATGTCCAGCCCCTCCCGCAGGAGGTTGATGCCGACCAGGACATCAAACACGTCCAGCCTCATATCCCGGATGATCTCCGAACGCTCCATCGTATCAATATCCGAGTGCAGGTATTTGACCCGGACACCGATTTCCTTATAATAATCCGTCAGATCTTCTGCCATCCGCTTCGTCAGCGTCGTGACCAGCACTTTCCCCTTATTTTTGACCACACTCCGTATCTCCGACAGCAGGTCATCGACCTGCCCCTTCACCGGACGAACGACGACCTCGGGATCCAAAAGCCCCGTCGGGCGTATGATCTGCTCGGTCCTCATGAGCTCATGCGCGCTTTCATAGTCAGATGGCGTAGCCGACACAAACATCATCTGGTTGATATGCCCTTCGAATTCCCCGAAGTTTAAAGGCCGGTTACTCTTCGCCGAAGGAAGGCGGAACCCATAATCTACAAGCGTAGACTTTCTCGACTGGTCTCCGGCATACATACCGCGAACCTGCGGGATCGTGATGTGCGACTCATCCACGATAATGAGAAAATCATCCGGGAAATAGTCCAACAGCGTGTGCGGCATCTCCCCCTCTGCCATGCCGGCCAGGTGCATCGAATAGTTCTCGATCCCTGAGCAGAACCCCGTCTCCCGCATCATCTCAATATCAAAATGCGTCCTCTCGGAAATCCGCTGCGCCTCGATCAGCTTGTCCTCACTTTTAAAGTATTTCACACGCTCCCGCAGTTCATTCTCTATGCCCACAATGGCCCGCTCCATCTTCTCCTGCGACACGACGTAATGCGATGCCGGGAACACGACCATGTGCTCCAGATTGCTGACCGGCGCGCCTGTGATCACGTCAATTTCCTGGATCCGGTCAACCTCATCTCCGAAAAATTCCACCCGGATGGCCCGGTCGGACGCCGATGCCGGAAATATTTCCACGACATCGCCCCTCACACGGAACGTGCCGCGGTGAAAATCCATGTCATTGCGCGTATACTGGATCTCTACCAGCCGCCGGATCACCTCATCCCTGTCCTTATTCATCCCCGGCCGGAGCGAAACCGTCATATTCTGATAGTCGATCGGGCTTCCCAATCCGTAAATGCACGACACGCTCGCGATGATGACAACATCCCTCCGCTCGGTCAACGCTGCGGTCGCTGAATGGCGCAGCTTGTCAATCTCTTCATTGATCGCCGAATCCTTTTCGATATACGTATCCGTAGAAGGGACATATGCCTCGGGCTGGTAATAATCGTAGTAGGAGACGAAGAACTCCACTGCATTCTCAGGAAACATCTCCTTGAACTCTCCATATAACTGGGCTGCTAATGTCTTGTTGTGGGCAATGACCAGCGTCGGTTTCTGTAATTCCTGAATGACGTTTGCCATCGTAAATGTCTTGCCCGATCCCGTAACCCCCAGTAAAGTCTGGAACTGGTTGCCTTCCTTAAAGCCGTCTACAAGGGCTTTGATGGCATCCGGCTGGTCGCCGGTGGGCTGGAACGGGGCTTGAAGTTTGAATTCTGACATACTAAAACCTCTCTTTCACGAAGTTACTTTGACTACTATGAGCCACGAAATTCGTGTAATGCACAAAAAAATTCGTGTAATTTCTCATTTTTTTACTGGCTTATAGGCAAACTTTTTTATTTACACGAATGCAAGTCACAAATCTATTTTTTTGAAACACTGCAACACCTCATAACACACGGTATCACGGTATGTAAAGAAAGTCACATATTTTGTGCAACTGTTGTTTTGTCTATAGCTCTAGACATAGTATACCACGAAACATAAAAAAAGTACAGAGCAAAATGAACATCTGTTCTGTACTTTTTTCTTTTAGATTTTTTATGCCAAAAACCTCTCCAGGCAGTCCATGTAGTCATCCTTTGAAAAATCGTTTTTTTCCTCTGTTTCCGCTTTTGGTACCACATCATCAATAAATGGCTGAAGTTCATCCAAACAGTCCTCTATGATTTCTGCCGTATCGCCATATACATCTATGGTAATAATTTCTTTGGCATGTCCCATAAGCTGTGAGACCGCTTTCGGGTTAAAGTCATTTTTCAGCAATACCGTACAGAAGGTACTTCTCAAATCATGCCATTTTATATCCGGCAGATTATTCTCCTGAAGCAGCTTCTTATAATGTTTCCAGTGAAAACCCTTACTTCTTGGTCGTCCATAACTGGAACAGCAGATATAATCCAGATCCTGAAAGGCCGCCGGTCTCCGCCTGCGGTTTTTCTCGTATATCTTCCTTTGCTCAAGGATTGCTTCAAATACATAATCCGGTATGGGAATCGTCCGGTAACTGGATGACGTTTTCAGTCCGATTTCCTGCTTGGTAAAAGACTTTGCCGGGAAATCCTCCGCTGCCGTATTCGGTTTCTTGCCTAACTGCCGCTGTATACACAACGTTCTGTTGATATAATCAACATCAGAATATTTTACTCCATTGATCTCGCACCGCCGCAATCCCATTAAAACCGCAAACAACACCTGCATATGAATCGGTGTGCTTTCACTTGCCTTGATCAGTGTCTGGATCTGTTCTGTATTCAGCGTCTTTTGGGCATCTATATTTCGGGTATGATATGGCTTTTTCCCTACTTGTTTGGGTAGTGCCACTTCTACTGCCGGGTTGTTAGAAATGATTTTTCTACTTTGTGCATACCGCATAGAGGTATTCATAACCGTTTTTGTAATCCGGGCAACCGAAACGGAGTATGCTGCTGTTTCATTGTAAAGTTTTTGAACATGGCTCCGTTTTAGTTCTGTCATCTTAATGCCACCTAGTTTCGGTATGATATGGTTATGGACGACATTACTGTATGTTTCGTATGAACTGCTTGTAATCTGTGGACGCATTTCATCCTCTAACCAAAATACCATAAAATCCCTGACTTTTACATTGGAATACACCACATAAGTCCCCGCATAAAGCTCTCCCATTGTTTTGTCCCGGTCTGCACTGGCAGCTTTTTTTGTTGAAAACCCGGATTTCTGCTGTGATATTTTCGTTCCATCCATATAGATAAGTACAACACGGTAGCCAAAACCATTTTTTATCTTTGTAACATTGTAAATTTTCCAGTCAACATATTGCTGCATTTTCAGATCAAATCCCATAATCTCCTCCTCTTGCTTACAGTGTAAATGTATCATTCATAAAGGCAATGATCCTTTCTTTCTCGTCCATGACATCACAGTAATATTCAAATGTGGTGTTCACAGAACTATGCCCTAGCAAACCTGATATTTTCGCCAGTGACACCCCTTGCTCTACCAGAATAGTTGCAAACATATGACGGAGACCATGCACCGACACAGGCGGAAGACTGTTTCTGACGCACAATTTCCTCAACGCAATATTCATGGCTGACAGGCTATGTACTTTTCCATTACTCTGACAACTTATATAACCATTGTCGCAAAAATCCTCCTGCATCTTCTCTTTATACATATCTACAAGAGACCTCCTCTTTTCCAACTCATCCATGATCACATCCGGCACACGCAATGTCCGGAAACTGTTCGGTGTTTTAGGATCACGTTCCCGAAGACTGTATTCCTCAATCTTGCTGCCCTCTCTGATAACAGGATTTGCAACGATCTGTCTGCTGATCTTCACAGTATGGTGTTCTGTGTCAAAGTCCGAAAATTTCAGCCCATATATCTCACCTTTCCGCAGCCCGCAAAACAATCCCAATAGAATTTCCAAATACCAGTTGTCTTTTGATGCTGCCTGTAACAGCACCCTGATTCTCTCTTTGCTCAGTATGACAATATTTGGTTTCTTTCTTCTATACGTTTTTGTTTCCGGCACCGGATTCACACTGATGTATCCTTCAATGACTGCCTCTTTCATGGCAATATTCAGAATTTCTCTACTCTTGTTACCCGCCGAAACACAAACCTTTGATACTCTCTCCAGCAATCCATCCAAATATTCTACGCTCACAAACCTCATTTTTATATCAAAGTCGATGTTTGGAAGGATCAGATCATAAACTGCATAGGCAGCAACCATCCTTGTTGTCGTTTCAATTCTCTTTGAAAACACTTCCTCAAACCAGTAAATCAGGTAATCCTTAAACATGATTTCCCGGTTCTCTTTGCAGGAAAGCTGCTGTTTCCGCAACTGGGTATTAAATTCCTTCTCATATTTATGATAACTTTCCTCTGCTTCTTCCTGACTGGAAAAACCGCCTTTCTTTCCGTATTTCACTGTACCATTTTCATCCATTACCTTTGTACGGTGATACCATGAATTTCTCTCAAAAAAAGCAACGCTTTTTTTCTGTGTCTTTTTGGCCATATCCATCACCTCCGCATACTCAGACTTCTCCATTCAGCCACTTATCAAATATTTCCTTTGGCACCCGGTATAATCTTCCTATTTTAATTACCCGGAAAGGTTTCTGTTTTTCATATACTTCATCTAAAAAAGCATAAGTCTTACTTCGCCCAAGTCCTAATAATTTTTGAATATCTTCCGCATCATAAACTTTCTTTTCAACACACATAGCATCCATCACAAGCACCTCCTCAATAAAATAGAGCGACTGTCTGCTATTATCATAGTTTTCCAGCCGCCCATTGTCGAATGTGCGAATTTTTAAATTGCACACTTGACATTTTTGATTTATTTGTTCCTGTTACTACAACTTATTCCCGTACTGGACCGCAACGCTTTGTCCACTTTTTTCATTTGTTGCCTGTCCAGTATTCCTACATAATCATTCAGTCTCTTTTTATCCAATGTCCGTATCTGCTCCAGTAATGCAACCGAATCTCTTTCCAGCCCGGCAATTCCCCGTAGTGCCACATGAGTAGGCAATTTATTTTTTGGTCTGCTTGTAATCGCCGCCACGATCACAGTCGGACTGTACTGGTTCCCTCTATTATTCTGAATAACCAATACCGGACGGTAACCTCCCTGTTCACTGCCAAAAACAGGATCTAAATCTGCGTGATAAATATCTCCACGTCTTATTCGTCTTTCTCTCATACAAAAAGCTCCTTCGTCTCAAAAGCCATATCTCCAGCTTCTTATACATCCTGACTTTCAATAAAAATATTGTCTGCCAGATATGTAACGCCTATTTGTCCCCGACACCCCGGCGGTTGTGTCCAATAGACACAAGTACAATTCGTACTGGGAAGTCATCAGACGGCTGGCTGCTAACCAGCTCCACGGGAATTGCACCCCTCCGGGGATCGCCCCAAGCTGCCCTCATTTGTTGCGACGCCATAGATTGCTCCGCAATCATTGGAAGAATGCTAAAGCATTCTTCAACAAAACGAAACTGTTCTTTACGCTCGACCTTATGACTGGACAGGAGTATCATTATGCCTGCTGTCTGTTATTGCCCTGCCAGTAGCAATCTGACAGTTATAGCCCGGTAATTCCCGCTCCCCGGAACAGACAGGCAGACCGCAAATCAATTCTTATATTTAGTGGGATTTCGCTGCGTTTGTCTGCTCCGGATCATGGCGTACCTGCTAACGTGGCTTACGCTCATCACGATAACAACAGGAATGTGCCTGATGAATGGTCTATGGAATTGTCAAAGTCCGTTCTGCTCCCAAACAAAAAGGGAAACAGATGAGGGGGGGATTTGACCCTCGCGGCAGTCGCCAAATGGACATGCAAGCATGTCCACTTGACTCGTTGCTTCGCGGAAATAAATTCCCTCTCACTTGTTTCCCACAAAATCCTGAAAAAGTAGCCGTACAAATTTTATTTTTTTATTTCTTTTCTCAATTTGCATATGGCAGCGTCAATCGAACGCTTTACAGGCATTTTGGTACATCCTTCCCTTTCTGCGATTTGCTCGTAGGTCATGCCCTCATAAAAATAAAGGATCAATCTGCGTCTTTGCACCGGGGAAAATGTTCTGATTGCCCTATGTAACTTTTCTATCAGGATATTCTTCAGTACAATTTCCTCCACACTTTCCTGCTGTGTAAACGCTCTGTCATTCAGTGCAGATTCCCATACTTCTGAATGCTCTATGTACTTGTCCCACTTATGCAGATATGATATGTCTTTTAATTCAGAGTCATCAAATACTTCATACAGTTTATGGCTAATTTCAAACTCATGCGGCACACCTTGTCCGTCCTGAAATGAAATATAAAAATGTCCGTTTAACTCGCTTATGTGGTAGGGATTGTATTTGTCACGTCTCCTTTTCGGGTGGTTTCCCTTCATATTTTAAATTCCTCCAATCTGAAATTTTGGGGTTAAAATTTCAGATTGGAGGGTGGAGAGCGCCCTCTGGGAAAGAAAAGCGGAAAATTTGCTTTAAAAACAAAAAAACGTATCCGCTTTTTTTCGGGTACGTTTCTAAGAGAAGCTATGCTGTCTATTATGAAATTCTCATAACATAGGTAAACGGTAGATAGCATGTACCTCGACTGATTTGGTCAAAAATAGGATAATAG
>CAJUTR010000031.1 GCA_910589665.1 uncultured Eubacterium sp. | reverse complement strand
TTTTTTGAAAAAGTTGTAAAGTGGTGTAAAGATGGTGATATTACTTATAACGGAACGATAGAATTAAAAATAAGGACAGAGGAGACGTTTGGTGCGGAGAAATTGTTTCTTCGCGGTTTTATCGGTACCGCATACCACCATAATGAGTGGGAAGGATTTTGGATGGACAGTGATATGGCTTTCGAAAAATCAGATGACATTTTCGACTGGGATCAGAACATCAAACTGGAAAACGTGTATGATAAGGGCCTGTATAAGCCGTATTCTGTCATCGCGGATCAACAGGAGGAGCTGCTTGGCAGACCAGCCGGCCAATCTTTCCCAAAGGGCTTTGAGGACGGCAAATGGCTCGATACGATGGAGATGAGTTCACAGCTGTACGACCGGATCAAGGAGCAGATCATCCAGAAAAAGAAACATAAGACGGCGAAGCAGGCTATCAACATCGTGAAGGATTATTTTGGCGATGGATTTCAATACAGTCTGAGTCCGGGAAAAATGCAATCCGGGGTAGATGAGGTGGAAAAGTTTTTGTTCCAGACGAAGAAAGGGTATTGTACACATTTTGCTACTTCTGCCGTTTTGATCTTCCGGATTATGGGAATTCCGGCCAGGCTTGCCGAAGGGTATATGGTAAGCGGAGATAAGATCATTCCCGATGAGACGACAGACGTGTATGATTACAATGCGCACGCGTGGGTTGAAATCTATATTGATCGTGAGGGGTGGATGCCGCTGGATGTCACGTCGTATGTGCTAGGGGATCTGATGGAGCAAAATGAATGGGAAGTGGAGCAGAGACAAGGCCAGCGTGAGCGGCAGAAACAGGAACGAAAGGATCGAACAGAAAAAGAGCAGGAGGAACCGACACCCGTCAGTGCGGCACTTGGGGGCGGAACGGGCGGATTTTTGCAACCGGTACAGGATTGGGCAAATGGATTTTTTGACCGAAAGGCAGTTATTTCCATTGTCCTGCTTCTGATCATTTGCGGTTCCGGCGGGGTGACGGTCATCTGTATCCGCAGGCGCAGAACTTACGAGGAGATCAAGCGCGAGATGAGTACGGGAAGTTACGGAAAGAGACTTCTGTTTGTCAATGACCGGTTAGCGGATTTCTGGCAGGAAACCGGTGCCCCCTGGGATTACTACGACAGTGCCCGGCAGGCGAAACATATCTTTTGGCACACAAAGAAATATTATCATCTGTTGTTGAAAACATCTTTGGAACAAGAGAAAAAGGATCTGGCCCGCCGGTATGTCCTCTCGGTTTATGAGAGCCGGTTCGGGGAAAAGGACATAGCTGCAGAGACTTTTGAGGAAAGTATGGCGTATCTTTTGGAGCTGATTGATCTGATGCGGGAAAACGCTGAGAAAAAGAAGTGGAAAAAAGTTAGAAAATGTAGTATGGTGAGAGTGTTAGAAAAGGAGATGGAGGGAAGGCATGAACGAACATAAACGCCAGGCGTGGAAAAACCAGGCCCAAACAATGATTCAAAATCTGGAAAAACGAAATATGGAAGGGTATTTTGCCGAGACAAAGGAAGAGGCAGTCAGTCTCATCATGGAGCGTTTCCTCACGCCGGGGACGAGCGTCTGTTTCGGCGGTTCGATGACGCTTACGGAGTCCGGTCTTATGGATGCGCTCCGGCAGAGCGATTGTATCGTATATGACCGCGCGGCGGCAAAGACGCCGGAGGAAACGCGGGATATGAAGGCAAATATGATCAACAGCGATTATTTTCTTATGAGTACGAACGCGATCACAATTGACGGGGAACTCATAAACATGGATGGGTTTGCCAACCGTGTGTCCTTTCTGTGCTATGGACCAGCGTATGTGATCGTGCTTGCCGGGATGAATAAGGTCGTGAGCGGAGTCGAGGACGGCGTGAGGCGCGTCCGGGATATGGCGTCCCCGCCGAATACCGTGCGCCTGAACAAAAACACACCTTGCGCGAAAACAGGCCGCTGCGGAGATTGTTACAGCGAAGACTGTATTTGTTCTCAGCTTGTCATTACGAGACGGAGCAGCGTGAAAAACCGGATCAAGGTGATCCTTGTGGCAGAAGAGCTGGGATACTGATCGTATGGGAAAGAAATTATTTATCGCTGAAAAACCGAGTGTGGCGCAGGAATTCGCGAAGGTTCTCCACGTCAGGGGACGGCGGGGCGACGGGTTCATCGAGTCGGAGGACAGTGTCGTGACATGGTGCGTCGGGCATCTGGTCACGATGAGTTACCCGGAGGTGTATGATCCCGCTTATAAAAAGTGGGCGTTTGAGACGCTTCCCTTTCTGCCGGAAACATTTCGTTACGAAGTCATTCCCAATGTAAAAAAGCAGTTTGAGACCGTAAAGGGATTGTTGAACCGTCCCGACGTGGAGGCAATTTATGTCTGCACGGATTCCGGGCGCGAGGGGGAATACATATACCGTCTGGTGGATGAGATGGCGCAGGTGCCAGATGTGAAAAAAAAGTTCCGGGTCTGGATCGATTCCCAGACCGAAGAGGAGATCCTGCGCGGGATCCGGGAGGCAAAACCGCTGTCGGCCTACGATAACCTCAGTGCGTCTGCTTATCTGCGGGCAAAAGAAGATTATCTGATGGGTATCAATTTTTCGCGCGCCCTGTCGCTGAAGTACGGCGGCTGGCTCAATGATAACGTAGAGGGGAAAAAGTGGACGTCGGTTTCGGTCGGCCGGGTGATGACCTGTGTACTCGGCATGGTCGTTTCACGGGAATGGGAGATCCGAAAATTTGTGAAAACGCCTTTTTACCGGGTGATCGGTTCCTTTTCACCGCAGGGGGTTCCTGGCGGTGCCGGAGAGGAAGCGTTTGAGGGCGAGTGGCGCGTCTGCGAGGAGTCTCATTATTTTCAGTCTCCGAAGTTATATAAGGAGAATGGTTTTTTGGATGAGGAAACGGCGAATGCGCTCATCGGCCAATTGAAGTCGGAAGAGCGGGAGGCCTTGATCGAATCGGTAGAGAAAAAAAAGGAAAAGAAAAATCCGCCCCTTTTGTTTAATCTGGCGGAACTCCAAAACCTTTCATCCAAATTGTTTAAGATCAGTCCGGATGAGACGCTCCAGATCGTGCAGGACTTGTATGAAAAGAAACTGGTGACCTATCCTCGTACCGACGCCAGGGTACTCAGCAGCGCAGTGGCGAAGGAGATCACGAAGCAGTTAAAAGGACTGCAGGGGTATGATCCCGCCCTTCCGTATCTGCGGGAGATCGCGCGCATGAAAAGTTTTGAAAAGTTGGAAAAGACGCGTTATGTCGATGACAAAAAGATTACCGACCACTATGCCATCATACCGACCGGTCAGGGATTATCGGCGCTGAAATCACTGAAACCCGTATCCGCACAGATGTATGAAGTCATTGTCCGTCGGTTTCTCAGCATCTTTTATCCGCCGGCCGTGTACCAGAAGATCAATGTCGTGCTAGCGGTCGACAATCCGCAGGGAATGCGCATGGCGGTCACAGGGCAAAATGCACACACAGAGAACAAGGCGTACATAGAACATCGGGAGCGGTTCCACACATCGCAGAAAGTACTAATAGAAGAGGGGTTTTTGCCTGTCGCAAAATACTCTTTTTCGCAGAAGAAGGAAAAGGAAGAGGAACTGCCTGAAACGGGTTCTTTGCTTCCACAGCTAAAAAAGGGGATGAAGTGCGCGATCAGCGATATGAGTATCAAGGAAGGCGAGACGTCCCCGCCGAAACGTTACAATTCGGGTTCGATCATTTTGGCGATGGAGAATGCCGGACAGCTCATTGAGGATGAGGAGCTGCGCGCGATGATCAAGGGAAGCGGTATCGGGACAAGTGCTACGAGGGCGGAAATCTTGAAGAAGCTGTTCCATATTTCCTATCTGAACCTGAACAAGAAGACACAGATCATTACGCCGACCTTAAAAGGGGAACTCGTTTGCGGCATCGTCCGGTACGCCATTCCCGCGATGCTCAGTCCCAAACTGACGGCGAGCTGGGAAAAGGGTCTGACCGGGGTATCAGAAGGCGGGATCAGCGAGTCGGAATACATGGGGAAACTGACCGATTTTGTCAGCGTGCAGGTCGGGAAGGTAAAAGGAACGGATAATAAAGCGCAGCTGCGTTCTTATTTTAATGCGGCAAAGGGGTATTATTCCAAAAACAAAAAGAAAGACAAGGAGAGTGAAGCGTGAAGGAGTTGACAAACATCGAATTATTTGAGGATACGAATACGATCGCGTGGGAGTTGATCGCACGGTATGAATATCCGTATGACGTACTGCCCCATATCGGGGAGTTTATCGTGACGCTGGGAGAAAGCCTGCCGGCGGATCGGTTTGAAAAGCGTGGTGACGATGTATGGATCGCGAAGAGCGCCGTCGTGGCCACGAGCGCGTGCCTGAACGGACCGGCCATCATCGATGAAGAGGCCGAGGTGAGGCACTGCGCGTTTATCCGCGGGAATGCGATCGTTGGCAAAGGGGCTGTCGTGGGAAATTCCACAGAGTTAAAAAATGTAATCTTATTTGACGGCGTACAGGTGCCCCATTACAATTACGTCGGGGATTCGCTGCTCGGCTATAAGTCCCATATGGGAGCTGGTTCGATCACATCCAATGTCAAATCGGATAAGACGCTCGTAGAGATCCGGTGCGGCGGTGAAAAGGTGGAGACGGGTCGGAAGAAGATGGGTGCCGTTCTCGGGAGCTTTGTTGAGATCGGATGCGGCAGCATCTTAAACCCCGGTACAGTGATCGGCAGCCATACGAACGTATATCCGCTTTCTTCGGTGCGCGGATACGTACCGGGCGGAAGTATTTATAAGAAACAGGCCGAAATCGTACAGAAATATTGACAATTTTAGCAAAATATTGTACGATAAAGTGAGAATTTGAAGAGGTAAGAAAGGAGTTACAATCGACATGATTTATTCACAGGAAGTAGAAAACATGTGCCCAGTTGCTCAGGGTGTCAGCCACGGCTGCGCACCAATCCCAGAAGAAGCAAAATGGGTAAAGGCGAAAGAAGTTAAAGACATTTCCGGTTTTACGCACGGTGTAGGCTGGTGCGCACCGCAGCAGGGAGCCTGCAAACTGACTCTTAATGTAAAAGAAGGTATCATTCAGGAAGCGCTCGTTGAGACGATTGGCTGTTCCGGTATGACGCATTCCGCAGCGATGGCTGCCGAGATCCTTCCGGGACGCACGGTGCTCGAAGCGCTGAACACTGACCTTGTGTGCGACGCGATCAATACAGCGATGAGAGAGTTATTCCTTCAGATTGTTTATGGACGTTCCCAAAGCGCTTTTTCGGAGGACGGTCTTGCTATCGGTGCCGGTCTGGAAGATCTCGGGAAAGGTCTTCGTTCCCAGGTTGGTACGATGTACGGTACGCTTAAAAAAGGCCCGCGCTATCTGGAGATGGCAGAGGGTTATGTTACAGCCATTGCTTTGGACAAAGATGATTTGATCATTGGTTATAAATTCGTTAGCCTCGGTAAAATGACTGACTTTATCAAGAAGGGTGATGACCCGAATACGGCTTACGAGAAAGCCTGCGGTCAGTATGGCCGTGTGGATGACGCCGTTAAGCTCATCGATCCGAGAACGGATGAAGAAGTCGCAAAATAATAAAAGGAGGTAGCGAGATAATGGCTTTATTTGAATCATATGAAAGAAGAATAGATAAAATCAACAGCGTGTTGAACGAATACGGCATCTCCTCGATTGAAGAGGCGGAGAAGATCACGAAAGATGCCGGTCTGAACGTATACGATCAGATCAAAGGCATTCAGCCGATCTGTTTTGAGAACGCGTGCTGGGCTTATACCGTAGGCGCTGCGATCGCGATCAAAAAGGGCTGCAAGAGGGCAGCGGACGCAGCCGCAGCAATCGGAGAGGGACTGCAGGCATTTTGTATCCCGGGTTCGGTTGCCGATACCCGTAAAGTAGGTTTGGGACATGGAAACCTGGGCAAGATGCTCCTTGAGGAGGAGACCGAGTGCTTCTGTTTCCTTGCCGGCCATGAGTCGTTTGCCGCAGCGGAAGGTGCGATCGGAATCGCAGAGAAAGCAAACAAAGTGCGTAAAAAACCTCTCCGCGTTATTTTGAACGGACTGGGAAAAGATGCGGCACAGATCATTTCCCGTATCAACGGTTTTACATTTGTTGAGACAGAGTATGACCCGTATACGAATACGGTGAAAGAGGTGTCCCGCATTTCGTATTCCGAAGGACTCCGTTCCAAAGTAAACTGTTATGGTGCAAATGACGTGCAGGAAGGCGTTGCGATCATGCACAGAGAGGGCGTTGACGTTTCGATCACGGGTAACTCGACGAACCCGACGCGTTTCCAGCACCCGGTAGCAGGTACATACAAAAAGGAATGCCTCGAGCAGGATAAGAAGTACTTCTCCGTAGCATCCGGCGGTGGTACCGGACGTACGCTCCACCCGGATAATATGGCAGCAGGCCCGGCTTCCTATGGTATGACGGATACACTCGGACGTATGCACAGTGACGCACAGTTCGCAGGTTCTTCGTCCGTACCAGCACACGTTGAGATGATGGGACTCATCGGCGCAGGAAATAACCCGATGGTTGGTATGACGGTAGCGGTAGCAGTTTCCATCCAGGAAGCAGCCGATAATGGGAAATTCTAGGAAAATGGTTTAGAAACAGTTTAATATGGGAGCAAATCGGATCTTGTTTTTTCCGGTTTGCTCTCTTTTTTGTTTTATAAGATGTTGTAAAATCAAATTAATAAATTAGAAAAACTTAGCAAATTGTATATAATAAATATGGAGACTCGAAATTGCTTTTAATGATGCCTGACTTGGTTCGCCTGTTTGCAGGGCTGAACTAAGAGGGGATTCATTTGAGGTAAATTTTTTAGGCGCAAATGCGTGCTCGGATAGAGGATAAAAAATAGATGCTAAAAGAGTAAAAAAGTGATTGACAAATAGAAAAGAAAACGATAAATAAGTGCGGTAACGCACTTATTTATCGTTTGAAAACGATATAATGTATCTAGGTTTTAAGAATATACCAAGCCAAAGGGGGAAGCGATCATGAAATATATCAGTCTGTCGAAACAGTATATACTGCGCGGATATAAGGATTACCCATATGTGCTTGCTAACAGGATAAACGGATGCACGGAGATTTTAGACCGGAAGACCTTTTTACTGTTGGAACTGTGCAGCGGAACGATTGATTTTTGCGTCGTGTATCTGACAAGAGAACAAAAAGAAAGACTGGATCGTCTGCATGAAATGGGAATCGTACAATTCTCGCAGAGACAGGATGCGATAGACAAAGTACAGGAGTATAGAAGGACCGAAAATTTCTTTATCAGGAGTATACACTGGTCAGTTACAGGCCGGTGTAATCTACGATGCCGTCACTGTTATATGAGCGCTCCGGATCATAAGTACAAGGATATGTCAACGACAGAATGTCTGAAGATCGTTGAGCAGATGGATCTCGCCGGGGTGCCGGCAGTTTCGATCACAGGAGGTGAACCGTTTCTGCGAGATGATATATGGACCATCCTGGAGGCGTTTTCGAAAAAGGGCATTGCCGTATCCCATATTTACACAAACGGGATACTTCTAACCGGAGAGATGGCAGATCGTTTTCGGGTAATGGGGCTTCGTCCCAATTTTGTGATCAGCTTTGATGGTGTAGACGGGCATGATTGGCTGAGGGCAAAGAAAGGCGCTGGGGAACAGGCGGCCAGCGTCATAAGAATGCTAAAGGAAAACGGATTTCCGGTTATGATCGAGACAGCCGTATATGATGGCAATGTAGATTGTCTCACGGATACATATCAATTGTTAAAAAGTCTTGGCGTTGATTATTGGAAGACTTCACTCATATATGAGGCCGGTGAGTGGAGGAACGAGGGACGAAGGCCGGTAAGGACCAGAGAATTGTATGACGCGTATCTCAGCGTTATTCACGCCTATGTAAAAGACGGGGCGCCGTGCTTTATACAACTTGATGGGTTCTTTGCCTGTCCGGCGCACGAACTGGACAAGTGGTATTCGCCGTATGTAAGAGAGCCGCTTCCCGAGTCCGCGGAGGGACTTTGCTGCGCCACATGCCGCTTTGATCCTTATCTGCTGCCGCATGGTAAACTTCTTCCGTGCGCGTCTATGACCGACTCGGAGGTTGAGAAGGATATGCCGGATCTTAATACGGAAACGGTGGGTCAGATATATAGCAGCGCAGACAATGCGTTTTTCCGGATCGCAGATATGAAAACAGAGGAAATCTTTGACCGGAATACGGACTGCGCAGCGTGCGCACACAGAGACGAGTGCCAGGGAGGATGCAGGGCCATGAGCCTGATCGAAGGCTCAGGACTGTACGGGCATTCGCCGGTCTTATGTACATTTTTTCATGGCGGTTATAAAAATAAGATAAAGCAAACCGTAGAACAGGCAGGAAGGAGGTGAGGGCGTGAATAGTAAAGAGGCTTTGGAAAAACTGTTGAAGGAAAATGAGGACGCGAGAGATAGGTTCAAGAAGCTTGGCGGTGTTCCACAGGAAGAGAAAGCAAAAGAACTGCAGAGGTTTGAAAAAGAGTTCGGTATCGAACTCAGGGAAGAAGACTTCGCAGACGAGGAACTTGACAATGAGCAGCTGGAAGGTGTCGCTGGAGGTGCCGATGCGATGGATTGGATCGGGCTGGGGTTCAGCATTTATGATCTACTCAACAAACCGGATGCCACAAGACGGGGGACAAAGGATGGAAGTAAAAGGTTCAGTTAAACATAAAGGAGGTCGTAAGTATGAACCAATTAAAGAAATTTTATGAAGAAGCAGAGCGTAACAAGGAAATAAAAAATGAACTTGTTGCGGCAAATGAAAAAGCGGGAGAGATGGAGCCGGAAGAGGTTAAAAAAGAGATCATAAGGATCGGAATGAAGTTCGGCTACCATATCACCGAGGATGATTTCAAGGAGCTCACGGGAGAGAGAACAGAAGGCGAAATACAGGAGGATGAGCTTGCGGAAGTGGCAGGCGGGGCAGGGGGATGTTTTGTGACCAATGCCGGATGTACGCTTTTTGGAGAATTTGATAAAAAAGGGGGATGTTTTTTGATCGGCGCGTATAAATGACGCCAGTCGTTGTGGAAACGGAGAATGAATGGACTATATGTGCCGGAGCGTCACAATATAGTTAAGTTTCCGGATACATAAAAACAGATGGCAGAAGAGAAATTGGTTTTGCAAATTCCTCTTCTGTCCATCATAAACGCTCCGGAAAGGTGGATGACTATGGGACAGAACAGTATATTTCAAAAAGAGAGCCTTGATCATGCAGAGTCGCCGGAACAGCTGGATATGTATATAAAATCATCGGGGCCTGGTATTTGGATCGTGCTTACTGCGCTGATCGTTTTTATGCTGACTGCGGTAATCTGGGGCGTGACAGGTACCCTTCCGGAAACGCTTGAGGTGAGGGGATATACGAGTAGCGACGGAACGATATTGTGCTATATACCATCCGATGCCGATAACCTGTCTTTGGAGAATTGTAAGGCCAGTAGTGTGCTGCCGGATGGCACACGATTGTCAGGCTATGTGAGTTCTGTAAGCAGCCAGCCGTTCTCAAAGGAAGAACGGAAGAAACATATTCATTCTGACTGGATCTCTGAGAATCTGCTTACGGAGGATTACAGCTATGAGGTTGTCATAAATACGGATGCAGGTTTTGATGAGGACATGCTGGCGTCCGTCGTCATCACGACGGATGAGGTAAAACCAATCGAATTTATAATAAAATAAGTGTTAGCGCTTATTCTTAAGCTGCCTCGCAACTAGAGATGGCAAGATCGTGAACAATAATGATTATAAGAAATGAGGAAACATCATGAAGAAAAAACGAGCAGTAAAGGTTCCCATGATCATGCAGATGGAAGCCCTTGAATGTGGCGCTGCAAGTCTTGCTATGGTGCTTGCCTATTATAAAAAGTGGATCCCTCTGGAACAGGTGCGTGAGGACTGCGGCGTGTCCAGGGATGGAAGTAATGCCGCTAATCTGTTAAAGGCTGCTAGAAAATACGGACTTGAGAGCAGAGCCTGGAGCTACTATGCGGAAACACTTGAGGACAGGATTACGTTTCCGGCCGTGATCCATTGGAACTTTAACCATTTTGTGGTCCTGTGCGGATTTTCTGGCAAATATGCCATCATCAATGACCCGGCAAGAGGAACGGTCAAGGTGACGAGGGAAGAATTCAGGCGCTCCTATACGGGAATCTGTATGGGATTCGAACCGGGAAAGGATTTTGTCCGGGAAGGAAAGAGGGCGAGTGTCGTCTCATTTGTGCGCCGCTGTCTCAGAGGAGCTAAGGTGCAGATGCTGTTTGCGATGCTGACGGCCGTGCTCATATCATCTATTGGAATGGTGACGCCTGTGTATCACAGGATCTTTGCAGACCGTCTTCTTGTAGGAAAGAACAGCGCATGGACATTTGGTTTTCTGGCAAGCCTTTTTTTCATCGCGTCACTCCGGCTTTTGCTTGGGATCATCAATGAAGTGTACCTATATAAGATAAAAGGGAAGCTGGCTATGGTTTCCCATGTATCCTTTTTCAGGCATATGCTTAAGCTGCCGATGAATTTTTACTCTCAGCGTATGGCTGGCGATCTGTCAGGGCGCCAGAAGCTGAATAACAGTGTGGCGGAGACTTTGGTGTCAAAAATGGCGCCCCTGTTTGTAAATATGACTCTTTTGGTATTTTATGTTCTCATTATGTTTCGATACAGCATTCCCCTGACAGTAGCAGGACTTGGGGCGGTGGCGGGAAATCTCGTTCTCGCGCGGGTCATATCCTCGCGAAGGATCCACACGACGAGGATACGGATGCAGTATGAGGGAAAGCTGCATGCCTCGACACTCGCCGGAATCGATATGATCGAGACGATCAAGGCATCTGGTGCGGAGCAGGGGTATTTCGGACAGTGGGCGGGATATCAGGCGATGTCGCACAACGCGAAGATAGAGGAATTGAAACAGCAGCGTTTTCTCAGCGGGATGCCGGTTCTGGTACAGGAATTATCGGATCTTGTCATACTTGTTCTTGGCGCGTACCTGATCATGAAAGGAAGGTTTTCTGCCGGTATGCTTCTGACCTTCCAGTCGCTCATGACTCAGTTTATGGCTCCCGTCGAAGGACTTCTTGATGCCGGGCAGAGCATGCAGGAGATGAGGACTTCGATGGAGCGGATTGATGACGTCATGAATTATAAGGAAGATACAGGTATTTCAACAGTTACGCTGGAGGAACATAAGAGCTATGCGAAGCTGACAGGGAAGATCGAAATTAAAAATGTGACATTCGGGTATTCCAAACTTTCACCTCCGCTTTTGAAACATTTCAGCCTTACGATAGAACCTGGGGAGCGTGTGGCGCTAGTGGGTTCCTCGGCTTGTGGGAAATCTACCATTGCCAAACTTCTTTGTGGACTGTATGAACCGTGGGAGGGAGAGATCCTGTTTGACGGAAAACCGATCAGGCACATTCCGGAGAAGGTATTCCACGGATCGCTCTCTATGGTGGATCAGGACATTTCCGTATTCGAGGACAGTGTAGGGAATAATATAAAACTGTGGGATAAGAGCATAGAGGACTATGAAATGATCCTGGCGGCGAGGGATGCACAGATCCATAAGGATGTGATGCAGCGTCCGGGCGGTTATGAACATAACATGCAGGAAGGCGGACGCGATTTTTCAGGCGGACAGCGACAGCGGTTCGAGATTGCAAGAGTGCTGGCGCAGGATCCTACGATAGCGATCCTGGACGAAGCTACCTCTGCTCTGGATGCCAAAACGGAATATGCGATCATGGAAGCAATCTGGCAGCGGGGGATTACCAATATCGTCATTGCGCACAGGCTGTCAACCATACGTGACTGCTCACAGATCATCGTGCTGGATCACGGAGAAGCCATAGAACAGGGAACGCATGAGGAATTGATGAAAAAAGGCGGCGTGTATACGAAGCTGATAACGACAGGATAGGCAGGTGGATTTGTATGGGATGGTTTGATACACAAATAAGGGAGAGGAGTTCCAGGGAAAAAAAGATCGTCGCGCGCGCGTACTGGTCGCTGGCATCCGTCATTGACGGCGGGTCAGATAAAACCTTTACGGAAGAGTATGGCGGAGCGTGTGGAAATGCGCTCAAGAAAATCTGCAATTACTATCATATCGAACATGATCAGATCAAGGAAGAGGACGCTGTGGAACAACAGCTTGCGCTGATTCAGAATTCGGCGGGACTGATGCACAGACGCGTTGCGCTTTCCGGCGAGTGGTGGAAACATATGGATTCTCCTGTACTCGCTGTACTTGAGAGTGGACAGATCATTGCCATACTGCCAGACCGGTGGGGACGACTTTGTTATGAAAGTTCCAATGGCAGAGTGGTAAAGATCGATAAACGCAGCGCGGCACAGATAAAAAGGGATGCGTATTGCTTCTATCCCCCGCTTGCGCCAAACGAGCTGAAACCGAGAGACATCGTGGTATTTCTTTGGAAAAATGTTTCGCGAAGGGATAAGTGGAAACTGACGATGGCGGGACTTATCGTTTCTCTTCTCGGAGTGATCACACCGGCTGTGACACAGATGATATTTTCCCAGATCATACCATCGGGTCAGATGCTTCTCATCTATTCGGTGGGCGGACTGTTGGCTGGGACAGCGATCTCCGTCTTTCTATTTGAGGCGGTGAAACGTATGCTGACAAACGGGATCCAGTATAAGATGGAACTGGCATTGTCATCGGCCATATTCCATCGTATCCTGAATTTTCCGGCAGACTTCTTTAAACCATTCAGCGCCGGGGAACTGACAGAGAGGGCTGTCTGTCTCAGCAGCATATGCGAGATCCTGTGCAGGAGCGTTTTGGGCACAGGGATAACGGCGTTATTTTCTGTCATTTATATCTTTCAGATTTTCGGGATAGAGAGACGCCTGCTGCTTCCGTCCGTCCTTATCCTTACGGTACAGCTTGCTGCTGCGGTACTCGGTATGTTCGGCCAGATCGTGTATATGAGGAAGAGGATGAATGCGGGTACAAAAGTACAGAGTATCGTGTTCTCGCTTCTGAACGGCATTCAGAAGATCAAAGTATCGGGCAGCGAGGACCGCGCGTTTGCGCAGTGGGCGGAGAAGTACAAGGCAGAGGCAGATGCTGCCTATAACCCGCCGCTGTTCTTAAAGATACAGAATGCGGTCGCGCCCTCGATCACTATATTTGGTAATTTACTGATCTATGCCGTATGCCTCCAGACCGGCGTACAGGTGGCACAGTATGTTGCGTTTCACACAGTTTTTGGAATGGTGAGTTCCGCTATGCTTGCATTGACATCAGCGATTTCGGCACTTTCATCCATTCGTCCGATCTTTGAGCTGGCGGAGCCGATCATGAAGGCGTGTCCTCAGATCGGATCAGAAAAGGAGATCGTATCGTCTGTTTCCGGCAGTGTGGATATCAACAACGTGACGTTTGGTTATACGAAAGACGGGCCTAAGATCTTAGATGATCTGAGCCTGAAAATAAAGTCCGGCCAGTATGTGGCAGTTGTCGGCAAGACTGGGTGCGGAAAATCCACACTCCTTCGTCTTTTGCTTGGATTTGAAACGCCGGATACAGGTGCCATTTATTATGACGGAAAGGACATAGCAAAACTAGATCCGAAAAGCCTTCACAGGCAGATCGGCGTTGTCATGCAGAATGGAAAGCTGTTCAGCGGCAGCATTTACTCAAATATAACCGTTTCGGCGCCGCAGCTAACGATGGAAGACGCGTGGGAGGCTGCCGCTATGGCGGGAATGGATGAGGATATACGCGCGATGCCGATGGGAATGCACACCGTATTGAGTGAAGGAAACGGGGGGATTTCGGGAGGACAGAAGCAGAGGTTGATGATCGCGAGAGCAATCGCGCCAAAGCCAAAGCTGTTGTATCTTGACGAGGCTACGTCGGCGCTCGATAATATCACGCAGAAGCAGGTGTCGGATTCCCTGAACGGGATGAAATGCACGAGAGTTGTCATCGCGCACCGACTCTCGACGATCCGTGCGTGTGACCGGATCCTGGTACTGGATCATGGAAAAATCGTAGAGGATGGCAATTATGAACAACTTGTATCGCAAAATGGCTTTTTTGCTGAGCTCGTGAGACGACAGCAGATACAGCCGGAAATGGAGGGAACAGGATGACGATCACCCAGAGGGAAAAAGACGGCTATACGGTCCTGTATCTTGAGGGACGACTGGATACGTCAACATCTCCCATGCTGGAAAAGCATGTGGATGACAAGATCGCAGGTTACCGTGAACTGATTGTGGATATGCAGAGACTGGAGTACATATCAAGCGCCGGACTGCGCGTCCTGTTGTCCATGCAGAAAACGATGGACAGGCAGGGAAAAATGGAAATACGCCATGTAAATGATGTGGTCATGGAGGTGTTTGAGATTACTGGATTTGTAGATATTTTAACGATCATATGACGAAGAGATTGTGAGGGAGCATAGATGGATCATCAAGAGGACAAAGGCCAGAAAGCGCTTCAGCGATTTCGGCTCGACACGAAGCAGGCCGTACAATGCCAGAGAGAGTTTTTGCGGGAAGTACTCGACGCTGGTAAAGACACGTTGTTTGGGAAAAAATATCAATTTAGCGGCATCGGTTCTATCCGCGATTATCAGGCAGCGGTACCCATCACGGGTTATGAGGATTACCGAACATATATCGAACAAGGTATCCCAACCGGAAATACATGCAGCTATTATTCGGTAAGTTCGGGCAATACGGGAAAGGCGAAACAGATCCCGGTATCGCAGGAAGCTACCAGAGCGTACGAAACATTTGCCTGTGATGCGATTTATGGAATGATCAATGAGTATTATGCCGGTCAGTCTCCGGAACAAATCCATGGAAAGATATTTCAGACCGGAGAGTTTAGAAAAAGAGAGGTTCACGGACTGCCGGCGGGAATACGCTCAAGCGCTGTATATCTGGCGATGCTTGAGAGAGGGGAATTTCCGTTTGAAAATTATACGTCGCCGGGGGAGGTTTTATTTCCCGATGACAGGCAGGATCTAATATATGCGAAGGCAAGGTTTGCCCTGGCCGATAAACATGTGACAGGAATACACAGCGTATTTGTACACCGTATCGTCAATGTGTTTGAGTACATAGAGAAAAACTGGGATACACTGCTGGATGACATAGAACACGGTTCGATCAATGAGGAGCTTTTGCCATATGAGAAATGGAGGGAGAGGCTGAAGCCTTATATCAGGCCGCTGCCCGAACGGGCACAGGAGCTTCGGATGATCGATCAGACCGGACTTTCCCGTGATATGTTTAAAAAGATCTGGAAGCAGATCCGTTATGTGATCGTGATCGGGGGAAATTCTTTTCACCAGTATAACGAAAAGTTTTACCGGTATCTCGGAGATGTGCCAGTCCATTACTTTGTCTATGCCTCCTCGGAGGGACTGCTCGGCATAGCAAACGGAATGAACCGGAGGGATGAATACATACTAGTGCCGGAGGCTTGTTTTTTTGAATTCATCCCACTCGACGAAAAGGAAAAAAAGAGCTGTCCGGTAAAGGACATTTCCAACGTGTTACGCGGGAGCCGATATGAGATTATTATCACGAACCTGTCTGGTTTTTACCGATACCAGCTCGGCGATGTCATCGAAATAACCGGTTTTTACGGGGAGAGTCCGATCGTTTGTTTTTGTTACAGGAATCATCAGCTTATGAACCTTGCCGGTGAGAAGACGAATACGGAGCAGATGGAATATGCCGTATCTGAATTTTCAGCAAAAAATGGACTCGGATTCGCTCAGTGGTGCATGTATAGTGAAATTGCCGGGGGAACGGGGCGATATGTGTTTTTATACGAGGCGGAACACGCAGGCGGGGCGGTCGTATCATTTGACGACTGTATGCAGCGGTGCAACCTTGATTATATGGACTGCAGAGCCAATGGGGAGCTCGGGGAGGCGGTTTCCTGCCGTTTGAAACCAGGAAGCTTTGGAGAGTACCGGACGTATATGGAAAAACAAGGCGTGGAGATGGGGCAGGACAAACCGGTTAAGCTCCTAGACAGCAAGGAAAAAATAGATGTTTTCAGAAAATGGATAGAGAGTGTAGATGACATATGAGAAACAGATCCCTCGGACTGACCGCTAAATTTACGTCCAGTCTGCTGCTTGTGGCAGCAGTCATATGTTCGCTGGCATGTTTTATCGGATATGGGGAGTTTACGGCGGTACTCGAAAAACAGTATAACGATGTGGCATATGAGATCGCGTGTACCGCCCGCGGATATGTGGACGGTGACCGTATAGCCGCATACCTCGAAACGGGCAGGAAAGATACTGCCTATAACGATACGAAGGAAAAACTCGACAGCCTTCTCCTTACAATGGAGGCCAGGTATCTATATGTTGCCGCCGTTGACAAAGGTGATTACCGAACGCTGACATATATATTTGATGCCTCTGGTCCAAACAGTGAGATCCCCCCGTATGATCTGCTTGACGTTTCAAAGGATATCCGCGCGGAATATGCGGATTGTGTAAAAAGGATCATGACAACGGGAGAGAGGGTGGACAATTATTTTTATTCTTATTCAGAGAAATTCGGACCGCATACGACGGCAGCAGTACCCATATATGATTCCCAGGGCGGGATCGTAGCGATGCTTGGCGTCGAGAAAGCGATGAGTACGTTGCAGCAGGCAAGGGGGCATTACGTTTTTGTTGTGCTGGCAGCGACACTGGTCATAGTGGCGTTTTGTTCGATCCTATATATCCTTTATACATACAGGATCATGATCAAACCCGTACTTTATATTACAAAGGAGGCAAAGGACTTCGTTGAGAGGGAAAGCAGTGCGGAGCGCTGCGTCGATACAGAAAGCTTTCTTAGCCGGATCAGGAATAAAGATGAAATCGGAGCGCTGGCACAGGCGATCGCCCGCATGGAGATAGATATAAGCAGTTATATCGCGAACCTTACAGCGGTGACAGCTGAAAAAGAGAGGATCGGAACGGAGTTAAACATTGCGACGAAGATCCAAAAGGACATGCTGCCGTGTATATTTCCTGCCTTCCCCGGCAGGGATGAATTTGAAATATATGCGGCCATGATGCCGGCAAAAGAAGTGGGCGGCGATTTTTACGATTTCTTTCTGACCGACGAGGACCATCTCGTTATGGTGATGGCTGACGTGTCCGGAAAAGGGGTTCCGGCGGCCCTTTTTATGGTGATCGCGAAGACCTTGCTGAAAAACTCCGCGCTTAGCGGTCTGCCAGCCGGCGAAATTGCGAGGAAA
This sequence comes from uncultured Eubacterium sp., assembly GCA_910589665.1. GTDB lineage: Bacteria > Bacillota > Clostridia > Lachnospirales > Lachnospiraceae > Eubacterium_F. The sequence goes on along the minus strand of CAJUTR010000031.1, from coordinate 10,754 downwards.
GTCAACGCGCAGCTGTGTGAGAACAATGATGCCGGTATGTTCGTAACCGTGTGGCTCGGTATACTCACGATATCGACCGGACACTTGACCTATATCAATGCCGGACATGAATATGCCGCTGTCATGCGGGAAGGCGGTGCGTATGAACTGGTAAAGGAAAATCATGGATTTGTCATGGCCGGACTCGAAGGGATTTCCTATAAAGAGTTCGAGATGGAGCTGGAACCAGGAGACAGGTTATTTCTGTATACGGATGGAGTTGCCGAGGCGGCGGATCCGTCAAATGAGTTGTACGGAACGGACAGGATGCTGTCAGCGCTAAATAGAACTACAGGTATCGAACCGCAGGAGACGGTGAGGGAATTAAAACGGGATATTGATACATTTGCCGGCGATGCGCCTCAATTCGATGATATAACGATGTTGTCCTTTTATTATAGGAAGAGGAGTGTGACGGATATGGATCCCTGTGAACAGAAAGATAAAAATGAAATTACCGTAACTGCGGAAATCGGAAATCTTGATCGCGTGACGGACTTTGTAAACGATAGGATGAGCCGATATGGCTGCCCGGATCAAACGATGAGGCAGATCGACATCGTGATCGACGAGCTGTTTGGGAATATCGCCTATTATGCTTACCCGCAGGAGACGGGCGATGTGACAGTCGGGGTTGAGGTGACTCGGGATAAGACGATGACAGCAGTTATTACATTCACGGATTACGGCATTCCGTACGATCCGCTCGAAAGAGAAGATCCCGATACAAGTCTTTCGGCACAGGAACGAACGATAGGCGGCCTTGGTATATTTATCGTGAAAAGCAGTGTGGATGATATTTCCTATGAGTATGCGGAGGGAAGAAATGTATTGCGTGTAACATGGGCGTTCGATAGAGAAGGGGACGATGGTTAGAACGGGATGTAATAATGAGATGGTAAAGAGATAAGACCAGAGCAAATCGAAAGGATAGGGAACAGATTTGCGCTGGTCTTTTTTTACCTATTTTTCCCATTGTGCAAATTGTACCCTGAAAATTGCAAACAGTTCCCGATCGGTTTTATTTGCATTGAAATTAAAAGATGTCTCTGTTATAATAATTTCGTAAATTTGAAAAAACGCTAGATCGCGGAGGAGCATCATGAACATCACTTACATTTACCACAGCGGTTTTCTGATCGAGACAAATGTCTGTTACTATTTATTTGATTATTACCGGAAGCAGTTGCCAAATTTGGATCCGGAAAAACCGATCTTCGTTTTCGCCAGTCACTTCCATCAGGACCATTACAATAAAAAAGTATTCACGCTGCTCAAACAGCAGGGCATGAAAAACATCCACGCCATCTTATCAAAGGATATTTCAAAACAAAACTATCCGGATGTGGACGGCATACAAATTACCCGTGTGACATTCCACCAGTACTATGAACTGCCATACAGAACAGAACTTCAGACGCTTCATTCGACGGATTCCGGCGTGGCATTTTTCGTGACATGTCCGGAGGGGACGATCTACCACGCTGGCGATCTAAACGACTGGGTGTGGAAGGGGGAGTCAGAGCAGGAAAACCGCCAGATGACGGGGAGTTACCGGCACGAGATACAACTACTCACCGGAAAGACCATAGATGTGGCATTCCTTCCGCTCGATCCGAGGCAGGAAGAGTATTACGCGGAGGGAATGCGCTATTTTTTGGAGAAAATAGACGTAAAAGCTGTTTATCCCATGCACTACTGGGGAGAACCGGACATCGTCGATCGTTTTCTTTCTGAATACCCGGAGTACCAGAATATAGTGAAAGACACAGAGCATACAAGAAAAAAATAAAATTGTTGAGGAAAAAAAGCGATAGTTGTGCTATACTTAGTTATGGTCGCAGATCATACTGCGATCCTGCGAGGAGGTTACGAATCATGAATAAAATATGGGAGTTTTTTGAAAATATGGACGAAGTGGTTTATGTGTCCGATGTAGAAAGTTATGAACTGGTCTATTTGAATAAAAAGGCGCTTGAAACATATGGGATCAAATCGTTTGAAGAGATAGCCGGGAAACCATGCCATGAGGTCCTTCAGAACTGCTCCACCCCCTGTCATCTTTGTAATAACCACGAATTAGAGCCAGGTTCTTTTAAAGAATGGCGTTGTTTTAATCCGATTCTTGACAAGCATATGATGCTCAAGGATACGGTGGTAGAAGAGGATGGGAAAACGTATCGGATTGAGATCGCCATTGATCCAGGTAAACAGGAATCGAGGGGCAATATGCAGCGAAGCTATGAAAATCTGGAGGCCACGATCAACGAAGGACTTCGTATGGCGTTGATGCAGAAAACGCCGTCCAAAACGCTGGAGGTGCTGTTAGAGTATATGGGGAAGGCGTTAGGCGGCGAGAGAACATATATCTTTGAGAAAAATGAAAAAGGAAATGATGACAATACGTATGAATGGGTGGCGAGCGGTGTCAGTCCGGAAAAAGAAAATCTTCAGGATCTACCACCGGAGATCTGTGCCAACTGGTATAAGAATTTCAGCATAGGAAAGCATATCGTCATTAAAGAATTGGCCGATATCCGAGAAAAGGACCCGCTGCAGTACAAGATCCTGAAAAGGCAGAACGTACATTCGCTGGTGGTCGTTCCTCTATACGATGACGGGAAAGCGATCGGTTTTTATGGAGTGGACAATCCGCCGAAAAAGTTGCTCTCGTACGCTTCGAATATGCTTCAGATCATGGCGCATTTTATCATTTCATCCCTTCGAAGGAGAAATCTGATCCGGAAACTGCGGGATATGAGTTATCTAGACCAGCTTACGAAGATCGGAAACCGGCATGCGATGAATGAATTTATCGAAAATCTCAAACAGGAAGAATGTCTTGGTATCGTATACTGCGATGTGACCGGGTTAAAACGGGTCAATGACAGCGAAGGGCATGAGGCGGGAGATCGGTTGATCATGAATTCATGCGGCAGTTTAAAACTGGCGTTTGGAGAATATGGACTTTTTCGCATCGGCGGAGACGAATTGCTGGCGATCTGTACGGGGATGAAAGAAAAGGATTTGTGGGAACGGACGGATAAACTAAAGGAGGATCTGAAGAAAAAGGAGATCCATATGGCTGTGGGCGCCGTTTGGGAGAAGGACAGCCTGTCCGGAATCGATAAGCTGATATCCGAGGCGGAAAAGAGAATGTATCAGGATAAAGCAGAGTATTACCAATCCTGTGGAATCGAGAGAAGAAAGGAGATCTGAAATGGAACAATCATATGCTGAAACAAGCGTAAAACAGAAAGCGACAGCGAAAGTTGCGGTATTAAAGGGATTGCTCATTTTAGGAGTCATCTTATTAATGGGAGCTGGTTTTTTTAGCAGGATAACGTTTCTAATCCTGCTTTCCGTGGCGGCGTTGATCTTACTAATATGGTACTGGCCCCGGTTCAAGGTGGAATGGGAATATGTTTACTGCGACGGTCAGCTCGATTTTGATATGATCCAGGGAGGCGAAAAGAGAAAGACCGTATTGCGTATCGAACTGGAAAACGCGGCGGTCATTGCGCCGATGGAATCACCTAAGATGGACGGATACCGGCATCTTCCCGTGCGGGATTTTTCTTCCCTCAGACCTGAAGCTAGGCCATACGGAATCGCGATAAAGCTGGGGGAAAAAGAAGAACAGGCAGTGTTGCTGTTTGAGCCGAGTGATAAGATGATCGGGATGATACAGTTAAAATTTCCACAAAAGACCATTCGTTTATAGAAAAAACTGCCAAAGTTTTGACTAACTTTTACCATAAAAGTAACATTCATCCAGTTTACAATACATATCATATGATGCACAAAAAGTGTAACAGGAGGATGAAAATACATGGACAAGATTAAACTGGTTCCGAAAAAATGGCGGCCGATTTATATGAACAAATTGGGCATTCCATTTACGAAAGGGTATAAGAGGGAGTTTGACCTGGGGTATGAAACGAAATCGAAAGAATGGCTTGCCGCCCAATCCGTTCATCGAAATGAGTACCAGATTGAGACCGACATTGAGCGGGAACAGGGACTGGCCGTTCGGACGAGGGAGAGAGCAGGAGATCTGCCAAACATTTTCTGAGGAGAAATACCCGTTTGAAGAGCCAGGCGTCATGCTGGATCCTTATGGGATGACGCCGCTTTGCGCCTATGTATTGTTTTATACAAAAGAAGAGTGCCGGGTCAGGTTTCATGTGAGGGGAAAGACGCCTGATGCCTCTATAACGTCGCTGGTCAAGAAGCCGTGTAAATGGCACCGGGTGCCAGTGTACGGGTTGTACCCGGATATGGAAAATATCGTATCGCTGGAACTGCTGGACGGGCAGGATAAGGTGACGGCAAAAAATGAAGTTTGCATCCGGACTAAGCCGCTTATGAAATATTTGGAGGATGCGGTCCGGGTAGAGAAAAAGACCGAGCGATCTTCGATGAAACTGATCCTGGTGGCGGGAAAAAGTACGTCATATCCGATCGCGTTTGATGAGAACGGCGATATTCGTTATATCATGCAGTACCGTCCGAGGGGATACGGATTGTTTGAACTGGCGAACGGCAGATTTATCATGATGGAGCGCCAGACGCTCATTCCCACTTACATGCTGCCGCATTCGACTCAAATGTATGAAATTGATTATTTTGGCAGAGTGCACCGGACGTATTATGTACCGAACGGGATACATCATGATGTATGTGAGATGACGCCGGGAGGCAATCTTCTCGTGGTGAGTAATTCCCAGTGCGGGCATGTGGAAGACTGCATTGCCGAAGTGAACCGTCAAAACGGAAAGATAGAAAAATTTCTCGACCTGCGCGACGTGCTTTATACGGCTTACCGGGACCGCACAAACTGGATACACATAAATTCGCTCGAATATGAGCCGGAAACAGGAAATGTTATATTTTCAGCGAGAAATCTCCACAGTGTTTTTAGTATAAACTGGAAGACGAATCAATTGAACTGGATTCTGGGAGAGACCGGGTTCTGGCGGCGGACTCCCTGGCTGTTCAAAGTACTGAAAACGCCGGAAAACATGCCGTGGCATTTTCAACAGCACTCCGTGAAACTTATTCGGGAGGATTTGGACGGGAATGCGGATACCAAACATCTTATGATGTTTGATAACCACTGGAATTTAAGGAGAAAGGTTCCTTCGTATGACAACGATACGCGTTCTTTTGTAACTATTTATACAATCAATGAGAAGAAGAAAACGGCAAAGCTGGAAAAACGATTTGGCGGGATCAAATCTAAGATCACATCGAATGGCGTTTATAAACATGCGGACCACAGAATGTTCTATATGGGCGGATATTTGGCATTTCCAGAGGAGCATGAGGACAGGGGTGCGGTAATATGTGAATTTGATTATGATACGATGAAAGAGTTGAACCGTTACAGCCTGAAATATTACTTTTTCCGCGCATTTGAGATGAAACCGGATGTGGACGGACTGGCTGCCGAGATGGATCTTTCGTTGGAGTCTTGTGTCGGATCCCTTCTGCCTTTTAAACGGCTGCCGGAATGTATACAGGTACCAGAGGAGATGATCGAGGACGCACCGCTTGCCTGCCGCGAAGAACGGGTCAGGCTTTGTATCGAGGACGGAAATCTATGGGTAAAATCCAGGGATCATCTGGTGGATCAGGTGTTTTTGGTGGGAAATAACAGGTGTTATGCAAAGGATTTTCGCGATCCTGAGCAGCAGCAGGACCTGGCAGCGGAGATGGAATATTATGTGACGATCCCTCTGTACACGATTGACAAAGGCGAGTACACAGTGGTGGTGGAGTTTAAAGGAACGCGGTACAACACCGGAAAGACGATCCAGATTTGTTAAATATTTGATTCATTTTTTTAAGTAGCGGAATCAAGTTGACATATTTTGAAAATATAGTATACTTGAGAGGGAGAATTACTAAGAAAAGGTGAGGATTATGTACATGAAAAGAAAAGTAGCAGCGGCGGGTATTTTGCTGGCGTGCGGAGTGGTGTGCGGTTTGGCTCAGCATGCGAGTGAATCACAGGCCGCCGGAAAGTATACGATTTCCAAATCCACGAAACCGTGCAATACTTCCTACCGGAAACTTCGCAGTTATAACAGTAAGACAAAACATTATTACACGATCAAATCGTACTTGGAGAAGTTAAAGAGCAGGGGGGGCGGTACGCTTGTCCTGAAAAAGGGTACGTATAAGGTTTGCTCTACGCTCGTGATCCCTTCCAATGTTACGATCCAGCTAAAAAACGGGGCAAAGCTGAAAAAGACGTATGAAACGGGAAGTTCTTCGCTGAAGCCGACGAAGACTCTTTTTAAGCTGAGCAGTAAGGCGAAAGACTATAAGGGAACAAAGAAAGTATCAATCACGGGGGCGAAAAACGCGACGATCGACCTCGGTCAGGTGAGTAACGCGACGGCCATTGACATGGCGCACAATTACAATGTGAATATTTCGAAGATCCAATTCAAGGGCAAAAAGGGCGGCGCCTATATCAACATAGCCGGAAGCAAGAAAGTGAAAGTGGAAGATTGTTCCTTTACAAATGGAGCGAAGAAATCCGGGGACAAGTTCCAAACGGCGATCACCGTCAATTCCGAGGGGGCTACGCCCTGCCTGAATGTGAAGGTTCAGTCTAATACATTCCAAAAACTCGAGAGCGGTATCGCATCTACGAAATATAAAAAGACGGCTTATTCGACAAAAATCTCAATCAAGAAAAATACATTCACCGATATGGAAAATTCGGCGATCAAGGGGAAAATGTGGGATAGCCCTGTTATCACATCTAATACGGTGAAGAGAAGCGATAACACAAACGCCACTTCATCTGCAGTCAGGCTCTACAGCATAAAGGATCCGGAAGTGTCGAAAAATACGATTCAAAACTGTGGTTACGCGGTTAATATTTCCCGCGCGTCAAGTGTGGATAATACGATCTCACAAGCTAAGATTTCGAGCATGAAAAACAATAAGGTTAAAAGCCTAAATCATTATTATGTGCCTTATAAAAATAAAACGACGGTTAGATTGCTCTATTTCCAGAGTAAAGATGATAATACCTTTACGATCACGCCGTCGACCAAGCCGTATCAGGAACGCTATGAAGAAGATGCGGCCTACAAGGCAAACGGCGGCCAGGCAAAGACGTATTTTATGTTCCGTTCCTATATGGAGCAGCTCGAGTACGCCGGCGGCGGAACGCTGAACGTGCAGGCGGGCACATATAAATTGAGCCACTCGGTCTGCATTCCTTCGAACGTGACGATCAATTTCCAGAGCGGAGTCAAGATCCAGAAAGTGAAGGCTGTGGATACAAATCTCGCGACAAATAAGACGATGTTCGAAATCGTCCCGCCTTCCAAAGAGCAGGTGAAAAATTCTGTCAGTGGTTACAACGGATCCCAAAATGTGACGCTGCAGGGTGATACGAATGTGATCATTGACTGTGACAATGTTTTGAACGCGATGGGAGTCGTTATGGGACATGCCCAGAACGTTACGATTCGAAATATTGCGTTTACAAATGAATACGGCTCGCATTTCATCGAATTGAACTCGTCGAAAAATGTGACGATTGAGAATTGCTCGTTCACTGATTTCCGTATTTACAGCAATAAGAGCCACAAGGAAGCGATCAACGTAGATACGACCGACCTGAACAATAACGGATTTAATTACGAATGGTCCACTCATGACCGCACGGCATGTAATACGGTGAATATCAACAATTGTATGTTTACGAATATGGGCGCAGCGGTCGGAAGCCATACGTATTCTGTGGATATGTCAAACCAGCAGGTGTATCATGAGAATGTGACGATCCAGAACTGTAAAGTAAACCAGACTTACAATGCGGCAGTCCGCATGTGGAACTGGCGGAACGCGGTGATCAGGAATAATCAGTTCCTCGGCATTCAGGGACTCGAGGATAATAAAGGTTACAATTATACGTGTATCCTCGTGAGAGGTGCTGTAAACCCAACCATTACCGGAAATACGTTTAGCAAAGGCGGTACGAAAAAGAAATGTGCGATCTGTATTGAGATCCGGTCGTCTGCTTCGGTAGCTGCTGCGGTGAGCGCTGGGTACGCGGATACGATCTGTGAGATTTCGGAACAGAATTACGCGGATCTGAAAAAGAATACCGTTCTTGAGGGCTGCTACAAATATTACCGTGTTGAATTTGAGGACGGAACCTATAAACCGAAAAAAGAGTGTATGTTTGAGGTTTCGGATTCGGCGGATGACGGTGAGGATACGAGTCAGAACGAAGAAGTGAAGGACGACGACGCAACGGAAGGCTGATCGACAGTACAAAATAGTAGTGAAAAAATGCTCAAAGTGGGGTTGCCGATTGACAATCCCACTTTGCTACGCTATAATAATCCACAGGGCTAAGTGTGAACGTTGTTCACACAGAAAGAATGGAGGAAAAACATATGGCAGAAGTGAAAAAGAATATTTTGACGGAAGAGGGATTGAAAGCATTAGAGGATGAACTGCAGGATTTGAAATTGAACCGTCGAAAAGAAGTTGCACAGAAGATCAAGGAAGCCAGGGAACTGGGGGACTTATCGGAGAATGCCGAGTATGATGCTGCCAAAGAAGAACAGCGCGACATAGAACTTCGTATTGAAGAGATCGATAAAATATTGAAAAATGCAGAACTTGTTACAGACGATGATGTGGATTCGAGCGTCATCAATATCGGCTGTACCGTTCGGATCAAAGATTTGGAGTTTGACGAGGAACTCGAGTATAAGATCGTGGGATCTACGGAAGCTAACAGCTTAAAAGGGAAAATTTCGAATGAATCCCCAGTTGGAAAAGCTTTGATCGGTGCGAAAATAGGACAGAAGGTGGAGGTAGAAACGCCGTCGGGAGTGATCGAGTACAAAATTTTGGAGATAACGAAGAACTGACAGTCTGTAGCAGCAGGACTTTGAAACCTCTGCATCAAAAGAGTGGAAGAAAAAGGAGAGAGAAACGTGGCAGAAGATTTGAATCAGTTAATGAAGGTCAGAAGAGAAAAACTGGCTGCTTTGCAGGAAGAGGGAAAGAATCCGTTTGAAATTACGAAGTGTGATGTGTCGCACCATTCTCAGGAGATCAAAGATCATTATGAGGAACTGGAGGGCAGCAGTGTGGCTGTGGCAGGCCGCCTGATGTCCAAGCGTGTCATGGGAAAGGCATCTTTTTGCAACGTTATGGATCGCGACGGTTCGATTCAGGGATACGTGGCGCGAGATGAGGTTGGAGAGGATGAGTATAAGGCTTTCAAAAAATTTGATATTGGTGATATCGTGCGGATGGAAGGAGAAGTCTTTACTACAAAAATGGGCGAAATCTCCATCCACGTCAAAGGAATCCAGCTGCTGAGTAAAAGCCTGCAGATCCTTCCGGAGAAGTTCCACGGCCTGCGTGACACCGATCTTCGTTATCGTCAGAGATATGTCGATCTGATCGTCAACCCGGAAGTAAAAGATACGTTTATCAAACGTACGAAGATCATCAGCGAAATCCGTAAATTCCTGGATGAACAGGGATTTTTGGAAGTGGAAACGCCAGTCCTTGTGCCGATGGCCGGTGGAGCGGCGGCACGTCCGTTTATCACCCACCACAATACGCTGGATGAGGATCTGAACCTCCGTATTTCTCTTGAGTTATATTTGAAACGCTTGATCGTCGGCGGACTCGAGCGCGTATATGAGATCGGCCGCGTATTCCGCAATGAGGGACTGTCGATCCGCCACAACCCAGAGTTTACGCTTTTGGAGTGTTATCAGGCGTTTACCGATTATTACGGCATGATGGATCTAGCTGAAAACATGTACCGCCAGGTTTGCCAAAATGTGCTTGGAACAACGAAGATTTCGTATGAGGGAGTCGATATTGATTTTGCCCAGCCGTTCGAGCGCCTGACGATGGTTGAGGCTGTGAAGAAGTATGCGGGCGTGGATTTTGACGCGATTCCAGATGTAGAGGCGGCGAGAAAAGCGGCACAGGAGCATCACATTGAGTTTGAACCGCGTCACGGTAAGGGCGATATCCTGAATCTCTTCTTCGAAGAATTTGTTGAGGAAAAATTAGATCAGCCGACGTTTATCATGGATCATCCAGTGGAGATTTCACCGCTAGCGAAGAAAAAGCCGGATAACCCGGATTATACGGAACGGTTTGAATTGTTTATCACCAAGCGGGAGATGTGCAATGCGTTTTCCGAATTAAACGATCCGATCGACCAGAAAGAGCGGTTTATGAAGCAGGAGGAAATGTTTGCTGCCGGAGACGAGGAAGCACATCATTTGGATGAAGATTTTATCTGTGCTTTGGAATATGGTATGCCTCCGACAGGGGGGATCGGGTTCGGGATTGACCGTCTTGTCATGCTGCTGACGGGGTCGGCGGCGATTCGAGATGTGCTTTTGTTCCCGACGATGAAAACTTTGGGTAAAGAAAACCAGTAAAATCAAGGGTTTCAGCGATTTTGAGTTGCGATTTACTACAAATTTACTACAAATTTGCTACGCATAATACGGAATAATACTTGATAATACGTTTTGTGCGACATCTAATTTTAATATTTTGTACTTCAAGGACACTTTCCAAGTGAGAATTTGGGAGTGTCCTTTTGTTATGGTCAAAAAATAAAATTGGAGGTAGAGATAATGAACAACACAGCGTTAAGAGCAGAGGCGCAGAGCGCCAACAACAAACACATG
>CAJUTR010000030.1 GCA_910589665.1 uncultured Eubacterium sp. | reverse complement strand
AAAGAACTAACATTCAGCATTTGTGCTTAAAATGCTGCTTAATGAGCAGACACTATCTATACCAAAAAACAATGTACCGCCAATACCATTTGCAAAAGCGCTGACGCTTTTTAGCCAGCTTTTTGGTTTCCTTGTTAAGCGACCTTAAAATCACATTCCGTTGCTTCTGCAATCCATTTATCAATTATCATTATTTTTTCTCCATTGAAATCGTTTACGCCTTTTTATTGTACCGCAAGTTAAAAATTATATTACTATTATAATTATCGACCCCACTTTCGTCAAGAAAGGTTTTTTATGCAAAATGGTTGACAAAAAACAAAGGGCATGGTATCCTTTAGTCAAGGTATTTACAATTGTAAACACCTTGAAACAACAACGATAGTTGCTTGAAAAATTATATCCAACCGTTTTATGTTACATAGAAAATTCTTTAACCCGAGGGGAGGAACTGAGATGAAAGATATTTTCCCAAGTATTACGGAAAACGAATGGCTGCTCATGAAAGTCGTGTGGGAGAAAGGAACGTGCACGGCGGCGGATTTTGTAGAAGGTTTGGAGGGAGTGAAAGAAATATCGGCGCGGACGGTGCGCGTGATGATCAATCGGCTGGTCAAAAAGGGAGTGCTGGATTACGAGGTGGATCCGCGAAATTCGACCGTGTATCATTACCATACGAAATTCACAGAGGAAGAATGTATCCAGGAGAAGAGCAAGAATTTTAAAAATGCTTATTTTTCCGGGGATGGCGGTCTGATGCTTGCGACGATGGTGAAACAGGAGCAGTTGTCGGAACGGGACGTACAGGAACTGATTTCGCTTTTGGAGGACAGGAAAGGGGGCTGATGTTATGGGACATTTGGTTTTCGTTATATTGCAGATGCGGATGCTGCGGATACAATTTTCCATCAGCGTACTCATTTTAGCCGTGCTCGTGATCCGTGGCGTTTACTGGAAAAGTCGGGGAAGAAATCCATATGTATATGGATTTTTGTGGATGCTTCCGCTCCTTGGTCTTTTTACCGGGAAATGCCAGTTGTTTGAGCAGGGAATATGGGAAGAGTGGGAGACATTTTTTTGGACTATTTTTGACGAAATGTCGGTTTTGGGGATGATGTACTGGGTGATGGCGGGAGCTATATGCCTCGGATATGTGATCTCGAAGCGGAGGTTGATCAGGCGGGGGAAGAAATATCCTGTCTACATGAGCATGGAAGCTGGCGGGAAAAAGTGTCCTGTGAGAGTATCGGATTGTCGGCATTCGCCTTATACGATCGGCGTCATCCATCCTTATATCGTGTTGCCGGAGGATTTTAAGAGTCGATTCACAACGGACGAACTGGAAATGGTACTGCGGCATGAAACTACGCATATCCGCTGCTGGCATAGTCTGTTTTTTTGTATCGCGTCTTTATGGAAATGTGTCTTTTGGTTAAATCCGATCGTGCATTACGGTGTGAAGGTATTTCAGACGGATATGGAAATTTTCTGCGATAGTGTGGCGGCAGAGAAAGGGAGTCGTGTAGAATACGGGAAACTCATTCTGAGTGAGGTGACTGGCGCGCCGCTTTCTGAAAACATTCTACAGAAGGTGAACTTTTTCTTCTCCATGAGTGAGTGCCGTACGCGGATCAAGGTGCTGGCAGCATACCGCGAAAAATTTGCAACATACCGGAGGATCATATTTCGAGTTACGGGAATTGTGCTTTTGTTATCGGTGGCAGCAGTATTGGCAGGTTCACGTTTTGTCGTGACCGGCGGGAATGGGATCGAAACGGTTTTTTCCATTGAGGATGAAGAAACAAAATGCCGGACAGAACTTGCGCTGACGGATGAGGAATACGAGCAGATTTTAGTAGAGGACAGGGAGGATGAATTGATCATTGATACGAAAGCGCTTAGGGAAAAGCTGCAGCGGTCAGGATATCCGGCGGGAGCGGCTGGCATGTGGTATGATTCGTATCGGTTCGGCCCAGGTTTTTCGGGTGTCTGGCGGATAGAAGTAACCTGTAACCTGTATGATTCCTCGAAGCGGTTCATATCGGTCAAAAAAGCGCTTACTGGCTGGCGCAGGGCGATCCGGTTTTTGTAAGGCCGGCGATGACAAAAGGGAGGATGATAGTATGAGGAAAAACATATTATTAAAAATGGGAAGTATCTTATTAAATATATATGGGTTTTTATTATTTATCATGTGCGTCATTACTGTTGTAAAAAAGGAAAACGCATTACCAGCCATTTTGCTCGCAGTGCTTGTATGTCCTTGTTCATACTGGTATGCGCGCAAAAAATGGGGAGAGCGCAGGCCAGTTCTCATTCGTGTCATACGGGGAGTGATATTAAGTTCTGGGTGTTTTGTGCTTGGTTTTATTCTTATGGACGCGCCCTATTTCCGATGTTTTAATTATGAAATTTCCAGTTTTTCAAAGGAATATTTTGAGAAACACATCCAAACGGATGAGCTTACATATAAGGAAGTGAGTAACATACGGAAGACGGAATACGGGGATTATCAGGAAATAGCAGCTAGGATTCAGTACGAGGACCGCCATACGCACCAGGCGATGCAGCGGGATATCATCTTATATTTTGACCGAATGCAAAACAGATATTTCGAGACATTTGAGGAAATGAGGCAGTACCGGAAAGAAGACCCACCCATGTTATTAAGCCATTTTAATGAAGCGGAATTACAAAAACGAGTCTACGAGGTGATCGACTATGTGTTAGAGGGAAATTATGACGAAATCTGGCCGCTTGTGGACGAAGGGTGTAAGGCTGAACTGACGAAAGAAAAGCGGGAGGAACAGCAGCAAAAAATAGCACCTCTCGGCGCTTATAAACAGGTCAGCAATTTTGATGTACCTTTGGTAGAAGAAGATGAATCCGGCACACAGAAGATGACGATACTTGGAACCATCACATTTGCGGATGGGGAAGCGAAGATAGAGCTGGTTTTGGATGAGGAACTGACGATCTTGTCGTTAGAGATCAAGTAAGTGTATCACGAGTGTGCGTTGACTTCATGCGTATTTCATAATATAATACTACTATAAGTGGAATAATAAAAACCGAGGGGAAAACACTCACCATTCCGGCGTGGCTTAATGAAGCAGCACGGGGAATGGACATTACATTTTCACAGGTATTACAAGAGACACTGCTTTCAAAAGTGCAGAAATGAGGACTCGTATGAAATTAATTGCCGGACTTGGAAATCCGGGTAGAGATTATGCCGGGACACGGCACAATATCGGCTTTGGAGTGATCACGCGGATTTCGGATAAATACCGGATACCGCTTACGAATAAAGAACACAAGGCGGTTTGCGCAAAAGGAATGATCGGCGGGGAGAAGGTCATCCTCGCCCAGCCACAGACGTTTATGAATCTGAGCGGAGAGTGTATCCGGTGTTTTGCGGATTATTATAAGATCGATCCGGAGGACATCATCGTGGCATATGATGACATTTCCCTCGAGGTGGGCCAGATCCGTGTTCGCCAGAAGGGGAGCGCCGGCGGACACAATGGCATAAAGAATATTATCCAGCACTTAGGTACCAATGAATTTCCGCGTGTCAAGGTCGGCGTGGGAGGGAAGCCGGAAGGCGGAGACCTCGTGCGGCATGTGCTCGGCCGGTTTTCGAAAGGCGACGAAAAAATGATCGGCGAGGTACTGGATCTCGCGGTCGAGGCGGTCGAGGCGATCGTCTCGGAAGGCGTGGATGCGGCGATGAACCGCTTTAATGGGAGGAAGCTGTACTAGCGCTTCTCAATGCTTTTTTGGATAAAACGGGCAAAACCGGTCTGGCCTTTTGAATTCAGGTGTACACCGTCCTGATAGAACCAGTCTGGGTGGTCTTTTCCTTCACTCGCCCATGAAATGACGGATACATTTGCATTTCTTTTCGCAAGATCGCGGATCGTCTCATTTACCTGTTTTTGAATATCCAGTTTTTTCCCATAGGCGTTGATCCAGTAAATGGTCCGGTCGGGCCCGAGGTAATCGATCAGTTCCTGCCCGGTCGCAGGATTGAAGTTTCCGTTCGTACCTAATGAGATGATAATGGTGTCGCCTAGTTTTCCTTTTTTCTCTAATTTTTTAGCGACGTCCATCGCCTGATAGACCTGGCGGGAAATCTTGGCATCAATGACGGCATGTTCCTGTAGTTCTTGGAAAGCGGGAGACGCTCCTAAGAAAACGGAATCCCCGATGACAGAAATCGTCCGTTCTGAATTTTCCCCATCGCTGTCCGGTGTTGTCTGCGGTTCATTGGTATCTGTCACTGCGGACGGACTTACCGCATTCGACGCGGACGAACTTTTTGTCTCGACTGGCGGCATCGAATTTAATTCTTCTAATGTTCTTTCGTTTTGCATCAATTGCTGTTCCAACTCAGCCTGGTCAGAGTCCGGCGCGTTGAAAATTCCATATATCCCTATGATCGTGCAGCAGAGTAAGCCAGTGATGCCGAGAATCGTTATTACTTTCTTTCTATTCTTTTTCATCAATCTAATTCCTCCCGTGTAAGCGTTAAAGTTTCAAGACTCATCGTTTGCCCGCTTTTTTTAAATGAGGGCAAGTACAATGAGCGGATAGTGCCATAGATAAATACCATAACTCTTATCCCCGAGCAGGGAAAGAAAGGATGGTTTCGGCAGCGGGTCAGAACGTTCTTCCTGATTTTCTATCATGTGGATCAGGTAGGCGAAAAACAAGCTGATCAGAAACATGCCGCCCTGATAAAGGAATGGATATTGCCCGTCTACCGTTACAAAGAGAGCGCATACGATGAGAAAGAAAATGACAAACTGTGCTGCCGTATTTTTCCTCACGCGGCGGCTCAGGGATTTGTACTGCTGCCTGACGGCGCCGAGAAACATGCCGATCAATAACGGGAACGCCATCGTGTCGGTTCCGTAGTATACGCGGGACGGATCCTCACCGGGAGTATAGAGCATAAACATTCTTCCGGCGGAAAGCAGAGCTAACGCTAAGAAGACAAAACACATTTTTCTGCCGCTGATATACTGACAGCATTTCTGATACAGCACATACAGGATCGGCCACAAAATATAAAACTGGATTTCGACCGCAAGAAACCAAAGGTGGGTAAAAGGAGAGGACAGCGCCAGTTTTGAAAAATATGAGGCACTGTGCCTGATCTGCCACCAGTTATCATAGCCCAGGAAAATGCTGTAGATTTCGTGGCGTATTCCGATCAGCAGGCTGCTTTCGGTTAATGTCAGGTAGCAGCATACGATCATTACCATCGTAAAGAGCGGGGGAAGGATTTTTTTGATCCGTTTTTTATAATAGCTTCCGATATGGAAGTTTCCGTTTTCCCAGCTGTGTTCGCTTGTGACAAACATCAGGTATCCAGAAAGGACAAAAAACAGAGGGACGCCTAAAAATCCACCAGGCACGGAGGAGGGGAACAAATGGTATAAAACAATGCCGATGATAGCAACTCCTCGCAGCGCGTCCAATCCTTTTCTTTTTTTCGATTTGTTCTTTTTTTCATTCATCTTCTTCGACCCTCTTTCCTAACATGTAACGAATGTTGATTTACTTTGTAAACCAATTATACGACGAATGGTTTAATGTGTCAACCACTTTTTGAGAAAAGTTTGGGTTGACAAATTAAACTTCTGATTTTATAATAAGGTTTACAAAGTAAAATAGATAGAAATCATATGTGCTGCGCGGATCAGAACTTATCCGCATGGCAGGAACGGAGGACAGCGTGAAGCAGGAGGTTCGTGTTACAAACAGTGAATGGTATGTGATGAACTGTCTTTGGGAGGAGCATCCGAGGACGCTCATGCAGATCGTACCAGTCTTGAATGAGCGGGTAGGATGGAGTAAGAGTACTTGTGCGACGATGGTACGCCGGATGTCGGAAAAGGGCCTGATCGGTTTTGAAGAAAAGGGAAAAACGAAATGCTTTTTTCCAAAGGTAAAAAAGGAAGACGTCGTAGTACAGGAAACGAGGGATTTTTTACAGAGGATTTACGATGGAAGTATCGGTATGATGATGAGTGCGCTCGTGCGGCAGCAGGACTTATCGAAAGAAGATATCCATGAATTGCAGGAAATACTGAAAAAGGCGGAGCGTGAATCTGAACAGGAGCAGGACAAAGAGCGCTGAAATAATGAAAGGACGACGGGATAAGCAATGTTTTATTGGGAAGAAATGCTTTTTTGGGAATTTGTTTTGGAATCCTCACTGCTCGTATTGATGGTTTTGGGGATTCGCAAAATTTTCATCGGTAAAATGCGGTACGCCGGGATTTATGCCCTGTGGCTTCTTGTCCTGGTACGATTTTTGGTACCTGTAAATTTTATTTCCACGCCTTTTAGCGCCGGAACGCTGATCACGAAAACATTTTCCCAACATATTGCGGAAAGGGAGCACGGATCCGATTCCGGACTGACAGTGAACGCAACGCTAAATGGCACCATGAGCGAGGATAATATTGGGGTTTCAGGAGAAAAGGCGGCAGGGCTTTCTGGCGAGGGACTTAAAAAAACCGACGGCGCGGTTTCGCGGTACGGGGGTGAAGGCGGTACCGGTGACGGCGAACAGGGGCATCTAAAGGGGTATTACCTTTTGACCGGCGGCAGACTGGCTGTTTCGGCGCTCCTGCTGCTCTGGTTTGTGCTGTCAAATGTACGTCTGACGCGGATATTGAGGAAAAGCCGTGTGCTATATGGGGAACGAGGGAAAGTTAAAATATATACGGCGGAAGGCATACAAAATCCATGCCTGTACGGATGTTTCCGTCCTGCCATTTATCTGCCAGAGCAGTTATGTTCGAGTGACGGAGCGCTTTCAGAGGCAGAGGAACTGGATCAGATCATTACCCATGAATATGTGCATTTTTGTCATTTTGATCATATCTGGGCGATGTTCCGGGTGCTGCTCTTATCGGCATACTGGTTCGATCCTTTTTTGTGGCTGGCGGTTTCATGTTCGAAAAAAGATGCGGAGCTGTTCTGTGACGAGACGGTGATCCAGCGGATCGGAGAGGAAAATCGTTTTCGTTACGCAAAGATGCTTATAAGGCTGGCTGGTAATCCTGGCTGGGGAGAGTTCCGGTATCCGATCATGCCGATGAGCCGAAAGGGAAAGGAAATGGAGAGACGGATCCGTGCGATCAGTGACAAGAAGAGGTATTCCCGCTGGATCGTTGTCCCACTTCTCATATTCGTGCTGGCGGCAGTTGGCATTACGTGCGGCGCGGATCAGGGAGCATCGGCAGGTGAAGAGCAGGAAGCAGCGAGTAACAGAGACAGCGTTTTGGCGCAGCATTTTTCCTCTGATCAGACAGCCGGCAGCGAGGGAGAAGAAAATCAAGTCCTTACTGAACAGCATACGGACGTGGCAGGCCTTTCTAATACCGAAAAAGATGATGCAAATGGTTTTGTACAGCAGCATGCTTCGGCCGATGTGACGCCTCAGCAGCCGGATCAGTCGGAGGTTGGAGAGGTGGAGGAGCTGTTTCAGACATATATCAAAGTGTTTACCGAAGCGGTGAATACCGGGAACACGGATCAGCTGAGCCAGGTGTTGTATACGGGAAGCGACGTGTACGAGCAGCAGTGTGAGATGGCAGAAAACTATTATAAACGCGGGATCCGTGAGAAAGTCAAGGCATGTTCGATCACATCTGCGGAAGTTTCTCCCACAGAGCTGGAAACCAGGCAGATGAGCATTTCATCAAAAGAGAAATACCGGGTTTATTACGCGGATGCAGAGGCAAAAACCATAAAGCAGAAATATCGTTATACATGCAAGTGTATCGAGGGCAGGTGGATGATCACGGGAATGGATGAAATAAATTGACAGAACCCCGTTAATATGATTATAATAAGATGTCAGGAGTACTATCCTCCTGGCATCATTTCAAAAGCACACATCGAAATTTGTGTGCTTCTTCCGCGTGACAGACAGTTTTCGTGACAGTGTGACAGATAGTTTCACCGATAGACAGATAGTATCACTATGAGGAAAGGCAGGATGGGAATTTGAATACGTTACTGGCACCGCTCCATGAGCTGGAGGAATTTGAACAACTGAACCGCTCGATGAAAAAGGGCGAGTTCCCAATCAATGTGATCGGATGTATGGATACGCAGAAAAGCCATATGATCTACGGGGCAGGGGCATCGTACCAGAATCGTCTTGTCATTACCCACAATGAAGTCCGGGCAAAGGAACTGGTGGAAGACCTGAAACTGTATGAGAGGGCCAACGCCGCGCTGGACAGGAAGGCGGAAACCACGACGGATGGGGAAACGTTTGGTGAGGTGATGTACTATCCGGCGAAGGATTTTATTTTCTTTAGTTCGGATGTGCACGGGCAGGCGATCGTCAAGGAGCGTCTGCGGGTGATCAAGAAACTGATGGAAGGAGAGCCTGTCACCATCGTGACCACAATGGATGGGGGCATGGATTACTGCCTTTCCTTTGACATGTATGAAAAGCACAGCATTCGTGTAAAAGTGGGCGATGTGATTGATCTGGAACAACTGCGCCACGACTTAACGTATATCGGTTATGAAAATGCGGGACAGGTGGAGAGAGAGGGAGAATTTTCGGTCAGGGGCGGAATCATTGATATTTTTCCGCTTACGGAAGACTGCCCATATCGGATCGAACTATGGGGAGACGAGGTGGATAACATCCGCCGGATCGATGTGGAGAGCCAGCGCTCGGTGGAAACGGTGGATGAGGTCGGGATCTACCCGGCAGCGGAGATCTTTCTCGAGGAGGATCAGATTGCTGCGGGCATACGCCAGATGGAAGAAGAACGCGGGAAATGTGTGCGAAAGTGGAAAGAAGAGGGAAAAGTGGAGGAGGCTGCCCGGCTGACACAAAATGTGGACAATTTCCGGGAGATGTACGAGGTGTATCACGGTCTCGTAAATCTGGAGAGTTATGTGAGTTATTTTACGGACGAGGTTTATTCCTTTTTTGACTACTTTGCCGGCCGGGATGTCTGCGTTTTTATCGATGAACCAAATCGCTGCATCGAGAAGGGCGAGGCGGTCGAATATGAATTCCGGGAGAGTATGGTCAGCCGTTTGGAAAAGGGATATATCCTGCCGAAACAGATGGAAGTGATCTTTTCGCTTCCGGTCGTACTGAAAAAGCTGAATCAGCTCCCGTTGTTACTTTTGACGACCCTCGATATGGCGGTAAAGGATTGGCAGGTGAAGCGGAAGTTTAATTTTCAGGTGCAGTCCGCACCTTCCTATAATAATAACTTTTCTCTTCTCGCGAAGGACATACAGCGGTTGAAGAAAAACGGATACCGTATTTTGGTTCTGTCTGGCTCGAAGACGCGGGGAGAGAGGCTTTGCAGCGATCTTCAGGACTATGATATCGTGGCGTTTTACAGCCGGGAACAGGAACATGAACTGCTGCCCGGCGAAGTTATGGTTTCCAAAGGGAACCTGAGGAAGGGGTTTGAATATCCAAACCTTCGTTTTGTCGTGCTGACCGAAGGCGATATATTCGGCGGCGTGAAAAAGCAGCGAAGAAAGCCGAAAAAGTATGAGGGAGCGGCAATCCACAGCTTCAATGACCTGAAGATCGGGGATTATGTCGTACACGAAAATCATGGACTTGGCATCTATGAGGGAATTGAAAAGATAGAAGTGGATCAGATCACGAAAGACTATTTAAAAGTGTCCTACGCCGGCGGGAGCAATTTATATATCCCAGCGACGTCTCTCGAGTTACTACAGAAATATGCGGGCAGCGAAGCGGAAAAGGTGCCGAAGCTGAATAAGCTCAACTCGCCGGAATGGAAAAAGACGAAAACGAGAGTAAAGGGCGCCGTAAAGGAGATCGCGCAGGAGTTAGTTGATCTGTACGCCAAGCGGCAGGCCAGAGAAGGGCACGCGTTTGAAAAGGATACCGTGTGGCAGCAGGAATTTGAGGAATTGTTCCCCTATGAGGAAACGGAAGACCAGATGCGCGCCATCCAGAACACAAAAGCGGACATGGAAAGTAAGAAGAGCATGGACCGCCTTGTCTGTGGTGATGTTGGCTACGGAAAGACCGAGATTGCGATACGGGCCGCTTTTAAGGCGGTTATGGACGGAAAACAGGTGGCGATGCTCGTTCCGACAACGATACTGGCTGGGCAGCATTATAATACTTTTGTACAGCGGATGAGGGATTTTAGCATTGAAGTGGGAATGCTCTCGAGACTGCGGACGGCAAAAGAGCAGAGGGAAACGATCGAGAAGCTGCGCAAGGGCAGTGTCGATATCGTGATCGGGACACACCGTCTGCTCGGTAAAGATGTGAAATATAAAGATCTCGGTCTGCTGATCGTGGATGAGGAGCAGCGGTTCGGGGTGACGCACAAGGAAAAACTGAAACAGCTAAAAAATGATATTGACGTGCTTACGCTGACTGCGACGCCGATCCCGCGGACGCTGCATATGAGCCTCGTCGGGATCCGGGATATGAGCGTGCTGGAGGAGCCGCCGGTCGACCGTATGCCGATCCAGACATTTGTCATGGAGCGCAGCGATGAGATCATCCGGGAAGCGATACTGCGTGAGCTGGGGCGCGGCGGACAGATTTACTATGTCTATAACCGCGTGGCCAATATGGACATCATCGCCGGTGAGGTTGCGAAACTTGTGCCGGAAGCGGTCGTTGCGTACGCCCACGGGCAGATGAATGAGAGGGAACTGGAAAACACGATGTTTTCCTTTGTCAATGGAGACATTGATGTGCTGGTGTCCACTACGATCGTGGAGACAGGCCTTGATATACCTAATGTCAACACGATCATCATTGACGAGGCAGATAAGCTCGGCTTGTCCCAGCTTTATCAGCTCCGTGGCCGGGTGGGCCGGTCGAACCGGACGGCATTTGCCTTTTTGATGTATAAACGCGACCGGATGTTAAAAGAAATTGCCGAAAAGCGTCTTGCCGCGATCAAGGAGTTTACCGAACTCGGTTCCGGGTTTAAGATCTCCATGAGGGATCTCGAGATCAGGGGCGCCGGTAATCTGCTGGGCGCCAGACAGCACGGGCATATGGAGGCGGTCGGATATGATCTGTACTGTAAGATGCTGAATGAGGCAGTCAAAAAGCTCAAAGGCGAGAAGGTGGATAACGATGAATTTGAAACGAGCGTCGACCTAAAGATCGACGGATTCATTCCGCCGGATTATATCACGAATGAATTTCAAAAGCTGGATGTCTATAAACGGATTGCGGAGATTGAGAACCGGGCGGAGAAGGATGATATGATCGACGAGCTTGTCGACCGTTTTGGGGAACCGCCGCAAAGCGTGTGCAATCTTTTGGATATTGCGCTTCTGAAAATTCGGGCGCACGACGCATTTATTACAGCAATCGCGCAGAAACCAAATGAGATCCGTATCACGATGTACCAGCAGGCAGAGGTTGCGCCGGAGAAGATCCCGGATCTGATCGAGGCGTTTGGAAAGCGGCTGCGGTTTGTACCGGATACGCCGCCGTGTTTTGTATATACGGCGATCGAGGAGGATGGACTTTTGTCCCAGTTAAATTATGTAGTGGAAAAGATCAGTGAGATTAAAATACCAGAAGGAGAGTCGCGCAATGAAAAATAGCATGATAAAAAGAGTGATCTGTGGCATACTTATGTTAGGAATTTCGGTGGGGGCAGCGGCCTGTTCGGAAAAAGCGGATGCTCCCGAAGAGGTGTCGAGTACGGAGCGGGCGGCCGCCGTGTCCAATGGCGAACTAAAAGAAGATTCGACGGTGATCGGTGTCGGCAATACAAAGGTTTCATATAACGAGTACCAGATTTACAGTTGGTTTTTAAAAAATCAATACGAAGATGTTATGTCGGAACAGGTGTGGGATTATCATTTAGGGGAGAAGACGGTAGGGCAGTCGGCGATCGAAGATATTCTCCGGCTGATCATACAGATCAAGGTAATGAACAAAGAGGCGGCCGTCCAGGGCATCGGCCTGGGCGTCGATGAAAAAGAAGGTACCGATCATAAAGCGGACCAGTATCTCGTCACGATCCCGCCGGAAGTGCAGCAGGCAAATGGCATTACGGCGGAGGGGATGCACCAGATTTTTGAAGAAAATGAGATAGCGAGAAAAATGTATGATGTCGTGACCGGAAATGTGGAGGCAAACATTGATGAGGCGTCGATGCAGGCGGCAAAGGTGCTTATGATCCATTTTCCGGCGGATGATTCAAATCGGGAAGAAGTACGGGCAAAGATAAACGTGCTGGCAGCGGAGCAGAAGACATATAGCGGTAATTTTTATTCCTTTGCGCGGGAGAAAACGGGAGCCGCGCCGCAGGAGGTCATCATCGGAAAGATGGACAGCCGTTCCGCCCTCGTCAACACGGCATTGGCCATGGAAAAGTATTCGGTCAGCGGTGTGGTCGAGGAGCAGGATGGTTTTTATCTGATGTATTGCCTGAAAAAGAATACGCGGGGTTTGAATAAAGTGTACCGAGAGCAGTTTATCGCAGGGCAGCAGAACATGACATTCCAGGCGGCATATGAGAACTGGGCAGAAAAGTACGAGGTAAAAGTGAGTAAATCGTTGCTCGCCAATTAGAACGGGAGGATAAGATGAGAGCAAGTGGAATATTACTACCTATATCAAGTTTGCCATCGGCGTATGGCATCGGCGCGTTTGATCAAAAAGCTTATGAATTTGTAGATATCCTTGTCCGGGCAGGACAGAAATACTGGCAGATCCTGCCGATGGGCCCGACCGGATACGGCGACTCGCCGTACCAGTCTTTTTCGACGTTTGCGGGCAATCCGTATTTTATATCGCTTAATGAACTGGTTTCGCAGGGTTATCTGACGGAGCAGGATCTTTTGGAACTACAGACGGTTGCAGATGAGAAGTTTGTTGACTACGAACAGTTATACAACACGCGTTTTTTGATGCTTCGCAGGGCGTATGAAAACAGCAGAATACGGGAAAAAGGAGAGTTTCAGCAGTTTGTTTCAGAACATGAGGCGTGGCTTCCCGATTATGCGCTATTTATGGCGATCAAAGACAGAAAGGGAGGACAGAGCTTTCTGGAGTGGGAGGATGATATTAAGAAAAGACAGCCGGAAACGCTTTGCAAGTACCGGGAAACATTTGAACATGACATGTATTTTTATATGTTCCTGCAGTTTGAATTCAGCAGGCAGTGGCAGAAGCTAAAAGCTTACGCCAATGAAAAGGGCGTGAAGATCATCGGAGACATCCCGATCTATGTGGCGTTAGACAGTGCGGATACGTGGTCGCACCCTGAGTTATTCCAGTTTACGGAGAACCTGGAGCCTAAGGCGGTAGCTGGTTGTCCGCCGGATGCGTTTTCCGAAACCGGCCAGCTCTGGGGAAATCCGCTGTATGACTGGGCGTACCATGAAGAAACCGGATTTGATTGGTGGCTGGAACGGATCCGCAATTGCTTCCGCTGGTATGACATGGTGCGCATCGATCATTTCCGCGGCTTTGATGAGTATTATGCGATTCCGTTCGGTGAGCCGACAGCTGTAAACGGGAAATGGGAACAGGGCCCGGGAATCCACATTTTTGAGGCGATGGAGCAAAAGCTGGGCAGACAGGACATTATCGCGGAGGATCTGGGATTTTTGACGGACGGCGTGCGTAAGCTTTTGGCGGACACGGGGTATCCGGGGATGAAGGTGCTGCAGTTTGCGTTTGATTCAAGAGAAGAAAGTGATTACATGCCGCATAATTATGATGCAAATTGCGTTGTCTATACGGGGACACATGATAATCAGACGACGAAAAGCTGGTGGGACGAGTTGTCGGAGACGGATAGGGACGTGGCGTTCCGTTATATGAATCTGCCGGGCGTTCTGGAGGAAGTGACAGCGGAGGAGATTACGTGGCAGATGATCGTGATGGCACAGCGGAGTGTGGCATCGCTTTGTGTCATACCGGCGCAGGATTATCTCAGTCTGACGAAGGAGGCCAGAATGAATACACCGTCTACCCTTGGCTGCAACTGGCACTGGCGGATGCAGGATGGGGACTTTTCGGACAGGCTTTGCGAGAAAATTTACAGGATGACGAAATTGTATGGGCGGTTATGATGAATCATAAAAATCAAATTTTTGTATAAGTAAGTTCTGATTTGTGAATAATGATTACAAATCAGAACTTTTTTTAATATGGTGGAATAAAAAGGAGGCTCGTAGTATGAGAGGAAAAATGAGTAAAAAAATCAAATTTATGATATATGTCGCCTGTACGTTGTGGATCGTAGTATTTGCCCAGATTGCCGTGACCAGGATTTTCGTAAGTCAGACGGATGTGACACAGGCGTTTGCGAGAAATCAGCTCGTGGTCGAGGAAGGCAGCAGTAATAGGAATGACATCTGCCAGAAGGGCGGCTGGATCATGGGAAAAATACCCGGCCGCCTTTCGACAGAGGAAAGGCGGAGGATCGCGGATAATATTTTTGGATACGAGGGGGGGACACGTCTGTCAGAATATTCTGAAGGGGGATACTATGTGGCGTACGGGTTTACAAGCGGTATCCAGTTAGTCAAAAAAGTAAATGGGAAAACGATCAATATGAACGTTGCGGTCACCTACGATGAAAATGAGGATAAAACGATCGTGTATTTCGGTGTACCCATTTATAACGGTGATTTTTAATCCGCCTGTTCTGCCTGTTTTGTCCGATTTTTCATATTCTCTACCATGACCATCTTAAATTCAAAATCCTGCCGGTCGCGCTGGCGCAGGGTCTGAAGGATAAGACCGACCGAAAACAGGAGCATTGCCATAATAAAGACGAACCCGCATGTGAACAGTGTCGGGAATTTTTCGACGAGGCCTACTTTCAGGTAATCCAAAAATACGGGAATAAAAAATCCCATACTAAGCAAAGCGAGTACGAGCGCGATGCTCCCGAAAAACTGAAACGGTTTATAATTTTTGTACAGGCTAAGGATCGTCATCAGGACTTTGGCGCCATCGGAGCATGTATTTAGTTTGGACTCGCTCCCGTCCGGGCGGTCGCGGTATGTGATGACGACATTTTCCATCTGCATGTTCCTCTCGACTGCGTGAATGCTCATCTCGGTCTCGATTTCAAATCCCTTCGAAGTGACGGGATAAGTTTTTACAAACTGGTAGCTGAAAGCGCGGTAACCGGTCATAATATCCTGTATTGATGAATGAAAGATCCAGTTGACACATTTTTGCACCAGGTCGTTCCCGAAGTTGTGGAAACGCCGCTTATTTTCAGAAAAATAAGTGCTCGAAAGACGATCTCCCACGACCATATCGGCCTGCCGCTCTAATACCGGGGCGATCAGTGCCGGTGCCATATCTGCGGGGTACGTGTCGTCGCCGTCGGCCATGACATACACTTCGGCATCAATTTCCCGGAACATCCGACGGATGACGTTACCTTTCCCCTGTTTGTACTCGTGGCGGATCACGGCGCCGGCTTCCTCTGCGAGTTTAACCGTATCATCTGTAGAATTATTGTCATACACATAGATGACAGCTTCGGGTAACGCTTGTTTGAAATCGGTAACTACTTTTTTGATCGTAGCTGCTTCATTATAACAGGGAATCAGTACGGCTATTTTGTCCATAATCTCTCCTTCTCAGGCTCTCTCGTAAACTCGAAGAAGTATACGGGAAACGCCAGATAAAATACATAAATATAGCGGAAATTGGACACCGGCCCCAAAAGGTAGGTAGCCAGAAACAATCCCAGGATCAAATAGAGATATAACGCGGCCTTCCGGCGGTTTAAGATTGCCAGATACGCGCCCACAGAAAGGCTGAGAGCCGGAAAACTCAGGGAAAAATACAGGTAGCAGACTGGTATTCTCATAAACGTATTCTCAAAGTCTGCGAACGATTCATAATAATCGTGCAGCGCCGGCAGCTTACTGTCCAGGGTGAGCGGCAGGTCGTCCATTTCAGCAATTCCTGTTTCGATATATTCCCGGCCGGAATACGGATCTGGAAATGCCGCGAGGGGATACCAGTACGGGATGTTCAGATCGAAAAAGGCAGTAAGGTAATCTTCGACATGATGGAGACCGATATTCAGGTACAGGCTCCAGAACTTGGAGGAGGACTGCTGGTAGAGATCCCTGTTAAAATCGTATTTGATCGTGTCAGCAAACCGGGGATTATAATATCCCACGCTAGGCAGATAAGATTCGATCTGCCGGATCTCGCCCTCTGAAAGTGTTTCCTTGCTGTTATGGTACACATAGGCGAGCTGCGAGAATGGCACGGACAGGGATTCATTTACGCTGTCGTCCTGTACGACGCCGATCGCCGGATAGACTCCTTTTAATACAGCTAATCCGACCAGTGCGACGACGAAAAACTGCTTCCAGACCATGCGCCCTTCATCCCATTTTCGGATGCAGACGGCCACGAGCAGCATGACCATAGCGGCCATCATCATGTTATTCCGTAGCAGCGCGGCCAGGCTTCCCCACAGGCAGCAGCGGATAAAACTGCTCCCGCTTTTTGTTCCGTGAAGATCGGCAACCGATAAAATATAATTTAAAAGACAGCACGAAAAGAGGATATCTTTTGTCATGATAATGGAAAAAACGTGCAGCGTCGGAACGAGAAGGTAGTATAAATACGTAATCGTTATGAGTAATCTCGGGTATTTCCGGCGGCGCATCCAGTGTATCGTATACAGGTAACAGCCGACCACGAGCAGTAACTGCGCAAACGTGTAGATCATCATGCCCTGTTCGGGAACCTGGCCTCCGGCCGCCAAACACAATTTCCATAAGAACGTGTGGATCACGGTATGGTGGTTGTTCCAGTCGATGATCTCCAGTACCTGATACGTCTGATTGATGGCGTCATAGCCAAATATGCCGGGATAATAGGACAGGTAGCAGAGCAGATAGACAACGACCAAAATGCCTCCGGCCACGGCCCAGCGGATGCGCTCCTTTTTCTCGTCCAGAAGATGTGCCCATTTCCCCGTTTTCTTTTCTCTGAGCCACCTTGCGCAAAAGGGCTGTAACAGTCGGATACAGGAGAAAAGAACCGTTATGAGCAGTATGGCTCCGAGCAGGACGGCGAGCGCAAAAAACGGATGCTCCCCGATGATTTCCAGGCCGTGCCTGTCGTAGACCGTTCGGCCGATGCACAGAGCAAGAGCGGCCAGGCATCCGAAGACAAGATCCAAAACAGGAATCGTGCAGACCTCTTTTTGGAAAAACAGCCTCATGCCGGCATAGATCAGTAAGCCGCAGATCGTGCACATGCCGACTCCGTTATTCAGAGCTTCTCCGCGCAGGATATACCCTGCCGCGCACGCGCCCAAAAAGGAAAAAAGGACAAGGCAAACCCATATAACTTTTCCCCGGACTCCTTGGATTTTTAATGAAATTTTCATGATATCCCCCATTTCTACAAGGTGTGTATCCCTTTTTGTTATTTTATCGTTCTCTTATTTAAGAAAGAGCTTAATACGTATGTTAGACAAATATTCCATGCCGACTGCCGCACTAATATATATGAGCGGAATGTAATTTGTGATGTATCGCGCGTGTGCCTCCCACATGACCAAAAAGAGCAGAAGCCCAAACACGGACAAAAGCGGTGTGAAGTATGAAAGAGCGGAGGCATCGCCTTTTTTATAGCGGTAAATATTACTGAAACCGCCCATGATCATAAGAAAGAGAAAACCGAGATAAACGCCGGAGCAAAATCTCTGATACGTTTCAAAGTGTTCACCATCTGCCGTTACATAATCATTAAGTCCCGTTTCCCTTGCCATGCCGTGATAAAAGAAGGCTGTTAATTCATATGTGCCATCGGAAAAACATTTGACTGCCTTTCTCGTTGCTAGTTCTTTCAGACCAGATGCGCCGTAATTGGAGATCCGCTGTTTGATCTCCTCGAGAATAGCGGGATTGCGGTCTTTAGGTGTCTCAAAACCATTCGAAAAGGCTATGTCGTCGGCGCTGTAATCGGCATCTCCCTGTAACCCCATCATCACCCAGTGGATCGGTGGAAGTTTCATATTTTCACACATCTCCTGATCCAAATGATCCGAATAGATCATGTGATAAAAGCAGGCATTACAGATCATGTAAATGGCCGCGATCACGAGGGCACCAAAGAGAAGCTGTTTAAATTCGAGGCGGATGACCAGTTCGATGGCAATGGCGATCGCGATGATGACGACGGTAAACTTAATGGTCATGCCAATCCAAGCGGTCAGTCCCATTAGAATAAGATAGAGGATCTGCCATTTCCGGTCTTCTGTCTCCCGCAGCTTCAGGTACAGATAATAAAACAGGACGGGGAAGATCATCGTCAAAACATCCGTGTAAAATACAGCGGCTCCAAAATAAGAAGGCAGGCTTACCATAAAAATGAACAGTACGAAAATAGCCGTTTTTAGGGAAGCCAGTTTGCGGCAGATGCAAAAGCAGAGCAGCATCATTGTGACATTCAGCAGGGCATTTACAACGGTGGCGGCCATCGAATAATTCTGGATCTGAAAGAGGCCGGCAATCCGAAAAATGATGGAAAGCCCCCACATGCCGCCTAGATTATTTGGAAAATAAAAAAAGTAATCGCTCGGGTTTGGAAATGTTCCGGTTTCCGCCCAGCTGATCGCGCCTTTATAAATATTTTCAAAATCCCACTGTGGTGTGATCTCCAGAAAATAACCAAATATGATTTGTAGTATGAGCATGATCCCTAAAAATGCTGCCACGATCTTGATATAATGTTTTTCAAAGAACGCATGAAATTTCGTGATAAAGAAATATGCGGTAAAACTGATGGCCACGGTAAAAAGCGTGCGCAAAAACATGTTAAAATCATAACTGTCGTTACAGATATGGTAGTAAACGTATAAAAAACTGACAGACGCCAGTGTGCATAGCGTGATGAGAGCTATTTTCTGATATTTTTTCAGTTCCTTCATTACTATTATCCCCAATCCTTTCTGAAATAAATACGAATCATAACCCATTTTGCATTATTTTACATGCTTTTTCAAGTTTTAATAGGTTTTCTTCATATTCTTCCAGTTCGGTTCATACACTGCTAAAAAAGGATCGTGAGAATATGCTGAATAAACTTTGGGGACTTATGCTGCTGGCGGGTATTGTCGTGGCGGCTTTTACAGGAAAGATCGGGGCAGCTGGGACAGCGGCCATAGATTCGTCTAAAGAGGCAGTGTCCCTCTGTATTGCTATGCTGGGTGTGATGTCGATGTGGACGGGAATTATGAATATAGCGAAAAAGGCTGGTTTGATCGATGCTATGACAAGGGCGCTGAGACCGGCCTTGCGTTTTTTGTTCCCGGGGGTTCCGGAAGAACATGCCGCGAATGAGTATATTGCGGCGAATATGATCGCTAACGTGCTGGGCCTCGGATGGGCAGCGACTCCTTATGGGCTAAAGGCGATGGAACAGATGAAAGAATTAAATAAGGGAAGCCACATAGCGAGCGCCGACATGTGCACGTTTCTGATCATCAATATTTCTTCCCTGCAGTTGATTCCGGTCAATATCATTGCATACCGCAGCCAGTACGGTTCGGTATCCCCGACCGCGATCATCGGTATGGGACTTGTAGCAACATTTATTTCTACGGCGGCGGGCGTTTTGTTTGCTGTGCTGGCGAGAAAATTTAGCAGGAAAGGGTGATAACGGATGAGGTTTTTATACTATTTATCGGACAGTATGATTCCGTTTGTACTTCTTTTGGTGGCGGGATATGGCCTGCTGAGTAAAGTGGATATTTTTGATGCTTTTATCGAAGGGGCGGTGGATGGTTTTCGAACTGTGTACAAGATCATGCCCACTCTGATCGGACTCATGATTGCCATCGGTGTTCTGCGCGAGTCTGGTAGTCTGGATTATTTGGCAAATGTGCTGAAACCGGTCACAGCTGTGTTTGGGTTTCCGTCGGAACTTGTCCCTCTCGTCACGGTAAAAATGTTTTCTTCCTCCGCAGCGACCAGCCTATTGCTGGATGTGTATAAGCAGTTTGGCCCAGACAGCAGTCTGGGAGTGTTAGCTTCGGTTTTGATGAGCTGTTCGGAGACGATTTTCTATACGATGAGCGTTTACTTTATGACGGCAAAGGTAACAAAAACGAGGTATACACTGACGGGGGCACTATTTGCTACCGTGGCGGGAATGATTGCGTCTGTAATGCTTGTTTTGTGACATCCTGACAAAAAACTGGATACGTTATCTGATGTTTGGGTGGGAGATATGCTGAAATGCTCGTTTTCTCCCCTCAGCCCCCTTTATAGTTCTATCTCCATACTAAAATGATCATCCCATTTTTTCTTTATTTAAGCCGCATTGTCGGATTTTCCTTCCTTAATTTTCAACTCTATGTTATCATATATGATACATAAGCGCTGATCTTTTGTTATTTTTATAAAAAATTTTTAAGAATATGATAAAAATGATATAAATTTCTCTTCCAAGAAAAGCTAAAATGTGGTAAGATTAAGGAAACCAGCACTATATGTATAAAATCCCTATAGAAGGGTAAAACCTTATATGAAGTATTTGAGGGAAATTCCTTGTATAGTAGTATAAGTATATACCATTTTATAGGAGGGACATATGGAAAAGAAGTTAGATATAGGTGCTCTTGGCGAAAAAGTGAAGCAGTACCGGAAGGAAAAGGGATATTCGGCTGAGAAATTGAGTGAAATCGCTGGTGTTTCAAAATCCCATATCAATAATATTGAGAGTGCGAACTCTCATGCAAGCGCTGAAGTTTTGGTTCGGATCGCGAATGCGTTACATGTATCCGTAGATATATTGTTG
Source organism: uncultured Eubacterium sp. (assembly GCA_910589665.1). Classification (GTDB taxonomy): domain Bacteria; phylum Bacillota; class Clostridia; order Lachnospirales; family Lachnospiraceae; genus Eubacterium_F. Next base: position 9,816 of record CAJUTR010000030.1, on the reverse strand, counting down.
TGTGATTCGTTAGAAGGGATGACATCACAGCAGGCAAGGATAAAGGAGTATGCTAGATTGCTGGAAGAATGTACCGATGCGGAGACGAAGATCATCGTAGACACAGTAAAGGCATTAAAAAACAGCTTAAAAGATTTCGACCGATAAACAACCAAGAATCGTATTATTTTGACATAATCCGACGTTTTGCATCGTGCGCGGACATAAAGGCCGTTTCAATAGCTTTAATTCTTGTTATGATATAAGAAAAGCTAAAGGAGCTGACTTTGCGATGAAAAAATCTACAAGAAAAAGAACGGATATTAATGTAAAAGTAGGGAGACGGTTGAAACATTTTCGAACGAAAAATGGAATATCAGCCGAAGAAATAGCCGCTGCATTTGGCATTGTCAAGGATTCTTATATGCGGATCGAGAATGGATCCACGGGTTTATCAGGAGAATATGCCTATATTTTAGCCACCAAATACAATTGTGATATGAATTATCTGTTTGGCGGAGTTGTGACAGATGAGGAATTTCTTAAGGTAAGTGAGTTATCAAAAGAGGACGATAATCAGCGTCTGTCTGAGATTCTGCATTATATTGCCGATTTAGTAAAAGGAAGAGAGGTCCCGGATTAAATGGCCTTGAACCGGCGAATGGAGTAACATATGAAGAAACGAATTTTAATATTGGAAGATTTGCCTTCTTCCAGAAAGGCGTTAGTAAACATGGTGGCGGAGTGCGGGTCTGATCTGGTCATTTTCGATTTTGGCGACCCGGCAAATGCCTTGCAATGCGCTATGGATAATAAAATTGATCTGTTTCTCATTGACATCGTTCTGAAACCACAACAACCCAACGATTTTTCGGGCATTGCATTTGCTCGAAGCATTCGGGAAAGTTCCAAATATACTACAGCAGAAATCGTTTTTATCACAACGCTGGCCGGACTCGAAGCAAATCTGCTGCGAACCGTACACTGCTTTGACTATATTGAGAAGCCGATTTCTAAAAAGCGGGTACAAAAAGTCGTCAGCGAGGCGTTGAACAAAATCGAGGGCCGTCCGAGTGAGGATGAGCTGATCTTTCTGAGGAAGGACAGGGTTACATATCCCGTTTATGCGAAAAAGATCGTTTATTTTGAAAGTACAAGAAAAACTTTATATGTTCATACGACAGATGATTTGGTTGACATTCCAAATCTATCTCTTAAAAAAGTGGTTGACAAGATACAAACGCAGGAATTCATTTTTTCTTCAAAAGGTGTCGCTATCAATGCAGATTATATTGAATATGTTGACCTAACGAACCGGTATATAAAAATGCGTGGTGTTGATCAAATGCTTAATATCGGGGAACGTATGAAGGAGCAGTTTTGGACACAACTAATGAAGTATGGGGAAGTTGATAAAAAATGAATTATATTTGTGCAGTTTTAGAGTGTTCGTCTATCGCTGTGATTGCAGCAGGGTTAGAGAGAGAACGCAGGAAAACGAGTTTATGGAAACTACTAATTTATCTGGCGGTGTATACAATACTCTTCACATTGAGTATTTATTTCAATTTTACTGTTCAGATTTCGTTTGTCAGTTATATTCTTTTATGTGTTTATTTAAAACTGGCATACGAAGAGGATATTGTACATACCTTAGTCGTAGCAGTATTAAGTTCTATTTTTGCAGGAATTGTTGAATTTTTGGTGGCTTATATTGTTGGAGTTGCTTTTATTGAAGATTCAAAAGAAACCGGAATATATGTCATAATAGTAACAAGTATTACGTTAATCCTTTCTTTGATATTATTAAATTTTCGAATAGGAAAAGTGTTGGATGTTTTAGAAAAGTGGGATTTTACATATGTTGTTACGTGTATCTTAAGTTTGATGATTTTTGCACCTGTAGCGATCATAAGAATACTTTCGAAATTGGATGCAAGTGATTATATCTATATTGCTCTTTGCATTTTAGTTATGTGGATGCTAATTATGAAAATTGAGGAGTATAAGATAGAAGCAAGAGTTCGCAAACAGTATTTTGAGGCATATAAGGATGTTTTGACTCAAATAAGACGGCGACAGCATAAAATTAAAAATCAGATAAATGCTGCTTATAGCATGTTTCGAATCTATGATACTTACGATGAACTGGTAGAAAAGCAAAAAGAATATTTGTCAAAAATTATGGATTATGAATTGCCCAATGATGCTATTACACTTGAAGAGCCTTCTATTATTGCTTTGATTTATGAAAAAATAAACGAAGCGGTCGAACGTGGTATTCAAATGGAAACTACTTTTTCGTGCAGCATGGCAGGAAGCCGGATTTCAGATGTGATGTGGGTAGATATAATTGGAACGCTTTTCGATAATGCGATTGAGGCACTTGACAATTATGATGGGGAGAAGAAAATTTGGCTTGCGATTGAGTTAGTTGAGAAAAATCGGATTTCTGTACGAATCACTAATACATTTGAAAAAATAAAATTCAGTGAAATCAACAAATTTTTTGAAATGGGATATAGTACGAAAAGCGAAGGGAGAGGAATAGGATTATATAATGTAAAACAGTTGGTGCATAAACATCATGGAGACCTTAATGCAAGTAGTGTAGATAAGGAAGGAAGGAGAGTTTTTGAAATTCAAATAATCATATAGTCAAATCCCGTTTGACTATATGATTATTCATATGATAAGTAGAAAAATTATTTTTCGGTTGGGAATTCTGGTTCACCCCAAAGAAGCATACTAGGACAATGATAGTAAATAATTACTCCAAATGCTATACACATGCTACAGAGTTTGTAAAGAACAGATGAATTAAACTTTTTCATAAATATCTCCTTTCCGTGCGATCTTCGCACAAATTAATTGTACTGTTTGCAGAGCGATGACCCAAAAACAGAGATTCTGAAATGGAAACGTTCTGACAAAAGCGAAAACTAAAAACCAAACAAAGACGACACCCGTTGAAATCAGGCGAAAAGCCCGGTATCTCCCATATTGGATTGGGGGTCTTTTTTTGGATGTTACAGGGCCGATCAGATAGGTAATGCCTATACTGACAGCCATTACAGCAACCTGTACCGAGTGTGGCAGAATGATTCCGGTAAGCAACATCGGCAGGACTGAAAAAAATGTGGTAAACAAAAAGCAGGAACTGTAATGATCAAAATGAATGCCTCCGCTAAACATGCGAATCGGTATGAGTGTTAGCATTAGTACGGCATACTCACGAAAAAGGCCCAAAACAGCAAATACAATTCCCAAAACGATCAACTTGGAACCTTCACATTTAAAAACGGAAATCGTAAAGTGCATTTTCTGCATCTCAAAATCCGTAAAGTGATATGTCACTTGTATCTTTTGAGATAAAGCGGATTGTGCGTCCATTTCGTAAACACCTCCTGCGTGTTACCTTTGATTACGAGTGCTAGTATAGCAATCAATTTGTAACATTTGGGAAAATATGCGCGAAATCTGTCATATGCTGGCTGAAAGCGTCCAAAAGGAAAAAATGAGGGGAATTAAAGGTACATGAACCACCGGATGGCGGATGTTGCGAAAATAAACTAAATTGAGACGATTTTCCTGCTATAATTCTATTCGAAATACAAATTACAACTACACTATATTTAACCAGCAAAGGAGGAATAATTATGGCGGTAGTGGACAAACGTTTGTATAAAGAAGTCGGAACACGAGTTTATAACCTGAGGACGAAGAGCGGTCTCTCAAGGCAGTACATGGCAGATCAAGTGCAGATTTCAGCAAAGTTCTTATATGAAATCGAAAATGGAAGGAAAGGTTTCACGGTACAGGTGCTTAATAATCTTGCCACTATTTTTGGTACATCATGTGATTATCTGGTACGTGGAGAGGAAGCAACAAAGGCTGCAGAGCCGCAAAAGGCTCCGGAACCGGTGAAAGCACCCGAGCCACCAAAAAAACCTGAAAGCAATCTTGACAAGGCATTGAAATTGTATAATGTTGAAGAGCAGGATATGATTGCGATCATACTGAGAGCTGTATATTCAGGGAGAAAGAGAGCCGAAAAAAAATCATCCCTAGAAGAAGAGTGGAATATGTCTCTGTGCCCTGACATGGAAAAAGCCGGAGGGAACCGCTAAATGGTGGTTTCCTCCGGCTTTTTCGCGTAAAGGGGCACGTCGTGCTGCTCGTAATGATGAAATGGAGCCCTCACGGACTCCATTTAAGTAAACGGTAGATAGTATGTACCTATACAAAATCGGAGCAAACCTGTTATGATAGAGACAGATTTGCTCCGGTCTTATTTCACTTCTTCTTTAACGGGTTTCCGGCAGTTCGCAGGGAGATTCGGTGACCATGGAAGCAGATCATCCAAAAAACTGCGGTCAGTGTCATCCAGATGCTTCGGGATCTCAGTGAGCAGGTATTCAAAATAGTCATACGGTTTCAGATTGTTGGCTTTTGCTGTTTCTGCAATACTGTATATCATGGCGCTTGACTCCGCACCTGCAACCGTATCGATCATGACCCAGTTCTTCTTTCCGACACAGAATCCACGGATCGACTGCTCAGCAGCATTGTTATCCATCGGAACTTCGCCGTCATCCAGAAATACTTTCAGGTATTTCTCCTGGTTTATGCAATAGCGGAAGCCTTCCCATATTTTGCCCTTTTGCGGTACAAGGGAAATATTTTCTTTTGCCCATGTGAAGTAAGCCTCCACCAGAGGCCTGACACTCAGCTGGCGGCGGTTTTTCCGTTCTTTTGCCGGGAGATCCTTCAGCAGTTTCTCCTCCCGGCAGATGGCCTGTATCATTGCCAGCGCAAGGGGCGCGCGGTTGTCTTTCCGCTTTACTTTCGGCAGCGCCTTAACCGCCTCGTCGAATCTCCGTTTGGCATGGGACCAGCACCCAGCAATCTTCAGGTATTCCCGTTCGTTTTCGATTGTATGGTAGATCTGGTTATCCGTCCGTGACGCATACCCCGCTGAAATCCTTCAGGAATTCCCTGGGATGGCTGGCGATGCGCGTCTTCCGGTATTCATACAGGATAATCTGGCGGTCTGTGTACATCCGTCCGGTGCGGTATACCCACATGAAGCTTTTTGCTCCGGCAGGGCGGCCGTCCCTGTTCGCCAGAACCGGCGTCTCGTCTGCCTGGAGCACATGGTATCCGTACATTTTTTCATGCAGGTGGTCATAAAGGACTGCAAGGTACCTGTCTGCGCACTGGATCGTCCAGTTCGCCATGTTCTGCCTTGGGATATGCAGGCCGTAACGTTCAAACTCCTGCTCCTGACGGTAAAGCGGGACGGCATTGACATATTTTGCGTTTATCACTGCCGCCTCAAGGGACGGGGACACAAGGCTCCCTTTTAAAAGACATTCCGGGTGCGGAGCCCGGATGATCTCATCCGTCTTCTTCCCGGCGTACACCTTTACATGGTGCTCATCCACCTCGGCTTTTGCCGGGGTAAACCCATATCTGCGGTACACTTCATCCGGAAGCTGTTTAAATCCGTCTTTTCCGAACCGTTCCTCCAGTTCTTCTTCCGGCATGGAATGTTCGATCACCACAACCGGAAGGCCGGAAAGGTCCACATCCCTCTTTCCCCGCTTCTTCTTTGGCTTCTGCCGGGCGGCAGTCTCCGCTGCTTCAACGGCTTCTTCTGCAACGGCCTCTGCCTCGTTAAAGATCCCCGTTGCCGGCACACCAGTCGGCTACACTCATGCCAGCCGGACGGTTCTGACAGTCCCGGATCTGTTCTGCCCATTCCTTGATGCGGTATCCTGCAGCCGCTATTGCTGTTTCTGAATTCATAGACTTACCCCCCGTATAGTGGTATCAAAAGTTTAGTCTTATACTTTTGATACTCGTAATAGAAATATAGTCTATTGTCCCATATTTTGCAGAGTCAGTCGAGGTACGTATTATCTACCGTTTACCCATTTAATTCGTGTGTGATAGTAAGAACCGTATGCGTGATATGGCATCACTACCTGTACCGCTTTGAGCAGAGGATCCCATATACCCAGAATACGGTTCCCAGCACGACCAGGGGCATCGCCTCATGAAACCACATCACACTTCCCTGCATACTCCCGTATTCGATAAGAGAAAATTCCTCCATCGCAGAAGTACCCAAAATGGCATAACACAGAGCAGCAAGAATGGCAACCGCTACACTCCGAAACGCAAATGCGGCGGCCAGTACGACCCCGTACATGAGAAAGGAAGCAACCGTCATCTGCAGAAAAAGATCCGTAGTCTCACCCATTGAATTGTCATAGAACAGGAACACCGGCAAAAAACTTATCACAGTGGCACAGAAAAACACAGCAGACATAGCACCAATACCGCCAGACATAACGAGCAGCTCATTTCCCTCCCCTTCCAGGTACTCTTTCAGTGACAGATACAGCCACCAGACGGAGAAGACCGGAACAAAGAGATAGGAAACCTGCTCCAATGTAATATTTAGGTCCTGCGGGGCGATCGGACTTAAAGTATAAGCGTATGCCATCAGTGGAATCACAATGTAAAATACAAACAGTGGTACAAAAAACAACACCTTCATATTCTTTGCCTGCAGATAGCATCGTTCCAGTATCTTAAACATCTACCCGCCTCCCTATATTTTTAATGATGCACATATAACCGTCCTCAACGGAAGGTTCCAGTGCCGGAAGTGCTAACTTTGTCCCTGAAAGAATCCGGTAATACACGGTACCACTCTGTTCATACTGCTTCTCCAGTATGGCGTTCGAAGGTATGGCAGAAGCGTTATCTTTTTCACAGGCATATACCTTTCCCTCCGCCAGCTGTTTCATTTCCTCACAGGTACCAGTATATAGGATCTCGCCCCGGCTCATTACAATCACATGGTCACAGCAGGCCTCGATATCTTCCACAATATGCGTTGATATGACAACGGTCTCCCTCTCCCCAAGCCCCGAAAGGATTCTTTTAAAGTTCATCCTCTCCTCTGGATCAAGACCTGCCGTAGGCTCATCAAACATAATCAGTTCCGGCCTGCCGAGCAACGCCTGTGCCACACCGACGCGGCGCATCATTCCGCCTGACAGCTTGCCTGTCTTAGTCCCGGCACTGTCCGTCAGATTGACGGCCGCCAGCGTCTTTTCAATCCATTCTTTTCTCTCCGGCCGGGGGATATCTTTTACCCCGCAGAAATAATCAAGGCAATCCTGCACCGTGAGTTCCTTAAACAGCCCAAAGGACTGCGGAAGATACCCGACATGTTTTTTTTTCCTGCCAAGGGGGACTCCGTCCAGCAGCACGGATCCACCTGAAACCTTGTACAGATCCGCCATGCAGCGCATCAGTGTGGTCTTTCCTGCTCCATTCGGCCCCAGAAGTCCATAGATCCCATTTTCCAGGTGGCAGCTTACTTTGTTCAGCACCTGTTTTCTTCCAAAAGATTTACTCACCTGATTTATCTCAATCAACCCATCCATCTCCTTCCTTCTGTTCATCCAAATCATTTATTCGCTGCATTTCTTCTAGCTGTTCCAAATCCTGCATCAACTCTTCATCAGATAAATAGGGATACAATTCCCCCTCTTTTATATATTTTTCATACCTGTCTTCTAAATCTACCAGCCTCCCTATCACATGATCTGTTCCGAAAAACCAAAAAGAACCGTTCATGTAAGGCGGTATGATTATTGTTTTGCCTGCCAGATCCGCTTTGCTCCCGGCATATCGTCTGATAAAGGAAGCCCATTCTTCTCTATCCTCATCCGGGCGCTCCTGATCATTACAGAGCAGGGGGTACACGATACGGCAGCCTTCTAATTCACATTCTTCTGCAAAATAGCTTCCCATCAGGGTCATAGCATCAGCCGTTCCACTAACCATACCATCCCCACCAAGTGACAGATTACTGTACAGTGGGACATCCGTATGTACTTGTCCATGGAAAGAAACCTCATAACCCAGGCCCTCAAACGTATTTCCTATATAGCCATTTTGCCAGATATATACCTGCCGACATCCCGGCATGGGATAGTAGGCAAAATATCCGGGCAGGAAGATCCCCTGATCCGTACTGTAGTGACGTTTACCACTTCCCTCATATGTAAATGTCAATGCGCTTATCTGTTCCCCATCTGGAGCAGGAATGCGGATATGATCTCCCGTCTGTTCAAAAGGCAATTCGGTTCCAGTTGAAGTCTTGATGTTCTTCAACTTGTATCCATGATATAAGGTAAAATAATATTCTTGCAGCTTACTCCCATCTAGTTCCACAGTCACTTCTGCTTTCAGATCACGGTAAACCATCAAATCAAAGTCATAGCTTTTGACCTTAAAATCTGCCGCTCTATACTGTGTCATATCCATACAGTTATTTAGCTGATAGTAAACATCATCCGCTGTCAAGGCATCCTGCCCGCTCGCCCCACAGTCCAAACTTACTGCTGAAGTAGGTTGCAAAAAGAGGAGCAGGGATACCACTGTCCCCACAACAGCCAGACCACCCCATAACTTTCCGACACGTATTCGAGAACAGATGAATATAACTGACAGCATAAGCATGATCCAAAACAGGATTCGTTGAAAATTAACTGCTTCAAGAGAGAATATGTAATAAAAATCTAACAACGATTCATAATCCCTGCTGTATATCCCAAGCAGATCACTGATCCGGTACAGCCATTCCTTTCCATAGGAGATTTGGTGGAGAGTGACAATCAGCTTGGGACTGAAAAGAAACCAGACAGCAACCAACAGACAGTACCCTGCTGCTTTGGATCTTAGTAGAGAGAAAACCCTTCCACTCAAAATAGCAAGCAAATACAACAGAAAATGGTACAAAAACACACTGATCAGGATAAATATGAGGTAATAACGGGAATTTATTTCATTGTTCTTCATCATTCGAATCTGGTAAATCACAAAGATAGTACAATAAAGTAAATTTAAAAACACTAGCAGGATACTCTGCATCCATACAACATTTGATCGTCTGTTGACAATACTAGTAACAGTTTCTTCCATCCGATCTCGCCGCACCTTACTAAAAAACTCATAGGACAAAAACAGGAAGAACAAAAACGTAAGCTCCGTTGTTTTCATACAGACCACGAAAGAATCCACACATCCAACAGAGTCAAAATTTGCTAGATACATGACCAGTCCGAATGTATAAGCCATACTTGTAACTACAGTAACTGGATACATGATAAAAAGTTTTAGAATATAGTAAAAGGGCGAATGAGATCTATACTTTATTCTACATCCCAGAAGCCTATTTAACTTAAAAAGCATTCTTTCCCTCCTAATTTTTTTTATTGAGATTCAGAACCTAAGTAAGATTCTGAACCCCAGCTTTCCTGTTACTGATTGCTAATTAATGTTGATACTATACATCCCTTTTGAGGATTGGATTTAGTATTACCATATGTGTACGCTTTCGCCGTTGTGTAACTTTTTTTTGATACTTTTACATCTGAACTATGAGCTCTCAGATCCGGACTCATGGTATATTTTTTGACGTTATATGTAAGGCTGGCAGAATTTTTGCCAACGTACAAATATGCCTCGGCAGCATACCTACTTGACTTACTATTAGTGGATGTAAAGCGATATGTCCCAGTTGTATTTCCTAGAACGGCTGTAGACACACTCGATTGGTCAGGATTCAACATTGAACCCGTCGAACCAGCATAACATGTTGTACCTCCGATCAAAAAAGCTGCTGCCAATACAGATGCGATTACTTTTTTCTGTCTTTTCATAACAATTCTCATTCCTTTCATTATATTCTTTTCTAGGCGTTTGCGAAACGCCAGAACCCGCATAAATACGGAATTTTTTTTGTCACAA
>CAJUTR010000029.1 GCA_910589665.1 uncultured Eubacterium sp. | reverse complement strand
TATACGCTTTTCTTTGTGCCACAAAAAGTCGGAATTTCCTATAAAGCAAAAAAGAAACTCAAAATCAACGGGCATAACTGCCAAAGTTGATTTTGAGTTTCTTTAATCCTTCTTCACAATACCTTTTACGACCTGTGAGACGTCTGATGTATCTTTGTCTTTGGCCGCTGTGACCTGCGAATCACTGATCCCCTCGGTCGCCTCCCTCTTTAAGATGATCTTAACCGTCATTAAAAACAGCTTGATATCGAGCCAGAGGCTGTAATTTTCAATATAAAACAGATCCAGCTTCAACTTATCATACGGAATCGTATTGTATTTTCCATAAATCTGCGCAAATCCCGTCAATCCCGCTTTCACTCTCATCCGAAATTCAAATTCCGGCATACTCTCCATATATTCCCGGATAATCTCCGGCCGTTCCGGACGCGGCCCGACAAAGGACATCTCTCCCTTTATGACATTAAAAAGCTGAGGCAGTTCATCAATCCTCGTCGCCCGGATGAACTTTCCAAACGGCGTGATACGGGTATCCCTTACGGATGCCAGCTTTGCCACCCCGTCACGTTCCGCGTCCTCCACCATACTGCGGAACTTGATGATCTCAAATTCCCGGCCGCCCTCCGTACACCGGATCTGTTTATAAAAAACAGCGCCTCCATCATACAGTTTGATCACCAGCGCCACAATCAGCATGATCGGGGACGAGACGATCAGCATCGGTACAGCCAGAACGAGATCCAGCGTGCGCTTCCAGAAGCGCTGGTCAAAACTCATCGCATATCCTCTAGCAAGAAGGAATGGCGTGTCAAAAATATGGATACGGTCGCTGCCCATCATAATAATGTCTGAAATCTTAGGGATCACGTAAGCGCGTATCCCATTGCCATAACAGAATTTCAAAACCTCATTTCGCTGCTGCACGCCGATATCCCCGATGATCACCGCCTCAAAGTCCTTCACTTTCTCCGCAATGGCATTAAGTCCCTCATTTACGTTTATCGCATCATGAATGGCATACTTATCACGGCGTTCTTCTACTTTATACACAAGATCAGTCGCCGGACGTTCCCCGTAGATCAGTAATATCTTCCACGACTGGAAGATCCGGCTGTAAACTTTCCCCGCACAAAAGGTCCACAAAGTAGTGATAACAAAATCCCCCATCGTCATGAGGAGCATAGGCACAACGTCGATCATGCGAAACGCCAGAAGGCAGACGATCATATACGTGATCACATTGGCAATAAATATCGAGAGATACTGTGACAAGATCACCTCGATCCTGCGCAGCTGCCCAATCTTCATGGCGCCATACATACGGGAAAAAAACACGAGGAATACCGAATACAATAAAATCATGACATAATTTCCCCTGCGGTAAAAACGATATACGTACATCGTCCCGGCAAAGAATTTATACCAAAAAAGTCCAAAAAGTACGGTCATTAAAACAATATTGATCAAGGACAAGAAGAACAGGATCGTCTTCTTGTAAGGATCATAGTTTTTCATACCTTTCCTCTTTTCTGCGTCTTTTATCGCTTTTTCTTTTTCAATCTAAGCTGTTTTTCCTGCTCCTTTTCTCTCTGGCGGGCAGCCTCCCTCTCTGCTTCGATCCTGACCGCCTCTCGGTTCTTCTGAATGACACGATTAATAGCAAAACCGGTTCCAAGCAGGATCCAATACATATTTTGGGATCCAACCACGGTATCATTCGTCAGTCCAGCTACAGCAAATGAGAAAATACCGATCATAAGTCCAAATCCGATCTTCTCCGTGTCAGTAAAATGCTTCCGGCGCCAGAACAGCCGCACGCTTCCACATATATAGAAAATCCATAATCCGGCATAGGCGATCGCTGAAATACCGCCTGTCTGGATATAGATCTGCAAAAACGCGTTATGCGGTTTATCCACAAGCGTTGTATTTCCCCCAACACGCTTCGAGCCGACAAAATCATCATTGGGAAAAGCAATGATAAACGCATTTGGGCCAATCCCCTTAAACCAATACTTTTTCATGAGAGGAATCGTCCGCGACCATATAAATCCACGACGGTTAGCGATGTTCTGGTAATCCTTGAACCCAAAACTCTCTACCTCATGTAGTTTTGTAAATTTGCCAAACGGCGTGTAATACTGCCACTCATTATCCTTATACATAAAAATCCATTCAATCTGATTCGGGGTATCGTAAAAACGAAATCCCGGATATACCTGATCGTCCACATTAAAATTCGCGATTCCAAGGGTAACCATTTGAAACCTCTCATCGTTTAACACAAAACGACCCTTTTCTGCTGACCACTCGACTGGGATTTCTTTATTATCCGCATCATATGCCTGGAACGAAACATTCTGCCCTTCCGCATACGTCGGTGTAAGAACAAATTTCTCATCATTTCGCAATGTCACATCAAGTCCTTTGTCCAAATTGACGATCGAGGCAATGTTCCTCGTATCCTCGCTTCCCTGAAGCAGTTTATTTACCGTATTTTTGAAAAACTCTGTCTGGGATACGCCAATTCCTGCCACTAAGATCACAACGGCGGCCGCTCCGATGATCGCACCCGTTTTCCGACGATTCCCTCTCCCCTCTTCCCTTTCGCATTCACCACTCTTTTTTGTCAACGCATTCACGAGAATGAGAAGTACCGCTACGGCTATGCCAGTCATTACCGCGATCGCGCCCGCCGATGACGAAGATCCGAACAGCGAGACGAAAAGACCTATGATGATAGCAATCCCTGCGATCCGGCATACCATCGTTTTCCCATCTTCTTTGGAGGCGCGGATCGTCACAAACGCCGCGACGATAGGAAACACTAGCGCAACAAACGGCCCTACATAGTTAGGATTGCTGAATGTAATGATAACATTTGAAATTCCTTCTTTAAATGTGATACCATTGATACTACTCTGGCTTGTTATGATCTTTTGTACCCAATCCCAGCTCAACGGATTATGTCCCGTTGTCTGCATGACGCCGATCAGGGCAAGACCCCCAACCGTAACCATCAGACATTTTATGACCACAGATACTTTATTTTCTGAATCAACAAACATATACGCATACAAAAACAGTAAAACATTCGCTAAGAGTACCCACATTGTCTGCCACTGCCCGTATCCGCCTCCTGTAAACGCAAAATTCGGATAACTGCTACAAACAGCGGAAACAATGACCATAACAAAATACACGGCGCATAGCACGAGGATCTTAATGTCACAATTCTCAAATAACCTCTTTTTCTGTTTATAATTCAACCATTCGGAAATCAAAATAACAACAGCTGCTAACACCCCCATGACCACAACGCATATGCTCTTAGCATGCTCAAACGAATCAATCTGGGAGATCTCTGTCATATTGAACCAGACAAATTCCGAAAATTCTGTCTCATAATCCTTTGTTAGAATTACAAAAGGAATCAGGCAGAGCGCGATCAGCATCGGCAATAGCTTATTTATATCTTTTTTTGTTGTACTATTTTTTTTTGCATATTTCATTTTCTTTTCCCCTTCGCTTTTTAGTATGCAAAAATATCATACTACATTTTTAAAGGATTATCTACTGTTTTTGACACTTTTTCATAAATCTGTTTCCCTTTTCTGTTTGTTTTTTTCATTTTTACGTCAATTAGCACACTTCTGTCAAAATTTCCTATGGAAATTTTGACAGAAGTGTGCTAAACTGGTAATGGATATATAACTATCGTTATAACATTAACATGTCTGTTGACGCAGATGTGGCTAGGGAGAAAGGATGAACATGAAAAACAGAATACTATTCATTGACGATGACAGACAGGCACAGGGCATGTTATCAGACTTACTGAAAACGGATTATGAATATATTCCGCTTTCAAATCAGGCAGAGGTAAATTCCTATTTAAAAGATAGTATCACTCCCATTGATCTGATTCTTTTAGACCTGGAAAAAGCCGTGCAGGATGAATTCAGTATACTAAAGGGTGTTCGAGATCACTATTTATATCGGGATGTTCCGATCCTGATCTTAACAGCGGCAGCATCGACTGGGAACGCCGCACAGGCAATTACTATGGGAGCTGACGATATTCTCTCAAAACCGCTCGATCCAGCCATTACCAGGCAAAGGATCCTGAATCTGATCCATATTGGTAAAACCCGGAGGGTGCACAATGTAATGGAAGATCTGATCCAGTCGGAAATTGATAAAAATTTAGATGTTTTAGGTATCTGCCCTTGTCCTCAATGCCGCAAAGACTTACTTACACTGACACTGAACCATTCCAAACCCAGATATGTAAGTACAGGAAAGGGTGAATCCATCATCCATGCGGGACAGCTTGCCTCTATGGATGACCGCATCCAGCTGCTAACTGAAATTACCCGCTATGCAAATCTGATAAAGGAAAACCCCCGTCACGAAGCATAGGTAAAAAACCGGGGATCAAAAAACAATCTACATATTTAAAAGGGAGTCCCTCGCCTTCAGGCGCCAGAGACTCTCTTTTTTCGTCCAAATTTAAGTTCTTTTCACTTAACCACCCTATCTTTTTCCGGTCAACGCACAAATTAAATTCCTTCATTGAAATTTGCACCTTAGTTTTGCGCTATTGTTCGGAATCCGCTTTTCCGATGATGTCCCTTTCATTTACTTTGTCAAAGCAAATGCCAGTTATTCTTCCTTCATCGTCACTTATATAATCGAGCATGTACGTCGGTTCTTCCAGTATACTCAAAAGCTCATCTGGACTACTGTATGTGCATGTCCTGCCCTCGATCTGTACTGTCAGCCCCATCGTCTTTGCCCTCTCCAGCTCATCTCGGAGCCATGAAGTCTCTCTCAACTAAAAATCCCCCCAAAACTGTATGATAAGATAAAAGGAAGTGATGCCGTGATGCAAAAACAATTCCTTTCCGTAAATATAAGATAAAAGACATTCTCCCGCTGCCTGTGTGTTTTGTATCAATTTTCATTCCATTGGATATCAGAGCGACATTGCTAATAGAATAATCAGATTGATCAGGAAAGATGCTGAACGAAACCTTCTGCCCCTAATTTATATCACGCCCCCTTCTAGAATATCTTTTATCTTTATACATATTATAATATCTAGACGCCCTAAAAATCAAGTGTCGTATGAACGTAAAAACTGTCGTTTATACGTGAAAATGGTTGTTCATACATAAAGTCAGGAATGATTCCTGAAATCTAAGAAAAATTTGGGCAAATTTTCTACTCCCAACATGTTGACTTTATTCACAATATAATTTATACTTTTTTCATATAACTTCAAATAATACAGAAAGGAAGTGGGTTTGTGAGAATTGAACGCATCAACGACAATCAGATACGCTGTATCCTTAGTAAACGTGATTTATCAGAACGTCAGTTGAAGATCAGTGAACTGGCATACGGTTCCGACCGGGCAAAAGAACTTTTTCGAGATATGATGGAACAGGCAAGCTTGGACTTTGGGTTTGATGCAGATGACATTCCACTTATGATCGAGGCGATTCCAACTTCAAAAGAATCGATCGTCCTTGTTATAACTAAAGTGGAAGACCCTGATGAATTTGAAGAGAAATTTTCAAAATTTGGAAATATTGCAAATAAATTTGTAGATGAAGACGAAGATGAGGACTTCTATGACGAAGATATAGAAGATGAGCCGGATGAGTTTGAAGACGATCTGATCAATTGTTTCGAACAATTAAACGAAATCATTGCCGAAGCGGACGATACCGGCTCGGAATTTATACCTCTTCATGAAATTCTCAAAAAAAGAAAACGCAGCAAAGAGTCTTCCGAGAAGCATACCAAAGTTTCTCAGGATACGACATCTCGGCTGTATTCGTTCCCATCCCTCAATTTCATTATCAGCGCCTCCAAGGCCGTCGTACGTGTCTATTCTGGGAAAAACAGCGTTTGGAAAGATGAGAAAACCAGCAGATACTACATGATCTTATCCAAAAACAATAAAATGGCTTCTTTTGACAAAGTGTGTTCTATTTTAGGTGAATTCGGAAAAAAAGAAACATTAACATATGCTACGCAGGATTTTTTCAACGAACATTATAAACTGATCCTGAAAGACGATGCCATTACAAAACTGTCCCTACTTTGATAAATACGTGACAAAGGGGTACGAAAATCCTGGATCTTTTCCGACCAGAGATTTTTGTACCCCCTTTTTGAAGCGTCAAAAACTCACGATGCTTTTGCAGCTAAATATTCGTTTATTTTAGATACCAATTCATCACAATCCATACCGTGTACCATCGCCGCCTCTTCAAGACTCTCTGCCTGAGATGCGGGACATCCGACACAGTGCATGCCTGACGCCATCAAAATGGCCGCAATCGTCTGATCTTTGGCAAGTATTTCACCTATGAGCATGTCCTTCGTAACTTCCATCATTCCATACCCTCCTTTCTATTCGATTATATTCACTGTTTCCCAAAATGTCAAGCCACAATTTTCCTACCATTCGCGGCAGCATGATCGCACATTTTGTCCATTCAATCCGATTATGTGCAATTATTTTCCTGAATATACTTGTATTTTTTCATACTTTGTATTAAAATAAATGTATCTAAGAGAAAAAGGAGGATACGATCATGGCATACAAGATTACAGATGCTTGCATCAGTTGTGGTTCATGTGCTTCTGATTGCCCAGCTGGCGCTATCTCTGAAGGAGATGCACACTTTGAGATTGATGCAGATGCTTGTTTAGACTGTGGCGCATGTGCTTCTACATGCCCTACAGGTGCAATTGAAAACTAATGTGGGAGTGAATTTTCCCTGTAAGTTGAAAAACTGCGGAAGTGCTCATGCACTCCCGCAGTTTGTTTTTCTTCCTTCATCCACTCATCAAAGACGCTTCATCAATTCTTCACGCTGTTCCTCATACCCTGGTTTTCCAAGGAGCGCAAACATATTTTTCTTATAGCTCTCAACGCCAGGCTGATTAAAAGGATTTACTCCGAGCATATACCCGCTGACTCCACAGGCAAACTCGAAGAAATAGAACAGCTCGCCAAGACAGAATTCATTCTGTTCCGGAACACGGATCACAAGGTTCGGAACATTGCCGTCCGTGTGGGCAAGCTGCGTACCTTTCATCGCGTTCTTATTTACAAAATCAAGTGTCTTTCCGGCAAGATAGTTCAATCCGTCCAGATCTACTGCTTCTTCCTTGATCGTTATATCAAGAGAAGGTTTCTCAAGCTCCATCACCGTTTCATACATAATGCGGGAACCGTCCTGAATGAACTGCCCCATCGAATGAAGATCGGTCGTAAGGTCTACACTGGCAGGAAAGATTCCCTTCTGATCCTTTCCCTCACTCTCTCCGTAAAGCTGTTTCCACCACTCACCTACATAGTGGAAGAACGGCTCATAATTTGCCAGTACCTCAACCATCTTCCCTTTTCGGTGCAGCGCATTCCGAACCGCTGCATACATCACAGAATCATTTTGTAGAACAGGAGTCTCCAGACAAAGCTTTCTCATACTCTGCGCGCCTTCCATGAGCTGATCCAAATCAGCCCCGCTGACCGCGATCGGCAAAAGTCCTACTGCCGTAAGCACTGAAAATCTTCCTCCCACGTCATCCGGAACAACAAATGATTCATATCCTTCTTCCGTGGCAAGGTTTTTCAATGCTCCTTTTTCCTTGTCGGTCGTAGCATAGATCCTCTTCGCCGCCTCTTCTTTGCCATACTTGTTTTCCAACATTTCCTTAAATACACGGAATGCGATAGCCGGCTCCGTCGTCGTACCGGACTTGCTTATAATGTTTACAGAAAAGTCCCGATCTCCAATCGTCTGGATCAATTGGGACAAATACGTACCGCTTATGCTGTTTCCGGCATAATAAATCTCCGGTGTCTTCCGCACCGACTTGTCCACACTATTATAAAATCCGTGACGAAGAAACTCGATTGCTGCTCTTGCTCCTAAATAAGATCCTCCGATGCCGATCACCACCAACACGTCAGAATCTGACTGGATCTTTTCTGCCGCTTTCTTGATCCTTGCAAACTCTTCTTTATCATAGTCAACCGGAAGATCAATCCACCCCAAAAAGTCATTTCCCGCGCCACTTTTACCCACCAGCGTATTTTTCGCCGTTTCTACAATACCTTCCATCACTTTGATCTCATCGTCACTGACAAACTTTTTTGCCAATGAATAATCAAACGTTACGTGCTTACTCATAGCCATTTCCTTTCCTTTCACTTTTTTTCAAAACCATTTGTTATATTATACCAAACAGCCTGTGAAAACTCAAGATGCAACGGGCACAAAATCTATACAATGTACTCCTTTAGCACCTCCTCAATGATCGCCTCTTCTTCCTTCGTAAACTGGATCTTCATTGCCGGCTCTTCCGCCTGCTTCATGGATAACAGCTCGTCCAACTGCGCCCTCTCCTCATCAAAATATTCCCGATGGTATTCCGCCATCTCTTCCCTCTTAAAAACTCTATTTTCCAAGCGCGGTTTGTATACATTTTCCAGATAATCCAAAATCTCTACCATCAGAAGCCGCCGCTTTAATCGAACATTTAAGAGCATATCTTCCAGCAGTATCAGACCACAGACAGTAATTCCCGCTAACAGTGATGACACGGCCGCACTTCGGTCATCTGCAGTCACTGCTATGTACAAGTTCGCAATGACGCTCGTAAGCAGCGTAACGCCAAATGTGGCATCCCCCATGATCTCCCATGTATACAGATGAATGCCCGCACTTTTATAGGAATTCAGATACTTGTCCACAAAAATTTCCACATTTTCTACGCCCATCTTCAACTGATAGCAAGCCTCAAACTTTTTCATCAGCATTTTCATAAGCGGATGATCCGATTTTCCCATCTGGCCTGCTTCCCGGATCAGTTTGCGGTACATCCTGCTCACTGCCAGCTTGATCACCGCACAAAATGCCCCGAGTCCCAGTATCACATATAACGAATCGTTCATATAATCCCTCCATTTTTTGTATACGGCGCAGACACACGGCGTATACGACTGAATCTTTCCTGCATACATTCAGTATAACAAATTTCGGGACATGCTGTATAGACGGGTAAAGCAGAATGTGACATTTTCGTACGACAAAAAATGACAATATTTCCGATTTTCCTACATTCATTTTCTTTTTAAGAAACAATTTGATCAATGATGTCCGCTACTTTGCTGACCGCGTTATGCTGGTCACTGGACTGCATTGTGCCGACATACTCATTTCTATTATCGTATACTTCATTTACTGCGTTCAGAAGACGCTCACTCGTAAGATCCTCTTCTCGGATCACATAACTAAATCCCTGCTTTTCAAACGATTCCGCATTCAGGATCTGATCTCCCCTGCTCGCCTCGAGCGAGAGCGGGATCAGTATATTCGGTTTATGGAGCGCCAACAGCTCACAGATTGCATTGGCACCAGCTCTGGAGATCACAATGTCCGCTGCGTCCAAAAGATCGCACAATTCCTTCTGGATATACTCGAACTGAACGTACCCAGCCGTATCGTTCAGACTTTCATCCAGTTTATCCTTCCCGCACAAATGAATAACCTGATATTGTTCGAGCAGTTGGGGGAGAATATCCCTGACCGCCTCGTTGACGCGAACAGAACCCAGACTTCCGCCGATAACCAGTATCACCGGTTTTCCCGTATCAAATCCGCAGAAATCCAATCCTTTCAGCCGGTTCCCTGAAAAGAGTTCCTTTCGGATCGGCGAACCGGTTAGATGCGCCTTTTCCTTCGGCAGATGGGAAAGAGTCTCTGGAAAATTTGCACAGATTGCTTTAGCTGACGGAATACATAACTTATTGGCCAACCCCGGAGACAGATCTGACTCGTGTAGGACACATGGCACCTTCTTACGTTTCGCCGCCAAAACAACTGGTACCGTCACAAATCCTCCCTTTGAGAAAATGACGTCTGGTTTGATCTTTTTTATGATCTTTGCGGCCTCCGCATATCCTTTCAGGATACGAGCGGGGTCTGTAAAGTTTTTTATATCAAAATAACGGCGAAGTTTCCCTGACGAAATGCCATAATAAGGAATATCAAATTCCGCCATCAGTTTTGTCTCAATACCGTCCTTTGAACCGATATAATGGATCTCGTACCCTCTTTTCTGCAATTCCGGTATCAACGCAATATTTGGCGTAACATGCCCTGCTGTCCCGCCACCTGTAAGAATGATCTTTTTCAATGCCAGCCCCCCATTATAAATTTTTCTTAATCTCTTCTGCTACTTCATTTGGATCCGGCGTTTCCCCCGACTTCCACATAATATTTACACCATCGCCATAATATCTCGGCACAACGTGAACATGAAGATGGAATACCGTCTGTCCGGCAGCTTCCCCGTTATTCTGCAGAATATTGATGCCATCGCAACCATATGTCTTTTTTATCGCAGTCGCGATCTTTTTCGCGATTGGAAACACCTTAGCCGCTTCTTCCTCTTCCAATTCAAAAATATTTGCAGCATGCTTTTTCGGGACAATGATCACATGTCCTCTCGCTGCGGGATTTACGTCCAAAATCGCCTTATAGTCATCGTCTTCATAAACTGTGGTCGATGGAATTTCCCCTGCTATGATTTTACAAAATACACATTGTTCTTCCGCCATTTTCTTCTTCTCCTTTTTTATTTCTATTTTATATCTCAAGCCGTTAGAACGGTTTAAAAACGAAATACGGCATCAAAATTGCGGAGCACTTTGAAGTTTCCCTGCGCAGAAAGATCACCGGACATAAACGCATTCTGGAACGGCTTCTGACCAGAAAGGATCTGTTGAAACACCTCGCTTTTGAGCTTTGCTGTCACATCAGGCATCCCCGTACTTCCAAAATAGCAATTCAGCTTTTCACCGTCCACCTGAATAACAAGACTCCGGTTCTCATCCACAATTTCAATTTGAAATACCGCCTTCATACCATCACTCGGTACAAAATGCGCTTTCAATTCCGAAATATATTTCTCCGTTTCATCTTCCCCTCCCAGCATACCATTAAACAGACTGGCAAGTTCTTCAATGTCCTCTTTCTGTTTCTTTACATAGTGATCGTTGGAAACATACGCTGACAACTGCTCGCTTTCCTGCGGCGTCAATGAAAGCGTGCTGCTGCGGAGAACCGTCTTTTTCACCTGAAGGCTGCTATTCGGAAATGCAATCGTTTTTTTCGATATGGCACGGTAAAAGTTTTCCGCGCACTTTTCAATCATCATATTGTACGCCGCATTTGTCTCAAACTCTACGTGATTGTCTACATAGGCACAAATACCCTCGCAGGGAATGCCGCCCAGCATCTCCCATGCCTTAATGAGTGTGTGAAGCGCTTCCCTCTCCCCATATGTAGTTGCCATCACAACGGGAAACATATAAATGTCGCGGATCGATTCCTTATCCCCATAGAGCCAGCACGCATCCAAAAACTGCTGCAGATAACCTCCGATACCCAGCCATTCGACAGACGCCGCCAAAACTACCCCTTCTGCCTCCCGCAGCGTTTTCGGGAGAACAGAAATCCCCCCTTTATCTTCATACAAATTGTATCGTTCCACACTTACATGAAGTTCATCCAAAACTTGCGTAACTTTATCAATCGTATACAAAGTAGGATCATCGATCAAACCTCGTCCGCCATAATAAACATTTACTCTCATTCCGCTTTCTGCCCCTTTCTATTTTTACAAAAACTTTTTATCACGCACATGATCACGCAGATCAGCATCCCACTTACAAATCCTCCCGCATGGGCTGCCCCATCAATATCCGGTGCCTGAAATCCCGTATAAAGGCTGAGCGCCAAATACAACGCAAATCTCGGTATCTCTCCGCGCAGATTTCTTCTCCTGTATACTACAAGCAATACCATCAATGCGCCCATAAGACCAAATATCGCCCCTGACGCCCCGCAGGAAACCATTTCCTGCCCGGTCTGCATGTTGTAGAAAAAAGAAATGATACTAGATATGAAACCAGCTCCCAGATAAATGAGACCAAACCACGCTTTTCCAATAGCATGTTCCAGTGAATAACCAAGAACCAAAAGCGAGATCATATTATTCAACAAATGTTCCATGCCAAAATGAAGAAACATACAACTGATCAGACGGTAATACTCATGATCCTCTAATACTGACGGTTCATACATCGCCCCCATATGTATCATATGGCTGCTGTCCAAACTGGATCCAAAGTATTCGGTCACCGCAAACGCCAGTATATTTAATACTGCTAATATCACCGTGATTACGGGTATCGCCGCCTTTGTCTGCTTATCCAAGACTACACACTTCCCTCTTACTCCCAGCGTTAGGAACAAACTTGCCTGTGCTGGTAAAATATGATAGTATTGTAGCATATATTATCGTATCCGTCCACCGCTTATCCATCAGCGGAACATGAATTTTGTAAATGAGGTCCATTATGAAAATAACAATCCACGCAGCACCTGAAAACACTAAAACAATTTTAGATCTGGCCGAAGAACAAGGAATATCCGTTCCCTGCAACTGTCACGGCGCCAACGTCTGCGGCGGCCGCCAGTATGACTTCCCCTGTGGACTTATTCCTCACTCTGATATCACGGTATCCATTCCTGACAAAAAAAGACTGACTGGTATCGCCCTCGCGCCTGCTTCAGATAAATCAATACCGCCGGACACCCTTCTGATCGATCTTGGCACCACCACAGTAGCAATGGTCTTCTACCACTCAACTGCCAAAACCGTTTTTCATTCCATCACATTTGAAAATCCTCAAAGAGAGTATGGCGCCGATGTAATAAGCCGTATAAAATATGATGTGGAGTTTCACAATGATTATGCACTAAAAGAACGAATTCGCAGTAAAATCTCAAAAGTTTTTGGCGATTTTAATTCCTCGCAACGCAATCTTTCAATCCAAACCTGTTTTATTGGGGGAAACACAACTATGATCCATCTACTGCTTGGCCTTCCACTAAATGGAATGACTGGCAGTCCATTTACACCGCATCCCTACCAGGATTTTTCGTTCTCTTATAATGAAACTGATATTTACATCCTTCCCTGGCTGTCTGCTTTTATTGGAGGAGATATAACCGCCGGCCTGCTCTCCCTAGACTTTGATCAAAGGACAGATACTTGCCTGCTTGCTGACCTCGGCACCAATGGAGAACTCGCACTTTTACATAATGGTACTGTCCTGACCGCCAGCGCCGCTGCGGGGCCGGCTTTTGAAGGTGGTGGATTGTCCTGCGGCTGCCCCGCTGTCACCGGCGCTGTCTCTGATTTTGTATGGAATCCCGTCATGCCAAGACTAAAAACCATTGGAAATAAACTTCCAACCGGTATCTGCGGGAGCGGAGCCATCAGCATCCTCTCCGAGCTCATCAAACACGGATTTCTTCTTTCATCCGGCGTGTTAGCTGATACGTTTCCCGTCAATGGACTTCGCATAAGCAAAACGCCCTCTTCGGGAGACATCCTTTTTACAGCGGCAGACGTACGGCAGATGCAGCTTGCCACCGCTGCGATCGGTGCCGGAATTGACACACTATGCAAACAGGCACATATTTCAGTCGAACAGATCAGCCGCCTTTATTTAGCCGGCGGATTTGGATATCATATGGACATTGAAAAAGCCGCTCGAACTGGTCTGTTCTCAAACATAGACACCTCTCAGATCACTTCTGTGGGGAATAGCTGTCTGAATGGCCTGGCTGAAATTTCTTACCGCCCTGACGCATTATCCGAACGTGTTCATCATCTACAGGAACAGTGCCTGGAACTAGTTCTGGCGGATGATGAATACTTTCAGAAGCAATTTATCCAGCACATGACTTATGATTCCGTTTCCACCCGGTAAAAGACCGATGAAAACGCTATTTCATCATCAGCACAAACCTTCCGGCGCTCCCACGGCACAAGCTGTTTGCCATTCACATACGTGCCATTTGTCGATTCCTGATCGATCACAAATACACCGTCCTCTTCCACGACAATTTTAGCGTGCACACGGCTGATTTCTCCTGCCGTAATGACAGCATCTGATTTTTCATTGTTTTTTCCGATGAAAAAAGGAGTTTTCCTGATTTTTATCTCCTCCCGCTGCCAGTCCTTTGGAATCAGATTCAAATATATTGTTTGCGGACGTTGATCAACCAACACAACCGTTTGATCCAAATCGGTTTCTATCAGTTTCTCTGTCTGATCATTCCATATTTCAGTGTCGTCCTCTTTTTTATGCTGCACATCCCCTCCCCGCAATTTGCCGATCATACACCATTCCAACACGATCAGAAAAACTGCCAGTACTGCACTCTTTTGTATATCCAGTCCGCCATTCTCTCCATTTAGTACACCTGAATACACAGCCGACACAAATACAAAGATGCCTGCTGCCAAATAGCCTGCTGCCTTCCCAAAGAAAACCGTTCTCTTCCACGGCGGGCCTATCGTGAATGACGCTTCCTTTTTTCTACCTGCTTCAGATGGCACTTTTGGTCTTTCGCATATCATAACCGCCTCCCGCCTGCGAACCTCTCCTGTTCGATCCCCTGTCTGTTTGATCGGTTGTTGCCCTCCCAGCACTTCTGTCAGACGACTCAAACAGAAATTCGCCTCCTTGCTTATTTTGTGGAGTCCGTACACGAGAAAGACCAGTTCCTTATCCTGATGGTTCATATGATCCATACAAATTTCTAGAATACCCGAAATTCCTTTTCCTACATCATGCTGATAACCATCTAGATATGCGACCAAAAGCTTATTCTCTAACTCGTCAAAGAACATACAATCACCCGTCAGCATCATATCTCGTTCATCCAGCAAATACTCCTTGGCAAGTCCGATCAGATGTATGATCCGGCGCATAAAGAATTTAATGTCTTCCGCCGAAAAAATACCTCTTTTTAGGTAATCAGAAAACGGTATGCCATTTCCGATCGCATAAACATACTGCGGCTTATTGTCTATCTGCTGTACCTCCGCGCCTAGGATCCCATCAATTCTATTATACTTCAAAACCTTCTCACCAAAATCTGCAGTTTTACCCTCCGCTGTTACTTTCAGATACCTCCCCGTAAACTCCTGTACGATTTCTGTCTCTATCCGCATCGCTTGTTCCATTCTTTCGTCCCTTCCTTCTCTTCTCCACCTCTTTTTTCTGTCGTCAAGAGCGCACACCCTGATCAAGATCTTCTTTCGCTCCCTTTACATCTCCTTGCTGCTCCACAAATACTCAGGCGCAAACAGCACCTCATGCGAAACCGAAATCTTTCTCCCTTTCTCTCCGGTCAGCAGCTTTTGTATAAACGGAACCCTTACCTCCGCATGAAATGTAATATCTGCCCGGATGGAAAGAAACGCTCTTTTGACCGTGATCCTGTCCGCACGGCACAAAAACAGATGCTCGTTCATATACTGCTTCATACGTGCTTCCATCTCTGTTTCGGTAAATTTCTTCCCGTTTTCCACTGATTGCTCCATAACATGTTCCGCCATCGAATACATGGCAGTCCGATCGTGCGAATACACGGCCGCATAACATACGGCTGCTAGAACCCAGATCGTAATATTAATAACGAAAACTGCCTCTACTGTAAACGATGCCTTTCGGCGATTCAACCAAATACTTTCCATATGCACATCACTCCAAATCCGGCAAAGACAAATGGCGCAAAGGGCAACGTATATTTCCTGCCAACATGCTTTGTTATGATCAGCACTACGCTGGCCGCTGCCGTAAATACCAGAGAGAGAAATAACAAAATGCTATTCTCGTAAAACCCGAAAAGCAACCCGCAGATCATGAATATGATCCCATCACCAATGCCGATCCCCCCTCTCGTCAACACGCTGAGCACGACGATAAAAACTCCCACCATTATACCCAAAAATGCGTTTCGCACGGCAACCTCACCTAGACACACGAGATAAATCTGTCTCACTGACAAGATCAGCGCAACAACCGCCGAAAGCGGGAGATGAATTTCTTTTTTTCTTATGTCATACATCATCATTAAAAATAAGTATGCTAATACAATCAAATAACCTGTCATCTCTTCCTCCATACGCGAAAACTTCTAGTCCTTTCCACATCTACTGCACGGCAGCCTGCTCCCCGCCTCAGATAGCAAAATTTCCTGAATACTTCGTTTCATATTTTTGCATGTACGGTAACTGTGGAATCGATCTCCATAACTACATATAAATACATCATCTTCCGTGCGGAATTTCATTCCGCGGCAGCAGCTTTCACAGTTATAATATTTCCCGCCGCTCTCACTCCGCAAATATGTTAAATCCCCATACTTTACCTGGGAAATATGAAGTTTCAAGTAAGTACAGGACAAGCTCCGATGGTACACCTTACCCGTCTTCGTTACGTACACCACCATATCCTCATTCTCCCCACCGCCGCCCTGTCGTGTCGTTACCCCGGTAAAAGCACGGGTATGAACCCGCTCCGTACAATGAAAACGCCTTCTGCTCAAAACCGGAAACGGAACTGTCGCCTCATAATCTGCGATGAGGTCAATCTCATTCGTCTCAGACTCAAATCGGGAACGAGCCATACTGACGATAAGTCCATCCTCGTTCAAATACAGATTCATCTTTCCCATCAAATACGCCGGGCTAAGAACCAATGACTTGTCCAGCGCCGCATATTCCACAGACGCTTCTCTAGCCGTCCTAGCGAGTGCCCATTGTACCTGCTCCTCATATAGGATTAGTTTGTTTATTGATAAAACCGAGAGCGCCGCAAATAGAAAGATCGGAAGAACCAGCGATGCTTCCACCGTCATGGATCCCTTTTTATTATATTGTCGCAAACAGTGCCTCCTTCCTGTTATGGGGCACAAAAAAGTACTCTATTCATATGATTGGCCTGGTGATTTTCTCCTTTTATCATTATTTTTTTCAATAGAGTACTTTCCTGTGCCCCATACAATTTTGTATATTCGTCCAATAGATCGTGTCCTGGACCTACTCACTGACATAACTGGCATGTACTGTTATTCCCTGTTGAAGATCATTCCATTGTCTATTACTATATTTCTGAATGATTGGCATGTGAAAAAATTTTGCCGGATATGAAAATTGTCCTGTCACTCGAAAAGAATCAATACACTGACCAAAATGAAAGTTAGAAACTTCTTTGTCCCGAATGTTCCATTCCATCAAATCCATCATCCGATAAAACCGAATGTCACGTCCTATCCCTGCCATTAGCAAAAGCACATACTCCGGATAACCGAACGAACGGCCGCTCTTTTTAGGTAAATGCTCTGCTTTTTCCATAATATACGCATTCCCGATCCGATACAGTTCCGGGAATTTCACGACGATATCTTTCGCTGTTTTGACAATCGGGATCTTTTTTCCCTGTAACAGGGCTGCCACTTCTACGAGTGACTCCGTCATTCCCCAAAGTACAAGAAACAACGTCTGCGTAAACCGGATCAGCGGTTCCATCCCGGTAAAACCGACTACAGCCAGTGCCGCTGTATGAGCAGTTTCCCGCTTTTCCGACGAAGACAGGAGCGCCGCTGTATTGACCACACTTCGCAGTAATACGAGCCGGTCTATGACTGCCTCCAAGTTCTTTTTATCGCTGCCTTTGCCGCACAGAATGTATTCCCACTCATAATCCAGCCGTTTTTCTTCCTTTTCCTGCGATCGCACCGAAGAAAAAAAGCGCTTCATGTACTCGCATAGCATAACATCCGAAACAGCCATGTTCGCAATCCCTTTTGCCGCTCCCTGAAAATTGACCTCTTCGTTTTCCGCAAAAGACTTTACGCCATTTACTTCTTCTTTTTCCCGAGTCTTGTCTTTCATATAGAGAGAATGATAGTAATCCGGCTCCTTCACGGACTTTTTTGACATTTGGAAATCTTTTTCTAAAACCAATTTCGCAAGTCCACCCGAAATAGCATTGGATAATACACTCATGGGACTTTCTGCACCGCCCTTTTCATTGATCCCTGCATAATCAAATACGATGCCTGATGTGTCATAAGCTTTCCATATCTGTTCTAGCTCTGAAACCATTTCATCCGTCACATTGTGTCCTAAATATTCCGAAGTTTTTTCCAAAATATGTAAGTTTGATGCTAACACGCGTCCTACATCACCAGACACATTCATTTCTCTCAATCGGGGGCCTATTTCCGTTACTAGATGAAGCGCTTCTTTCGTCTTTTCCCCCACTTTTTGAACGATTTCGGCAAACTCTCGCTTTGCGCTTCCCTCCTGTAAACGGCTCAGATAATCAGAAACGTCCGACACATTATTTTTGACGGCCTTCCACACAACTGCCTCTGATATGCCAAACTGCCCTGGTTTCTTTTCTCCAGCAAACAACTTCTTCATAAAATATTTCTGCCCTTTTACACGACCACCCGTACAGTCCACACCATCAATGAGCTTCATCAGTTGCAAAACGTTTCTGCACGCCGCGACTGCTTCCTTTTCCCGCTTCGCCTTTTGTTCAATTTCCTCCGCACGTCCGCTGAACGTTTCCATTTCGCCGGATTTTCCCAAAAAGGTCTTTACCTTATCCGCGGAAATCCTCCGTTTCATATACGACACGATCTGCTCCTGTAAAGCTGCCCCTCCGTCATCTCCGGCATACCTCTTTTCCTCTACTGCTGCATGCTGAAGCGTGCCGCTATAAACATCCATGCTATTTGGAAAAAGGGGATCCTGACTCAACGTTCCCGATGCGTATTCTGAGATGCTTCGCGCAAGCGGCTTACCCTCGTCTTCTAGAAAATACAAGTTGTAATATTCGAAAAGAGGTCTGCTGTATTCTGTCATCAGACTTTCTGATGCCAGTTTCAACACCCGCCTTGCCTGAATACGGCACACTTTCCCCCTCGTCACCTCTACCATCGTCCCTATTAAAGCCATAATGATAATGAGTACCAGTGAAAGAAATACCGTGATGGACCCCGTCGGCCTATTTTTCCCCATCATTTGATAATACTCCCCGAGTCCTTCTCGAACGCAGAAAACGCATTATTAACAACTGTCGTGATCTTCTCCTTAAACAAAAGAACAAGTGCAATCAGTACCACAAGAATCAGTATGATCTCTACAACACCGATTCCCTCTTCGTCTGTCCAAAATTCTTTTAACACTCCCATTCTAGTTCCTCCTTTTTTCTCTGACGGTTTCATACCGCTTTGTTTGTCATTACATTGTCATAAATGCGGGAATGACGATAATCACCATCACAACCCCCAGCATAAGTATCATGGGAAGGAGCAGTTTAGTTCCTGCCGTTTCTCCCATGACCTTTACCTGCTCTTTACGCTTTTCAAATGCCTCTATTGCCTCCACCTCCAGTAATTGGATAAGTCCCTCTGACCCTTTCCGGATGTTTTGGTTCATCATGGAAGCAAACCTTAAATAGGGAAGGAGCCGGCATCGTCTTCCAAAGGATTCCAGCGCCATCGTCTCTGACATCCCATGCTCCATCTCCTGTACGGAAAAACAGACCTCTTCGTAAACATATTTTCTCTCACCCCCTTTCTGAATGCGATCTCGGTACTCGTCGCATATCCGTTCCAAACTTCCCCTTACGGTTAAACCAGCACTTAATAAGAGCATCACCTTATTTACCAGTTCCGGATATGCAAGCAGCAACTGATATTCTCTCTCTTTTAGCATATCCTGCCTCTCCCGTCTCCACAAAACAGGCAGCAGGCAAATCACAAGAAGGCAGAGATAAAACGCACTATAATCCTTTTTGTACTCTGGATTTACATACCTGACTTCGTTCCCAGACACCATATCCGGCAGCATCACATCCTGTTCTCCATCCACTATCCGTTCAGAAGCAACCGCATTTTCGACGGCTTCCCTTACATCCGCCATAAACACTTCTCGGGGATCCGGCGTTTTTAGTTCCTCCTCTCGTTGTGACCTCTCCTCCTTTTGGCTAACTCCGATCGAAATCTCTTCTTTTGCCGGCCCGGCTTCTGTCTCCGCCTCCACTCCAAACGTGACCCGCTCCTTACCGGCCCCAATATGCAAATACGTTTTGTTTACTATGACCCCCTCCGGCGCGTCCTGACCGAAACAGGCAATTAAGATCAAAAGCGTCACGCCTATTACTACTGTCAGTACGAAAAGCCGCCGACACCAAATTTCCGTGAACTTTGCCCTTTTATCCTGTCTCCGGTACAGAATTTCTACCATTTCCAACGTTTTGGTATCCTTCATCAAAATCCGCTCTAAATGTAGTTTTCCTATTATCTTTTTCATATATGTAACATACTTTTCCATGACATCCCCCCCCTATAATTGTATGTCCATCAGCTTCTGCCCCCATAAAAAAGCTGCCACAAAAACCACCAGCGCTCCCGTCATCACACAGACACCCATCAGATTGTGATACAGCGGATCCAAAAAACCCGGAGAAAAAATGCGCAGATAGACAATAATAAGAAGCGGTATTGCTGTCATACAGTTTGCTTCCATCCTTTTACCAGAAATCAACGTTTCGATTTCCCTCTTCATCTCGATCCTCTCTGCGATGTTACCCGCTGTCCTCCTCATCACCTGCACAAGATTACCACCCGTCTTTCTCGCTGTCATTATAATCTCGCTAAACGTCCGGATATCTTCCACCCCGCTCCTTATCCCCAAATCTTTCAGCAGTTCTGCTGCCGGCACTGTCAGATCCATCTTGTGCGTCATTTGTGAAAATTCGATCATGATGATATCTTCCTGATCGTACATCAATCCCAAATCTCTTTCGGCCTGCCGAACCGCATTTTCCAACGAATATCCCGCCACGATTGCCGATACTAAACTTTCTGTGGCATCTTTAAATTGTACCGTCAACTCCCAACGGCGTTTTTTTATAAGGATAAGTTGATAATACTTCAAGAACAACACAGCAGCAACGATAGCTCCGAAGCAGCAAACGACTACATTGTCATAAAACAGCATAAGTATAACAAAGGCTGCCATTCCCCCGCATGTTCCGTAACGGATCCTTTCCCGTTTCGTATAAACATACTTACTATAATCCATCTCTATTCCCCCCTTACCAAGAAATGATATCACTCACGCATCGCTATATGATCTCGTACACCGCGATCACAATCCGCACGTCAACTCCCGGATCCCCGCCTTTCTGCATTTATCAGCGCGAATAAGGCTATGTCCGGTATACTCCAGTTTCCCCTTGATCCGGCCATTCTTTTCGCCTGTCTCGGTAAACTGGAATAAAGGAAATAATCTGATTTTTTCCTGTTCCACCCCTCCCACTTCACAGATTTCCAGTATCCTTCTGCTCCTGTCGCGAAGCCGTCCAAGATGCACTACAATATCAATCGCAGAAGCAATCTGGTGGCGGATGGCTTCCAGCGGTATATCCATCCCCATAAGTACAAGTGTTTCCAGTCGGTTCATCATATCGTTTGAACTATTCGCATGTCCGGTGGACAGGCTTCCGTCATGACCAGTATTCATCGCTGTGAGCATATCGATCGCTGTCGCATCCCGGATTTCGCCGATAATAATTCGATCCGGCCTCATGCGGAGCGCGCTTCGGATCAAATCCCGTATCGTAACTTCATTTTTTCCTTCCACATTAGCATTTCTCGCTTCCAGCCGCACGAGATTTCGGACATTCCGGATCTGCAATTCCGCAGAATCCTCCACTGTGATCACCCGTTCGTCCGCTGGGATATAATTGGACAGAATGTTTAAAAACGTGGTCTTTCCCGCCCCTGTACCGCCAGAGATAAATATATTATATTTTGCTTTAACTAGCTTTTGTAGCATTTCTTCTGCCTCTTGCGTTATCGCGCCCATCTCTATGAGCTTTTCCATCGTCAAAGGATCTTTGGGAAATTTGCGGATCGTAATAACAGGCCCTTCCATCGCGATGGGAGGCATTACAATATTTACTCTGGAACCGTCAGACATCCGTACATCCAAAATCGGATTTGTCTCATTCACAATCCGGTTGCCAGCTGATGCGATCTGCTGGGCAACATCATTCAGACGTTCGGCAGACTCAAAAATATAGCCGCTGTCCAAAAGCCTCCCCTCTTTTTCTACAAAAATATGCGCTGTACCATTTACCATGATCTCCGTGATCTGCTCATCCTCGATCAATTCCTGAAGCACATCCAATTTCCGCATAGAATTAAATATTTCTCTCCGAAGCCGCTTTTTCTCTGCATATCGGATATACTCTCCGTGCGTGCTCCTCCCGATATTTTCATCAATGATACTCAGTAACCGATTCTCATCCATCTCCTCGTCGGCTGGTACCTGTTCTAGAACCAGTCTTCTTATCTTCTCTTTTTGATTTTTTTCCTCCATCCCTCTCCCTTTCCCTTTCCTCTTCCATGGCACCCAATATCTGCCTGATCTCTTCCCACTTCACTGGTCGGTAGACGGACACGGGAACTAACTTGATCCGTTCCCACACGGCTTCCTGCGACTCCCGTTTGCAGTATTCACAAAAAACCTGCCGTTTCCATTCTGCTAAAATGCCTGGCTCCTTTGGCATCAGAACGGCATCCGCATCGGACAAAAGAACAAACGTAAAATCAAAAAGCTGTCCCATCTCGATCACAACTGCCTCATACAACGTCTGCTGCTTTAAATGTCTGATAAAACGTTTCATCTCCTCCTGCGAAAAATCAAACAAGTCCCGAAAATGTCCAGCCGGTGCAAGCACGGATACCATTCCTGCCAAAAATACCGATTCCCTTAACTTTTTCTCAAACTCCTCTAATCCATTACACAACATCAAATTTGAAATCCCTTCCACTCCACCCGGCTGCGGCTGCTCCATATTTTCCTGAAAAAGGACTGGAAATCCGCATAGACTGATATACAGCACACTTCCCCGCTCCGAACGGTCCATTGCCGTACGAAGGGAAAACATCGTCTTCTCTTCACTTTCTCCGGGAGAAAACACACACGTCACTTTCGGGACAGATAACCCCGTCTCATTTGCCGGATCTCGTATCCGCGCGCCTGTCAGCTTTATAATCTGCCTGTAAATATCCGTCGCCCTCTGATACATAAAAATCTCATGTGTTCCCTCTTTTTCTGGCTCCGTAACAAGAGCTATCGTCTGACATTCGATGCGCCGCAGCACATCCGGATCGTCTGAGATCACGCATACCTCCTGATCCATTCTTGTCTTTTCCACGATGATACCGATCATCTCTTCGGCATCGCCCGTCAGAAGTTCCGCCTCAACATACGGGTTGTGCTGTGTGGAAAGAAACCTCAGCAACTTTTCCCCATACTCCTTTTGTCTCGTACATATCACTAATTTCATCTGGCCCACCCAGACACCTCCTTCATTTTTTCTAAAACCTTCCTCCTATGCTACGCATATTATGACCGCCAGTGTAATACATATAGTAAAGGGAATCACTCCCTCGTCGCCACACGTTTTAAGATCATAATATACCCTGTTCGATCTTCCCGATCTCAGGTTTTTAACATACATTGAAAAATGCCGAAAACGGCGAATGAAACTTTTCTGTAGAATCATTTTAAAAAGAGAAAACAACGCTCCGATTAAAAGCGATACGAGCATGACCCGGACACAGCATCCGATATTATAATAGCTGCAAACAATGGAAAATAACTTGATATCACCAGCACCCAGTACATGGAACAGGTAAAAGACAAAACAGACAACAAACGGAAACAGACATTTAACAGAAAACACCCCTATCCCCAGCATCCCCTGCTGGTAGATACTGTTGTATAAGCTTAGGGCCAACCCGATACCGATCAGTGCATTCGGCACCCGGTAACGATACAGGTCAAAAAGTGATGCCGGTAACAGAACGAGGAAGATCAATTCCTGACTTCCTATGCTGCCACCTCCTGTTTTTGTTGTGATTTATATACTAGCACGGATACTATTCTCTTGTCAATACTTATTTTGAAAAAAATGGAATATATTTCTTTAACAAGGTTATACTTTTACTACAAATACCGAAAAAATAGAAAAATGAAAATGTCAAAAACTCTATGTTTTTCGACATTTTCTGCATACTAATACACTGAAAACAGAGTCAAAGGGGGATTGGTATGAAAAAGAAAACGGACAACCTTCTTCTTGCCCGAGAAGAACTACTAAACGAAATTGAAGAAATTAAACGATCGTTGGCAAATGCTCATTCAAATTTTGAATACGCCTGTGATCCCGATCTAGTGGATAGCTGCATCTATGAAGTAAATGCCATTCAATACCGGTACAAATATTTACTCAAAGAGATGCGCAAAGTAGAGAATCTGTCAAAAAGCCAGGCATGAGCATTGCTTTTTTCACACTCATGCCTGAAATCCACGGTTCATATCGACATCCACACTTTCATTCAGGCTTCCTTTCCCATACGTAAGTCCTGCGTAGATCGTCTCGGTATTCACCATTACCGCGGAGGACTCATCCTGAGACGCCACTTCCTGGAATGCCGGAAGCAGCTTTTGGATAATATCAGTAGCATGGGAGAGCCTGGCTTCTTCCCGCTCGGCAACCCCCTGACATAGTTCCTGATAGGCAAATACATAAAGTCTGCGTAAATAATGAGAAATCTCATAACGAAAATCCAAACTTCCCATTAACTCCGTCAAAAATCCTTTTGCCCGGTCGATTTCCCGCCTGCAGGCGGGAACATCTCCCTCTTTCAAAAACTCCCTACCATCTTTTACACTATCTAGAAATGCCTCATATATTATGACTACGAGTTCGCTCCGATTCGCCTGCGCCACCCTGGCCGCGTAGGCATTCAACTGTTCCCGTTCCAACGGCACCCGTCCTTTCTATCGTTCACACGTCATCCATTACGCCTGCAGCAACTGGAGAATCGTCTGCGGACGGTTGTTTGCCTGTGCCAGCATAGAAGTTCCTGCCTGTGCGAGAACGCTAAGCTGTGTATAACTCGTCATTTCAGCTGACATATCCACATCCTCGATCCTCGAACATGCTTCCGTCAAGTTCTGGGACGTAATATCCAAACTCTTCGTCGCCGAATCCAAACGGTTCTCATACGCACCTAGTTTTGCCCGGATTGCCGCAACTTCCTCGATTGCCGCATTAAACTTGCTGATCGAATCCGATGCCCCAGCTACAGTACATACATTACAGTGTTCAATGTTCAGGGATTTACAAGTAACGGGCGGTATGGAAATATCAATCGTCTGCCCCTCATTTGCGCCAATCTGAATGGCAACAAAACCAGCATCCAGCACTGTAACGTCGGCATCTGTACCAGCCTCTGCTTTTGAAACATCAAAGATCATGCAGAAACCGTCACGGTCAGAAACCGTCACGCGGCCGCCCTCAACAAATGTAGTTGCCGTTTTTGAGAAACCGGAATCGCTTCCCGTGTCAATCGTAACCTCGGCATCCTGTCCTGGTACATAGGTACCGCCATCCACACCAAGAAGCCCTGCCAGTACCGGACTGTCTGTCGTCACCTCGATCTTATACTTGGCGCCATAAAGTTTTGACTCGAAATACAATGCTGATGCCGCGCCGATCTCCGCTTCCTCACCTGCGCCATCAACCGGCATTACATCAATATTCATGCTCTCGCAACAATCACGTATTTTTGCATAGGCGTCTTCTAATGTTTCTCCTGGATTGATCTTAATGATCTCACCGTTAATCTGAATCTGGCCCGCCTCTGTAAATTCATCGCCTGCTGCCATGCCAAATGTCCCTGTCGTAAATGTACTCTGTGTCGCCTGCCGGTCTACCGTCAAACCGTATGTGGTCAAGCCTACATAATCTGTCATAGAAATAACCTTAACCCCTACGTTGTTAGAAGACGTTTGACGACAGCAGCTTCCATCCAAAATGCTCTTTGTATTAAATTCCGTATCGGATGCCAAACGGTCGATCTCATCCATCAAAGAATCAATTTCTTTTTGGATCGCTTCTTTATCCTCAATCGTCATCGTTCCGCCGTTCGCCGCCTGAACCGATAACTCGCGGCACCTCTGGAGCAGGTTATCCGTCTCGGTCAGCGCTCCCTCTGCGGTTTGGATAAACGAAACGCCATCCGCGCCGTTGCGGGAAGCTCTCTCCAGACCGCGTATCTGTGCGTGCATTTTTTGTGAGATCGCCATACCTGCAGCATCGTCTGCCGCTTTGTTGATCCGGTATCCTGAAGAAAGACGTTCCAGGCTCGTCGTCAGTTTATCCTGCGTCCGGTTTAAGTGGCTGCTGGCAAGCATCGCCGAAATATTTGTGTTTATTTTCATTCTTGTTCGTCCTTTCTCTGCACATTTTGAATAAATAGTTTTGCTACGAGATAAAGTCTGTCATTCGTAGCTGTTTCATCAAATCTATTACCTGAATGAAATGAATTTCTCCTGCCGTTCGCAAAATTCCCACGCTCCATCGTGAAACCATTCATTTCCAAATCCTTTTCCAACTGATCAAACATATCTTCACACATCCGAAGTGCTTTCTCGTCCTCGCTCGTCACAAAACCGGATACCCGGCTGCCAGCCACTTTGAATGTCGCCTGTACACGGCCTGACGAAACCGCTCCTCCCGGCACCTCCATCGAGATCTCCACCGTACCTTTTTCGGACTCACGGCCCTGCTTCACCGTAATACTGCAAGCCGTCATGCCCTGTTCGGTATAGATCGGCACCTCATACTTCTGAAAATGACGCATTTGACGGTAAAAAGAAATGCCGCCAGCCATCCGGGCAATGTCTTTCACATCCTCATAGCGTACATCTGGTTCCTTTTTCCTATCCGCAAGCTGCTCTTCGTGCATCTCGTCAAACTCCTCGTATACCTTCTGGAGATTCTCGGGTTGATCAAATACATCCGCGATCCGTTCACTCTCTTCTTTCGAATAAAGTTTCAGAAACGGCTTTCCGCCCCGTTCCAAATACGATTTCATCCAGTGGATATTTACCATACTATCAGGAATCTCAAGCTGTTTCAAAAATTCAATGACCTGCGTATCGCTCTCTGCCGCCATTTCCCGGATTTCTGATGCAAGCTGCTCATAATAACCAGCATCTTCTTCCAACGCCTCAGCTTCGTTCAGGCATTCGTCTAAAATGACTTCCAGCGGCTCTTCCATATAAGTATCCTTTTTCTTTTTTAGTACAGCAGGGGAAAGTTCCTTTTGCAGATTAGCCGCCACATGGTTTCCAAAAGCTGCTCCGATCTGCTCGCTGATACTCTCACCGTTTTTCACAACCTTTTCCAAACCGCCAAAATCATCATCGACCGACTGATCGATTCCCTGCGCCTTGCGGGAACGCACGGCTGATAACAGCGATGAAAAGGACAATTCACGTCCGTCTTTGATCACCTGTCCGATCACCGCGCCGTCACTCTTTTCGACCTTGTCGAGCAAACGGTATATCCCAATCATACTCTTTCTCTCTTCCGGCGAAACCGCCCCGCTGTGATCCAGTTTCCATATATATTTACGAAATGAAATATCATCCGATGAAATGTCCGCACGGATTTCCGAAATCTTTTCATCCAGCTCATTCAGATCCATCTCCAGCGGATTTTCCTGCCTTCGTATCAGTTCTGTTACCACTTCAGGCTTCAAGCCTTTGGCGATCGATGTCACCTTATCATCATATTCTTTCATGGCACGGATATTTTCTTCGGTAATCGGCATACGGTTGTACGCCAAAATCCGAACCGCACGTTCATTCGCCGCCGTAGCTGGAAGTCCCATCTCTTTTAAAAGCCCTCCGACATGGGAAAAAGCTTTTTGTATCGAATCACCTAGATCACGGCGCACTTCAGTACCAACAGATTCATACGATTCTGCCGCCGCCAGCTGGTTTCGGGATTCGTTTCCTGCAGCAGCCACATCCACGATCGTATCCTGCTCTGCCGAAGCGATCGTCACGCCAAATACGGATACCGGTGCCTGAAGAATGTCCCGTCCCGCCTGCAGCGCCGTAACCGCGATCTGTGTGTTTTCCTCATTCACTGGAATCCCAGCTGTGGTCAGCATCTCTTGTGCTGCCGCCTGTTCCATCGCCTTTAACTCTTCGACGATCTCCATCAGATTGCCGACATCCAAATGGATTCCCTTACTCTCCATCGTTCTCGCCGCATCTATCGTCATCGTGAGTCGGATTTCTTCTAATTGTCTTTTCGCCGTAATAAAGTCGGCCTCTGTCTGAAAGACGTTCCGCAGCGCGTCATCATCCATTTCACACAGATGGGAGAGACGCTCCGACACTTCCTTCCTGGAAGGAACGGTCAGATCTGCCCCTTCCGGCGTGATCCCATCCAGCACCGCATCCTCGATCCGCTCCGTAAGGACATCCGGCGATAGTTCTTCCAGCGCCCGAAGCGTTTCATACGCGCGTATGTTGTCACCCGTCACCGGCACATCGTGTTCATACAGCCACTTAGCCGCCTCCATGTTTTCTTCTCCCGCCTCTAAACCGCTGTTCGTAACTGCCGCTTCGATCTGCGGCTTCATTTCCTCAAGCGAAGCCCTGCCTGCCGCATATGTAGTAAGTTCCGTTACGGAACTGCAATTTTTTATATTTTCCGGACTAAATGGAAGATGGTTATCAAGAAAATATTTAGCCGCCGCTTCGGAAATACCCGGAAGATTAGCCGCCATCTGAGATGCCTCCTGAATACGCTGCTCCATCTCCCCAAAAAATTCCTGTACCTCTTCCTGTTTCTCTATCTGACGCCCTACGGCTTCTTCCTGCTCCTGCCGCTGGCCTTTGACCCTCTCAATAGCGCGTTCCAGCGTTCCCGCCACGTATTCTTCCAAAATAGACCCGTCCTCTTCTACCGCTTTGGCATCTTTGCCTGTCATACTCTTGCTGATAAAATCGGCTGGATCGAACTCTTCCGCTGGCAGATTTTCCGCTACTTCTTCCATTATACGCTGCTTATTACGATTCGCATCGGTATAAACGATACTGTTTTCCATATCCTTCTGTACCGCACAATCCCTTGTAAATTCAATCCCAACATGGGGAATACTGCCTTCCATGGCATTCTGTACTGACACGCCTGATTCTTTTACCCGGTCAGTGTCATTAAAGTCAATGGAAATCTTGTTATTTGCATGGATAATCATAGATTTCACACTCACTCTCTAAAGTTTCGCTATTATATATTTCGGTCAAAACAG
This sequence comes from uncultured Eubacterium sp., assembly GCA_910589665.1. GTDB lineage: Bacteria > Bacillota > Clostridia > Lachnospirales > Lachnospiraceae > Eubacterium_F. Next base: position 2,038 of record CAJUTR010000029.1, on the reverse strand, counting down.
CAAAACCTTTAGCGCGGCTATTTGAAAATGCCGGATATGACGTCTAATATTTTAAATCCATACTCCACGTCTTCCCCGCCCGACAAAAGGGAATCATATTCTTCCTCCGTCAGATTGTCTTTCAGCTTTTCTTTTGATTCGTCCGGTACAACCTGGTATGTGCTGTCCACAAAACAGAGTGTCGGATACATGACACACCACCAGTTCTTCCCTTCCGATCTTCCAATATTTACTTTCAATGCCTTATATTCCCCCGCCGGAAAGGTGAGATCCCCATACTCCTTCACCGGAAAATAGCAGGTTCCCAGTTCTGCCTTCACCGGGTAGTCGTACCCCATATCCCGTATGTAGCGCCCCGCCGCTTCCTCGATCTCATCCAAGTGATCCCGGATCGTCTGCTGGGCCGCCGTCACGGTCTGGTCCTCCCGCATCTGTTCCCGTAAAAGCGACAAGATCTCTTCTTTTACCTCAAGCTTCAGCTTTTGATCTTCCCCGCTGTCACTATTTGCCACCACATGGAGCCGGATGACTTCTTTCGCGATTTCCCGCTGCATCTTCTGTTCATCCGTCGCCTTTCCATAAAAATACATCAGTCCACATACAAATAATACCGCTGCCGTAAAACCCGCTTTTTTTAATCTGTCCCTCATATTTCCTCCATTCGCGCGCCTTTTGCGCATAAATACCAAGTTTGGGCTAAAATCTTTAGTAACATTTTTTCCAAATAAATCTTTTTTATTCAATGTACAAATGTTATAATAAATTTCGAAAAGGAAAGGATGTGCAGCTTATGGACTCCACATGGATCAATGCCCCGGCTAAGATCAATCTTGGCCTGGACGTAATAAGAAAAAGAGAAGACGGTTATCACGAAGTAAAAATGATCATGCAGAGCATCCGCCTGTTTGATCGTCTGACCCTTACAAAATCAAAAACACCGGGAATTCATCTCACGACAAACCTGAATTTCCTTCCCGTCAATGAGGATAACCTCGTCTATCAGAGCGCCAAACTCCTGATGGAGGAATTCGGGATCACGGACGGCCTGGACATCCATTTGGATAAACGGATCCCCGTAGCCGCCGGTATGGCTGGCGGAAGCACAGACGCAGCCTCTTGCATGATTGCGATCAACCGGCTGTTCGGACTGCGCCTTTCGGCAAAGAAACTGATGAAGCGAGGTGTCCGGCTGGGTGCGGACATTCCCTACTGTATCATGAAGGGAACTGCTCTCTCCGAGGGCATCGGGGAAATCCTCACACCGCTTCCCAACGCGCCCGACTGTTTTGTCCTGATCGCAAAACCCGTATTCCATATTTCTACCAAATTTGTTTATTCCAATCTCAAACTGGACGATCACACCGTCCATCCTGACATTGATACGATGATCGACTGCATCCGGGAGAACGACCTGCACCGCCTGTGCGAAAACATGGAAAACCTTTTAGAAACGGTTACGATACCCGCGCATCCGGAAATAGAGACCATAAAAAAGACAATGCTGGAAAACGGAGCGCTCGGTTCCCTGATGAGCGGAAGCGGGCCTACTGTTTTTGGACTTTTTGATGATGAGGACAAGGCGTTAGCCGCGAAAGAAATCTGCCGCCGGCTTCCGTACCGCTGCTTTGTTTTTGTTACGGATCTATATCGATAAGAGAAAGATACTCATGGATTTTTTGAAAGGATAACCATATTCTGACTTAGGAACAATGGATTGATCGCTTCTGGCAAGTATTTGAAGAGGCTCGGAAATGGGGCAGCCGCCTCGGGCCAGACAGTTTTTCGGTTTTGAGGCTGGCTGCGATAACAAAGGAAAAGAGATTGCCATACGCTGACAATCTCTTTTTTCAAGCAGATAACGGGAATCGAACCCGCCTCTCCAGCTTGGGAAGCTAGCATTCTACCAATGAACTATATCTGCATATTGGTATTTTAGCACGACTCTGGAAAAAAATCAAGTTTTTTCTCAATCTGTAATTCACCGTTTGATGATACGGTTGGCATATTTGGGATTGTTTTCTGTAACCCATGCCTCAAT
>CAJUTR010000028.1 GCA_910589665.1 uncultured Eubacterium sp. | reverse complement strand
AGTACTTTTGGCAAAAAAAGTGGGGGAATATTTATAAAACCGGATTTGAAAGCCGTAGAAAATAGGGGCTGGAGAATCCGAGAGACTATTTTTTTCAAAAGGAGGAACAGACTAATATGAGAACAAAAAGAGAACTATTGGCGTACACTCTTACCTTTTCGTTATTGCTGGGAATAACTACCTCTCCTGAGGTGTCAGCAGCAAAAAAAGTAAGTCTGAGTAATAAAAAACTTACCATCACAAAAGGGAAGAGCAAAACACTCAAGGTAAAAAACACAAAGAAAAAAGTAAAATGGAAAATTTTATCTGGAAAAACAAACATAACGATGAAAAAAAAGGGAAAGGCAGCCGTAACGATCAAGGGACAGAAAAAGGGATCTGCAAAAGTTCAGGCGACAATAGAAAAAAAGAAACTGACCTGCAAAGTGACTGTGAAAGCAGCCGCCACCCCCAAAAAAGCAGGCTCTGTCACGACATCCTCTTCCGCAACGCCCGCGGATACAAAACCATCTGTAACATCTGTACCACCCACTAACACCCAAGTGCCGCCTTCGGTTTCCAGCGCACCTGCCAGCGCGGAGCCAGTGATCACTTCTAACCCGCCTGCAAACTCGCAGACACCGCCTTCTGCTTCCGTTACACCAGATTCAACCGCGTTGCCGGCCGTTTCTTCTAACCCGCCTGCAAACTCACAGACACCACCTTCTATTTCCGCCTCGCCAGATCAGTTTAACGAGCAGGACGTAAAAGCACTGGAAAAACTGATCCGTACACAGCGCGAACGCGGAGCCACTGTCGACGAGGACTTACATAGCACACAATATGTGTGGGATAACGGCAGATTGACAGAAATACGGTGGGGAATGGAAAATTTATCAGGTGAACTTGACGTATCAGATCTTGTTAACCTAACTGAATTAAGTTGTTTTTATAACGATATAACCAGTTTAGTCGTATCTAGTAATGTTAATTTGAAAAAGTTATTATGTTCAGATAATGCGTTAAATAGTTTGGATGTAAGCAATAATATTCTGTTAGAAACGTTAGAATGTTCCAGCAACTCATTAACCACTTTAGATGTGACTAACAATGTCAAATTGTCCACTTTATGGTGCTATGGCAATCAGTTAACCAGCCTTGACATATCAAAAAATGTAGATCTGACCGAGTTAAACTGCCACGAAAACCAACTTACCAGTTTAGACATATCCAACAATACAAAACTTAAAATAGTATACTGTCATGAAAATCAACTCTCTACTTTAGATTCATCTCAAAACAGCAGCTTGGAGGAGTTATGGTGTGAAAGCAATCCGTTGACCAGTATTGATACATCTAACTATCCCAATTTGAAAACCTTATACTGTTCTTGCGATGAACTTACCAATTTGAATGTAACAGGAAATGCCAATCTAACATTTTTGAACTGCCAACTCAGCCAACTTACCAGTTTAGATGTTTCTAAAAATGATAAATTAACGCATCTGTCCTGCTATAGTAACCAGCTTACCTATTTGGACCTTTCAAAGAATGGTAATTTGCAAGATCTATATTGCTCTGATAATCAAATTACCACTTTGGATTTGTCCACTAATACATCTTTAGAAACAGTAGAATGTCAAAATAACAATCTTTCCAATTTGATCATTCCTGTTAGTTTAAAATCATTATCTTGTGAAAATAACGAACTAACCGATTTAGATGTTTCTAAAGGTACCAATTTGCTGGAACTTTTTTGTTCATATAACAAACTTAATAACCTGGATCTTTCAAATAATATAAATTTAATTTATCTCGAGTGTAGCTCTAACCAACTTACCAGTTTAGACCTTTCGCACAATGAGAATTTGGAGGAATTATCATGCTTTAGTAATCTGATCACAAATTTAGATCTTTCAAATAACACCAACTTGATCCTATTAAATTGTGATGATACCGTTACTGTCATAGGGTTTAATAAGAAGTAGTAGATGTGGTAAGTCGTTACAGTGCGCTAGTCACAGGGTATAAGAAATCTTTTGGAAAAAAGGGATGTCCTCTTCACGAGAATATCCCTTTTTTCCATTCATCAAATTTCTTACGCCCGAACCCTCGTCCCCAACCTGCTGAGCAGTTCATTACTGATACTTCCGCACCTCCCTGCAAGCTCCGGCGCGGATGCCCCCTCCCCCATTTCACCGCCTATAAGCACTACGGTATCTCCAACCTCTACTCCCTCCGCATCCGTTATATCGACCGCAAGCTGATCCATACAGACGCGGCCAATGACCGGCACCAGGCAATCATTGACCCACACGTTCCCCTTCCCACAGGACAGTCCCCGCGGATACCCATCCGCGTACCCGGCCGACACCATCGCGATCCGGCTGTCACGCTCCGCTATAAACTCCCTCCCGTACCCGACGCACTCGCCTTTTTTCAACGACCGGATCAATACGATCTTACTCTTCAGTGAAAGAACTGGGCGCAGATCCAGATGAACGATCGTATCATCCCCCGGAGAACTGGGAACGCCAAACAAGGCAATACCGGCCCTCACATAATTACAGCGCAGTTCTGGATAATTTAGCAAACCATAACTGCTCTGAATATGCAGTTTCGGAATCCGTACCCCGTCCGCCCGCAGCTCATCCACAAGCGCATAAAACCGCTCGACCTGCTTTCTCGTAAACGCCACATCTTCTTCCTCCAAACGATCCGCACAGGACAGATGCGTAAACATCCCGCAGACATCGATATGCTCCAGTTCAAACATCCGCTTCACCCCATCCGTCTTCCCCGCCGGCTCTCCAAGCCGGTGCATACCGGTATCAATCTTAATATGCGCCCTGATCCTCACGCCCTGCCTGTCCAGCTCCTCCGCATACGAACAATTGATCAGCGTCTGCATGAGATCATATTTCTTCAATTCCGCCGCACGAATGACATCCGTAAAACCTAAAATAAGTATCTCCCCCCGTATCCCATACGTTCTGAGCCGGATCCCCTCATCGATCGTCGCCACCGCAAACGCCCGCACCCCGCTCTTTTCCAGATGGGTCGCGATTTCAAACGAGCCGTGTCCGTAGGCCTCCGCCTTGACCACCGCCATCAGACGGCAGCCAGACGGCATAGCCCGCCGTAACTCCCTCACATTGTGCTCGAGATTTTGCAGATTGATCTCCACATACGTCCGGCCGCCGCGCGCTGACGCCCGCCTCTGTCGTCGCCCGGCCTGTTGCAGCCCGTATCTCTCATATGCCCGGTGCCCTTCATGTACCCTGTTCCTTCCATTTTCGCCATCCCTCCGATACGGCCCGAATCTCTCCCACACGCCAACCGCCGCCATACTCCCTCCCACGGACAGCAGACAAACCGCCACATAGTGCACAACACTATTTTCCACGAGCAACCCCTGCAAATGAAGCCCCTTAGCAAACAGCCGCACGAAAATGATGACCATCGGGTGCAATAGATACACGAGCAGCGACAACGTCCGCAGCCGCTCCCTGCGCTTCCCCCTGACATGCAGAAGCATCTGGAAAAGGAAATAAGCGCAGGGCAGTAAAAACAAATACATGCTGTCATGACGCTGCAGCCCAAAACGCCGCAGGCACATGGCCTCGCCCAACATCAGGGCAAAACCGACGCCAAACCCGCGCGCACTTGTGAACAGATCCATCTCCCGCCGGCTGTCCGCGATAAATCCGCCAAGCACAAAAAACACAGGGGCAAAAAAGACGCCATTCCTCGTATGATCCGATAATTGAAACAAAAACCGATAAAAACTTTCCCCTTCCCAGACACCCTCGGCCAGACCATAATAACTATCGCCAAACAATCCGACCACATACAGCCCCGCCGTAATGAGCACCGCCTTCGGATGATCAAACCGCCGCACGAGATACCAGGCGATCATCGCGCCAATCACCGATGCCGGCAGATACCACAAATGATATACCGTGCCGTCAAACACCAGATCCTTTATGAAATTCGGTGCAAGTTCATCCATTTGAAAATACCCGTTATACACATTGACCGGCAGATAGAACACGATCGCCAGCCCGTAGATCAGGCACGTATGCTTTACAAACCGCACGAGCCTGTCCGCATTTTCCGCATAATGCGAAATGAGAAAAAAACCCGATGTCATAAAAAAAAACGGTACGGCGACACGAGCGGCGACACGCGTCAGTATAAAATCGCCCGTGCCACCAAACATGGCGAGCGGCGACGTATGTATGGCAACGACGAGAAGCGCCGCCCAAAGACGAAAACAGTCAATTCCCGGATACGTTTCCTTCTGCTGCACAAAACCACCTCCCGCCTTAGTCATACTGAGCCAGAAACTTGTCCAGCATGTCGCCAAATGTCAGTCCGATCCCCTTCATCATATTGGGATAACGGCTGTGGGCGGTAAACCCCGGAATGGTGTTTACTTCATTGAATACGATCTCCCCGTCAGGCGTCAGGAACATATCTACCCGGGCAAAACCGGAACACCCCAGCGCCCGGTATATGACGGCGGCCGTTTCCTGTACCCTCTTTTCTGTCCCGGCATCAATCCGCGCCGGCACATGGATCTTCGACGATTTCATCGTGTATTTTTCCGTGAAGTCAAAAAAGCCTGTAGACAGTTCGATCTCATCGACCCGGCCGACCGTCAGCGTCTCGCTGCCGAGCACGGCGCATCCCACCTCAAAACCTTCCACCGCCTCTTCCACGATCACCTCTCTGTCATGTTCAAACGCCTGCTCGACTGCGGCGCGGAGTTCCTTTTCTTCGGTAATCCTCGAAATTCCAAACGAAGAACCGGCGCGGACCGGTTTTACAAACAGTGGAAATGTAAGGCTGCCACAAATCTTTTCGAGTGCCTCTTCCTTTTCCGACTCCCGAAACGTAACCGACTGCGGCACCGAAATTCCCGCCTGCCGGACGATCTGATGCGCCCGCTCCTTATCCATGCACAAAGCAGAAGAAAGCGTATCACAGCCGACGACGGGAATGCCCGCCAATTCAAACATCCCCTGCAGCGTACCGTCCTCACCATTTTTACCGTGCAGGACAGGGAACACCAGATCCACCGGGATCCGGCTGTAGCCGTCGCCGGAAAACTCGATCAGGCTCCCCGCCGACCGGTTTACCGATACCGCGACCGGATGGATCGATTCGGCTTCTGTCCACCATCGATCCTCCGGAATCCGGCTGTACTCGCCCGTATAGTGATACCAGTTTCCCTCTCTTGTGATGCCGATCGGTATTACCTCATATCGGTCATGGTCGATATATTCCAGCACCGCAGAAACGGATTGCAGCGATACTTCATATTCAGTGGAATGACCACCAAAAATCACCGCGATCTTCTTGCTGGCATTTGCTGGCATAATGTTACGCGACAACATAAGACACTCCTCCAATTCAGTTTTTTATTCATGTGATGACATCATTGTAGCAAGAAGCGGAAGATCGTTTATTGAAATCCACTAAATATATGATGATGATTTTCTTTTGAAATTCTTATGATTTTCCTACGAAATTCTTAAGATGTGAAAATGTGCGTTCATAGTTCCAAGACGGCTCGCACGGAACGCGGCAGATCTAAAGTTCTTTTTTGTTAACTTATTAGAAATTATCGCTCTATTGACTAGGATAAATAAGTTTGTTATGATAGGTGAGAAATTTTGAAAAAGAAGGAGGAGAATATGAAAATGAAGAAATTGAAACATGTTGTTCCAATGCTACTGATCTTTTCACTGTTTGCAGGAAGTATCACGAGTCATTGTCCCATAACCGCAAAGGCGGAAACTAACACGAGTAGATGCTGCTGTTACAAGTGATAGTTCTACGCTTGTTGTTTGGAGTAAGGTGAAATCTGCAAAGGTACAATTATCACTATATGATATGAAAAAAATTTGCAAAATACTTTATAAAAAACAAAAAGCAAAAAATTTATTATCATTTGACGATTTACGTAATGCTTGCATCACAAGCCACACAGTTGAAATGAAAGAAAAACTTTCAGATACAGTACAACCTGGAGGTTCTTTTCAATCAGTAGATGTTAAAAAGAATAATAATGGCACTTGGAGCGTGTATATAACAAGTGGTAACGAAGCTGATAAACAATCACTGTATGTTAGTTGTATTACTTTAAAAAAAGGCAAAAACCAAAAACCTAAATATAATATAGTAAAGGTGGCTCCTAAAATAAAAAAGTATACTGGAACGCGAGAACTCGAAGGAGGTTGTGTGGTAGGAAACAACTTGAATTTTTTAGTTGCCCCATCAGGAAAGAAAGTATCAAAACAAAAGCAATATATTTATTCGGTACCGTTAAGTAAAATAAAAGGTTAAATACCAACTCTACATTCGCATAATGAGCTGGTAATATCCAGTTCATTATGTTTATCTATCTATTATTAGGAGAATGTCTCATGAAAAAATATTTTAAACATTTTATCTCGCTTATAATCTGTCTGATTGGAGTTTTTCTATTTGGCTGCATTTGTAAGGCGGAAGGAACCGTATCAAACATCCATTACTCCCTTTCTGACAATGATACCCTGACAATCTCGGGAACAGGAATCGTATCAGATCAACAGGAACTGTACAAATATAAAGAAAATACAAAACATCTTATCATAGAAGAAGGAATAACCGATCTGCAAAATGTTAATCTGTGGGGATTTACTAAAATGGAAACCGTTAAACTGCCTAATACAATAACGGCAATCCATGACAATCTCTTTATGTCTTGCCACTCTCTAAAAAAAGTGGATATGCCTGGGGCTACAAGAATTGAAACAAAAGCATTCAGCAACTGCCAATCTCTGAAAGAAGTGAATATTCCCAAAACAATATATATTGGTGCTGAAGCATTTAATGAATGTAAATCCCTGAAAAAAGTCAAGAATGCAAAGGCGGTGGAAGAAATCGGAGAATTTGCATTTGCGAACTGCGGATCATTAAAATGGCCGTCTTTTGGAACACGATTAAAAAAGATAGGCGAATGGGCTTTTTACAACTGCAGTTCCCTTAAAGATGTGGTAATCCCTGACTCCGTAACAGAAATCCGGCGACTCACCTTTTGGTATTGTTTCAACTTGGAAAAACTGGTACTGCCTGCTTCATTAGAAGTTTGGAAAAAGAACGCCATCGAATGCTGTCCAAAATTGAAAACAATTGTAAACCGCTCCCGATTATCCTGTGAAATTTATGACTTTGACGGATACAGAATATGGAAATCAAATGGAAAACATGTAAAAAGTGTACCTGCCAAAAAAACAGCGGCGGCCAGAGGCAAAAAACTAAAGATCATTTATAAACTTGATGGTGGGAAGAAAACCGGAAAACTGCCAGAATACTATGAATACGGAACATTACTCCGCATTCCCAAAAACGTGAAACGGAAAGGTTATGTTATGGCCGGATGGGATTGTTGGGATATGAAGTCAAAGGACAAGGATGGCACTTATGAAGCAATTGACCGGAGATTGCATTTGGGGCCAGTGGTACGATGGCCAGAACTACATCCGATCTGGTTTGAATACTCCGCAAAAAACACCAAAAAGGGAGCCGTGGAGTTAAAAGTGGGAGATCCTGAAAATCTACTTGATAGAGACGCTGCATGTTTTCAATATTTAGTTCGCTATTCTACAAATAAAACTATGAGAAATGCAAAAAGTAAATATATTACGGGTTATCCCGCCAAAACAGTGTTCCAAAATTTAAAAAAAGGCAAAACCTATTATTTTCAGGTTGGGCCGATTTATGATATTGAAGGAGATACTCCTGATTTCTGGTTAAATAAACATAAAATAAAGATTAAGAAGTGAAACAATAAAAGAATGGCTTTGATATAAATGAAAATCCTTGCAAGAGCTGTGGAAAATGGGGACGATATCTTCCTGACATGGCCACAATTATATTTTTGGCATTTTACATGATATTACGACCTTTGTCCATCCCCGCATTGTAAGCTTTTTTGCCTTTCTTATGATAAATGTTCTATTTGTTGGAAAAACACCGTACTATCGACATCCCGATTTTGGGAAATACCTGACACCGGAGGAACCGAAATTATGTACCGTAACAATTCATTGGTATTCTCTGCGCGATGGCGGCATCGGTTTCCCACGATTCCGCATTTACAACCATATGATATTTCCAATCTGCTTTGTGGATCAAAATGGGCAGCCAGTCACTCAGACTGGCTGCGTGCGATTATGCAAAAGGTGGTCTATCTTTTTTAAAGGCGCCAAACTACGCTTGATTACGGATATGATCGACCCACATAAAATCCGGGAAGGTATGAAGTTCTATATTTTCAATCAGGGGATACGGATGGGCGAGGTGATATGGATAAAATACTTTTCCCCAATCTTATCTGTCAGTTCTGCCGCTGTGCCACAAAAGGCAATATTCCCATTATTCAAAATTACAAGGCGGTCACATAAGTCTTCCACTTCTGCCATGTCGTGACTTGCCAAAACGATCGTTTTCCCTTGTGACTTGAGTTTGCGAATTTGCTCGTGAAGTGAAACCCTGCCCAGGGTATCAAGTCCCGCAGTCGGCTCATCGAGAAAAATTATATTTGGATTACCAATAAGTGCAAGGGCAAGATGTAATCGCCTTTTTTGTCCTGTGGATAGTTAGATGTACTGTTTCTCCGTGGTGTCTTTGATTCCAAGAGCGTTAAGCATAGTGAAATCAATCTTTGCCTTGTTCCATTTTGAAAATAATCTTACAGCCTCCATCGGTTTGATATGGGCAGGTAAAGATGATGATTGCAACTGAATACCCATTTCCCCGTTTACCATAATTGTTCCGCTATCATATTTTCTCAAACCCTCAATACATTCAAGGGCTGTGGTTTTTCCTGCACCATTTACACCGAGCAGAGCGAAAGTTTCTCCCTTTTCAATTTCAAAATCAAGTCCATTCAAACCGATTACGGATATGATCTAGCGTATCGTCATCAAACCGCTTAATGAGATAGTAAGAGTCATTTTTCATTTGTAGATTGATTATAATATCTGCGTACTTCTTAAAATTGACTGTCTGCATTTGTAACACTTCTTCCCTTAACTGTTCGATTGCGGTCAAAGAAGCAGTTAGCTGTTCTATTTTTTCTCGTATGCTATCTGCCTGTTCGGTAAGGGCGGTTGCCACATCAGCCGGTGTTTCTAAAGAAATTAAGTGATGCTTTATATCATCCAAAGAAAAACCCAATGATTTCAAAGATATAATTGGATGAAGTATAACTAAATCTTTATCTGTATAAAGCCTTCGCCCACCTTCACTTTCTGCTGAAGGGGATAACAAGCCTTCTTTGTCATAATATTGCAATGTACGGACAGTAACTCCTATTTTCTTTGCAACCTCTCCAACCGTCATATACCCAGGCGGTATTGCTCTGTGTTTTGCCATAATCTCCTACCTCCTATGATATATTATACATCATTTCGTTACGTCACAAGCAAGACCTTTTTCAAAAAATTTGCGGCAGAAGTTTCTCCCTGCCGCCTTTTTACTTATTATTGCTTCATTTGTTCTGTGAACCTTTTCATACGCTCTTGCGCTCGTGTCTCATTGTCAGCAAGGTAAGTGTTCCGTTTGCAGTAACATTATGAGTTTCTAATTACTATATCTTTGGGGCATGGGGCACCCCCCTCCCGATCACCCACGCAGCTACGACACAAGCCGCACACAACATCAATCCATACTGGATATGAAGGAGTATTCCCTTAATCTCATATTCCTCTTCGATCAGTACCCCCTCGTTCTGAATCTCATACCCCAAATCCCGTAACGCCTTCACCTGAAGTCCATCCAGATCATGATTCCGAAACCTGATCCGGAGCTGGTACGCCTCTTTCAGCAAACGGCTGTCCGTTTCCACCATGCACGCAAAACCGGATTCCCCCTCTTCTTCATCCATCACTCCTCCCTCGATCACAACTAATTTCGCAGTTTTCCACTGACGGATACCGGAAGAACCAGAACTATCCCCAGCCTTCATGCTATCCCCCTCTCCCGCTGTTTCTCCTGAACTCGAACCCCCGGCGTCTCCTGCTTCCGCTAGATCTCCTGAACCCGGCCTCCCAGTGCTTCCCGCTCCCACAGTATCCCCCGAACCTGAACTCCCGGCATCCCCTGCACCCGAATAACGAACCTCAAACTCCGGCCCGCCTTCCTCCAGTTCGGAAATATCCCCGCCTTTCTCCGACACCGCCTGCTTCCATGCAGTAAAAGCCGCCTTGTTCATATAAATCTTCTTTGTACCATCGAATCCCGCTTCCCCCTCCAACGCTCCCACGCCAGACATGCCCTCGACATATTGCCGCGACAGCCCCGTACAGTCAAACTCCGCTGACACACCCCTGTACATCACCTGTACCGTTTCATCCATCTGGCGGCTGACCCGTTCCACTCCCTCCATCTGACGCAGTTCATCCACACATTTTTTAGAAATAAAACCTTCTCCCATCAGCACATATTCTGCCGGCGTATCCGCATAAGCATAAATGCCCCAAACACGGAAACATACACTGGCAAAGGCGGCGATACCCGCCAATGCAAACAGCCAGCTCACCTTTACCATATCATTTTGTTTCCTCAACCGCAAAAACTTTCGGATCTTCTCCCTCATCACGCACCCTCTCCCTCTTTCGCCGGCGCATTCTTAGCCCTTCTCATAATAAAGATAACGGCCGATTGAACGAACAATACAACGATAACCACCATGACCACCCACCACTGTTTCGTATCGTCTACGCTTTCCCCGCTGTTCTCCTCACCAAGCGGCGATAAGATCGACGTCTCAAACGGCTGCTCCTGCGTCATTTCATTTCCTGCCTCATCTTCATACAAAAACGTGATCTTCCCCTGCGCCGTGCCATACAGAGAATCGCCGGAAAGGCCGTCCGCCGTCAGTTCCATGCTGCCCGCCATCGATGTTCCCGGTTCCATATCCCCGATGAATGACGTGCCGGAAGGCGTCAGTCCATCCGCTTCCAGCACCGCCCGCACATTATAAATCTTTCCTTTCCCCAGATTCATCGCCTGTGCCTGCAGTTCTACGGTTTCCCCCACCTGTATTTTGTCCGGTACGGAAACGGGCGCGATCTCAATCTGCACCGGCTGCTCTGCCGAAACTTTCATTACTCCCTGCACCGTATACGGATTTGCCTTTTTATCCGCATAATCCATCGTGACATCCATGTTATACTGACCGCGGGGCGCCGCCGCGCTGACCCGGAAATCAAATGACAGCGTAACGGTTTCGCCGGCTCCTAGCTGCTCCACGTAGCGGCTGGCTGATTTACCGAGCAGTTCCACATTCTCACCCGGAGCGACGGAGACGAGCATGTTTTTTATAGGTTCGGAACTGCTCGTATTGTGCAGCGTCATCTTCGCCGTCACTTTTTCCCCGCACAGGATCGTTTTTTTCGAAAACTTATACGAATCGATCATGACTTTGGGCGCAAACTGCGGCACTTCCTCCTGCCCACCCCCCTGCGCCCCCTCCGCCGCCGCTTCTTTGCCATCGATAATCGTCACATACACGGTAAAATCCTGCTGTATGCTGTTTCCCGCCTCATCCTGCGCGCGGACGGACAGCGTGACCGGATAACTTCCATTGAAGCGGTTTCTCTTTAACTTCAAGTGAAATACCGCAAGATAGCAGCTCTTTTTTCTCTTTGTGCCATTTACTTTGTGTTGATTGCTTGATATCTCTTTTTCATAGTTCTTCCGCACAAGTGGTAGGTTTTCCGCTTCTCCCAACGTAAGTGCCACCGTCAAGCGGTTCTTGGACAGTTTCCGCTTCGGCAGTAGCGGCAGCACCAATACCGCCTCATCTCGCTCTACTTTCGGAACATAACCTTTGGCATAGGATTTACCCATGCCCGGATACACGTTTTTGCTGTCAATGGCAAATCCAGTTTCACTTCCTCCCTCCGTCGATCCCTGCATTCCGCCGCGATCTGCTGCCATTCCATCCGTAACTGTCACATACACCGTAAAATCCTGACGGATCTCATCTCCCGTCTCACCTTCCGCGCGGATGGACAACGTCACGGGATAGCTGCCATTGACGCGTTCCTTTTTTAACTGGAGCGCAAAAGAAACGAGATAACAGCCTGTTGTTTCAGATCTTCCCGCCGTCTTGTGATAGCCGAATGGAACTGCCATCTCATAATTTTTATAGACAAACGGCTCACTCTCCGCGCCGCCAAACGAAACAGAAACGGTGATCTGCTCATGGGCCAGTTTTTGTTTCGACATTAAGGGAAGGACGAGCACCACCTTATCTTTTTCTATTTTCGGCACATATCCTCCGCCATACGAAGCGTCCATTCCTTCATATACATGCTGGTTATCTATGGTTAGTACCCCCACTCCCGTATCGGAACTTCCCTGTGCTGTAAGCATCTTTCCTGCGCTGTCCACATCATCCTGTACTGTCTGATCTGCCTTGTCCTGCTGCGCCCCCGCGCCCGCGCCGATGACAAAACAGCAGATCAGGCACACAGCCGCTATCGTTTTTCTCCACCTGAATCGGTTCATGTTCCCTCATTCCTTTCTAACATCAAATCCATCACATCGTCACATAGCACTTCGATATCCTGCGCATTATGGCTCGCCAGTAAAATGGATTTACCAGCCTCTTTCAGTCCCCTGAGCAGATCCCGGATCTCTGCGACGCCATACCGGTCCAACCCGTTAAACGGTTCATCTAATATGAGCACGCTCGGATCTTCCATAATGGCCTGCGCGATACCAAGCCGCTGCCGCATACCGAGCGAATATTTCGCCACCGGTTTTTTCATGTCGGGATCAAGTCCCACCTTCCGCATCGTTTCACGGATCGTCTGCTTCCCGATCCTTCCTTTCAATGCAGCTAATATTTTTAGATTTTTATACCCCGACAGATTTGGGATAAACCCCGGTGTTTCAATGATCACGCCGAGATTGTCAGGAAAATCTACTTCCTTTCCGACCTGCCTTCCATTCACGAGGATCACGCCCCGGTCACATTTCATAAAACCACAGATACATTTCATCAGCACCGTCTTTCCGCTCCCATTATTTCCCACCACCCCGTGGATGCTCCCCGGCAGGATCGAGAGGTTTACATCAATAAGCACACGCTCCCTGCCAAACGATTTGTAAACATGCCGGACTTCCACTCCATCTGCTCCATTTACTTCTTTCATGATGTTCATCCTTTCAAGCAAACATTTTTATAAAGAACGCTGTTTTTGCGTTCTTCCGGTGTGAATAGGCGGCTCTGCCGCCGTAGAACTTCTTAGCTTTCGTTTTTTGAAAGCTTAGTAGTTCTATTCACACTGTTCCTGAAAACGAAAATGGATAATTTCTTATTTTCACGAGAGATGCCGCAAACAGAACCGCACCCAACACAAGAAAAAATACATATGACTGCCAAAGTTTCGGCAAATTGTCATACCCAAAACTGTGCATATAATATGTCGCATGATTCAGCGGGGAAATCCATCCGCTTATAATATTAGCGATGCGCATTTTCTCCGTCGAAATCCCGAACCATCCCGCCACCAGGTCCGGATTCATCAAAACACCAAACGCACTGAAACACACGCCGCCGATCATGCCCCCATTCCGTTTACATAGATTGAGAAATAAAATGACGCCCGCCATCGAAACCGCATAGCCAGTCATCAAAAAAAAGATATGCAGGGAGCACACATACGGAGTCGTCAACTCCATCACTTTTACAAAAGCCGGCACTGCCAGCGTCTCCCCGATACCAGAATATCCCAGCACCGCCGCGGTATCACTCCACATATTTGCCGGATAGGCCCGTTCCGCCGACAAAAATACCATCGCCGCGAGAATGAACAGCATAAAGAAAAACACCGCCGAGATCAAATATAAAATCTGTCCGAGCATCCACACGACCCGGTCCGTCCTCACCATAAAGTACGGAACTTCGTTTGAAAGATTTGGCATATCCGAAAAAAGGAGCAGCAGAAGGATCGAAATAGCCAGAACCGACTGCGCATCCCCAAACGTCCAAAGGAACGACTCCACCCCTTGAAGATACGTGCCGCGGGACTGCGCAAACTGCATAACTCTATCGGAAAGGAGAAAACAAAAGATAAAGGCGAGCAGGAAGCACAGGATGATCCGGGGATTTTTGTGCCACTTTCGAAAATTCCCCCGGGCGATATATAAGATCTGCCTGGTCTTACACACGTTCCATACACCTCCTCAGGATTTCATAATACAGGATGCCGGTCAGTAACGTCATTCCCCCGATCATCAACAGGATGCCGGTATCGCCAAATACCCACGTATGCTCGGGCGCATACCACTCGACGGGATACAGGCAGTACAGAGTCGGAAAATACCGCTCATATAAGATAATGAGCATATAATAGAGGACAAACGCGCCGCCATACGCCACATATGTGCTATTTGCCGCGGCCGCGAGCGCCGCTGACACGACGGCCCAGAACATACCCGAGAAGAAAAAGAGAACGAAGTTACCCGCCGCATCCTCCCCCTCTCCAAATCTCTGGCACACAAACACGGCGGCGGCGAGCAGGAGCCCCCCGCTGATGCCACAGGCGAGAAACTTCCCCATTATATAGGAAGTCCTCCCACACCGCGGCAGATATTCCTTGATAAAACCATGTTCGTATTCGCGGATCCAGGCCGTGGAATACGGAACGGACGCGAGCACCGGCACACTCATCTGAAACAGGTCGGATTCCACGCCGCCCTGCCAGAGTATCGCGCACTCGAGTAAAAATCCTACGGCAAAGTTCACACTGCACAGCGCCCGCTTTAAATCTGTCTCAAAACTATTCATAGCATCCTACCTAATATCCCAATTCCTGATTGATGACAGATCCATCAATCGCATTGATAGACAGTACCGTGCCTTTATTCTGGGTCCCGTATTCGTCCGTTACCGTCCCCTCAAAATTCCATACCGGCACGACAAGTCCCGTATCGAAACTGTCCTTTTCACTGATTCTCGTATAGATCAGCCTGACATTTGTCACCTGGACAGACACATCCTGGGGTTCCCCCTCACTTTCTGTCGAATCCGGCGCGTTTTCAATCACCACCATTTTCTCAAAGGTATCCTTGATTTCACGAAACGGCTTGACACGGCTCATTTCGACTACCGTTTCATCGACGGATAGCGGCGAAAGATAATGAAACCCTACGATCCCGCTGTCGTTGACCGCCACGGCGATCCCCTCATTTCCCCATACCTTTTTTACATGCTGCCCGCCCTGAAATCCATCGGTCATTTTATATCCCGCCAGGTTGCTCACAAACACATCATCCAGCTTTCTCAGGCATAAAAAACGGTAGATATTGCGGTACTGCTGGCTGCCGTCGTCTCCCTGTTTTATGAGCTGCGCATACACGCCTTTGTCATAACATTGGTAATCCTCCAGGCCTAATTGTTTGAGCAGGACAGTTACTTTTTGTTCCGCGTCCGCTTCCGTCAATGTGAGCGGTTCGTTATCCACACATTGAACGTTCGCACCACCCTCCATCTCAATGCCTTTTCCATTATCTGAAAAGTCCGGTTCCTTTCCCTCTTCTTTTAGTACGATAGATGGAATGTCACTGTCCACAAAAGCACTGTATATACGTTGATCTACATACCCGTTCTTACCGCTTTCATAGCGCAGGCAGTTTCCGTAATCATCCGAATTCTGCATAAACAGCGCATGGAAATTTCCGTCTTTGCCGTCGCTGACGCCATAAAACATCTGGCCATTTTTATTCAGGTCATACAGCCAGCTGTAAAAGGAGTCTTCCTTGTCGCTCTCGTACAGATCCTTGATATTTTTAATCTTATTGTCGGTCGGATAATCCGTTAGTTCCACTTTGGCCGGCGCCGTCTTGTACTCCTTCTCCAGATCGGCCAGCGACTGCTCATATTCTTCCACCCGCTCTGGATCTTCCTTTTTCGCCTGGCGGATCCACTCCTTATGTTCATTGATCTCCTGCGCAATCACCGCTTTTGTCCGGGCGTCGCGCTTATTACCTTCATAATAGACCGTATCGGGTGTGAGCGCCGTTCTCACGCGGTCTAAAAACTCCTGTTTGATCTTTTTCGCCCTGACGCGGTACACCGAAAGTTTATCGACCCCCGGTACTTCTACTTTCGCATCGACATTTACGGTCACATGCAGATTTTTATCTTTGAACTTTTTCTGATATGACTCATACTGTTTCATCTCTTCTTTTACTTCTTCATACAAATTCGCATAATCGGTCGCCTGTGCCTGCTGTAACATTTTATCCATATTCTTCTCTTTGACGACAGACTCCTCCGGATTCCCCGCGCAACCGGATAACGTCACCATGAGGGTGCCTGCCATGATCCATGCCAGCCTTTTTCTCATTTTGTCCTCCCTTCCACCGCGCGAACGGCACTCTGATTCAAAAAGTTACACACATAAACAAAAAGAAAACGTTTATGTTAATATGATCATAACACAAACGCTTTCAGCAAGTATTCATCGTCTTTTAAACAAATTGTAAAATCACACGCGTCCCCTGCCCCAGTTCACTCTCCATCCGGATCGTACAGTCATGGTGCTTCAGGATCAATGCCGTGATCGCCAATCCGAGCCCCGCGCCGCCGCTTTTCCTGCTCCTCGATTTGTCGATCATATAAAAGGGCTCCAGGATCTTCTCCCGCTCGTCCTTCGGGATGCCTGTGCCAAAATCCTGTACTTCTATTACCCGCTCCCCTGCCGAGAGAAGGATCCGGTCTCCCCTTTTACTAGCCTTTCTCGCATTATCAATGAGATTGATCAAAACCTCCGTAAACAGATCCGCGTCTGCCACAAATACCTGCCCGTCTTCCTGACACTCCAGCCGGATCCCATCCTCCCAAAGGCTCTGCCGGCACGCCTCCGCGGCGTGGGCAAACAGCACACTGGCCGGCACCTCCTGCCTCTCAATGTTCTCGCTTTCTTCTAATAAAAGTAAGTTCATCATTTTTTTAGAAAGGCGTTCCAGGCGACAGCTTTCCTCGTATATATAAGAAAGCGCCTCTTCTTTGTCGCTCTCGGGCAGCTTTACGGTTAATAATGTTTTTGCGTACCCGGATATCGCGGTCATCGGCGTTTTTAACTCATGTGTCAGATTTCCCATAAACAGCGTCCGCTTCCATTCCGCCTCTTCGAGCTGCCGGATGCGGCACTGCACCGCTTCTGCCATACGATTGAAATTATCGCTTAACGTTCCGATCTCATCTTTTCGCCAGACAGGGATTCTCTCGTCATAGTGTCCTCTCGCGATCAGCTTCGCACCGGCATTTAGTTCTTTCAGCGGCTGCAGCACCCGGCTCATGATAAAGAACAAAAGCGCGCATACGAGCATCGTGACTACACAGGTCAGTATAACAAGTCCGATTCCAAGCATCCTCATACGCTCCCACACATACGTAATATCCTCCAGCTTATATATCGTGTACGAGACTCCTTGCTCCTGCCGGTATATAAAAAAATGCCGCCCTTCCCATGCCAGTTCTGCCTCCTCTGCTGCCAGGTCTGACAGCGGGCGGTACGGCAGCGACTCCAGATCGGCCTGCGCAAAAACCGTTTCATTGTAAACTTCTATATCCTCTCCCCCCGCCGTCTGGACAAAACATAAGAGCATATCATCCTTTTGCTGTTTCATAAAGTATTGCAGCACTTCCCAGTCAGGCTCACGGCCGGTCCGGTCTTTCAACGCCGTGATTTTCTTTTCCAGCTCGGTAAATCCAGCCAGCGCGTTTTGCACACTCTGCGCCTGCGCCGCATCGATGGAGTTGCTTTTTACGAGCAGATAGACGGCGGTGCTGCACACGATCGAGGAAAAAAGGGTACTGATACAGCAGATCAGTATGATCTTTGTCTTTAACCGCATGACTTCACTCCCTGTTCCTTTCGTTTTACAGTTCCAACTTCGCCGGTTTTACAGTTCCAACTTCGCCGGTTTTACAGTTCCAACTTCGCCGGTTTTACAGTTCCAACCGGTAGCCGATCTTGGAAACGGTCTTTATATGGTCATTCAGCGAAAGTTTCTTACGCAGCTGGCCGATGTGCACATCCACCGTTCTCGTCTCCCCGACAAAATCCACGCCCCATACACGCCGGAGCAGTTCTTCGCGCGAGATCGCGATATTCTGATTCCGCGCCAGTACGCAGAGCAGCTCATATTCCATTGGTTTTAGTAAAACTTCCTTCCCATTTTTCCTCACGGTATGTTCTAAAAAATTGATCTCCACATCTAAAAAGCGGATGACATCACTGAGTTTTTTCGCCCTCTCTAACACCTTTTCCATGCGGACCATGAGTTCCAGCATTTCAAAGGGCTTTACGATATAATCTTCTGCTCCGCCCTGTAGTCCCTGTATTTTCGACTGGATATCGTCTTTCGCAGTCAGGAAGATGACGGGGATTTCGTAAGAGGATACGATATCGAGCAGGGCAAAGCCGTCCATGCCGGGCAACATCACATCAAGGAGCGCGATGTCGTAGGCGTGCTCGTTTTCCAGTGCTTCGGCGGCCTCGCTCCCATCGTGGAACATCACGGTTTCGTAACCTGCCACGGAGAGGTTCATGCTGATCATTTTCGCGATCGGGATTTCATCTTCTACGATCAATACTTTGTTTTTGTTCATATATACCTCATACATCTCACCAACATTAATAAAGGTGTAAAGCCATAATAATTCAATAAAAACTTTGCACCTTTCGTTTTTGTGATTACTCTTTTTGATTACATTTCATATTCTTCGGACGGAATACCCAAAGAAGAAAGTTTATTCTGATATACTTTTAATTGAAAATCTAATTCTGCATTATTGCCCGTTTCTGCTTTTTTGATACGTTGCAAATTCACATAATAATCAAATGTCACTTGTTCAAATTCGTCAAGTGTCATCCCTTCAACCATCCTTTCACCGCCTCGTAACTTAATGTGTATATAATTAGTATAGCGGATCCGTGGAAAAGTGTAAAGCCTTTATTCAATTATCAAGGTGTGCGCGCGGTATTACTTGTTTTTCGTTTTTTTATTTGTATCTATGGAAAGGACTAAATAATATTGCTGTTACCCTGAAAGAAAAATATCAGGATACTTTAGATGAACAAAAATAGAAATTCTGGAACTTGTAATAGCTCTTATGGCAGGCCTAATTCACTATATCTCTCGGATTCTCCTTAACTACATTATATACATTTTATTTTTGTGTTACAATCTTTGATTTGACAATTTCTCCATTATCATCTATATAAATGAAGTCATTAAAATTATTAAACAAGAGAAACAAATAATCACTTATACTGTACCAATATTCAAAATCATGAAAAAAACTACTCATTTTTCCAAAAGAAAAAAGATTGATCAGCTCCATAGAGCCGCAAAGACAGCAAATCCAAATATCCTCATTTTCATATGGCAATAAATCATCTATATTTTGAGACTTATGCTCAATCAATAACTTTGAAAAATCTGGTCTTGTGTAGCGGACTGGCAGTCCGTTTAGAACGGAATTGATTCGATCTGCTTCACCCTGCTCAGCAAACCGATAATATTTTGTAAAATCAATATGTTCCGAGATCAAACGCTCTTTTTCAAAGACAACACGCTTTTCATATTCCCTCTGCTTATTTTGTCTTTTCAACAATGCCAATCGCTTTTTCATATTTTCTTCCATGACATCGCTCCTTAATGTTCTTTATATCATTAACCTGAATCCGCCAACTCAAATTGTCACAACCCTCTGTAGCACTTATATGATAAAGGAATTTTCTGATAATGGCAACCACATTTTTTTCACTCATCAGGTGCCGGCAGCCGAAAACCATGTTGTCTGCCTTAAGTCGTTTATGGTATACTGATATCAGTGTATGAGGGCAACCATTCGCAGTAAATCTGATGAAATTGCTTTAGATCCCTGGGATAACAACAATCTGATACATAAATCCTATCAATCTCAAAGATCTACTCTGCCTGCACTCAATTATTTGATGAAGGAATTCTCTGTGCACGGCGAAGATGGAAAATATCAGATATGGCTGCGCTTTGAAATTCATTCCAGACCACTTGTCAGTTTCATCATTGTAAAAAAATATACGGATAAAAATGGAGGGGAACAGTACACCAGAGAATTTAACAAAACCGACGAAATATATAAAATGGCTGAAAGTTATATTTCAAAAGAGGAAAATGAAGAATATCACAGGAACGGATGGTAGATCGACTGGTTTTATGTACCGTCTGGTGGGACGGAAGCAGAGGATTCTCTGCCTGATTTTAAGGTATGTAATGACGCATATTTTGATCTGTATGAAAAAGATAACTATGATGCGTTTGTAGATTCGGCAGTTGCGGAGATGAAACGGATGAAGGAGAGGATAAAAAATTTTGTTTGAGATAAATGTTGAATTGCATTAAACTATGTGATATACTGTTTATATGGTTGAGAAAGACAAATTCAAATTATCGGGATTTATTAAGAAGGTGATATCTTGAGTACAACAGCACAGACACATCAACAGGATTTAGAACGTCTGAAATTACTCCGATATATAGATGATGATTTTATGACGGTCTGCCTCGCAGATAACTATGAAGGCGTAGAACTGATACTTCGGATTGTCTTAGGACAGAAAGATATAACAATTAAGACGATTCGCACACAGGAACTGGTAAAGAATCTGCAGGGGCGTTCTGCTATATTAGACGTCCATGCGATTGATAGCACCAAGAAGGAGTTTGATGTAGAAATTCAGCGTTCAGACGCAGGTGCAGGCGCGAAGAGAGCAAGGCATAACAGCAGTTTGTTAGACGCACATATATTAAAACCCGGAAATGAAACAGAGGATATTCCCGACAGCTATGTGATTTTTATTACAGAAAATAATGTAATGAAAGGGAATCAGTCGATATATCCAGTGGAGAGATATGTCCGTGTCGGACAAAATAAAGTATTATTTAATGACGGTTCGCATATTATATATGTTAATGGGAAGTACAGGGGCAATGATGAAATCGGAAAACTAATGCACGATTTTTCATGCACCAATCCCGATGAAATGAACTATGAAGCACTTGCTAAAAAAGCAAGATATTATAAGCAGGACGAGAAAGGAGTGGCGGCTATGTGCAAAATAATGGAAGATATGAGGAATGAAGCAGCATTAGAGAACACTAGAGAAACAGCGAGAAGAATGATTAAAAAGGGGAAAATGCCACTTGAAGAAATTGCAGACTATGTTCCTGCATTATCACTTGACGAATTAAAGCAACTTGAAACCGAGATTATGCCTATGGCATAGGCAGGCAAATGCCATAGGCAGGTAACCGATGGTTTAATACCTGTAAACAGCATAAAAGTGCAAAAAATGAGACAACTATTTTACCTGCTTTTTCAGGAAAGGACGAACTATGCCCAAACCACGAACAAATACTGGTGAAAAAAACTTAATCAGCAAACGCCTGATTGCATTGAGCAGCCAGCACGGCTTGTCACAACGTGATCTTGCCCGTCAACTCCAACTGGCAGGCTACGATATGGATAAAAATGTAATCACTCGAATTGAAACAAATAAGCGCTATGTTAACGATTTGGAACTGAAAGCACTGACAGAGATTTTTCATGTTTCCTACGATTATCTGATTGAGGGAAAAGAATAAGTTAATCCCTTCTTACTCCAAATAATACCCATCCTTCCCAAACCGTATCATAACCTTCGTCCACTCCCCCTCAGCCGCTTCCATCCAGATCTCATGCCCGAGCTTCCCGCACATCTTCCGGCAGATATAAAGCCCCATCCCGGTAGACGCCGCCGTCTTCCTCCCATTTTCCCCGGTAAAAGACTTCTCAAACACCCTCCGCACATCCGAAGCAGGCACACCGATCCCATGATCCTCGACGATCAGCGTCACGCTCCCGTCCTCTTCCACCGCCTGAAATCCCAGATAACCGCTGGCCCCCCTTTTATACTTAACGCTGTTATGGATCAGCTGCCCCAGCATAAACTTGATCCACTTCGCATCCGAAACCACAAAAACACCGGTATCCTTCTTTTGGATCGTAAACTTTCCGGTGATCAGAACGTCTTTATGTTCAAGTAAAACCTCGTTTATGATCTCTTCCAGACAGCACCGTTTCATGAGATAATCTTTCTGCGGCGTATCCGCGCGGACATAATACAAAATCTGTTCCACCAGTTGGGAAATCTTGTCCAGCTGCTGACGATAACTCCGAAAATCCATCTCTTCATTGTGATTCATCAGCGACACGGCTGAAATCGGCAGCTTGATCTCATGGATCCACATTTCAACATAATCCTTAAACTCCCGCACCGCCCGCTCCTGCCCGCTGACCTTCTCGTTCATCGACCGGTCGGTCTCATAAAGCGCGTCACACAAAATATCGCCCTCTAAAAAACCTGGTTTTTCGATCATTTCCGTGATAAGATATTTCTTATCCAGCTCATCCAGCTTTTGCAGCATATCCTGATAGAATTTATATTTCTTCCGAAAATCAAAGGCCCACATAAGCAGCAAAATGAAACATTCCAAAAACACCACAGACACGATATATGACGTGTTAATCCGAAAAATCTTTCCCATCCCAATAACTAAGAGCATCTGGCCGAGAAAACAAAACATCCAGCCGGCCTTTTCCCGACAATAATCCGTGAATTTCATCCCAGTAAATACCCGATTCCTCTCTTCGTTTTAATTAGATCCACTACGCCGTGTTCCTTTAATTTCCCCCGCACCCGGTTAATATTTACCGTAAGCGTGTTATCATCCACAAATTCCTCGGAATCCCACAAATAACTGATCAACTCGTCGCGCGTAACCGTTTTTCCCTGGTTTTGCATGAGATAACGCAGAATCCGCATTTCATTTTTTGTCAACTCCACCGTTTGCGCCGCGCCGCCTGCCTGCTCCGGCAAAACCTCCAGAACGCAGCGCCCCACATCGAGACGGATCTTGCCGTATGTGACAAATGAGTCCTCCGCGCTGTTGTCCAACCGCTTAAATACCGCTTCAATATGGAGTAGAAGAATCGCCGGATTATACGGTTTGGCAATAAAATCGTCCGCGCCGTACGTCATGCAGATAACCTCGTCCATCTCCGTATTCTTACTCGTCACCATAATGACCGGGATATTCGAAATCTCCCGCAATTTACGCAGGATATTTCCCCCGTCGGCCCCGGGCAGTGTAATGTCCAAAAGCACCATATCGGCGCCGCTTGCCGCGATCTGCTGCGGCACACGCTCAAACGCCTTTATCACGATACAGTCATACCCGTTATTGCTTAAAAATCCCGCCAGCTGGCTGCAGATTTCCTCGTCGTCCTCTACGATCGCGATCGTCTTCATTCTGCTCACTCCCCCTTTTTAATCTAACAATACATGCCGCTTCAAGCAACACCTGTAAAGCCAGATAACGCCTATTACATCAGGCGATAAAATTATCAATCAGCCTCGTCGTTCCAATGTATACTGCCACCGCTGCCAGCACTTCCCCGCGCACACTCGTGACCGGCTTCAGGGAATCCCATTCCACCAGCTCCACGTAATCGATCTTCGCAAGCGGTTCCTTCCCGATCACATCCGTGATCGCGCCGACGATCTTAGACGCATCCGTCTCACCCGTCTTCACGAGCTGTTCCCCTGCCAGAAGCCCCTGGTGGAGTACGACTGCTGCCCGGCGCTCCTCCTCGCTCAGATACGTATTGCGTGAACTCTTTGCCAGGCCGTCCGCCTCCCTCACGATCGGACAGCCGACGATTTCCAGATCAAAATTCAGATCCCGTACCATGCGGCGGATCACCGCGAGCTGCTGGGCATCTTTCTGTCCAAAGTACGCGCGGTCTGGCGCCACGATGTGGAACAGTTTCGACACGACCGTACAAACTCCCCGGAAATGTGTAGGTCTTGTCTTTCCGCAAAGTCCTTTCGTCAGATCATCCATATCCACATACGTACAAAAATCATCAAAATACATCTCTCCATCCGACGGGTGGAATACCAGATCCGCTCCCGCCGCTTCACAAAGTGCGGCATCCCGTTTCAGATCCCTCGGATAACTCGCCAGATCCTCACTCGGCCCGAACTGGATCGGATTCACAAACACACTTACTACCACGCGGTCATTTTCCTCGACCGCCCGGTCGATCAGGCTTTTATGTCCCTCGTGGAGATACCCCATCGTCGGCACCAGTCCGACCGCAAGTCCCTCTTTTCGCCATGTCCTGACCTGTTCCCTAACTTCTGCTATTGTCTCTGCTATTTTCATCTGCCATCTGCCTCCTTCTTTTCACATTCTTCTGCACAGGATACCTGTCCCCCTGTCAGCTCACGACGTCTTACTTCCCGAGTCATACAACCCCTCGATCACGCTGTCATCCACCGAATATTCATGCTCTTTCGCCGGAAACGTTCCATCTCCCACGTCCTCGATATACGCCTGGAACGCACGCTTCATCACCTCGCCAATATCCGCATACCGCTTCACAAACTTCGGCGTAAAGTCAGAAAACATCCCCAGCATGTCCTGATACACGAGCACCTGCCCGTCACAGCCGTTTCCGGCCCCGATGCCGATTGTTGGAATCGTCAGTTCCCGCGTGATCACGTCCGCCAGTTTGCGCGGGACACCTTCCACGACGACCGCAAAAGCCCCTGCCTCTTGCACGGCCTTCGCATCCTCCAAAAGTTTTTTCGCTGCCGCCTCGCTCTTACCCTGTACTTTAAAACCGCCAAACGCGTTGATCGACTGCGGCGTTAATCCAATGTGTGCGCAGACGGGGATTCCCGCCCCCACGATCGCCTTGATCTGCGGACACACTTCCGTTCCGCCCTCCAGCTTCACCGCACCGGCGCGCCCCTCCTTCATCAGGCGCCCCGCATTGACCATCGCATCATAGACCGAAGTCTGGTACGACATAAACGGCATGTCAATGATGACAAGCGCGTTTTTCGCCCCGCGCGCCACAGCCGCCCCGTGATGGATCATGTCTTCCATCGTAACGGAAACCGTATCTTCATAGCCTAGGATGACATTTCCCAGCGAATCCCCGACCAGGATACTGTTGATCCCCGCCTCATCGATCAGTTTCGCCGTCGAATAATCATAAGCCGTCAACATCGTCAGCTTCTCACCCTTTTCCTTTGCCTGGGCAAAAGTCAAAACCGTATTTTTCATTGTCTCTCCATTCCGCGCATGATCATTCCTCGCCGATGCGCTCTGTTCACTTACTGCAATAGTTCCGATATGTTCCGATAATCCCGGTCGGGATTTTTCCGCCGCGCGACTGCCAGCACTTTCTGTCCCAGCAGTTGGTATATCATTCGTTCTTCCCCGCGGAGCACAGCCAGATGGCCCTCCACGGTGTGGACGTCGCCGCGCTCGATCGGTCCGGTCAAAGTCTTTTCGGCGCCGTCCCGGACAGCCGCCTCTATATTATGAACGACAAGAGGCCCCACAAGCTCCCGGCCCGTCTCCTCCGGGATACCGCACTGTTCGAGCAGATCCAGTCCCATCGAAAAAAGTCCCGTCATAAAATTACTAACGAGGGAAGCACTACAATGATACCGCATTTTCGCCTCTGGAGAGATTTTCAAAACCCGGTTGCCCATGTGTGAAAACATGTCTTCCATGACGGCGGCAGCCCTCTTTTGTCCCTCGATCGTAACGATCGCCGAATTCAATTTCTGATAAGATGTGAATTTATCGCTGAACG
Organism: uncultured Eubacterium sp.; assembly: GCA_910589665.1. Taxonomy (GTDB): domain Bacteria; phylum Bacillota; class Clostridia; order Lachnospirales; family Lachnospiraceae; genus Eubacterium_F. The sequence goes on along the minus strand of CAJUTR010000028.1, from coordinate 9,098 downwards.
CATACATAGGATGAACCGAACAGCCGGCCGCGCCGGTACTTTCGATTCCTGAAAATACAGCAGATGATAATGAGCCACTGAAATGGCATACTATTTTACCCGCAAGCGGATGTACGGCAGAACCTTTTTCTCCCATTCCGCGCATCTGCTGCCAGACATTCCCGATCTCATCGTCGGGAACGGCGAGGCAGAGCAATCCGCATGCCTGAATCAATTCATATAAATCTTCAAATACTTTTGTTCCTGTGAAAGTCCCAGCCTGTTCCGAGCTTTCCCTGTGTCTGCTAACATAACCGGCCACCTTGAATCCGTGTTCTATCATATATTTTCCCATCGAACACCCGACTTTTCCGGCCCCGATCATACCAATCTCCATGTCATCACCTGCTCTCTCCGAATGCGGCAGACAGTGACAATCAAAACTCATCTGATGCAGTTTCCTACGAATACCGCTCGGTGAAAAGAATACCACAATTCGAAAAAAAAAGCAAATAATTTTCCTTCCCCGTAAAAAATCGCTTGAGGTTTTTCTCATTTCCGTTATAATATAATATGAATATGTGTGATTGAAAGAGACTAGGAGGATACAAAATGCCAAAAAGAACTGATATTCACAAGGTACTTATTATTGGCTCTGGCCCGATCATCATCGGTCAGGCGTGTGAGTTTGATTATTCCGGCACTCAGGCTTGTAAAGCACTGCGTAAACTGGGGTACGAGATCGTATTGGTGAATTCCAACCCTGCTACGATCATGACTGATCCGGAAACTGCCGATGTCACTTATATCGAGCCTTTGAATGTAAACCGTTTGGAGCAGATCATCGCAAAAGAGCGGCCCGACGCCTTACTTCCCAACTTAGGAGGGCAGTCCGGCCTGAATTTATGTGCGGAATTGAACCAAAAAGGAATTTTAGACAAATATAATGTAAAAGTAATCGGTGTTCAGGTCGACGCGATCGAGCGCGGTGAAGACCGGATTGAATTTAAAAAAACAATGGACAAGCTGGGGATCGAAATGGCCCGCAGCGAAGTTGCTTACAGCGTAGAAGAGGCTTTGGCTATCGCTGACAAACTCAGTTATCCCGTTGTACTCCGCCCGGCGTACACGATGGGCGGCGCAGGCGGCGGCCTCGTTTATAATAAAGAAGAATTAAAAACCGTATGCGCGCGCGGCCTTCAGGCAAGCCTCGTCGGGCAGGTACTCGTCGAAGAGTCCATTCTCGGCTGGGAAGAACTGGAACTAGAAGTCGTACGCGATGCCGAAAATAACATTATTACTGTGTGCTTTATCGAAAATATCGACCCGTTGGGCGTACATACAGGCGATTCGTTCTGTTCCGCGCCGATGCTGACCATTTCCGAGGAATGTCAAAAACGCTTGCAGGAACAGGCGTATAAGATCGTGGAATCGGTACAGGTCATCGGCGGTACCAATGTACAGTTTGCTCACGACCCAGTCAGCGACCGGATCATCGTCATTGAGATCAACCCGCGTACGTCCCGTTCCTCCGCCCTCGCTTCCAAAGCAACCGGCTTCCCGATCGCGCTCGTGTCGGCGATGCTGGCTTCCGGACTGACATTAAAAGATATTCCGTGCGGCAAGTACGGCACACTCGACAAATACGTACCAGACGGCGATTATGTCGTGATCAAATTCGCTCGCTGGGCGTTTGAAAAGTTCAAAGGCGTAGAGGATAAACTCGGTACCCAGATGCGCGCGGTCGGGGAAGTGATGAGCATTGGCAAAACCTATAAAGAGGCGTTCCAAAAAGCCATCCGCAGCCTGGAAACCGGTCGCTACGGTCTGGGCCACGCGAAAGATTTCGATTCTATGACGAAGAAGGAACTCCTTCAGCTTTTGATCACACCATCGAGCGAACGGCATTTTATCATGTACGAGGCGCTGAGAAAAGGCGCTACGATCGAAGAGATCCATGATCTCACGAAAGTAAAGGCCTACTTTATCGAACAGATGAAAGAACTAGTCGAGGAAGAGGAAGAACTATTGAAATTCAAAGGCAGCCTTCCATCGGATAAGCTTCTCACCACAGCGAAAAAGGACGGCTTTTCGGATAAATATTTAAGTAAAATCCTGGAAATCCCAGAAAAAGACATCCGAAACAAACGGATTTCCCTCGGTGTCTGCGAAGCGTGGGAAGGCGTCCATGTCAGCGGCACGGAAAACAACGCTTATTACTATTCTACCTACAACGCGCCAGACAAAAATCCGGTCACGTCGGACAAGCCAAAAATTATGATCCTCGGCGGCGGCCCAAATCGAATCGGCCAGGGAATTGAATTTGATTACTGCTGTGTCCATGCCGCCATCGCCCTGAAACATCTGGGCTTCGAAACGATCATCGTCAACTGTAACCCGGAGACGGTATCCACCGACTACGACACATCAGATAAATTGTATTTCGAACCGCTGACACTAGAAGATGTACTAAGCATCTACAATAAAGAAAAGCCGTTGGGCGTTATCGCACAGTTTGGCGGGCAGACGCCGCTGAATTTAGCGGCAGAGCTTGAGAAGAACGGCGTGAAGATCCTCGGAACATCACCTTCTGTGATCGATTTGGCAGAAGACCGCGACCAATTCCGCGCAATGATGGACAAGCTGGAGATCCCGATGCCGGAATCCGGCATGGCAACGACAGTAGAAGAAGCCGTTTCCATCGCAGAAAGTATCGGCTACCCAGTTATGGTACGTCCTTCGTATGTACTCGGCGGCCGCGGAATGGAAGTGGTATATGATAACGGCAGCATGGAAGAATACATGAATGCAGCTGTCGGCGTCACACCTGACCGCCCGATCCTCATCGACCGCTTCTTAAATCATGCGATGGAATGTGAAGCGGATGCAATCAGCGACGGAACAAATGCGTTTGTTCCTGCCGTGATGGAACACATTGAGCTGGCCGGCGTCCATTCGGGAGACTCCGCCTGCATCATCCCTTCCGTTCACATTTCAGAAGATAATGTCAAAACGATCAAAGAATATACGAAAAGGATCGCAGAAGAGATGCACGTAAAAGGCCTGATGAACATGCAGTACGCCATCGAGAACGGGAAAGTCTACGTATTGGAGGCCAATCCGAGAGCATCCCGTACCGTGCCTCTGGTTTCCAAAGTGTGCAACATCCGTATGGTTCCTCTTGCTACCGATATTATTACATCCGAACTGACGGGGCGGCCGTCTCCGGTAGTCGGACTGAAAGAACAGAACATACCGAACTATGGTGTGAAAGAAGCTGCTTTTCCCTTTAATATGTTCCAGGAAGTCGATCCGGTACTCGGCCCAGAAATGCGTTCTACCGGCGAAGTTCTCGGTCTATCGCACTCGTACGGGGAAGCGTTCTTTAAAGCGCAGGAAGCCGTACAGTCTACACTTCCGCTCGAGGGAACGGTATTGATCTCTGTCAATGCCAAAGATCGAACCGAAGTAGTGGAAGTGGCAAAAAGTTTTGCAGGAGATGGGTTTAAGATCGTGGCTACGGGACACACCTATGAATTGATCCATGAGGCTGGTATTCCTGCTGAGAAGGTGAAAAAGCTTTACGAAGGGCGCCCAAACATACTAGATATGATCACGAACGGCGACATCCAGCTGATCATCAACTCCCCGGTCGGCAAGGACAGCGTACATGACGACAGTTATTTGCGGAAGGCTGCGATCAAAGGGAAAGTGCCTTATATGACGACACTTGCCGCTGCGAAAGCGACGGCCGACGGGATCCATTATGTGAAGACGCATGAGAGTACAGAGGTGAAGTCGCTTCAGGAACTGCATAGTGAAATCTGTGATCTGTAATGGTGGTTTTCCATTTGTAAATCTAATATGTAAATAGAACAGTAGTAAAAGCGGTGTCCGGACATTTTATCCTGCACCGCTTTTGATTTTAGAAAATCTTCCCTTTTCTTTCATTGAATAACCAGCGCAATTCATCCAAAGCTTTGAACTTATAAAATACGGGGCGGATACATATCCATTTTTCATTGGCGGTAACTTTCGGAAACCTGTTACCGCTTATCCCTTGTTTATGGTCAATGCCAAGAAGCACTTTTGAATATGGAACCGGTCGTTCATATCTCAAATACAGAACCTGCCCCTAAGGCGGGGGATGTCACGGATTACCGGCTCTGGCTCATGAGCCCGGGATGAAGAACATTGAAGTTATCGCGGCGAAGCATTTGGGGACCTATACTCATTACTTAGAGGATGAACGAACTATCATATCCAGATATTTTAGTGCAGTCCATTTACTTTCTGCTGTATCGTACATTGATCTTCATCTGCTTTTGACTACCACTGACAACTTCCGCAAAAACCCTTTGGTACTGCTCATCTTTTCGTATAGGATAGGTTGAAATTTGCCTTATTATCATATGGTACTGGTACGCAAATCGAATCAATAGCACAGATGATACTACGATCCAAAGAAAAAAGTATCAAAAGAACAGATAATCAGTCATTCCAATCTTATCAAGTACCAGACGCCACAGAAGAAAAACGCCTTTTCCCTATCCGAAGTAGAAAAATATTTCCCACTGCTAACACAGCCATCTCCACACATCTAAAATATAACGAGGCATCAGTAGAAATACTTGTTACAATCAATATTTTCATCCATACATTAGTTATTAAAAATAAGTCCCCCGCCAATACGACCAACTGCACTTTCGTACATAACACGGAAAAACACAAGATCAGATTTTTAAACGTATATAAAATCAGATACTCCGCCACGGCCATCATCACTAAATACCCGCCAATCGTTACCGGCAACGTAAGTCCAGATAAAAACGGCAGACTTTGAACAGGAGCCGCCAAACAGTGTAATGTGTAATACGCTGTCACGCGCTTCCATTCTGCCATGACCATCGTCCCACACACAACTAAGGTAAGCAGATCAGCCACCATATGCTTTCTGCGGAACAGCCATCCCTGTCCCCGTTTTGCTCCTCGAAGAAGCGGAACCATGCCGCTCTTTTTTTCATAAGTAAAACACCCAGACAGCATAAGGCGAAGACTTACCCCCGCCATAAAACCATCAGCATTCCGCTGCCCATCCGCCTCCTCCCCGATCAAACCCTCATAACCACGTTCATTCACAAGCCATATTTCCCTTCCCTCCGACATATCAAAAACCTGCAGAATACCTGCTTCATTTTCAAAACTATACAAATCCGTAAAATCGTAAGATATAGTCGCCAACCGCATACAATGCATCCATAGCAGCATCACCTGTTACTACATCTTCTACCACTTCTTCTTTTTCATAATTTCCATCCGTCAGAGAAATGCGAAAAGCCGTGACACTACGCACTACCGGAAGCCTTTGAAAGGGTAAGATACTATAATAAAAATAACCTCTGTGTACGGCTACCAAAAAAGAAAAACTTTCACTATCATCATCAAAAAGTCCGAATTTACACAATTTTTTTCTCTGGCTCCCATCGGCAGTCACCTGATAGAGGTACAGTTCCCCTTCCCCTCTGCCCACCATAAATAAGTGCTCCTTATAGTACCCTATATATTCAATATAGTCTTCAAAACAAGCGTTTTGCTCTCCTTTTCTCTTCAATAATAATATAAATCGCATCATTTTAAGCCTATCATTAGTTTGTTAGATAATGTATTTGATATGTATTTATGCGTTCTGTTCGGTATACGACTACCATATGAAAAGAACGCTTTTTTCAATAGACCCTCTGTAAACAGGTTTCTTACTCTGGTACATTCTCTCACCTCCCTCTAAAAGATCCATCTTCTATTTATGTATTTAACTATGTTTTACATTAACCATAACACCGAAGACATTCCTCTTACAAGAACAATGCGACGAACGGTCAATTTTTGCGACAAGTGGTTAGATTTCCCCTTTTTCTTTACATCATGATGTATTATACTTGATCCATCAATCCATTTTCCCTCCAACAGCCACGCCATCCTCCAGATACACCGTCCTGCTGCTGGCTCCCGCCACCTTCTCATCATGGGTAACGATCAGCACCGTATGTCCCTCTTCATTCAGACGGCCAAGCAGTCCCATGATCTCATCCGACGTCCGCTGATCAAGAGCCCCCGTCGGTTCATCCGTCAGGATAATATCCGGCCGGTTCACCAGCGCCCTGGCGATAGCGACCCTCTGTTTCTGCCCGCCCGACAGCTGTGGCGGCTTCTTCTTTAACTCGCGCTCCAGCCCAACCCTGGCAAGCAGCTCACTGCTGCGCGCATACATCTCCCTCTGCGCTATGCGCCTCCCCTCAAACAAGTTAAAGATATCCATCGACAGTTTCACGTTCTCCGCTGCCGTCAGTTCCGGGATCAGGTGGAAATTCTGGAACACAAACCCCATCTCCTGGTTCCGGATCCGGGCCTTCTCCTTCTCACCGCACTCCCACATATCACAGCCATTCATATGGTACTCCCCCTCCGTCACCTCATCCAGGAGGCCGATGATGTTGAGAAGCGTCGTCTTCCCTGAGCCGGACGCCCCCATGAGATGCAGCATGTCCGCCGGCAATACCTGCTCCACGTTCCTCTCGTACCGAAAAAACCTCTCGACGGAAAACATCCCGAACAACAGCACCGTAAGACCAATAAAAAACTGTACGAACACCAGCGCAAACCTCTTTACCCGTTTTCTCAATGATACCAGTATGATCCTCAACATCCCTACACGTCCCCCTCGTTCAAAACTTCCACCGGTTGCAGCCTGACCGCCCGGACCGCGGGGATCAGAGCGGCGATAAATCCCGTCAGGGCTGCCACGGCGGCAGAAACACCTACATTCACCAGTTCCAGTTCGAGCGGCAGCGAGTCAGCCAGCAGATGGACCGCCTGCTGTACGACAAGTGCCAGCAGGCTGCCAGCCGCCGTCAGGGCGAATACCTCGCACAGGATCAGCTTAAAAATATACCCGTCATACCCCCCGAGCGCCTTAATGATCCCGTATGTATTCCTGCGCTCCAGAACCCAGTACGGCATCAGGTTCGATATGTTCACGATCGCCACGGCAAACACGCATACGCTCAGGATCTCGGTCAGGCTGACCGCGTTTCTCAGTCCGCTCGCATCCATCTGTCCGGAGATTTCCTCATACTGGATGCCCTCCCGCATATCCCCCGCCGTTCCGTACCACTCCACAAACCCTTCCTTTCCACTTTTCAACAGGACCGATACGCCGCCGGAAAGTGGTGCGCAGTCCCCTTCATAGAACATCCCGCACGGCACGTACATCACGTCATCCCACTGGGTCTCCCGGTATGTCCGCCCGGCGATCCCGATCACTCGGTATTCTTCCCCCCGCACCCGGATCATCTGGCCGGTATCTGCGTGAAGCTCCCTTGCGGCCTCCTTCCCCAGCACCGCTACCCTCTCCTGGCTCTCCATGTCCCCTGCCGACAGGTAGCGCCCCTTAATGATGGGGATGTGTCAGTCTTCCTCCCGCTCAAACCAAACGGGCACTGGGGAGATCATCTTTTCCACGTCCCCGTTCCCTACCGGTACGGCATCCGCATTCAGGACCTGCACCTCCCCGAACCCGCTGACGGTCTCTAGCACGCTCCTAGTATTTTCACCATCCACCATCCTGAAATTTATGACGAGCTGCTCATCCGGATTGCCGATCATCCCGTCATGCTAATACTCAAACTGCCGCCTCGAAACCGTGACCCCAATCGACAGGATCAGGTCGGCAACAAAAAATCCGAAAATAATCAGTGCCACGGTTGCCTTATGGGCCTTCCATTGTGTTAAGACATAGCGTTTCATAATGATAGCTGTTCCTTTCTGTATTCTACAAAATCTGAACCACAGACACCAATTGATCAGATTTACTCAACATAAACGGTCTGCTTTTGACTAGCAAGAATACTATACTCTGAAAAATTCTGATCATCCATTTTTTCATATGAAGAGGGGACAAAGAACAGCTGAAACTCATATTTCCCCGTCTGTTCTGGCACGGAAATTTCCAGATCCAGTTTGCCTTCCTGCTTTTTTTGAACAGACATCTTTCTCTTTCCATTTATCATTGTCTGCTGTGAATCAAAACAAGCAAAAATGGTATATTCCCCTTCTCTCATCGTTGATCCCAGCAAAGCATTTAATCTTAGATTTCCTGCCCTACCAATATGACAGCTGGATACTTCATTACCAGCTTGATTTTCTATATGTATGACATCATCCATATTGTCTACCAATCCATCTGTTATGTCCAAACTTTCATCTTTCTTCCTTTTTGTCTTTCCGCCATTTTGCATTAGATCATAACGCAGGATGACTGGCGGCGTATCGCGTACCAATTTGCTGCTTTCTGCATACCGATCAACATCTTGCCGAAGCAAAACAACAAACGAATTGTTTTCCATACAGAAATATTTTTTTTCTATTTGTATCGTAAACTGTGAGCTATTTTCAAAACAATAACTGTTATTCTTATTCACTATTGTTTTCATAATTATAATTCTGCTTTTTATTTTATTCCGTATTATGTTACACTAAATTTGTAAAAAGAACGCTTTTTTCAATAGACCCTCTGCAAACAGGTTTCTCACTCTGGTACATTCTCTCACCTCTAAAAGATCCATAATCTCAAAACTCTTCCTCGGCCAGTAATTCCTAGATCCACAAATAGATCACAACATAAACAATATGGTATCTTTTCATCTGCCTCACTCTCCGTTTCGTATACTGCCCTGTTATCCTATGGTTCGTCCTTATACACAAAAAATCCGCACTTCCTCATGGACCGTTCCGTATAACGACATCCGTATATTATCTCCCACCCTAATCGTGAGAAACAACAATTTCATCTTCTTTCCAAAACGAAATCTCATGAAACAGTAAATCCCAAAACCGTCTACTTCACATTCTCTGACTTCTTTGCAACAAACTCCTGCAGTCCAGCCGGCTCTTTTTCTTCATAAAAACAAGCTCTACATGAACCAGCCGTAACTGGAGCCACCCGTTCTGCCAAAGCCGCTAACACATTACACACTTTTTCAGTCATTGAACATCCCTCCTTTCCACCTACAAACACTTAGGCGTTTGCGAAACGCCAGAACCCACATAAATACGGGATTCTT
>CAJUTR010000027.1 GCA_910589665.1 uncultured Eubacterium sp. | reverse complement strand
CTCAGTTGGATAGAGCAACGGCCTTCTAAGCCGTGGGTCGGGGGTTCGAATCCCTCCTGATACGTTACGGCGCAGTTGCGCCGGATCCATTCTTATATGATAACTTATGGATCATTTATCGTTTTACATGGTGGGTATAGCGCAGTTGGTTAGCGCGTCAGATTGTGGCTCTGAAGGCCGTGGGTTCGAATCCCATTACCCACCCTTTCCTATCAGTTTTTTATGTAGGATGTTGGGCTATCGCCAAGGGGTAAGGCATAGGACTTTGACTCCTACATTCGCTGGTTCAAATCCAGCTAGCCCAGTACAAACAAAAATAAGGGGCATATCCCCAAAGAGGAACACATCGGGGATATACTCCGTTTTTTTATTGGAAAAAATCTTCTTTTAATCACAGTTCTCCTCTTCATCTTCGTCACTCAGAACCGATTTACGTGAAACAAGCATCTCCTCAGTAAAATAATTCCGATCCACTCTCCCGTGAATTCCTTCCACTCTTCCGGCATCCGTATACTGCCACCCCGCCCAGCGCCTCCAATGATTCCTCATGTCCGGCCGCGCCACTCCGTAATCCGCGATCCAGAGCGGATAAACCGCAAGTCTCGCATCAAACGTATTTGTCGCATTATTGGCATCGCTGTAGATCGCTACCCGTCTGCCGGTCACCTCTCGCAGTTCCTGAAGAAAAGCAATAGAGACCTCATTGATCTGATCCTTTGACAGATTGTCAAACGACTCAAAATCCATAACCGGACAGCCATGATAAACCTTGCCCCAAATTACGTCCGCGAAATGCCGCGCCTGTGCCCGCGCCTCTTCTTCACTGCCTGCGGTCACATAGTGATAAAAACCAATTTTCAACCGGGCCTTCCTGGCCTCTCTGTAGTTCCGTTCAAAATCCGGATCGATATAGGACACCCCTTCGCTGGCCTTCATGTAAACGAAGCGGATCCCCGCGCGCCTTACCTCCTGAAAGTTTATATCTCCCTCCCAGTGGCTCACATCGATCCCCTCGATTCTCCTTTCCCTTCTCATCATACACCTCACTACCGCCTTTATTCCAGTATATGATTCAAATGTCAAAAAGTACCTATAATTTCTCGAACTGCCTGAAGGAATCGATCCATCTGCACCTCAGTACCCACTGTGATCCGCAGATAATCTTTTATCCTCTCCTTCGCAAAATACCTCACATAAATATGTCTTCGCTTTAACTGTTCAAAAATCTCCTCCGCCGCCACTGTGCGGTGGGACGCAAAAAGAAAATTCGTCTGGGAATCTTTTACGTCAAATCCCATCTGTTCCAGAGCGCTTTTCGTGCGCTTTCGTGTATCCATAACCTTTTGCAGGGTGGACTGGAAATAATCCTCGTCCCCTAACGAAGCAATGCCGATACGAATGGACGCAGTATTCATCGTATACGAATTGATCGATTCTTTCACGTCATTCAACGCCTGTATAAGCCCCTCGCTTCCCATCGCATAACCGATACGCATCCCCGCCAGCGAACGGGATTTCGAATACGTACGCACGACGAGAAGATTATCATATTGTTTTATCAATGGCAAAACGGTCTCTCCGCCAAAATCCACATAGGCTTCATCAATGATCACAACGACGCCCGGATTAGCTCGGATCACCTTTTCTATTTCCAAAGCCGGCATCCCGATCGACGTCGGCGCGTTTGGGTTCGCGATGACGATCCCGCCATTTTCCCTCTGGTAATCGTCCGCCTCTATCGTAAAATCATCCCGCAGCGGCATACATTCATACGAAATGCGGTAAACATCTGCCCAAACGGGATAAAAAGAATATGTAATATCCGGAAACAAAATGGGTTTTTCTGAATTAAAAAATGTGAGAAACGCTAAAGAAAGGACATCATCCGAACCGACGCCGACAAATACTTCCCTGTCAGAAATCCCGTGGTAATTCGCCAGGCTTCTAGTCAAACTCCCCGCTGACAACTCCGGGTACAGGGAAAAATCAGTAACATCCATATTTCGATGTACCTCAAATACACTTGGTGACGGTGGATATGGATTTTCATTTGTATTTAATTTGATCATATCTGTTTCATTCGGCTGCTCTCCCGGCACATATGGCGTCACCCTGCGTACATATGCAGCCCATTCTCGTTTCTTTTTCACTCTCTCCTCCATCTGCGCATACTGAATGCGCCAAATCCTGCTAAATTATCGTTCCTGTAAACGTGCCAGGTAAAAACTTAACGATCCCCTTCTTACCGATAAGCATCCGCTAGCTTTTTAAATGCGGGCAGCGCCCTCACGATCATATCATAGCTGACACAGTAAGCGATCCGTACAAATCCAGGGCACGCAAATGAACTTCCGGGAACAACGAGAAGCTTTAACTCCTTTGCCTTCGCCGCAAATGCCGCATCATCGTCCTCTAAGGATTTGACAAACAGATAAAATGCCCCGTCCGGACCCACGCACTCATAACCGAATTTCCTAAGATTTTCTACCAATAGCCGGCGGTTTCTGTCATAGACTTCCACCTCCACTTTGGCATCTATGCACCTGGCAATAACCCTCTGCTGGAGCGAAGGGGCATTTACAAACCCGAGGATCCTCGTGGCCACGTTTGCCGCCGCCATGATCCGGTCAGAATCGGCCGCCTCGTCTGGTATGACGAGGTAGCCGATCCGCTCACCGGGCAACGAAAGAGATTTACTATAAGAATATCCGACGATCGTATTGTCGTAATATTTCGTGACATACGGCACAGTCACGCCGTCATACACGAGTTCGCGGTAAGGTTCGTCCGAAATGAGATAAATATCCGTTCCGAATTCATCTTGCTTCTTCTCTAAGACAGCCGCCAATCCGCGCAGTACGTCTTCCGTATAGACAACTCCCGTCGGATTATTCGGCGTATTGATGATGACAGCTTTCGTCCGTCTGGTGATGCGTCTCTCAAATTCAGACAGATCCGGCATAAACGTTTCCGTGTCGGGCGCAACCACAACCGTCGTTCCGCCTACATTAGCCACATAATTTCTGTACTCCCCAAAAAACGGGGCGAATACGATCACTTCGTCACCGGGATCCAAAAGCGCCTTCAACATCACATTCAGTCCCCCGGCGGCGCCAACCGTCATCACGATATTCTGTTCGGTAAAATGGGTTCCGTGCTTTTGATTCAGGCTGTCTGCTACTGTCCTTCTGACATCCTCATAGCCTGAATTATTCATATAACCATGCAAATAATTCGGCTGCTCACTTTTGATAATGTCGATCATAGCCTGCCGCACCTCTTCCGGGGGTTCCACGCTCGGATTCCCGAGGCTGAAATCAAACACATTTTCTTCTCCGTATTCCGCCGCCATCTTTTTTCCTTCCTCAAACATGGCGCGGATTACGGAACTCCCATTTACCAACTCTTCCATCTGCTTTGCAATCATTCAAAACTCTCCACTTATTTGATCTTAATGGTTATCGTTTTCTTTACTTTCTTCACTTTTGCCGTCACTTTGACTTTTCCTTTTTTCAGCGCTTTCAGTTTCGCCTTATTTGCGCCTTTCGCAGTGATCTTAGCAAGTTTCTTTTTGTTTACCGACCATTTCACCTTGCCGGAAACATTTTTCAGCTTCGCTTTGATCGTGATGGTCTTACCCTTTTTCACCGTTTTCTTTGCCGTAATGGAAATCGAAGCTTTCTTTGTCGTCTTCGGTTTTTGCGTATTTGGCGGCGTGATATTCGGCACCGGTGTTGGCACATTGCCTGGTACGGATGGAGACGGTACCGGTGTCGGCGTGTCAGGTTTCGGCGTATCATTTGACGGCGCATCCACGCCTCTCAAAATCTTGACCGTATACGTCTTCGAAGTCTCATGATCTTCAGCAAATACGTTCAACGAAAGGGTCGTCGTATCTTCTGTCAGCAGATATTCCTGCTTTCTTCCGTCATTTACCAGTGTATCGTTGATATACAGCAGTCCGTAGCGGTCCGCGATATCAAATTTCAGTTTCGTGCTGCCTGTTCCTGCCGGAAGATATACCGTAAAAGTATCACCTTCACTGCGAACGTCTCCGTTGCTGCTCGTTACGGCAGTCAGCACTGCATTTTTGTCAAAATTCTTCGTCATCGAGAGACCACCGACTAATCTTGCGCTGTCTTCGGTTGCCGATGCGCTTTCAAACTTCACGGTCACAACCGTGTAAGATGTCTCCACCCCTTCGTCATCTGCTACAGAAATCGTCTTCAACGCAGCTGCCAGCACATCCGCCGGAATCTCAAAATACTCCATAAAGAACTCTTCGTCGCCTTTGTAATCAAGCGTCTTTTCCGCGATCACCTGATCGCCAACCGAGATCTTCATCGTCTTGCCATTGTCTTCTTTGGCGAAACGGCAGAGAACCGAATTCGTTTTTTCCTTATCAACGATGAAATTGTACATAAAGTAGCCGCCTGCTTTGGCACATCGGGTACTTCCGCCATTTTCGATCGTACCGGCCATCGAATCTTTCTCCTGCATCTGATGGATAGCGTCGTTTTCGTACTGGCCATATCCTGGCTGGGTGGAGTCCAGCATACTGGAACTTACCCTTCCATTTTGTTTACCTTTCAGAATATCACTCTCATCCGCCACATCAAACGGACTCTCAAAATACCAGTAGATTCCGTATCTCTCATCATTTAACGTATTAAATGGTACGAATGTCAGGCCGCCGTCAAATGTTTCCTCCGCATTGGTACCTGTCATCTTAAACGTAGGCGTATCCGCGGATTCATCTTTGACTAAATAGCTGTCGATGTTTTCGATAAATTCATCCATTGTGAGCATTTCCTGGATCGAAAGCGTCTCGCTGGCAAACGGAGTAGCCGCCTGCGAATCGCCATAACCTAACGTAATGCTCTTTTCGTCCGGTCCTACCACCTTATAAAGCGGAGCTGTCAGATTCGCTCCGGCCCATGTTGTTTCCTTCATGCGCTTCGTACCAAGTTTCGCAGCCAGCACGGTCGGCCCATACTGGAACCCGTATACCGTATTGTTGTCCGGCAGTCCTGCGGCCGTCACTGCCATCGGATACTGGATCGTAATGTCGTCATTTTCCTTCCACTCACGGCTAAGGGAAATGTACCCGTTAGAAGCGGCATCTTTTACCGTCGTCCCATTTACCTTTACCGTCACCTTGCCGCTGGCCCAGTCCGGCACACGCAGCGCGATTACCGCATTCTGTGCCGAAGCGCCGTTCAGCATATGAACTTTTAACGTCGCCACGTCGGATTTCGTCACATCTGACTCCTGCGTGATCTCCAAATTCTTCTCTTCCCATTTTACTTTGGAAGCGACATACTGGTTTACAACTAATGTATTGTCATTGTGGAAATAAATGCTGTCGCCGAGTTTCGTAAAGTTCTCCATTCCACTACCGGTACAGCACCAGTACATGTTCTTGGCCGGATCCGGATCTCCGAATGTTTTAAAATACCCGGTCGCCATCGGGATAAAGTAAGCCGCCGAACCATCTTCGGATTTCACTGCCCCCATGATCGAGTTGCGCAGCGTCGTCTCATAGTAATCGGAATACTTCTTCTCTCCAGTCACTTGATACAGTTCGCGCGACAACTTCAGCATATTGTGGGCACAGCAGCTCTCACAGTTTGTTTTCGTACGCGTCGCATCCAGCTTTCCTGCCTGACGGAAGTGCTCCATTACACTCACGCCTCCCGTTATGTAGGAATAGTTATCCACTGCCACATCCCAAAACTTCTCTGCGTATTTCAGATACTTATCGTCTTCCTCTGTCGCCTCTCCCCTTGCTTTTAAGACAGTATAGCGTTTTAACGCTCCGACAAATTTGGGGATCGTCGTATTCGCATGCTTGCCGTTCAATGTGTTTTCATTTCCGGTAAGCACTGTTTCCAATAGTTCCCTATCTGTCACTTCACCTTTGTTGTTAACCTTAACCCGATCCTCATCAAACTGGTGTGCCGCCTCTAAGTGGTTTGGGTCACCCGAGAAGAAATACAGGTCGTACATGCAGTCATTCATCCCGCCATACTCGACACTGAGTACGCGTTTCCTGACCCCATCGGTCCACTTACTCACGCGGTTATACACCCATGTTCCGAGTGACTTCGCCGTCTCCAGCGCTTCTTCATTTCCGGTAAACTTATATGTATCTACCAGTCCGGCTACCATTTTGTGCATATTGTACCACGGCACCCAGATTTCATTGGAATATCCTTTTGCCTCCACCACATCAAACTGATGCTCGACATTATCTTTCTTGTTGATCTTCGCTCCAAACAAAAATCCTGTACCAAGCTTATCCTGACATTCTTTCAGTCCGGAAATGATCTCGTCCAGTTTCTGTTTCAACTCCTGGTCGCCGGTCGCTTTCACTCCCTGCGCACAGGCCGATAAATAATGTCCGACGCAGTGTCCGCCGAGCAGACTGTCTTCCCAGCCTTTGTACGGATCCTTCCCTTTCGTATCTATGCCGGCCGTTTCACGGAAACGGGATAAAATGCGGTCATTATCAAATTTCTTCAAGAACTCAATGTCTGAATTCTGCGCTGCCAAATAATACGGATCCGTAACGGTTACATCATCCAGTTCAAACTGTTTGAGGCCGGAAATCGAATCCTCTGCCAAAACGGTGAACGAAAATAGCTTCTTCGTTGATAGATCATTCATTGAAATCGTAGCCTCCAGCGTAACTTCCTCATCCGGACTTCCCGCAGACGGCCGTGTCACCGTTCCGTCGTTCGCGATCGTCCCCTCTTTGGAAGAACTCCATATAATACTGCTTCCATTTTTGCCTTCCTTTGGCAGATCCAGATTCGAAATGACTTGTTTGTATTTAAATTTTAACAAACTTACGTCTTCGTTGAATGCCGCCTTGTTATCCGCCGATTCCTCGGCCGCCAGTACAAACGGTACCTCGCTGTAAGGAACCGACCCGAGTACGAGCGCTCCCCCGAGAAGAACCGCCATACTACGGCGCAAAAGCCTATGCTTCTTATCGCGTATCATTACAATACCTCCTTCTATTTTTATGCGTTTCTCCGTACCTGAACCGGCACGTACTTATGGATAATATTATAGACTAGTTCTGGTATAAAATCAATGGCAGTTTTTTGTACGTGTCCTGCAAATTACTATAGAAAATATTTGCGCTATATGCTATACTTGATAAGCGGCATATCGCAGTTTTGATCTGCCGGTCATGACAGACACTCAAATCTATCTAATTGGAGGTGACTTATGGCAGAAGAACATAAGAAAGGACTAAATGCAGAACTTATCAGAGACGATTTAGAGAACTGCTGTTTGAATGATACGGTATGCGAACAGTGTAAAGAAGAGGCGTGTACGATAGGTTTTGCAAAGCAGTGTATCAGTGATTATATGAAAGAACCCAAAAAAGAAGTTCCGGGAGGTACTGATAAAATACCGATCACAGATTTTAAAGTATTTGATGAAATAGAGTTAGAGACCGCCATCGCGCATATTTTAAAAGAATGCAAAGATTGCAAGGAGGATCATACAGAAAATTGTATCATCAATGTCATCCGTAATTGCTATGAAGTCGGATTGTTTGGAAATGCGCACCCGTATGAGGGAAGCGCATTACAATACCTGATGTATCTGAAATCTGAGTTTCCGGAGAAATCTTCCCGTATCGCGGATATTTATATGTCCTGAGTCCGTGAAACTCGGATCTTTTACACCTGAATGTCATTTCATGTTGCAGGTGTAAATAAGTCCATGACTGACAACGGCAGGAGTCACTCTAATCTCCTGCCGTTTTTCTCTATAATGACCACCATCCGCATACCCTGTTATATCTCTATCTATCACTCATAAAATATACTTTCGAACGCGTTTACCGTGCCATATCCCCACTCCCGGTTCGGATACCCCTCCCCGCGCTGGTCTGCTCCTCGGATCAGGAGTTCGCGGACAGAATTACCACTGATCACAAAGTCGGAATACTGCTGCATATACAAAGCCGTGATCCCCGTCGTCAACGCGGCGGCTACCCCCGTTCCTGTCATACTCCCATAATTACTTTTGGGCAGCGGACCATACAACTTTACGCCGGGAGCCGTGACATCCGGTTTGATAATGCCGCTGGGCGTAAAACCTCTGCTCGCCTGCAGAAACAGCGCCCCATCTGTAGGATCGTATGCCGAAACGGAAACCGCACGTCTGCTGTTCCCCGGCTCACAGATCGTCACATTCGGATCCGGCCTTACAAAAGTTGTTTCCCCGTAAAGAAACTGCGTAATCGACAGCCACATATGAAAATCCACATCTGCCTCTTCTGTGGAAACAAGAATCTTCCATATGCCCGCCTTACTATTTTCAAAGCGAAACATAACGACCTGGTCCCTCGTCTGCTGCTGCTCTTCCCCTCCCAGTACTTCCAGCAGCGTATTTTCCACCGTAAAAAGTTTTCTTACTTTTGTGTGTGTCGTCGCACGGGTAATCCCGAG
The DNA here is from genome assembly GCA_910589665.1 of uncultured Eubacterium sp. Taxonomy (GTDB): domain Bacteria; phylum Bacillota; class Clostridia; order Lachnospirales; family Lachnospiraceae; genus Eubacterium_F. Next base: position 30,422 of record CAJUTR010000027.1, on the reverse strand, counting down.
CGTAGTTCCCGCAGGGGACACCACATCAAACCGTAGGATACCGGGCGTTCTCCACCACAATTCACAAATAAACCCCTGGCTGGATAATTCCACATTGATATCAATTTCCTCACGTTCCTTTGTCAGATGATAATGATGTCTCGCATTCCCTTCATTTCCCACACAGGTCGTGATACAAACGCCTGAAAGCATATTCATGTAATCAATCATACTGCACAGTGGCGTCTCCCCATCGTGATTTCCCAAATTGCTTCCCATCCCGATGCAGATCGCCACTTGTCTTCTCGTCTCCTGCGCCACACGTAAAATATAGGAAATCCCACACATAATATCATTTTCCTGAAAACATGGCACACCATTCGGGACCCGGTAAAACTCACGATAACTATTTTTTGCTTCCTTGCATTTTACGATAACGAGATCGGACAATGGTGCAACTCCTGAAAAATCATCCTGCCGCATCTCATTTCCCGCAGCAATCCCCGCTAGAAACGTACCGTGCCCGTTTTCATCGCGAGACGGGATGAGAGACAGCGGCTCCTCATCCTTTAGCGCTTCATTGATCTCCTCACGCGTAAACTCTTTTCCATACTGGAATCCTTTCACATCACCGCCCTCACGGATCGTCTGATCCCAAATGGAATGAATCCGGGTCGTATTATCGGCATTGACAAATGCCGGATGCGCAAAGTCAATCCCCGTGTCCACGATCCCCACCAGGATCCCCTGCCCATACAGATCCAAATACGGCTGTCTCCGTATCTTAGCAACACCGGAAGCCTCAAGCGCCTCATCCGCCATCAATCCATAAACGTGCGGGATCGAACCGTAACCGTACCGACCGATACTCTCACTATTGATCTTCTCCTCCTGTTTATATATGATGGAGCGAAAATTATCAACCTCCAAAATGCAAAGAGGATTATACCGCTGCTCGGTGATTTCCCTTCCACCGTACGAATTCACGATATAATCCAACACGTTTTCCGAATAGATTGCCTCTCTGCATGTCATAACTTACTTCCTCTTTTCCCCTGCCATTTCTTATAATATATTAGAAGAAAAGTCTGTCCTATGACTTTGCATTCCAAATCTTCCTCTTAATCATCAGAATATTTTTTCACAATGACCTCAAACGGTTTCCTTACTTCCGTAAACGCTTTTAGCAGTTTCGAAGAAAAGACGCCGCTTTGTCCATTTAAAATCATCTGGTACGCTTTTTCTGTCTTATATGCCGCTTTATAGACACGCCTGGATGTAAGCGCATCGTAAACGTCGACCAGCGATACGATCTGCGCCGCTATGCTGATTTCTTCTCCTTTTAGCCCGTCGGGATAACCATTTCCATCGTATTTTTCATGATGATGCCTTGCTATATCATAAGCATAGTCACAAAATGCTTCATTTTCCAGGTGGATCAACTTCTCTATGATTTCTGCCCCCTTTGTTGTATGAGATTTTATGACTTCATATTCATCCTCATTCAATTTACCCGCTTTCAATATAATATGATCCGGTATTACGATCTTACCGATGTCATGCAGGGAAGATGCCCATCCGATAACCTGTATTGTTTCCGCTGTCAATTCATACTCCGGATACAGGTTCATCACACTATTCCCGAGACAGAGCGTAAATTCACGGACCCTTTTAATATGCTGTTCTGACTCCAGGTTTCGAAATTCCACAATATTGCTCAGCGACTCGATCAATATCCCGTTCATATTCCTTTGCTTTTCCGCCAGCTGCTGTAACATCTCGTTTTGTTTCTTCAGCTTTTTATTCTGGGTTTTGACCATCACTTCAAGTTTCAACTTGTATTGGAACACGTCAATGACATTTTCTACCAGCTGTTTTACCGTATCCGGATAAAACGGCTTTTTGATATAACCTACGATCCCGTACTCATAACCTTTTTTCTCATACCCCGAAGTCTCTTCGCTCGTTATCATCATAAAGGGGATCTGCCGGCAGAACTTTTTTTTGCTTAATCGCTGCAGAACCTGAAAATCATTTTTTGCTGGTATGCTGATATTCACTAAGATAACAACAATAGAAGCCGCATGTTTTCTCAATATATCGACCCCTTGTGTCTCATTTGACGCTTCGAGGATCTTAAACTGATCCCGAAATATTTCAACCAGTTGAGTACGGCTTTTTTCATCATCTTCAAGGATCAAGATCTTATCACGTACCATATCGCCATACCTCCTTTTCCAAAATTACAATTTAACCATAACAACACTTTTATTCCTAAGCTTGAACACGATTCTAGTCACTTGCGATGGCAGCATATACTTGATCGTATTGATCTCGATCACACTGCCCTCATAGGCATTTCCTCTTACAATAACCGCCTGCATATCCTGGTCAGTCAAATTCGCCAGTTTGGATACTTCCGCATCCAGGCCTGCCAGTTCATGATCTTTTGCCACTATGGCAGCGTTCAGCTTTTTAATAAGTTCTTCCGCTTGTTCCTTATCCGGGGGAAGAGATTGCAATATATTATTCCAACGCTCTTCAAGCATCCATAATTCATCTAGGATTTGTTCCCTCTTTTCCGCATACACAGCTTGTTTCTTATCATAAAGAGTATTTTTTCCCACTTCCAAAAACGTCTTGATATGAGACTTATTGCCCAGATTATACGTATCCACCCCTCTGACGGCACGGACCTTTCCACCGAGGAGCATGCCTTTGCTGCCAGAAACGATAACCTTTCCCATCGTGTTGATCTCACTGTTCATGATATAATTCGCCATAATATTTCCATCGGCTTCGATCGTGGCAGCTTCAAAGAAACTGCCGGAAACTTCGCCCTTCGCCTCAATGAAGCACTCGTTCTTGGAACAGCTCCCTTTCTTGATCATAATGTTTCCGCCGGCGATCAGCTTCGCTGCCTCTACATTATGTTCAATGATAATATCACCCGTAGCGGAAATATAACCTCCTGAGTAAACGCTTCCAATCACATAGACCGATCCATCGACTTCTAATTTCCCTGTGACAGCCGTAACATCCTCACGAACAATGATCATATTGGAGATGATAATTTTTCCATTCACATATTCGAATTTTCCATTTAATTTGGATATATAAGTCACCCCGTCGGGCGCGATCGTAAATCCCTTTCCCTTGATAGGCTTCTTTTCAATCCCTTTGCTTGCGTGAAGAACTTCACCAAAAACATTTTTACCATCAACCCCTTTTTGGGCAGGATGATAAACCGCAATCTTCTCTCCCTCTTCTACCATTTCGAACGCTTCAATATTGACATAATCCACACCGCCATCGGGAAGCGGAGCGGGAATACGGGGTAGATCCAGCCGGACAAAAAACTCATACCAACCATTCTTACCCGCTTTTGCAGGCGTTCCTTCCGCGATCAGTATTTTTTCATTCATCTTTCTTTTCTTCACCATGTCAGCGACGACATCGCGCTTAATCCCGTTTATGATCCCTCTCGTTTTCAATGCCTCATAAATATCTTCTTCCGTAACAACGTTACCCGAAATCAACTGGATAAAACCAAATACTTTATTTCCGTTATCCTCCACGAAAATACTGAATTCTTTTTTCCTATAAGCCTGTACATCAATGCCGAGCTGATCAGCCATCATATACGTCTTCGTCTTTTCCAACAATAAATTTTCCCGTTTTTCTTTCATATCTGTACCAGAAAAGATCAATTTTGCATACGACGAAACATCTAGTCCTGCCTCCAGGCCCAAGCGGATCTCTTTCATCTGCCAATGACTGAACAAACAGTTTGTATAACATGATACCTTTAGTTTCTTTTCCAGACCCAAACGAATCTCACGCATCTGCATCCAATTATATTTGGAATCCGCATATACAGAAACCCGCAGTCCCTCATAAAGTCCGATCCGAATTTCATAAATCTGCTGCACGTACATATCATCCGTAAGCCATGTATCTATCGGAAGATCCTCTTCCAAAGCAAGCCGGATCTGTTCCAGTTCATCATCCACAAATCCTCTGTTCAGATAACCCATAAGATCTGTAGCCGAATATATGGAAAGCCGGATCTGTTTCATCGTTTCATAGCTGTAGGATGGATCCGCATAGATGGAAACATCAATCTTGTCCTTTATTCCCATTCGAATCTGTTCCATCTGCAGCCAGTTAAACTCTGGATTTGAATAAAGCGAAACATCCAAACCTTCTTCCTTGCCAAGAAGTATTTCCTGATGCTGTTCTCTCATGTATTCCGAGTTTTCTTTCATCCTGAATTCAGAATGATGAGAAGGCGTCCAGTCTTCACTCATATGAAATGCCATCCTTTCCATATATGATACAATCTAATCAATTATACTACATTTCTGCTAAAAAGTCTATGAAATTTATCTATAATTTACAGGAATAAGCTGTAAACTTTTGTCCCCAAAAGTAAGTTTACTTACATAAAAAGAGGATCATACCGCTGTGCACGCAATTTCTTCCCTCCAAAAGCACTTACGATATAATCCTACAAGTTTTCTAAAAATAAATACTCACCATTTTTCAGACCGTAAATTTCCTCATATGCTCGTCAATCGTCTGCGCTACGCTGTTCAGCTGCTTCGCATTATCTGACATGTCATCTATGACCTGATTTACTTCCTGAACCGATGCGGACGTTTCTTCTGTTCCCGCCGCATTTTGCTGCGCAATCGCCGTCAGGCTCTGGACGACATCTACTACATTAACCCTTGCGCTGTCCATACCCTCCGTCTTTTCGTATATTTTTGTGATTCCATTGATCGAATTGTCAATTTCCGCCTGAACCTTTGAAAACATGCTTCCCGTCAAATCTACCTTCTGAACCTGAGAATCCATGATCGACTTTACCTGATCCATCGTTTTCACCGCTTTCGCCGCATCTTCCATAAGCGAGTTTGTGATATGCTGTACTCTCATGGCAGACTCATTGGACTGCTCCGCAAGTTTCTGGATCTGATTTGCCACAACTGCAAAACCTTTTCCCTGTTCCCCGGCTCGCGCCGCTTCAATCGAAGCGTTCAAAGATAGAAGGTTCGTTTCCTCCGCAATCGAAGTGATCAATTCGATCGCATCCTGTATCTTCATCGCTGATTCATTCGTCGTATTTGTTTGTTCAAAAATCTGTTCAAACGACTCTTTGACTTCTGCGTTTATACTTTCCAATTCTTTCAGGGTCTTCACTGCCTCCGCGCCGGACTCGTGCATACTCTCGACGTTGGTGCGCAGCCTTGCCACTTCCTCATTCGTTTCCTTTACCATATCTCCGATGACGATCACGCTTTCCGTCGCCGCCTGCGTATCGGATGCCTGAGACGATGCCCCCTCTGCCATATCATGAATGGCATGATTGATCTGCCCGATCGTCTGTGCAGTGACCGTTGCATTTCCACTCAAGCTGTCCGAGGACTGGAACAATTTACGGCTCTGTTCCTGCAACTCCGTCACGGCATTTCTCAACTGATCCTGAACGCTGCACACCGCCCGCGCCATCAGACCCATTTCGTCACGGCTGTTTCGGAGTTTATCAATTTCAGGCACTCTGGTAAAATCAAGATTGCCCATACGCGAAACAATGCCTGCGATTTTCCGAAGCGGACGGAACATAAAATGAAAACCGATAAACGCGATCGCTAATCCGATCAGAGTAGCAATGACCGCCGATACGGACATCACCTTTCCCACAAAATCTACTGTCCCCATCACATCGTCTTCATTGGCCGTAACGACAAACAGAAAGCACCCATTGGGATTCACATAATAAGCTGCATATTTTGTCTCGCCCTTAAATTCATAGGATACGATTTTTGATTCAACATCTTTTCCCGCCTGAAGATCCGCAGCCACCTGGGAGATCACTTCATTTTCCACCGGTTTGCCTATCTTTTCTTTTTTGGGATGGTAACACATATTACCGTCAGGTGTCACAATGTACGCATAACTATCCGACACACCTTTTACCATCACATTTTGAAACATTTCTTCCAGCTTTTCCTCAGATAGTCCAACGCTCACTCCATACGAATAGACCTCAAGATCCAGGATCCGACCATTTGTTTCCGCTAGGTCATACATATAATTTCTAGTCGTCTCTCCCATAATGTTCCGGATCGTAGGCAGTGCAACGAAAATGGTCGTAGCTGCCGTTAATACGATCATGGCAGCAACAAAAATAAGACTTTTGAATTTCAACGGCATTCCGACTTCTTTTCCATTCGTTTCTTTTTTCAGTTTCTTCTGTTTTTGGGGTCTCTTCTGCTTTTCTTCTAGTTGCTGCTTTATCTGCGTATCATCCTTCTCCGTTTTCCGTCCCATAATAGGCATCCCCCTTTATTCTTCTCTCTTCCATGAGAGCCTGTGAAGATTTCCTTCCGTATTTAGTTCACAAAAACCCTGCTGGCGCAGTGCTTCGTAAAGCACGATCGCCACAGAATTTCCCAGGTTCAGGGAACGAATATCCCCTAACATCGGAATCCGAATCGCTTTCTCCTGATTTTCCACTAAAATATCTTCGGGTATACCAGCACTTTCTTTTCCGAACATAAGATAGCAGTCATTTTCGTATCTGACATCCGAATACACACGCCGCGCTTTCGTCGTAGCCATATAAACGCATGCCCCCGGATTTTTCTCCGTGAAATCATGGTAACTATCATATATGATATAATCCAGCTTATCCCAATAATCAAGTCCGGCACGTCTCACCTGTTTCTCTGTGATCTGAAACCCCATCGGCTCGATCAAATGGAGCCTTGCACCAGCAGCCACACAAGTCCGTCCTATATTACCCGTGTTCGCCGGTATCTCTGGTTCTAGTAAAACAATATTTAACATCCTTCTCAACCTTGTTTGAGCGCCAAATACAATTCCACTTTCGTATCCTCAAATGTAAGAGGGACACAAAGGTTTTTCGCAAATGTATTCGTAAAGCTCACCTGCCCGTGGGACAATGTAGGTGGTGTAATGTCAATACCGATTCCATTGGACGAAAAAACAGTAGCGGCATTTCCCATGACCATATTTCCCAACTCACTGAGTGCACTGGCCGCAAATTCATCAATTTCCTTTACATCCGTCATACACATTTTAGATGCGATCCCGCAAGCGCTTTTCTCTGACATCGCCATGATGACCTGGCCGCGCATCTCTCCTGTCACTCCAATCATGATCACCCATGTGTCCGGATCAAACTTTGCTTCCTTCAATGATGGCTTCTGCATCGCAGCATCAACGAAGCACATATCCTGAAGTACTTTCTTTGCTGCCATTAAAAAAGGATTGATATGTTCTGCATTCAGTGTTGCCATAGTTTCCCTTTCCCCTTTCTGTAGTATCGTACCGCTCCCACTCTTACTTTCAACGATAAATAGTGCTAAGAATCCTGATTTTAAGTATAGCACGTTTACTGCAATATGTCTATAAAATTCTGTATCTTTTCCAAGGCCCGTTTTAGATTATCGATCGAATACGCATACGAAATCCGGAGGAATCCTTCCCCGCATTGGCCAAACGCATCTCCCGGCACGACGGCTACACGCTGTTCCCGCAGAAGTTTTGTCGCGAACTCTTCGCTCGTCATACCAAACTTACTTATATTAGGGAATACATAAAAAGCCCCGTACGGCTCAAAACAGGGAAGTCCCATCTCATTTAACTCCTTCACGAGAAACCGCCGCCTCTGGTCGTACGACTCACGCATGCGCTCCACATCCCCGATCCCGTTCTTGAGCGCCTCGACTGCCGCATACTGGCTCGTCGTTGGAGCGCTCATGATCACATACTGATGAATCTTCGTCATCTGGGAAATGATCTCCCTCGGCGCTGCCGCATAACCCAAACGCCATCCCGTCATGGCAAAAGATTTGGAAAACCCGTTGATCACGACCGACCTCTCCGCCATTCCAGACAGGCTGGCAATGGACACATGCTTTCCCTGATAACTCAGTTCCGAATAGATCTCATCTGACATTACAAATAAATCATGTTTTTTCACAAGATCCGCAATTACCTGCAGTTCTCCCGCTGACATAACAGCCCCAGTAGGATTGTTCGGAAATGGCAGGACGACCATTTTTGTTTTATCCGTGATCGCCTCCTCCAGTTTTTTTCCCGTGAGCTTAAATTCATCTTTTTCCTCCAGCGACACCCGGACCGGCACGCCGCCCGCCATTTTCACACATGGCAGATACGACACGAAACACGGTTCGGGAATGACCACCTCATCCCCCGGATCGAGCATCGCGCGGAATCCGATGTCGATCGCTTCGCTCCCGCCGACCGTTACCAGGATCTCATCTGGTTCATATGGAAGTTCAAACCGCTCGGACAAATATGTACTGATCGCCTCACGCAGCGGCAGAAGACCGGCATTTGACGTATAGTAAGTCCTCCCCTTTTCCAGCGAGTAGATGCCCTCCTCTCGAATGTGCCAGGGCGTATCAAAATCCGGCTCGCCGACACCGAGCGAAATGACGTTCTCCATCGTATTGGCAACATCAAAGAAACGGCGTATACCAGACGGTTCTATTTCCGTTACAAGTTTAGACAGTGGATTTCTCATGGCGCGATCAACATCCTTTCATCTTCATTCGCTGCCTTTACAAGCGGCAGTCCGTGTTCCTTATATTTTTTCAGCACAAAATACGTCGCCGTGCTCATGATCGACTCCATCGGCGCCAGTTTTGTCGTAACAAACCTCGCGACCTCCTTCATGCTCTTCCCCTCGATCATCACCGTCAGGTCAAATCCCCCGCTCATCAGATATACGCTCGCCACCTCATCAAACTGATAGATCCGCTCTGCCACCTTATCAAACCCACGCCCGCGCTGGGGCGTTACTTTTACTTCAATGAGCGCCGTCACGACTTCATTATCTGTCTTTTCCCAGTTGATCAGCGCCGGATAGCCGCAGATCACCCCATCTTTTTCCATCTCCCGGATCGTTTCATTCACTTCTTCCGGGGTCGAATCCAGCATGGCCGCCAGATCTTCCGCTGTCATTCTCGCGTTTTTCGATATATTTCTTAAAATCTGTTCCTGAAGCATATGCTCCTCCCTTTCTTTTTACTATCAATCGCCGACCCATACGTTCGATCAAACATGTTACGGCGCAGGTGGAACTAAAAATCTTGTCTCATCCCCATTGATGACGACCCTGCCTTGCCCGTCTGTCACCGTCCCGATCACCGCCGCCTGAATGTCTTTGCTGGCGAATCGTTCAACAAGCCGCGCTCCATCCGGTGTTCCTGCCAGAAGAACGCCGTCCGAAGCGATGAGGTAGGGATTGAAGTCAAAATATTCACAGATTTCGATCGTCTCCTGGCGGATCGGTATCTTTTTCAAGTCAACCCGGAGTCCTGCCCCCGACGCCTCTCCCATCTCCCACAACGCGCCAAAAACACCTTTTGCGCCGACACTACGAAGCGCGGTTACTCCCAGCGCGATCGCAAATTCCGCATCGGCTGTACTGCTCATAACCTGAACCCCTTCTGCTGCCTGATCAAGAAAACCTTCGGTAAACCGCGAGCGAAGCCCGCTTCTAGTCTCATCACCGACCAGCTCCGCTGCCCCAGACAGGCCTGCCCATTTCGTCATGACCAGATCAAATCCCGGCTTTAGACCGCCGCTGCGCACATTTGTTTTCTTTCCTGCAAAACCTGTCCCTGATAAAGAGAGAACCGGCTCCGATAACGCGCCCAGCACCTCTGTGTGGCCGCCGAGTATATCGACCTGATACGCCGCAGACAATCGTACCAGCTCATCCATGACATCCTTTATCATGTCCTCGCTCCCACCGGCCGGCAGGTACAGCGTGATCATCATACCGGCAAGCCTTCCGCCCGCCGCTGCCATTTCATTTGCCAACCGGTAAAACGCTCGTCTGCCTGTCCGCTCCACATTTCCGTTCACGGAAACAACCGCAGCGATCACATCCTTATGTTCGCCCACCGCGAGCCTTCCAAAACTCTCTCCGGCAGCCGGACCCTGAACGAGATGGCTGCTCTTATACGTAATATGCTTCAGAACCGAGCGCTTCAATACCATCTCCGAAATTCTTCCGATCTTCATACCGTATCTATCCTTCTTCCTGATCAGGGTGTCGCCCCGTCACCCTGCCCAGCACTTGGATTCTGCGCCGTTCCCGGATCCTGTACCCCAGCAGCATCCTGTCCTGGCTGAGAGCCCTGTCCCTGCGTAGGGGTTCCTGAGTTTCCCGCCATGCTCCCCGGATTTGCGGCAGCGCCTGTTCCTCCACCCGTATTATCGCGCCGGGGCGCTCTCGTACTCGGCGCCTTTGTCGCGCGTGGTTTTTTCGTTTCTTTTGGCTTTGGTGTATTCTTCGGCTCCTTCATAGACCCCTTCGTTACATACCGCGGCGAAGCAGAATACGTACTGGAGTTGATCTGCGTTTTTTTCTCTTTCCCATTTTCTGTAACGATTTTCCAAAGTTTCGCTTTGTAGCCGGTATGCGCTTCCTGTGTCACCGTCATATATGACTCCGGTTTCGTCTTATCATACGTCACCTTATCCGCTCCCGGCTGTATCGTGTCGGTTACTTCCGATTCAAAACGGATCTTCCGGTCCGAGCTTCTCGTCTCTTCCCCAAATATCGTAAATGAGATCGTTCCGCCATATGTACCGCCCTGGATATAAACTGGTACATCTGTGTTATTTTTAAATTTAAAGTCTTTGTAATCGCCGGCGATTGCCGCATCCATCGACGGCTCCACATAACTTACCACCATCGAGTGCGGACTTCTCTCCGCAATTTCCAGTTCTGCCCGCAACACGGCATTGTAAAGCGTCGTCGACACCTGGCAAACGCCTCCGCCAAGGCTGTCTTCCACTTTACCATTGTTATAGGACGCCGCCTCATAATACCCATTTTCCTCTGTCAGCGGCGAAATCGTATCATGTACCGAGAAAGTCTCACCGGGATAAAGAACCGATCCGTTTATGAGCCTGGCCGCATTCGCAAGATTTTTGGAACGGTTTACATTTCCCGCGCTAAAGGTCGTGGAAAACGTACCGATCTTGTCTTTACATTTAGCAGCCGCTTCGTATGAAACTTTCGGCTGCTCTACCTTTACATTCGCCGTAATACGAATAACGTCCTCTCCCTGCGCTTCTTCGATCGCCTGTTTGATCTGCTGGCATGTTTCATCCACATCGAGACTGACGCCCTCCCTGGATTTTGTATAAACAAAATTCCCATCTTTCATTTTCACTGTGGCGTTTTTTGCCTCCGTACACAGTTTTTTGCATTTCTTTTTTACAAATTTTTTCAAAACCTGATCGTCGAAAGTCGCCTCGATCGGATAACTGATCTTTCCCTGGGAAGCTTCTTTGATCTGCTTATAATTTTCGATCATCGTCCCGCTCTTCCCGACAGCCATTGCCTTTTCCAAAAACTCACCAGCAGAGAAAGCATATCCGAGTTCGCCGACAGTTGTAGTCACGATCTGCCCGCTCACATCAACCTCTACGACCCGGTTCAGCCTGCCTTCCATATAGGCATTGACTGCCTGCAGCGCCTCGTCTCCGGACATGCCTCCGATTTCGATCTGGCCAACCTTTACACCCTCACAGATCACTCCGTCATCCGGCTTGATCCGTCCATAACTGAAGAATACATATGCCGCGATCAGGGCAAACATAAACATGATAACAGCAGCCGCTGTCAATAAACCTTTTTTCTGCAATTAAAGTCCTCCCTTGCACATTTTCTTAACCTGTATTAAACTATAAAGGAGCATCAGTCCACATAAGGTAATAAGATTCCAGCCAGCATTGCCAAAATAAGCACAATGCAGATGATTGCAGCTACCGTTCGCTGTTTTTTGCGGTTCATCATCGTTTCTTACCTCCTTATTAAATTATTTATATACTGAAAGGATGAATAAAATGTTTTCAAATATTCCTATTCCCTCAATTTTTATATGCTTCTTGATCTTTTGCGCCTGGATCCACTATGAGCGGCATAGAACTACCCGCAAATACAGGCGTGCATCCCGTACATTCTGGGATCGTGAAGACGAAGCAAACCACACGAAAAATAAGGATATATCAAACCTCTCCCTGTTCGCTCCGGACAAGGACCGTATTCCTATGCCTATAACCGAGGATGAAAATATTTCTTATTATCAGGAAAGAGTCCAAATCTGTCTCACAAAACCCATGATGGATCTGTCCGCATTTACCAACACCGATTTAAAGTTAGCATATGGCACGGGAAATTTCAAGACTTTATCCGAATATGACGAAAATTTTAATGTTTTCTTAATGAATCTGTCAAATCTCGGAAAGGCGTACCGCACAGCCGGCATGCTCCGCGAATCTGCCGGCACATATGAACAGTGCATCGCTTCCGGTTCGGATAAATCCACCGATTATAAATCCCTAGCCTACGCGTATGCCATGACGGAAAACCACGGAAAACTTCAGGATCTGATCGCCTCCGCCGAGGCCTCTGACCTGCCGCGTAAAGCTGCCCTTGTGGAATTCCTGCGCTCCATCCAAAAAGACCCAGACGTATTCAGCGGCGCAGAACAGTGACCTTCGCACTGTGATTTAACGGATTTCGATGTTTGTAATCAAATACGAGCGAAAACGGGGCTGTTTGCCACACCTGCTTTTCTTCGAACAGCCCTTTTAGATCCAGCGTAAACTCATCCACATATACCATGTGAAATAACTGTTTTGCCGCATATCCCTCGTATCCGCCAAGAATTTCCGGGTTTTCCGTTTCCCGGTCCAAAAACGCACGGACAAACCGCACATATTCGTTCTCTCTCTTCCGCACGAAGGCAGGCGGACTCTTCACATATTCCCTGAGATACAGATCAAACGTCAGCGTCTGACGGAATTGCTCCTCCCTCTCTGCAAAATACTCCCTGCTATACTGCCACAGCCATTCATAGCGGGCAACCCGGCTGTGTTTCCGGCCAAATCCGCCCTCTCTCTCATAATAATTTCCGAGGCTTTCAAACATGGAAAACGCATCGCTGTGGCAAAGTTCCAATAACTTCATCGTAGCCTGAAACTGAAAACTATTATAATATATTTCGACCATCTCTTCAACCCGTTTCAGGATCCGAATGTCATCGTACGACATCCAGCGCGTGGACAGCACTTCGTACGGCGGGCGGTTTCCGTATCGGATTCCGTACTCCTCTGCCATCTCCTGCATATAAGATCCTTTCAGGATTTTCAAAAACCCGAGCTGCAGCTGGTCTGGCTCCATCGCGTATACGTCTCGAAACGACTGGCAAAACGATGCCAGATCCTCATGCGGGAGACCGGCGATCAGATCAAGATGCTGGTGGATGTTATGGTTTTCACGAACCATTGATAGATTGTCCTCTAGTTTTTGTATATCCATTTGGCGTCGGATCGCCTGGATGGTATCCGGATTTGTCGACTGGACACCGATCTCAAACTGGACCAGACCCGGTCGAAATGTCCGAAACAGTTCAAAATCTTCCTCCCGCAGCAGATCTCCCGCGATCTCAAAATGAAAGTTCGTCGTTCCATTATCATGTTCCCCGATATACTGCCATATCCGATACGCATGTTCATGATGGCAGTTAAAGGTCCGGTCGACAAATTTGACCTGCTTCACACGGTTTGTAAGAAAAAACTGCAGTTCCTCGAACACGAGCGGCAGGCTCCTCCGCCGCACACCCTTTTCGATCGACGACAGGCAATAACTACAGGAAAACGGGCACCCTCTCACCGTTTCATAGTAAAGGATGCGGTTTTCCAGGTCCTTCACATCTGTATAGGGGAATACCAGTTGATCCATCGAAAGGGCTTGTCTGGGTGTCGTGTAATATACGCCGCCAGCTGCGCCTTCCCTTCCGCTCTTCCCCTCCCGCAGGCAAAGTCCCGGTATTCGGCTGTACTGTTCCATTCCGCTGTCCTGATCGAAATAGCATTCCAAGAACTCCCGAAATGTCTCCTCCCCCTCACCAACCATAACGATATCCACAAAGGGATTCTGTTGTAAAACGGACGGCGCATCATAAGAAACCTCCGGTCCTCCGAGTACAATGACCGTATCCGGCAAAATGCTCCGCAGATCGGCTGCCACATCAAGCACATACCCGATATTCCAAATATAGCATGAAAACCCGACCACCGCAGGCGAATGGTCATAAATCCCCTGTAAGATCTCCTCCCTCCGGTGATTGATCGTATATTCCGCGATCCCTACCCGCCCGGCATACGGCCCCGCATTTGCTTTCAGCGAATACACGGCCAGGTTCGAATGGATATATTTTGCATTAATGGCTGTCAGCAGTACATTCCTGTCCTTCATCTGCACTTCCTCCTGTCAACTTGTTCCAACGGTTTACCGCTATGCCAGCCCCCAAAAGACACCAGTAAACGGGTGCCACCGCGACCGTGGAATCATTAGCAAGACCGGTCACGAGATAGCCAAATGTACCGAGCAGGATACCGATTCCCAGCAGGTCACTACGGCGGTATCCCGTCTTCCGAACATACATTTTCATACTCTCGGCAAAATAAACCACATACAGCGCTAAAAACGCTAGCAAAGAAAGAAAACCTGTCTGAACCCAGATCTGCATAAACATATTGTGCGGTTTCGTCACAACGGAACCGTCGTAACCGACATTTTTCATCCCGATGTAATCGTCGTTGGGAAATTCATAGACAAATGTGTTCGGACCGGAGCCAAGCAGCATATGATCTTTCAGCAGTGGAAATGTCCGCGACCAGATATATCCCCGCCGGCTTCCAAAATGCTGGTTCTGTTCAAATCCAATCTGTTCGATATGGCGCAGCTGATCCGTCTTTCCAAAAGGGTTCTTGATATAAAACACCCGCTGCAAATGTCCCGGCCCGGAATACGTTTCGATAGACGGTAGGATCGTATACGTTTTCCCAAAAGACGGCGTTTCCACAACAAACGCCTCTGTCTGCTCCGTCCTTATCTGGAGTTCAGAAAACCTTGTATCCCTAAACTTCATCTTCCCGCTCTCCTCATACACCTCCACCGCCTCTCCATCGCCGTCCGCAGCCGCAAAATGAATCTTCCCATTTTTCTCCTCGCAGGTTAGCTTCATAACATCCTCGCCCGCTGTCGTGATCCACAGCGCTCCCTCTTTGGATTCCATACTCTTTACCGCAAACTGGTTCGGCGTCGGATTGACGATCTTGTTCACGCCATACTCAAATACGGGCCTGTTCAGACAGACCGCCGCTGCGATCACCGCCGCACAGATTCCCGCGCCCGCGATCACCTTTTTCTTTTCTACGCTTGGATTGACAATGACAAATAAAAAAGCAAGCAGGAGCGATGCGACCACACCGATGAACCCTGTCACAGACTCCGAGCCGATCAGCATAATGAAAAGCCCCATCGCCGTTACCACCGCCAGTCCGCTGCGTATCCGTGACAAAGGCCGGCGGCTCCGACCGATCAGGGATAGCACAATCGGTAGCACGAGCGACACATACGATCCTACATAATTCGGATTATAAAGAGTCGCATATACCCGGCCGACGTCAAAATTAAATGTAAATTTTAGTTTTTTCTTTATCATAAAATTCATGACCGCCTGCCCTGCGTCCGTGCGAAAAAAATCATGTCCGAAATACTGGCACACACTGAAAACGGACATCACAAATACTAAAACCAGAAAAATCCACATAAATATGCCAATCTCCGTTCTGCCTTCCAGCAGAAGGCTAGCAAAAAACAGTACGATCACATACGCCGTGATGATGATGACGCCCTCCCACTGCTCGTATCCCCCCCAAACCGCCATATTGCCATGTTCCGATAAAACGGCTGACAGAAGCGCCAATACAACATACAGAAAAAGGGGCACGAGGTACTTCCATTCCATGCGTTCCTGCCACCTATGCCCCTTCCCGGCCATCTGCCGGACCGCCACATAGAGCGCCAAAAGACCACATAACAATATGAGCGTTTGTCCTTTCCAGTATAGAAAGAAATCATACGCCGCATCGGAATCAGAAAACCAGGTATATTCTTTTAACCCGATCCGGTAATAGCATGCGCTGACTATGAGAGGAACTATGCCTGCCACCATCGCCAGCAGAACGGCCCCTATCCTTTTTTTTGCATTCATAGACAATGACTCCCATGATCTTTCCTAACAAACAAAGGGACGAAACCACTAACTGTTTCGTCCTTTGCGTTTTCATTTCCAATCGTTTGGTTATGGCAGCTCGATCTCCGAATATTCTTTCGGCGGAAGAGGTTTGGTAGAATCTTTCACAAACTTCCTTACCGCCTGCGCTCCCTTTGCAACTGGAATATTCGTTCCTGCTCCAGCCACACATCCGCCAGGACAACCCATACCCTCGATCAGGCATCCATCCTTTTTCCCGGCTTTTGCCATCAAAAGCATCTTCTGGCACTCACTGAGCCCTTCGACGTGTTCAATCAGCACTTCCGTATCCGGGTAATATTCATTGATACATTTCTCAATGGCATTCGCCACTCCGCCAGCCACACCGTATCCACGGCCGGCACCAGTCGCATCATGGATCGGCTCTTCTGCCTCGTAAGCCTCCATATCGATCCCTTTTGCTTCAAAAATGGCCGCCAGCTCTTCAAAGGTAATAACGAAATCCACGTCACTCCGAACCGTTTCACGCGCTGCTTCAAGTTTTTTCGCCGCACACGGCCCCACAAATACCACTCTGGCATTCGGATGTTTCTGCTTGATCGAACGCGCCGTGGCCACCATCGGCGTCAACGCGCTGGAAACTGCCTCCAGCATCTCCTGCGGAAGCGTCTGCTTCGCCAGCACAGACCAGGCCGGACAGCACGAAGTCAGCAGGAATGGGAGTTTTCCGGTCTTTACCTCATGTACATAATGTCTCGCCTCGGTAATCGCGCCAATATCAGCGCCTAATGCCACTTCGTATACCTCCGCGAATCCAATCTCCTTTAAGGCAGATTTGATTTTCCAAAGCCGCACATCGCTTCCGAATTGGCCGATCACCGCCGGCGCAAGTTCTACGATAACCTCGTCTCCCTGTTTGATCGAACGGGCAAGCTGGAAAATCTGAGATTTATCCGCGATCGCGCCAAACGGACAGTTCACCATACACTGACCGCATTTCACGCATTTATCATCATGAATACGCGCACGTCCGTGCTCATCGCTGTCAATCGCTTTCACGCCGCATGCCGCCGCACACGGACGTACTTTTTTCGCGATGGCGTCATAAGGACAGATCGCCTTACATTTGCCACATTTCACACATTTGTTCTTATCGATCACCGAACAACCGTTTTCCATATGGATGGCACCGACGGGACAGACCTCCTGGCATGGATGCGCGACACATCCCCGGCACTGATTTGTCACTTCATATACATTATCCTCACACATGGCGCAGGCAGACGGAATAACCTGCATCAAAGGCGGCTCATAATACTTATCCGCAATATTACTCTCACTCAGTCCACTGGTAATATGTACCGGCTGGTTTTCGGGACGGAGCGACATGCCCATCGCCAAACGCACACGCTCTCCGGCGATCGCGCGCTCACGGTAAATACTATCTCGGTACAAGGGCACATCAGATGGCGTGATCTTGTATGGAATCGCCTCAATATCATCTTTGATATTGTCCGACTCAAATGCCACCTTTGCCACCTCCGCAAAAACCTGTCTGCGGATTTTTGTAATCGGGGTTTCAATTCCTCTCATGCTGTTCTCTCCTTTATCCATACATCATTCTTTTGTTTGTATCAGAATAACACAAATCAATGCAAACCGTCAAGTTACTCTTTCCAGCACGGGATCTGTACATAAAAACAAGTCTTTTCCACCTCATCGCTCGTAACCCATATCTTTCCATGATGCCGGTCGGAAATATGTCTGGCCACCATTAACCCAAGACCAGAACCATCCTTATTTCTGTTATTATTTCCTCGGTAAAATTTTTCGAAGATCGTGTCCCACTCAGACTTCGGCACCGGTATACCCGTATCCTCCACTGACACCGTAATAAACTCGTCGCTCCGCCGGATGTCCACTAGGATCTGCGTATTTTCGTCGGCATACTTCACCGCATTTTGCAGCAGGATCAAAAACAATTGCCGGATCCGGTCGTAATCCCCTTCAATCAGCGAACACTCGTCCTCGTAGTCCAATACCGAGACAATGTTCTTTTCCTTCATCAGGATACGCATACTGCGGAGCGCATCCTGCATGACGGCGATCACGTTTAACACCTCTTTGTCCAATTCAAAATCCGGATTCTGCATTTTGGACAAGATCAACAGATCCGACACGAGCCGCTCCATTCCGGCACACTCGTTCAAAATCCGATCATAATACTCCTTCCGCTTCTTTTCGTCCTCCACATAGCCATCTGCCAGCGTCTCCGCATACCCCTTTACAACAGTGATCGGCGTACGCAGTTCATGTGAGACATTGGAGAAAAAATCGCGGCGGTTCTGCTCTAGATTATCACGGAATTCCTCCGCCTCGACAAGTTTTTCCGACAATGTATCCATACTATCTGCCAGCATACCCAGCTCGTCCCTGCGCTGGATCTTAGTTTTCTGCGCATATTCCCCCGCAGCCATCCGGAGCGCGATCTCTTTAATACGTATGATCGGCCGTACCAGCTGGCGGGAAAAAAAGGCGGCTATGGCCAGGGAAAAAAGAAGCGCGCTGATGACACTTAAAAACATATATTTCTGGTATTGAACAACAGATCCCTGCCGGTAATCCATCTCTCCATTTACGAGTACGACGCCGACATTTTCCCCTCTAGCATTTTTGACCGGCGTAGCCAGGTGCATCATATCCATCCCGTATATACTATCGTACCCGCTGTAACTCCGCGTCTTCCCCTCGCAGGCCGCCTGGATCAGCGCCTGCATCGCTTCTTCCTCCACCGTCCATGTACGGACATCTACATTCGTGTATGCGTCGTCTAACGGCTCATCCGCCGACGAATTTGCTAAAATCCAAATATCCGTATTCCTCAGTTCTCCAAAATCCTTTAATGCACTGAGATACGGAAAAAAATCCTCGCTGTCATCTCCCGTCACGGCCTCGCTGACACGTACCGATACGCTTTGGGCGATACTCTTTAACTCTTCCTTATAAACACCCATGATATTATGTCGGTTAAATCGCGTAAATACAAGACCGGCAACCGCTGTCAGC
Organism: uncultured Eubacterium sp.; assembly: GCA_910589665.1. Lineage (GTDB taxonomy): Bacteria > Bacillota > Clostridia > Lachnospirales > Lachnospiraceae > Eubacterium_F. The sequence goes on along the minus strand of CAJUTR010000027.1, from coordinate 11,229 downwards.
ACCACGAGCGCCACTGCGAAATAAATCCCGACCCGCCAAAAAATCTTTCTCAAAACAAACTCCTATCCCGCCTCAGACGTTTATCTCAAATTTATACCCGAGTCCCCATATCGTTTTGATTTCCCAACCTGGATGATCTACTTTGTCAAGTTTTGCCCGAAGTCTTTTAATATGTGAATCCACCGTACGGCTGTCGCCGAAATAATCCTGCCCCCACAGACTATCAAGCAGGTTATCCCTCGTAAATACTTTGCTCGGGTTTTCCGCCAGGATCCACATCGTCTCCACTTCCTTTTTCGTCATTGGGATCTTCTCTGCCCCAACAAACACGCTGTACGCCTCAATATTGATCGTCAGGTCACCAATGGCGATCACTTTCTTATCGGAACTTTCTTCCGTGCGTCCTATCCGGCGCAGCACCGCACGCACCCTCGCCATAACCTCGCTCGGGCTAAACGGCTTGACGACATAGTCATCGGCGCCGATATCGAGCCCCATAACCCGCTCGTAATCCTCTCCTTTAGCCGTGATGAGTATGATCGGCACCTCCGACATCTCGCGGATCTTTTTACAAACTTTGTATCCATCCATACCCGGCATCATGATATCCAAAAGTACAACAGCCGGATTACACTTTTTAAACAGTTCAAACGCCTCGATCCCGTCCTTCGCCTGTACAGGTTCAAAGCCTTCTTTCGCGACATACGTTCCGAGAACTTCCCGTATGTCTTCATTATCATCTGCAATCAATATGTGCTGCATCGCCAACTCTCCTTCCAAAAAATGCTATTTCAAAAATTATAACATATTCATATCATTTTTCTATGTTTTTTTTGTGACATTTTCTAAAACCTTTTCAAATTACTGTGACAAATTTATGCCACGGCTTGTTGCTACACTCATGATAACGATTCCATAAACAAATTCTATCTTAATAGAAAGGATGGATCTATTATGAAGCATAAATTATTTTATGTCGCTCTCGTTTTCGCCTTTGTTTTTTCCGTAGCGGCAATCTCCCACCCTGCGGCCGGAAGCTGTGCGCCGAAAAAAACAAAGATGAACGTGAAAAAGCTGACACTCACGAAAAACGACACGTATACGCTGCGCGTATACAACTTAAAAAAGAAATACTCGGTCAAATTTGTGTCCGCGGATGACAACATCGTTTCGGTAAAGGAAAATACGAATAAAAAGACAGCCGTTATTACTGCCGTCAATCTTGGAACGGCGCAGGTACGCGCGAACATATACAACCGCAAGGATAAACTGGTGCGATCGCTAAAGACAACAGTAAGGGTAACGCCGTTTGCCGTCAGCCTTAAGTTTGCTCAAAAAAAAGTGAAGCTGGACCTGAACGACAATACTAAATTATCCGTCATCATAAAACCCCGTACTTCCCATGAAGTTCCTCTGTTTGAATCGTCCGACCCGGATGTCGTCACAGTAAACTCTAAAGGTATTATAACCGCAATCGCCCCGGGCAATGCAGTTATTACGGCGACACTCCTCTCCAGCGGACAAAAAGCTTCGTGTGATGTTATCGTTTTGGTTCCTCCTTCACTTACGCCGGATCCGCAGCCGGATCCACAGGAATAAACGCTTTTTCTCTTTTTTCTCTTTCCAAATAGAACAGGCGGCAAGGATCATATTCCCTGCCGCCTGTTTTGTATCAAATTCTATCCGTATAAAAGAATCAGTCGTAAATCTTATAGTAATCAAAATCTACATATCCGCCTGCTTCCTTTGTCGCGTAATTGAACAGCCATGTTCTGGCTCCCATAAACGTCGTACTCGTTGAGAATCCCAGTTTCTGTTCCTTGCCGATCTTCGTCCAATTTGTTCCGTCAAGGCTGTAGAAGAAGTTTGCTTTATCTCCGCCCTTGAAATTGTACTCGATCTTGAGATAAACTTCTGTCGCGTCCCCAAGTTCAACCTGAGCATTGTCTACCGGTTCATTCAAGAATTGATTGCCTGACTGAGTGATATATTTCGCACCGGAGTCGTCACATTTCACGCCAACCATAGCGCCGTGGTCAGCGACAGATGCCAGTCCGGCATAATCGCCCGGCTTCATATTCGCAACGGAAATCTTTGTTTCCGATTTACATGTCGGGCCATACGTACGCTGCGTGAGCGAGTTATGAGCCAGGAACAGATTTTCTACCGTGCGGTCAGTCGTCAGTCGAAGGTATCCCGGATTTGCGGTAACTGACCAGAAAGCATTTTGCGGATTGTGGTTCCACTGCCATACAAGCTTCAGTTTTTCACCTTCCTGATATGTGAAATCATCGTCGCCCACAAAATAATTCTCCTTGCCGCTGTCATTCAGGTTGATCTTCATCGGATCCTTTGCCGTACTCGGATGGAACGTTCCATTCTCATCATAAGTACCCATCATCGGCCAGTCCTTATAACTATTTCCTTCTTCATCCGTATAATCCCAGTTCACGGCTACGATAGACGGGATACGGCCAACACCGTTGGAATCCTGGAACAGGAATCCATACCAGTCACCATACTGCGTATCTACGACGCCGCCCTGCGCCAGTCCGGCACCGTTACTGCCGCATCCGCCGCGATAGATCACCTGCTCTTCCCAGTCTCCTGGTTCCAGTGATTTCGAACGGTAACATACTTCGGTACGCATCCATTGTTCCGTCGAGGCAATGATAAATAAATAGTAGTACTCGCCGATCTTATATGCGTGTGCGCCTTCCCAAAGCGTCCATTTATAATCCGATATCTTGGCTCTATTAAATAGAACTACAGAACCCCCGACATTATCAACTGAACCTTCCGCATCATTCAGTTCGATCTGTTGTAATGTACTTCCGGAAAAGACATACATCTTGCCGTCGTCAAACAAAAGTCCCGGGTCATGGAACTTATTCTTTGTAGCATATCTCTTCCACTCTCCCTTTTCAATATCTGTCGTCGTATACACATAGAAACCATGATTATTACTATTAAATGCAACGTAATATTTGCCGTCCGCTTCATTATATTTCAAAGAAGCTGCCCATGAACCACGCGAATACATATTACTACCGTCTTCCAGATTCGTGACTTTGTCATTTTCAAATGTTTCATAGACATAATTCACGATTTCCCAATGAACCAGATCAGTAGACTTCATGATCGGTACTCCCGGGCACATATTCATCGTCGTACTGACCATATAGTAATTGCCCTCAACACGAATGATATCGAGGTCCGGAATATCGGAATACATTGTTGGATACTCCGCTGTCACAAGGTTATTTGGGTCAAGCGGCGGGATGGTAGCCGGCCCGTCCGGTGCGTCTGAAGGCACTCCAGTCGCTGCTGGCGTCTGGGAAGGTGCTGGTACCTGGGAAGGCGTCTGAACTGCCGCATTCGTTGGCTTCGGATCTTGACTTGATTTCGCATTCGTCACTTTCACGGTTACTGTTCCGAGCTTTTTCTTCGCTCCCTTTCCTTTTTTGTAAGAAACGGTGATCTTCGTCGTTCCTTTTTTCTTTCCAGTTACTTTTCCTTTTGCGCTTACCGTAGCAATCTTTTTGTTTTTGGACTTAAATGAAATTTTGAAATTCTTCTTTTTCTTAATTCCAATCGTCTTACTTTTTTTTACCTCCACGGTAATTTTCTTTGTTGCCAGTTTCGGTTTGGCAGCGGCGTCTGATGTTCCAGCTGGTACCATAGCAGTCAATACCATAGCAGCCGCCATACCCACTGCAATAAATCTGCCAGTCATTTTTTTCATGGAAATACCTCCTATAAAATATTTTCGTATGATGCTTTGATGTTAAGGACTAAACACTCGCACAACGTACATAAATCAATTATAGCAAATATTCCACAAGAATACAAGCGGTTTTCCACAATTCCATATAGTGCCTAAAACAGGCACAAACGGCTTATTCTATTCCTATCACCTGATAATCCTGTTCTTCCACCGCCTTGCGTAATATATCATCTGATACATCGGCTGTCAGCGTCACCTCAGCCGTACCGCTCTCATGACTCACAGCGGCGCTCTCCACGCCATCCAACTTCTCAAGGCACTTCTGGACCCTTGCCTCACAGTGTCCACACATCATTCCTTCAATCTTCATTGTCTTTTTCATGATTTTTTTCTCCTTTTCTTCATAACATTTTGATATTTCCCGCGCGGTTTCTTTGTTTGCATCCGCATACGTTTCCATCGTCCCCGCCCCGTCTGTGCGCGACTCTTCTCTCCTGCTCCCGCTGCGCTTTCCGCCATGCACGTCGAGCCAGTTCAGCCGCAGGGCATTGCTGACGACGCAAAAACTGGAAAGTCCCATGGCCGCCGCCCCGAACATCGGATTGAGCTGCCAGCCAAAGAGCGGGATCCAGACGCCTGCCGCCAGAGGAATACCAATGACATTGTAAACGAATGCCCAGAACAGATTTTCATGGATATTTTTCAGCACGCCGCGGCTCAGCCGGATCGCCGCCGGCACATCTGACAGGCGGCTTTTCATCAAAACAACGTCCGCCGCATCGACAGCGACGTCGGTCCCCGCCCCGATGGCGATTCCTATATCCGCTCTCGTCAGGGCCGGGGCATCGTTGATGCCGTCCCCTACCATTATGACCTTACCCTGTGATGCGAATTTGCGCACCTGCTCCTCTTTCCCGTCTGGCAGTACACCAGCAATGATCTCATCCACACCCGCCTCGGTTCCGATTGCCTTCGCCGTCCGCTCGTTATCGCCCGTCAGCATTACGACTTTCATCCCCATACGCTGCATGTCTCGGATGGCCTTCGGACTGTCCTCTTTCATCACGTCGGCCACCGCGATACAGCCTAAGAGCGTATTATTTTTCGCAAAATAGAGTGGCGTTTTTCCCTCGCCGGCGAGACGGTCACTCGTTTCGAGAATCTTTTCCGGAATCTCCGCCACTGTCTCGATATATTCCTGCTTCCCGCCTGTGATCTGGTCGTTTCCCATCATTCCCTGCAGGCCGTTTCCCGATACCGCTTTGAAACTGCTGACCATTTCTTTTTGTATACCGCGGCTGCTTCCGTATTCTACGACTGCTTTTGCCAGCGGATGCTCGCTCATGCACTCGAGCGCATAGGCGGTCCGGATCAGTTCGTCCTGAAGTCCATCGGATGCGGCTATCACATCGGTAACTTTCGGTTCTCCAAGCGTGATCGTACCAGTCTTATCCAGCACGACGATCTGCGCCTTTCCCGTTTCTTCTAAGGAAACGGCCGTTTTGAATAAGATCCCATTTTTGGCTCCCATTCCGTTTCCGACCATGATCGCCACCGGAGTCGCCAGCCCGAGCGCGCACGGGCAACTTATGACAAGTACCGAAATCCCTCTTGCCAGCGCGTACCCGAAACTCTGCCCAGTCATCATCCAAACGATGATCGTAAGCGCGGCAATCGCGATTACAATAGGAACAAATACCCCGGATACGCGATCCGCAACTTTTGCGATCGGCGCTTTTGTCGCTGCGGCATCGCTTACCATTTGAATGATCTGGGAAAGGGTCGTATCTTCTCCTACTCGGTCCGCCTGGCAGGTCAAAAAACCGTCCTGATTGATCGTGGCGGCTGAAACGGTATCGCCTTCCGCTTTATCGACGGGTATACTCTCTCCGGTAAGCGCCGCCTCGTTGACTGAACCATTTCCTTTGACCACAATGCCATCCACCGGAATGCTTTCCCCGGGGCGCACGACAAACAAATCTCCTTTTTTTACCCGCCCAATCGGCACTTCCTGTTCCGTGCCATTCACGAGCAGCACTGCCCGCTGGGGCGCAAGTCTCATCAGGCTTTTGAGCGCATCGGTCGTCCGCCCTTTCGAGCGCGCTTCCAGTGTTTTTCCCACCGTGATCAATGTCAGGATCGTGGCAGCGGATTCAAAGTACAATTCGTGGACATAGTGGTGCATATGTGCCAGATCTCCGTCTGTCAGCGCATAAGACATAGCAAACAGGGCATACAGGCTGTATCCGTACGCTGCTCCCGCGCCGAGCGCGACGAGCGTGTCCATATTCGGCGCCCTGTGCCAGAGTCCTCGGAAGCCGCTGATGAAGAAGCGCTGGTTGATGACCATGATCGCCGTCGTCAGCAAAAGCTGGATCAAGGCGAGCGCCATTTGGTTTTGTTCCAGCGCTTCGGGCAGATACCATCCCCACATCATATTTCCCATTGAAATATACATGAGCACGACAAGAATGGAAACGGATACGAGTAGCCGCGCGCGGAGTTTGGGGGTGTCGTGGTCTTCGAGCGCGCTGGCTGGATCGGCGGACAAAGTGTTCCCGCCAGTTGTATTCACGCCAATGATGTTTGATCTGGTGGTGTCTGCACCGGCGGCATTCTTGTTTTTGCTGTTTTTCGGTTCTGCGTGATAGCCGGCGTCTTCTACGGCTTTTACGATAAGATCGGCCGGCGCGGTTCCCTCTACGCCCATTGAGTTGGTCAGAAGGTTTACCGATACCGATGATACACCAGATACTTTACAGACTGCTTTTTCGACCCGGGAGCTGCACGCCGCGCAGCTCATGCCTGTTACGTGATATTGTTCCATAAGATCCTCACTTTTCTATTTCATCAATTTGTGAAGGACCGCCACCAGTTCGTCGACGGATTCACCTCCACCATCCCTGATATCATCCGTGACGCACGTACGGATGTGGTTTGCCAGCAGCACTTTGTTAAAGCTGTTCAGGGCCGCGGTGATGGCTGACACCTGTGTCAGGATGTCAATACAATAACTGTCTTTTTCCACCATGTTCTGCACGCCGCGCACCTGCCCTTCAATCCGCTTTAAGCGGTTGAGCAGATCTTTATATTCTTGTTCGTCTCGTTTTTTCCTCTTATCCGTGCAGCAACAATCTTTTTCCATCCACAGTTTCTCCATCGGCAATCTCCCCTATCAGCAGTTTCCAAATCGGCGATTTCCTCCTAGCAGCAGTTTCTCCTAGCGCCAGCTGCCTCCATCGGTAGTTTCTCCATTTCCAGCCTGCATATACCCAGTGGGTTATGCAGGACTTCCTGTATCATTTTTCTTATTATATACCCCCAGGGGGTATATGTCAATCCCGAACATCAAGAATACCACTGAGAGATCTGTCAAGAAGAGATGTATTCCTCCAGCTTCTGCAAAACGATCCGGGCCAGTTCCTCTTCCGGGGTTTCTGAAGATCTGCGCAGAACACGGTCGAGTATTTCGATCACTTTTTCCAGATATGCGATTGAGTGGCCCCCACGGATCAACGTTTTCAGTACATCGGTCAATAACCCGTATGAAATGCGGCCAGGTACGGCCCCGCCGACCAGCACGGGGTATTTGATCTGCAAATTGTCGGTAAGTTCTTTGACGAGTTCCTGATTCAGAATATGGGCGTAATTGTCCTGTACGGCTCTGCCCAGGCAGTCGCAAATATAGTCACATGTACGCTCACCAAAGGATGTGAGCCGCTCGGAATACAGTTTGCGGCGGTAGGAGACGATCTGAAATTCGTTTGTTTCCAGTTCCAGTTCATCCCGCACCCGCACGACTGGCATTAACATTCCTTCTGTGGCTAGCCTTTCACGTTGTTCTACTATTTTCTGCATATAGGTATCGTTCATGAATACCGGCACCAGTTTTTCACCGAAGATCAGTTCCAGCGGTTCCAGACAATTGCGGAGACGGCTCCATACCACTTCATGGTGCCGGTCGTGGTTTTGTTTCGGGGGCTTTAGGGTTGATATTCCTAAGAGTTCATCCGCGCAGACCTCCAGGATCTGGCAGATTTCGGTTAAGAGGGTGAGATCGGGCAGACTCTGGCCGCGCTCCCATCTGCTCAGTGCCTGCGGCGTCACACCGATCCGGGCGGCCAGCTGCTCCTGTGTCATATTTTTGTTCTGGCGAAGCCGGGAGATCTGGTTTCCAAAATGTGTTTGATCCATCTCTGCTACCTCCTTTTGGGATTGTTCGTTTTTATTGATTTTCTTTTAGTATAGCAGGGATGGGGGGATTCGTAAAACAAGAGGTAGTTGAGAAGGAGGTCAATTTTATTTAGCCGTTCAACAACCCCTGGATTTCCCTATATGCCTTTTCCAATAATTTCTGTGCGATGCGCAGCTTGATTTCATGCCGTTCTTCCCTTGAGGCCGCACATGCAAGCTCTGTTTCATTTTCATCTCCATGAAGTATATAATCGGTCGTAAGATCCAGTGCCTGCGCCAGCTTATCCAAAGTATATGCCGAGAAACTCTTTTTCCCCGTCTCGATCTCATATAAAAATAAGGTTGATATTTCTGCCGCCTCCGCAAGTTCCTCTCTTGTCATTTTTCTGGTTAAACGCAGATACTTGATGCGTTCTCCTACTGTATTGTTATCTAACATTGTAACACCACCTATTCTTTCGTTTCCGTATATCTCCGAATTATAGCACAATAGGTGATTCATTCCACCCAGCGTTCTGTGAATGAAGCGTTTTTACCAACATTTTTTCTGGCTTTCCTCATCAGATCTTCAACGTAAAGCATACATAATTCTTCCCGTCCATGACCTGATTTTCAGCCACCAGTTCACACTTATATTTCTGGGCCAGTTTTTTTACCTGGTACAAACCAACTCCCCGATTGTCGCCTTTCGTACTATAACCCATCTCGAACATTTTTAAAAATTCCTGGTTCTTCCTTTTTCGATGCGGATTTGCCACCCGAAGTGTAGTCCTCTCTTCCCGCCTTACCTCAATATAGAGAAATTCCGTTTCCTGCATATCCTAGATCGCATTATCCAAAAATGTTCCAAAAATCTCTACCAGGTGGATATCATGAATTCCGCATTCCACCAGACTACAAGATAATCTCAGCCTGATCCTCACCCCTGTTTCCTGAGCCTCTTTTATTTTTTCGTATAAATGGGCAATGACAATAAGGTTTTCCAATATCAGGACATCGGTCGGCAGCTCATAATCAGCCAACTTTCCCAAATACCTTCTTTGTGCCTCAACCAATGTATTATAATCATCGTAGATCCGGTGCAGCGAATAAATAGCATCCCGTTGGTTTTGAAATTTGTGCTGACGAATTTTCATCTGATCGATCACTTTGTCAAAAGCGTCTAAATATTCCTTTCTAATCTTTTCTTCAGCATTGATCCCATACATACTGGTTCTTTGATTCCTCTCAGGTAAATAAACTGATTGACATAGTCTACCGACTTTATGTACGAAATATTTACGGCTGTTCCTTTTAACGGTGACAGAAAAACGGTATCCCTTACCTGTCCCAAAAACCTTTTTAAAGGGAAATTTGGCATCTTGATACACTCTTCTCCCGTATGGATCGACAATTCCCTGTTCTGGTAAACAGCATATCGGATCTGCGCCACATCAACAGGATATGAAATCCCATCGCTCCTGAAATAAATCCGTTCTGGCAATCCGGCTGCCCGTTCCCCTCTCTCAACAATCTCGGTCACGATCCATTTTACCCGCATCTCGTCAATCGGTTTTTCGATGTAATCGTAACAGTGAACCCGGTGCAGTAATTCTACCTCCAAGCCAGCGAGCGCAGTAATAAACACAACCTCTGCCGTCCCGCAGGCAGTACATTCTTTTATCTTTCCAACAAATTGTATGCCCGAGAAATCATTTCTCTCTTTGGGACGCAGTATAATGTCTACCAAAAAGAAGTCGATTCGATGAGTTAGCGCAAATCCAAGCGCATCCTCCAGTTTTGAAAAAGGGAAGATATGGACCCGTGGCTCTATGGACTCCAAAATCTTTACCAGTTTGTTTCGTGTCAGGTCATTATCTTCCAGTATTAGTATCTGTTTCATTTCCTTTCTTCTGGCTCATTTTTATTATACGGATCATGTACTCCTGCAGGCGAACGATCATTTCGGAACTTTGATCTTTGGGGGCATTTTCCAGAACATGAATGACAACATCTTCACTGTCCAAAGAATCTCCAGCAATAAAATAATTTAAATCCACATTATAATTTCTGTGCAGCTGCACCGCCTTATCCAGAGTCATAAGGGTTTTTCCACTTTCGATCTTCTGATACGAGGAAACATCCTAATACAGTTCATTGGCCATGTCCTGCTGCGTAAATCCCGGTTTTAACCACAAATCTTAACGCCCCATATAATATATTATTTTTTCCCAGGGAAGGTTAAGGTGCTTATGCCCAAAAGCCCCATATTCCGCCAATTGCTTGTACATCGGTTTTTTTAGATCAAATTTTTGAATGATCGCCCCTAGGGATAGATCCACTTGATCTTGTACATTTTTCGCGATCACTTCGTCCTGTAGTTCCCCTGTTCCAAACGTATCAATATAGACCCCATAGGCTCTTTCCTTCCGATGGCATATGCAATTTGGACGTCAGCCCTCTCACAGGCATTTGAGGTGATCAAATTCTTGGCAATATATCTCGCCATAAAGGCTCCCGAGCGATCAACTTTCGTCGGATCCTTCCCAGAAAAGGCACCGCCTCCATGTCTTCCCCAACCGCCATAGGTATCGACAATGTTTTTTCTCCCAGTAAGTCCACAATCCGCTTTTGCTCCACCGCTTACAAATCGTCCGGTCGGATTGATAAAAATACCTGTTTCTTCATCCAGCATGTCGCTCGGCAATACTTTACATATTATGTTTTCATACAGATCTTTTCGGATTTGTTTGATCTCTATGTTTTGTAATTTGGGGGATGATAGGACCACATTTACTATTTTACACGGTTTCATCTCATCATCATAAAGTACGGAAACCTGAGCTTTGCCGTCTGACAATAGGTAATCTATTTCCCGTTCTTCTCTAGCGTGATCCAATCTTTGCACGAGTTTTCGCGCCAAGATATATGGTAATGGCATAAACTCAGAGGTTTCTTTTGTGGCGTAACCGTGCATGATTCCCTGATCACCAGCTCCGATTTCCTGAATCGCATGGGATGCTTGTGACGATATGCCACAAGCAATCTCTGCAGATTGGGGAACTATATTGATTTCCACCTCACAGCATCAGGTGAAATTCCGTGATATTCTTTTATGTATCCAACTTCTTTCATATTGTTATTGTGTTTTTAGATATGTTTTCAATATTAACACCACTTTACAACTTTTTCAAAAAAGAATAACGTACAGGATAACTTTCGTGTTATAATAAGTTTGCCAAAATACATAACAAAGGAAAGTGATCCCATACGCCAAGCTTATTATACAACAAAAACAACCCGATTGGTAGACTTTTTCAATATTTTTA
>CAJUTR010000026.1 GCA_910589665.1 uncultured Eubacterium sp. | reverse complement strand
GTACTTTCTTCTGTAAATCTAATTCTCTAATGGTTTCTTCACATTTTCCTATATAGTATTTTCCGAGTTCTGTGCTGTATAATAAATCACTCATTTTCTTTTACCACTTTCCAATTACATTCTATCGAGTGCCATTGTTTTTGCCACTCATCCTCATTCACAATTGCATCAAATACAGGCTCAAGGAATTTCTGTATTTCCTCAATGACCGCCGAAAACTCAAGCGTATCATCCTTTATGGTTTTCAAGAAATATTTCCACCACTTCTGCATATCCATATCCTCGGCAAGTGTGAGAATACGCTTAAAACTGTCCTTTTCGTAGGGCGTCCCTCGCCGTTCCAATGTTCTGGATATTGCCGTCTGCAATTTCGCCCCGTCAAAATCAAAAGTCCTTGCCAGATAGTAAATATCGTAAAAGTCCTTCATTCTGCCTGTTAGTTCAAAGCGTTGCAGGATAGCGTCAAACTTTTCCGCAATAGTGCTTTCAAGAGAATAGGTCATAATAACAGGAGTCTCAAAATCGGGAAGTTGTGTATGGATAGTCCGCTGTTCGGCACGGGGAACAATCACATCGCCCACGCCAATATCTACATTAAATGGAACTCGGACATTTTTTATCTTTCCGATAATCTGTGTACTGATGCCATGATATTTCCTTTGCGGTGAGATTTCCTCAAATCCTTTTGCACTCATCTCAATATAATCATTGCCCGTAGGCGTAGCAAGAATTTTTAGGATAAGGGCTTTTACTTCATCCAACGAATTGGAAACGCTACGAAGCAGGAAATCCACATCAATCGTCGCTCGGCTTTCAAAATTGGTGAGCGTATAGATAAACAATCCGCCCTTGAGAATAAGAGTATCCTCATATCCAGACTTTGAGAGCTTCCGCAAAAACTCCTCCTGCATAAAAAGCTGTAGGCACTGCTGATAGCTGATACCAGCCGCCTTCGCCTTATTCTTAAGCTTTGCCAAAACAGATGCCGCTACATCAGCCATTACAACCACACTCCAATCAATTCTTTTACACGCTTTTGCATACGCAATACCTTTGCATACTCCATTAGGTTCGGTATATTTTTTTTCGGGTCTTTTACATACCCTTGTATTGCCTTATTAAAAATCTCCTTATCCATTTTGTTCATATTCCGCAGCACATCGCAAATGGTACGGTCACGGTCATAGATACGAACATCCACAAAGTTAATGCTGCCTTTTGTTTCGCCAAGGGGGACTAAAACAGGCTCAACCCGATATGCCTTTACAAATGGATAATCAATGTTTGTACGGCTTCTGGAGACATTTTTATCAATCGTAATATTCCACTCGGCAGGATTGCGGTCGCTGTATTGATAGTAAAAGAGGGCAGTTTCCATACAAAGCACCGCATCGGGGAAAAGACGGTTGATAATTTTAACTTCCTGTTCGCCATAGATTTCCGTCCAATGATAATAGCCCCGTTTGATTTTTTCAATGAAGCCCTCGTTTAATAGCTGCTGAATATCCGCATAGTAGATTCTATAGGAATCCAATTGAGCTGTCGTCATTATATAATCATGTTTGGAAAAAATCTTCCTAACAATGTTTATTGACTTTTCATCAAGCATTGTTTCACCTCTACTAAACCACACGCAAATTTCTCAACAATTGTGTACTTTACTATAGTATATCCGATTTTTCCCAAAAAGTCAACTTAGTAAAACACACATGAGTAAAGCTAACGATGGTGTAGTTTCCTATAGAAAAAAGAGCTTGTCCAACTTCTTTCAGACAAGCTCTTTTTCTCACGCTTCATAATTATAATAGACATCTGCGTCCGCTACTGCATAGAGATTTATCCATCTCGGAGTGCCGCCAAGCTCGATAAAATAAGGCTTTCTGCCGCCTTTCCTGTACCTTTCCTCATCCCACTTGCCGATTCTTTCATAGCTGACAAAGCTATGTACAGATAAGCCGAAGGCACTGGGCTTGTCCGTATAGGGCTTGATTTGGAACATTTCTGAGCACAATGTAGGTACCGAAGAACTCGCCCACATGGAGATCGTCTGTGCTATCGTTCATCAGCTTACGAAAAACCTGACCGCCGATGAGCTTCAGGAGCAGGGCTTTGCGCCTTACTATATCGACCATACGATCGGCCTTTGGCCGCAGGCGGCTTCCGGCGAGCCGTGGAGCGCGTCCATGATCCAGTCCACCGGAGATCCGATTGCGGATCTGCACGAAGATATGGCTGCAGAACAGAAAGCACGCCTTACTTACGACAACATCCTGCGCCTCGTAAAAGATCCGGAAGTCTGCGATCCGATCCGTTATCTGCGCGAACGCGAAGTGATACACTACCAGCGTTTCGGTGAAGGACTCCGCCTCGTGTTGGATAACCTGAACAGCAAGAACTTCTACGCATTTAATCCTGATTTTGATAAACAGTTCTGTAAATAGTACAACCGACAAACGGAGGAAACTGCACCGTCAGGCTCCTCCGTTTCTTTTTTTCAACCTTGATTCTATGTTTTTTATCCATTTAAACTACCTTTCGCCATTTTCACAAAAATATCCATTAAAAATTTTCAAAAAAAGCTTGCAAAATACAGAAAATCCCTTATTATGAAAGTATATACTTTTTTTCATCTGCACGCTGCAGGAATAAATACAAAAAGGAGAGGACCAATGGCTATAAAAACAGGTAAATCAGCGCTTGTAAAAGCTGTTTCTGAATTAAAAGACGCAGATTATACGAAAGAACCAGATCTTTGTGACATTTATCGGCGGCTGAAAAATGGAAGGAAAGAATTTGCAGAATTATTTGATAAGAACATCAAAGCTGTTATGCAAATCAGTTCACTCGACTTAACAATGCAGTATCAGACTGATAAAATTGTTGAGATTTCACAAAATGTAGCACATGCTACCGAAACGATTTTTGGCACCTCGTCCAATCTTTCAGGCCGGGCAAATAACCAGCACGAAGAGTTGACAAATACTATTGTCGATGTTTCATCCGATACGAATGATGTATTTGAAAAAATCCAAAGAGGCCAAAACGAACTGACGACGATCCGGGATCTCTCCGGGCAGACGATCGGCGTTTCCACGGAATTGCAGAAGGATATGGATAAACTGCTCCAGATCCTCGAATACATAAGTGATGTTATCAACGAGATCAATAACATATCAATGCAGACAAATCTTCTCGCGTTAAATGCCTCCATCGAGGCCGCTAGAGCAGGAAAGGCCGGCGAGGGATTCGCTGTCGTGGCGGCGGAGATCCGCACGTTAGCCGGCGAAACACAAAAATTGACGAGCAATATGGAACAGTTTGTCGAAACAATCAAAGAGGCGTCCGAAAAAAGCGTCAAAAGCGCTTCCAAAACGGTTAATTCCCTCGGAGAGATGTCCGAAAAGATCAACTGCGTATGGGATCTGAACATGGAGAGCCAGCAGCATGTGTCAAAAATAAATGATTCCATTCACTCCATTGCTTCCGTGAGCGAAAATATTACGAACTCCATGACAGAGATGGAGAAACAGCTTCGAACGAGTACCGATTTTATGAACCAAGTCAGCTTTGACCTGAAAAAAGCAGTAGAACCGGTAGTTGATATCGAAAAAACACTGGATTCCTCCGTGAAACAAATGGGCGTCATGTCTGAAGATGCGTTTTTCCATCTGGAAAATACAGAATTTGGTAAATATGTTCGTAACGCGATTACTGCCCATCAGACATGGCTCAAAAATTTGAAAACTATGGTTGAGGCGCGGACAGTTACGCCACTTCAGCTCGATTCTTCAAAATGCGGATTTGGCCATTTTTACTACTCCATGAAGCCGTCATTTCCACAAATTTTACCGATATGGGAAGCGCTGGAAATGAAACACAAGAAATTTCACAAATACGGCGCCACTATTATCGAAACCTTAAAAAACGGTTCGTATCTTGAGGCTGATCAACTTTACAAAGAGGCGGAAGAATATTCAAAAGAACTCATTTCCGATTTGGAACAAATACTACAGGGTGTACAACAGGGCTGAATTTAAAAAAGACAAAGGGGTTGTTGGGAACACCCCCTTTGTCTTTTCGCAATACTGGCATCAAAAAGCATCCGTATCTATCACAAACGTATCTCCGGCATGAAGCTCATCCGCTAATATTTTTTTCGCCAAGAGCGTTTCCACATGCTTTTGGATATACCTTTTTAACGGTCTGGCGCCATAAGCCGGCTCATACGCATGTTCCACGATCGTTTCCTTCGCACCGTCAGTCAGTTCCACTGACAATTCCCGCTCTGACAGGCGCCGGTTCAGATCCGCCACCAAAAGGTCGATAATGCCCCGGATATTCTCCCTCGTGAGCGGTTTAAACATGATGATCTCATCCAAACGGTTCAAAAACTCCGGTTTAAAACTCACACGAAGCTTTTCCATCACAAGATCTTCTGCTTCCGGCCGGATCGATCCATCCTCTTCAATTCCTTCCAATAAAAACTCCGCACCGAGATTCGACGTCATGATCAGGATCGTATTTTTGAAATCTACCGTCCGGCCTTTGGAATCTGTTACACGACCGTCGTCGAGGATCTGCAAAAACACATTGAACACATCTGGGTGAGCTTTCTCAATCTCATCAAAAAGGACAACCGAATACGGTTTCCTGCGGACGGCTTCCGTCAGCTGACCGCCTTCCTCATAACCGACATATCCCGGAGGAGCGCCGATGAGCCTAGACACGGAATGCTTTTCCATATATTCACTCATATCGATACGCACCATATTCTGTTCGTTATCAAACAGATTTTGGGCCAGGCTTTTCGCAAGCTCTGTTTTTCCCACTCCCGTCGGCCCCATGAACAAAAAGGAACCAATCGGTTTATTGGGATCTTTAATACCCGCCTTGGAGCGGAGTATCGCCTCTGTCACTTTTGTCACACCCTCGTCCTGGCCGACGACCCTCCGGTGCAGCGCCTCATCCAGATGAAGCGTCTTATTTCTCTCTGATTCGGTCAGCTTCGCCACCGGAATCCCGGTCCAGCGTGAGACGATCTTCGCGATCTCCTCCTCCGACACGCTCTCATGCACCATCGACTGATCGCTGTGCTTCGCCTTCTCTTCCGCTTCTTCCAGCAGTTTCTTGATCCTCGGAAGATCGCCGTATTGAAGCTGCGCTGCCTTTTCCAGGTCATAGCTGTTTTTCGCCGCCTCGATCTGATTATTGACCTCTTCCAGTTCTGCCTTCAACCCGTGTATTTTCTCTACCGCATCTTTTTCATTGTCCCATTTCGCTTTGGCGCCGGAAAATTCCTCCCTTAATTCAGCTAATTCCTTTTGCAGATTCTCCAAACGGTCTTTACTCAGGCTGTCGGTCTCTTTTTTCAGCGCTGCCTCTTCGATTTCAAGCTGCATGATATGCCGCTGCACATCATCCAGTTCGGTCGGCATGGAATCGAGTTCGGTCTTGATCAGAGCACACGCCTCATCTACGAGGTCGATTGCCTTATCCGGCAGAAAGCGGTCTGAAATATATCGGTTTGACAGGACAGCTGCGCTTACGAGCGCGGCATCCATGATTTTCACACCGTGGAACACCTCATACCGGTCTTTCAATCCACGCAAGATCGAAATCGTATCTTCTACCGTCGGCTCATCTACCATGACCGGCTGAAACCTTCGCTCTAACGCGGCGTCTTTCTCGATGTACGTACGGTACTCATCGAGCGTCGTCGCCCCGATACAGTGCAGCTCCCCGCGCGCCAGCATCGGCTTCAGCATGTTTCCTGCGTCCATCGCGCCGTCTGTTTTCCCCGCACCGACGATCGTATGGAGCTCATCGACAAACAAAATGATTTTTCCGTCGCTCTCTTTGACTTCCTGCAAAACAGCCTTCAGCCGTTCTTCAAACTCCCCCCTATACTTCGCGCCAGCGACAAGAGAACCCATATCAAGCGCAAAGATCTGCTTGTCTTTTAACGCATCCGGCACATCGCCTCGGACGATCCGCTGCGCAAGTCCTTCTACTGCTGCCGTTTTTCCGACGCCTGGTTCTCCGATCATCACCGGATTATTTTTCGTTTTTCTAGATAAGATGCGGATCATATTCCGTATTTCCGAATCCCTACCTATAACCGGATCCAGTTTTTGCTGCCTGGCCCTCTCCACGAGATCATACCCGTATTTGCTCAGGCTGTCGTACACCGCTTCCGGGTTGTCCGTCGTCACTTTCTGGTTTCCGCGAATTTTAGAGAGCGCCTGTAAGAAACGTTCCCGATCGATCTGGAAATCAGAAAACAGCTGCTTAACCTCCCTGGACGGCTTGCGCAACAAGCTGAGAAACAGATGCTCGACCGAAACATACTCGTCTCCAAGCGCTTTCGCCTCATTTTCGGCATAGACTAGCACTTTGTTCAACGGCTCGCCGATATATACCTGGCCGCCGCTCACCTGCGGGCGCTTTCGCACCAGTCCCTCAACCTGAGCTAGAAATACATCGCCATCGATGTCCATTTTCTCAACCAGCTTTTTCAAAAGGCTGTCGTCCACCGTCAGCATCCCATACAACAAGTGTTCCTGCACGATTTCCTGCGCCCCGAAATCATATGCGATCTTTTCGAGATTATTCAGGATTTCAACGGATCTCTGCGTAAATTTTGTAATGTTCATAATCATTCACCCTTTCTGAAAAAAACCTTATACAAATGATCTTTTACCGCTCTTCTCTGTACACTATACTTGCCAAATCATATTCAGAACATTCGTGGCCGAAATCTCCTATAGTTATGTTATATCACAATTATCAGCACTCGTCAACCTCGAGTGCTAATTTATTTTAAATACTGATTTACATTACATAATCCTTTATTTTCAGTGCATGTCACTGTTTTCCAAAAACCAAAACTTTTTTCTTTCTTTGCTATGTTGGCGGTTGCTGATCATAAAAAGGGCAGCTGATCTACTGGTTAGACATTTTTCATACTGCTTTTGAACGCTTTGGAGCAGACAGGAACAATCAACGATCCTTGATTTAATTCGTTTTACCGACTATAATAAAGAATGCTTTTAGTCGATTTTGAGAGGCAGCTTAAATCAGAGGGAGGCAGAAAAATGATGGAAATCTATTATATAGAAGATGATGAAACTATTGCAGTGGCTGTAAAAGAGTATCTGAGCCAGAAAGGGTATGTCGTTTCCCTATTTGGGACGTTGGAAAGCGGTAAGAAGGCATTGGAACACCATATTCCGAGCATTGCGCTGATTGACTGGAATATGCCTGACGGCGAGGGAAACAGCTTATGCAGATGGATACGTTCAAGATGGAAAGAACTTCCAGTTATCCTTCTGACTGTCCGAGATGATACTCGTGATATTATTTCTGGCTTTGAATATGGGGCAGATGATTATGTAACAAAACCCTTTGAATTAGAAATCCTGTATTCCCGCATCCACGCACTGATGCGCAGAGCAGGGAATGTGCAGAGCCAGTATCTTTCCTGCAGTTCCATTTCATTGGATAAAAACAAAATGGCAGTATTTTGTGACAAAGAAGAAATTCCTGTTAGCCAAACAGAATACCAGCTTTTGCAGCTTTTGATGGAAAATAAGGGAAAAACCGTCACAAGAGAACGGCTGCTGGCTCAAATTTGGGACCATAACGGGAATTATGTCAATGATAATACGCTGACCGTGACAATGAAACGTCTTAGGGAAAAACTCCATCATCCGTCCTGCTTAAAAACAGTGCGAAGCTTTGGCTATCGTATGGAGGATGAGATATGAGTAAAAAATCAAATATAAAAACAACAATTCCGTTTGTTCTCTCGGTCGCTCTGATCGTAGCGGCGACAACTACCTACCTTCTTACCGTTTACTATCGTCAGGTATGTTTTCAAATATTGAGCGGATTTTGTGAACGTATGATCGAAAAAGATCCAGATACCCGACAGGCTGTTTTGGAATTATTGAAAACACATGATTTCCATATGACAGGCGAAAATATAGTATCAAACTTTGGTTATGATCCATCAAACTTAGGGATTACGGATACGACAGCTCATTGGATTGCCATTTTCGTTTTTTTGGCGGGCGGCATACTATTCGTTCTCTCTTTCCGGTATTGGCATAAAAAAACAGACGCCCGCATCCAAGCATTGACGAGATATTTGGAAAAAATAAATACAGGTGTTCAGGGATTGGTTTTTGAAACTTCGGATGATGAATGTTCAAAACTGCAAGATGAAATATATAAAACGGTGACAGAACTTTATCAGACAAGGGAAGAAGCCCTGGCAGCACGAAACAATTTTGCAGAAAATCTTTCTAATATTGCCCATCAGCTTAAAACACCGATCACGTCTATTTCCTTAACTGTCCAGATGGCGAAAGAACATGTGAGGGATGCCCATGTCGTGGAAACGCAGCAACAGCATACCTCTATGGCATGTGACATGCACGCCTATATGAAGGATATAGAACGACAGATAAACAGGCTCATTCATTTAGAAGAAGCGTTATTGCTATTGTCCCGCATTGATGCGGGAACGCTTACATTTGACAGAAAACCGACAGATGTTTTTACAATCCTTTCCCTTGCATCGGACAATTTGTATGAATTATTCATGCAGAAAGGCGTTCTGATCGATGTGCCGGAAATGGGGGAGATGAACATCAATGTGGATGTAAACTGGACGATGGAAGCAGTCATGAATTTGATGAAAAACTGTATGGAAGCAACCGCAACAGACACCGCTGTTCATTGTTCTTATGAGAAAAATCCGCTGTATGTGCAGATACGGATCTGGGACGAGGGGGAGGGCTTTGCAAAAGAGGACTTGCCGCATTTGTTTGAGCGATTCTATCGTGGGGAAAAAGCAAAAAATACTGGAATTGGAATCGGACTTTCCCTCTCAAAAGCAATCATAGAAATGCAGAACGGAATCATCCGTGCATTCAATCTTCCAAATGGCGGAGCTTGTTTTGAGATTCGTTTCTATACCTTATAAAACGAGTGCGAATCACATAAACCATTTGATGCCCTCGGGTACAGTCACCGAGATGTCACTTTCATTTGTTATAATATAGCTTACAAGAAGTTCGCTTGCTTACAAGGGCGAACTTCGTAAGCTAACGAGCAGCCCTGCTGCGAGTGCAATAGAGAATAGCAAACAGGAGGACTTGGCAACATGGCAATACTAAGATGTAACGGTATCGAAAAAGTATTTGGCAAAGGCGACAATCAAGTTACTGCTTTAAATGGAATCAGTCTATCTATTGAAAAAGGCGATTTTGTTGCAATGATTGGAGCGTCCGGCTCTGGAAAGTCCACGCTTTTGCATATTCTGGGAAGCGTAGACAAACCGACAAAAGGCACGGTAACAATAGACGGTGTTGACCTGAGCGGACTAAATGCTACGGACGCCGCAATTTTCAGAAGGAGAAAGGTTGGATTGGTTTACCAGTTTTACAATCTGATCCCCACACTGACAGCAGAAAAAAACATCCTTATGCCTATGCTGCTAGACAAGAGGAAGCCAGATTTCGAATACTTTAAAACGATCGTAAAGACATTGGGAATCGAGGACAAACTGGAAAGCCTGCCAAGCCAGCTATCTGGAGGACAGCAGCAACGAGTCGCAATCGCAAGGTCTTTGATCTACCGCCCCGCGCTTCTTTTCGCTGATGAACCAACAGGAAACCTTGACCAAAAAAATTCAAAGGAAATTATTGACCTTTTAAAGCTGTCAAACCGAAACTTCAAACAGACGATACTTCTTATTACCCATGATGAAAAAATTGCATTGGAAGCCGATCGAATTGTGACCATCGAAGACGGGCAGATTGTCAGCGACCAGAAGCGGAGGTGAGCAGCATGTGGAAAGACTACTCCAAAAACTATCTTAAAAATAACCGCGCATCCAGCATATCAATTATGGCGGCTGCTCTCGTTGCTACCATATTTTTATCACTGTTATGCAGCATAGCTTACAATTTCTGGGCGTATGATGTTGAACAAATCATATTGAAGGAGGGCGACTGGCAGGGACGCATTGTTTGTGAAACATTAGGTTCCGATGAGTTAGCTATGATATGTCAATTTGCGAACGTAGAAAAAGCGGTCATCAACGAGGATTTACCTAAAAAAGAAAGAACCGTGGTGGATGTATATTTTAAGAACGTTAGGACGATTTATCGCGATATGCCATTCATTGCAGCACAGCTCGGACTTAATAAGGATTCCATCCAATACCACTCATTGCTCCTATCCCGCTATTTTATACACGACCCAGAGGATGAGGAACCGCCGATGCTTTTGGCGCTGTATGTGGTGATACTAATGATCGTGGCGGTGTCGTTGATCTTGATCATTCGAGGCTCCTTTGAATTATCCATGAATGCCAGGATCCATCAATTTGGCATATTTTCCAGTATCGGGGCTACACCGAGGCAGATCAGAACCTGTCTGCTGCAGGAAGCGGCGGCCTTAAGCATAGTTCCAATGCTGCTTGGCAGTATGTTGGGTATTTTCATCAGCTATGGGGTAATAAAAGCCGTCAATTTTTTTGCTGCGGATGTATCTGGACGCCACGAAGCTGTCTTTCAATATCATCCGTCCCTGTTTGCGGCTACTGTTTTCATTTCGTTCTTAACTGTAATTTGTTCTGCGTGGATTCCTGCAAGAAAATTGAGCAGAATGACACCACTTGAAGCAATCAGAAATACAAATGGTTTCCTGTTAAAGAAAACGAAACATTCTCGGATGTTATCTCATATTTTTGGCATAAAAGGGGAGCTTGCTGGAAACGCATTGAAGGCCCGAAAGAAATCCCTAAGGATATCCACCTTATCATTATTGTTATCTTTTCTCGGGTTTTCTATCATGATTTGCTTTACTACCCTTGCAGGTATCAGTACGAGATATACCTATTTTGAACGGTATCAGGATGCGTGGGATATCATGATAACCTTAAAGAACACAGAAATATCAGATTTTGGCTTAACAGATGAAGTGCAGAAGGTGTCTGGGGTACAAGATGCCACGGTATATCAAAAGGCGAAAACAATGACGTTCCTGTCAGAAGGATTTCAGAGCGATGAACTGACATCACTTGGCGGACTTGAACCCGTTGCGGGAACGCCGAAAAGGAATAGACAGTTTCCAGTATCTGCACCGATCATTGTTTTGGACGACACAAGCTTTCTAGACTTCTGTTCACAGATTGGGATTACACCAAGTCTTAATGGCGCAATCGTATTAAATCAAATCTGGGATAGTATAAACAGCAATTTCCGCGATAAAAAATATGTACCTTTTGTGAGGGAGGATAACCAGGCAACAATTCTTTATAAAAACGACAAAACGGTAGAAATCCCTATTTTATCTTATACACAGACAACTCCCGCGCTGAGGGAAGAATATGATAATTATACACTTGTACATTTTATCCCGCTTTCTATGTGGAATCAAACTCTAGGAGAGGTATGTGAAGCGGAATCCGACAGTTATATCCGTATTCTTTCAAACGGAACTGCAAATCTTACAGATTTAAACGGTCTGGAACAGGAAATCGCGCAGCTTGTATCAGAGCCGTATGAAATCGAAAGTGAAAATCGAATACAAGAAAGATTGTCGAATGACAGTTTGATCCAAGGCATGGTAATGATTTTGGGAGCTTTTTGTGTATTGCTTGCTATGATCGGAATTGCAAATGTCTTTTCGAATACATTAGGGTTTCTCCGCCAAAGAAAGCGGGAATTCGCGAGGTATATGTCCATTGGCTTGACACCGCTGGAAATGAGGAGCATGTTCTGTATTGAAGCGCTTGTGATAGCAGGGAAACCACTTTTGATTACATTAGCGCTTACTGTACTGTTTGTGCAGTTTGCCGTAACAGCAAGCCATTTAGACCCGATGGTATTCTGGTCAGAAGTTCCGATTCTTCCTATTTTGATATTTGCGGCTGCGATCGTATTGTTTGTCGCACTTGCTTATTATATTGGCGGAAAGCGTCTTTTGCAGTGTGACTTGAATGAAACATTGCGGAATGATGCCATGGTTTAAATATTTCTTTAAAGGGATCGACTGTCTTATGCAGATTTAGCAAATACTATTTTGCAAAAAGTATTTGCATTATATTATTATCTGTGCTATACTGCTTGTATATACCCAAAGTTCATTTAATCTGACTTTCTCTCAGAAGCATGAGAGAATGCGGCCAGAAAAGCTGGTATTGCACTTTGACAAGTGATCATAATAGAATTGGACAAAACACGTATAAATCTGATTTCTTACGTTTGCCAGAACATTCTGCAGCGGTTCCTGCATTAAATTCCGTTTTACATTTCTCTCTGATACGGAGAGGAAGTATACTTTGATTGGATCCCACTCTCGTTCAAGTGAATAAATGGAGCAAAATCGTTTTCTTTTGCAGTTTTGAAGAACCGACATAACGACATGATCACCAGAACTAATAAGTAACATGAAAAATCGCCTTCAATCGAAAAATGCGCATTGCTTCTTTTCGATGGTTTTGGCAAGTATTTTGGCAAAAAAACGGGGGATTTTTATACAAAAGGAATCTGAAACACTGCTATTTTCCAGCTTTGAGATTCCGCAAGATTTTATATTAGTAGAGGAGGAAGAAGGATGAAGAAAAGAACAAAACGTATCATGGCCGCCCTTATGACGGCAGCACTACTGCTAACATCGCAGCCGGGATCTGCGATGGCGGCGGAAACAACTGGGGGGAGTAGAAACGACAGAGGAATGGACAGCACAGTTTGATGAGGAAACCGGGACGATGACGATATCGGGCACAGGGGCTTGTGAAATTGCAGCAACACTGGAACAATCCGAATCCGTAACAAAAATAGTAGTGGAAGAAGGGATCACTTCCATTCAGTTTTACAATTTTTCAAACGTCGTTCAGGTATCTTTACCTGATACGTTAACGGAAATCAAAGACTCCAGTTTTTCAAACTGCACAAAATTAACCGATATTGTACTGCCACAGCATTTAGAGAAAATTGGAGAATATGTATTTGTTCAGTGCACCTCGTTAGCAGAAATAGACATCCCACCATCTGTTACATCAATTGGTGACAATGCTTTTGCTGCGTGTAACACACTGGAAAAAGTTAATCTGCATGAGGGATTGAAAACCATTGGAAGTTATACTTTCACACAATGCGAAGAACTTAAAGAAATTATCTTGCCTAATACGGTAGAGCAGATTGGTGATAGCGCTTTCCACGACTGCTATCAGTTGCCGGAAATTGAAATACCATCAAAAGTTCAAAGCATTAAAACATCGACATTTTATAACTGTACATCGTTGAAAAAAGTCGTATTAAATGAAGGATTGGAAACCATCGACGAATTTGCTTTTGCCTATTGTAGTATTACTGAAATTGATGTACCCAAGACCGTAAAACAAATTATGGGTGGTGCATTTTCTAATTGTAGCAAACTGAAAAAAGCAATTCTTCATGAAGGACTAGAAATTTTGGGAAGCACAAAGCTTTCTAATACCAGTGCCGTTTTTGAAAGTTCATCTCTTAACGAGATTCAGATTCCGTCAACAGTTAAGGAATTTGGTCATGGTGCATTCAATCATTTTACTGGTAATAAGCTTATCACTCTTCCTGCCAAACTGGAGAAACTTGGAAACCAGGCATTGAAAGGTCATTTGGAACAGCATTCAGGCTGCATTGTAGCGCTTCCCGCCTCACTGACCTATATAGGAGAGGACAACTTTCCTACAGGTTCCTGTTTGGTTCTTTGTACGAATGACTATCAAATTGAGTATTGTAAAAAAAATCAGATACAATATGCAGACGCAAAGGAAGGAATTGATTTTGCAACATCCCATATTGTAAGTTTTATTCCCGAATCCCTGCGTTATGAACATACTGGTAAACCGATTCTTATAGAAGATCCAACAGTTACTTGTAACACACAACAACACTCCTTTACCTTAAAAAATGGAGAACATTACACCATTTCATATAAAAATAATACGGATTGCGGAACTGCATCAATCATTTTTAAAGGAATCGGTATATGGAAAGGCGAAAAGGAAATTCCCTTTGAGATATATCGTCTCCTGGAAAATTGCGACATTAGCCTTGCCTACCAAGAAATCCTGTATAATGGACAGAAACAAGATCCCGACGTAACGGTAAAATACGGGGAGGAAACACTTGTCGAGGGAAAGGATTACACATTGTCTTACAAAGATGATATAGACGAGGGTACCGCGACCGTTACCGTGACAGGGATAGGCACTTGTGAAGGTAGCGTGGATAAAACGTACACCATCTACAAAAACCCAGCGGAAAACTACGATATATCTTTGGAATATACATCCGTTTTATATGATGGCAGTTCCAAAAAACCGGCGGTTACCGTAAAGGATCCGGAGGGAAAACTGCTAACCGAAGGAACGGATTACGAACTGACCTACGCAAATGATACCGAGCCGGGAGAAGCAACCGTTACGGTAACTGGAAAAGGGATCTACAAGGGAGAGAAAGTCGTTACTTATACAATCGAGAGGATTTCTTTGGAACAAGCGGCAATGACATTGTCCGATACAATATACACATTTGATGGTTCTGAAAAGAAACCAAATGTAACGGTAGTACTAAATGGTAAGACGCTTGTGCAGGATGTGGATTACGCATTGACCTATGAGGCAAATATCAATGAAGGTACTGCCTATGCCGTCGTTCAGGGAATCAATCATTACACCGGCGCTGCCCGCATGAATTTTACGATTCTACCATACAGTTCTGGAAAAGACAGCGTATACAGTAAAGAAGATACGCTGATCAGTAAAAACCTTCTATATCACATCACGGATGAAGAAGAAGGTGAGGTAGAACTCGCTAGTACCTCAAGCAAGGGACTCAAATCCCTAACCATTCCGGCTACCGTTACCTGCGACGGAAAGACCTATAAAGTCACCTCGATCGGAAAAAATGCTTTCTACAAAAACACGAAACTGACATCAATTGCGATCGGTAATAACGTTACAAGCATTGAAGACTACGCATTTTACGGTTGCAAAAATGTTACCTCGATCAAAATGGGACGTTCGGTAGAAATTATCGGAGCCTCCTCCTTCCGTAAGTGTACGAAACTGAAAAGCATCGTTTTACCGAAATCGATAGACGAACTTGGAAAGAACGCATTTTATGGATGTAAGAAGTTAAAAAGCATCACGATCCAGGCAAACAGCGTCGTGGATATCGCAGATAATGCCATCAAAGGAATCTCGAAAAAAGCTATCATCAAAGTTCCGAAAAAGCTGATCAAAGGCTACAAAAAACAGCTAGGCAAAAAGACCGGATACAAAAAGACGATGAAGCTCAAGAAGAAATAATAACTGGACGATAAACAGTGAGACGTTAAAAAATCTCTGTAAAAATGTGCCAAAAAGGTCTCCGATGATAAATTTGATTTTATCATCGGAGACCTTTTATGATAGCTCTTCTTACCTAACCAACGAAATGGTATTTCCATTCTCCATCACGAACGGCAAATCGCCGTCAAACTACCACATCAGTCTCGACCTCCGTGTACTCACACCCCAGCCTTTTCCTCTTCGACTGCCTCTGCTGCTGCCTGGAGAACTTTGTAATACGCTCCTTTTGCCTCTGTCGTACTCGCAAACAAAAGCGGATACTTTTCGCGTCTCCACGAGAATCCGTCGTACAATCCCCAGAACGTCATACCTGTGATTTTACCAGGATATGCTTTTCGCGCATCGAGGATCGCCTTCATGAGATCGTAATAATAATTCATCTGCCGCGCCAAAAGCTTATCGCTCGATCCCGCTGTCACATCCAGTTCCGTGATCTGCACCTCGCGGATCTTCTCACAAGCCAGGAACTTTTTCAGCGTAGCCGCATAATTTTCCACAGTCGGATAATTAACGTCCAAATGGCTCTGCATACCGATCCCGTCGCAAAGCATCTGATCCTGATTGATATACTCAACCAGCTTCAAGACCGAATTGGATACCATATACGTATTATAGTCATTATAGAACAATGACACATCCTGCTTTCCATAGCTGTCTAAGATCTCCCTCGCGTACGTAAACGCACGTTTGACGTATACTGGTTCTGCTACCTGCTCATAATCTCCTGTTTTCTTATCAAATTTATTATCCGGATAATACACCTCATCCCAGTACGATTTTATATAGCTTTCGTCCTTATCCTGTTTATCGTTATTGTGGAAATATTCATTGGCCACGTCATAACAGTAAACGACATCGCCATATCCCAGTTCCTTTTCTTTCAACGTAATATACCGGATCACGGATTTGATGTAATACTCCAGCCTCGCATCCATCACCTCAGGCGTAACCCAGTCACCCTCCGCATCAAAATTTTCCTTAAACAGCCACTCCGGCGTCTGCTGGTGCCATACGAACGCATGGAACCGGATACGCATACCATTTTCAGCAGCCTTCTTCATGAAAATATCAAACTGGGAGTAATTGATCTTCGGACAAACCTCTTCCTGATAAGTATCAGGCACATAATAATACGGATCGGCTTTCGCCTCCGACACAGGCATTGTCTGCGCCTTAAAATCCGTGGCGAAATAGTCCTCAAAATCAGAACCCATATTCAGAAGACGGCACGGTTTTGTCTCATTCTCCGGCGTTATACTGTTATACTGGCTCTTTGTAAAAGCAAACATGTCCCCGGCATCATCAAAAATACTCCCAGAAGGTTCAATCTGGAAAATATTCACTGACGTACCTACATTTCCAAAAAACCGCTGATACGCCCCCTTCAGGCTTCCCTGAATCTCATACTTCGTACCTGCATCCACGTCGTCTAAAACAGGGATCGGTTCCGGCGTCCCGGTCTGTACCGGCGTCTGCACAGGCTGTTCTGTCGCTCCCTGATTTCCAGGCTGCTGCGAAGCCGACGGCGCCTGTGTATTATGCGGTGTGAAAGGAGCAGATGAAACTTTTCCCGTGCTGCTTTCCTTTTTCTGATTCACGGTAATGATTGTAATCTTACTCGTCAGTTTTTTCTTCCTTCCATGATACAAAAATCGGCAGGTCAGCTTCGTTTTCCCGGCCTTTTTGCCCTTCACCGTCACCGAAGCGCCCTTCTTCTTGATCGTCGCCACTCTTTTATTGGAGATCGACCACTTGATCTTCTTAGCGCCCACCTTGTTTTTCAGTGTGATCTTCGTCAATCTTCCCTTTTTGATCTCCACTTTCTTTTTACTCAACTTTGGACCGGAAGCCGCTGACACATGATCCATGCCAGGATGGGAATGTTCCATTCCCACCAGCATGGAAAAAAGCAATACAACCGCAGCCGTCTCTTTCATCTTACTATTCATCCCATTCTCCTTTTCTTTTGCAACCGGCTTCCCATTGCCACGCCGCCTAAAATTTTCTCTGTTATTGTTTCCCTTTATTCTTCACTACCCGCTTCATCATTTCCACTTTCTGCTTCTCCGCCGGACTCATGTCCTTTGTCAAGATTTCTAAAAGGACCGAAACCTCCTGCTGGGAAAACGAAAGGTTGTGAGAGTTCAGCTTCTGCATCGCCTCCATGATAAGCGGCACCAGGCTCTTCATGTCCTTCCCATTCGCTTTCTCCTCCAGTTCCCGGATCACCTGAGCCTTCACTGGGTGCATATTCTTGAAAATGTCCTCCTGACCCGTCATCTCCCTGTTCCTCCCCGTTATTTTCCGCACTGCTTTCCGCCATCGCGGACATCATAACTGACACCATATCAAACATATCCTGCTGTTCTTTCGGCATCTGGCTTTTTAACACATTCAGTATACCTTCCATACCCTGTCCGGCACTGCTGGCCTCGTTCATCTCGTTCATCATGCTCATCATCGACATCACACGTTTCATCATAAAAAAATGAAGGATCATATCAATGAACTTTTGCTCCCGCTGATGACAATATCCCCGGATGGAACGAAGCAGCCCTTCCACATCTATGATGTTCCCCACAGGAATATCCAAATAAGGAAGCGCCGCTTTTACTACCTGTATGCTTTTGTTGTCCAAAATCCGCCCTTCCCATTCGAACATCCGTCCTGGCTCCCGCACTGCATTCTTTTTATATAAATATGCAGAACAGGAAAAATAATGACACCGTTGATCATCAATATACAAGCCGTTCTTCCGAAATGCCCTCCAGCACCTCAGATAAATAACGTCCCGCCACATATTTTGCCATCGGCAGATTTAAGTCCAGATAATTGCCGCATTCTTCCGGGGATGCCCCGGGAACTTTTCCATCAAAATCACGGATATAAGAAAACATTTCTGTTAAAAGCGGCACAACGTCCACCGATTCATAATCCCCGGCCAAAATCAGATAAAACCCGGTGCGGCATCCCATGGGGCCAAAATACACCGTCTTCTCACTCATGGCCGGATGATTTCTTAAAAACGTCGCCCCCAGATGCTCGATGGCATGGATCTCTGCCGTATTCATAACCGGCTCAAAGTTCGGTCTCGTCATCCGGATATCGAACGTTGTCACAATGTCTGTTCCGGTACAGTCTTTCCGTGACACATAGACGCCCGGCAAAAGTTTTAAATGATCCACCGTAAAACTCGCTATCGTTTCCATCGAAATGCCTCCTTATTTTATGACGTTGATCCACCCTTCCGGCGCCTCAATCCTTCCTTCCTGCATTCCAGTCAGGGTGTCATACAGCTTTTTCGTCACTTCGCCCATCTCCTCCATACCGCTCGGTAAACAGATGTCCGTTCCGTGGTCTACGATCTTTCCAACCGGAGAAATGACTGCCGCCGTACCGCACAACCCACACTCCGCAAAATCCTTTACCTCATCCAGGAAAACCTCCCGCTCTTCCACTTCCATTCCGAGATGATCTCTCGCGATCGTTACGATAGAGCGTCTCGTGATCGAAGGCAGGATACTGTCAGATTTTGGAGTGACCAGCTTGCCATCTTTCGTAATAAAAATAAAGTTCGCTCCACCTGTTTCTTCCACCTTCGTACGGGTTTTCGGATCCAGATACATATTTTCCGCAAACCCCTGATCGTGCGCATCCACGATGGCGTGAAGGCTCATCGCGTAATTAAGCCCCGCCTTTATATGACCAGTCCCGTTCGGCGCCGCGCGGTCAAAATCGCTGACACGGATCGTGATCGGCTTCGCACCACCCTTAAAATAAGGCCCGACCGGTGTACAAAAAATCCGGAACTGGTACTCGTCAGCCGGCGCCACGCCGATCACCGGGCCGATGCCGAACAAAAACGGGCGGACATATAACGCAGCGCCCGAACCATACGGCGGCACATACGCTTCATTGGCGCGCACCGTTTCCTTCACCGCCTCGACAAATTTATCTTCCGGAAATACTGGCATTTCCAATCGTTTCGCCGTATTTGCCATACGCTCCGCATTCATATCCGGGCGGAAGCATACGATCTGCCCGTCTTTTGCCGTGTACGCCTTCAGTCCTTCAAAGCACGTCTGCGCATACTGCAGCACACAGGCACACTCACTCATGGAAATCGTCGGATCATCGATCAACGCCCCCTCATCCCATGCTCCGTTCTTATAATTCGCGACAAATCTCTTATCCGTTTGACGATAAGAAAATCCTATGTTTGCCCAGTCCAAATTTTTCTTTTCCATATGCACGTACTTCCTTTTCCTTTATTTTTGAGTTAAACCTTCCAGTCTTCCCTGTTTTTAAGTTTACTCCCTTGCCAGAAAACTGTCAAGAAAAAAGTCCTTTGCTAGGTATCCCCGCTTCGGCGGGCATCCGATCCTCACTCATACCGGCGCACATCCGCCTGCCGCGCCCCTTCAAATACATCCTCAGCAAAACGGGTCTTCTCTCCGGCCCAAACGACTTCTAATTTCCGGCAGTTTTGAAATCCCTTGCTCTTTACCCGTACCATGTTTTCCGGCAGACGGACTTCCTTCACATCCGCCCCGTAAAACGCGCGCGTGGCAATCTGTTCCACATCCTCGCCCAACTGAACTTTTTTCTGCTTCCTTCCCTGCGGATATACCTTTAAAAACCGGCCAAAATCCGTGTATAACGCGCCGTCTTTCACGAGGTACTGCGACTTGTACTCCGGCATCTCAAACGCTTCTAGCGACACGCAGCCCAAAAAAGGATTGATCCCCATAATTTCCAAATTCGCCGGAAGCTTGAGTTTTTTTAAAGATTCACAGTGGAAAAATGCCCTTTCCTGTATTTCCTGCACCGAATCCGGAATGTGGATCTCTGTTACATTCCGGCATCCATAAAAGCTATACGAACCAATCCGTATGACTGGATACTGCTTCCCCTTATACCGGACAGCTTCTGGTATCGTGACCTCGCCCGAATACGTATCATCCATCCCGGCCTTCCACGTCTCCCCCTCGGGAAGATACGAAGTCAGCACAGCTCCATTCGTCACAGCAACATCTTTGCTTAACAGAAGCTTAATACATAATTCGACTCCCTCTTTCGTTTTGACTGTCACAAATGTACGTGCCCCGGAAGAATCTTCATTTAAGATCTCCACCACATCCACTGCTTCATACTCCTCGTTATCTATTTTGTCACTCGCGTCCGGTACATCCACTGCCGTTGCTCCCTCCCTATCCGACGCAGAAAAACTTTGGCCCGGCATCAAAAAGACGAGCATCGTCCCTAATACCACCACGCTGTATATCGCATAATTCCATCTCTTTACTCCCCGGTATCCCATGATCATGACGATCCTTTCCCGGATTGCGCTGCGGGCAAAACCACTATATGCGGATTCCCCGATCACCTTTTTCGATGCCAGGCTGATCAGCACATTGGCATATTGTTCACGGCCCGACTCCCCTACCTGCCGGATGACCTTCTCATCACACGCCATCTCCAGATCCCGGTTACAGCACATGTACATCAACCACGCAAACGGATTGAACCAGTGAATGCACACAGCGGCAATAATAAAAAACTTATTCAGATTGTCATGATTATCAATATGGATCTTTTCATGGATCAATATAAATTTTAGCTGCTCCCTCGATAAATTCATGTAATATTTAGGAAGCAGCACTTTTTGGTGAAAGAAACCAAACGTCACCGGGGAAGAAATCCGGTCTGATACATATACCCGGATTCCCATAAACGTAAACATCTCTTCATCAATATCCGGTACTTTCTGGATCGGCAGCGCTTCTCTGAGAACCCTGCCCCATATAATATAACGTACCACAAAAACAACGGCAGTCGTACATGCCCCCGCACACCACACCCACACAAAGTTCGAAAACGGAATATCCTTTAGCCAGTCATACACAGCCGCAACACCGCCTGGCCATTCCGAAGGAGTCACCACACCGATCGGTAAAATAAGGCGCACTAGAACGATCATCCACGCAAGCGTGAAAAATATACGATGAATTTTAGTTCCAAAAAATCCACGCACCAAAAGCAACAGAATAATTAATATAGTGGAAATAATACTGATATATAATACGTTAAACTCAATTACAATTCTCATTTAAGATGATTAACCATATCCTTTAAATTTTTCACTTCGTCCTCTGACAGTTTGCCGCCGTCCAAAAAAGCGGCGAAGAATTTTTCCTTTGAACCGTCAAACATTTTATCCACTAATTCATTTGTTTCATAATCCTGCACCTGCTCTTTTGTAATGACAGCCGTACACTGGAATTTGGGTTCCGTACGCTCGATCGCCCCTTTGGCGATACATTTTTTGATGACCGTGTATGTCGTATTCCGGTTCCACCCGATGCTGTCCCGAAGTACTTTTACGACATCCCCGGCCGTCATCGTACCATGCTCCCAAAGGACCTCCATCACCTTTTTTTCGGAATCAAATAATTTATAACGATCTTCTCTCATCTTGCCCTCCCTCTCATCTCTATCCATCTCTCGTTTTTGTTTTATAAGTACATAAAGTATATCATGAAGCATAGAAAAAAACAAGAGATGATAAAATATCTCTTGACACTAAAAGTCGTGTGTTATATCATAGACTTACACATAGTTTTTAAAACCACGTCAAGTAAATTTGAGTACAATGAAAGGAAGTAAATATTATGGGATGCGCAGAGGGTAAAAAATTTGACCTGGTCGGAATCGAAGACCGATATATAGAAACGACGTTAGACGAAAAAGGAATTTTAAAAACAATTTCCTATATAAATGATACGAATTTTAATTTTGCTTATGATGTGGTCGATGTGATGGCCAAAAAATGCCCGGATAAGCTAGCGATGCTCCACATCTCAAGGGACGGGCGCGAGCGTCGGTTTTCATTCCGGGACATGGCAAAGTATTCCAATATGGCCGCCAATTATTTTAGCTATCTCGGAATCCGGAAAGGCGATAAAGTCATGCTCGTTCTAAAACGCCACTTTCAGTTTTGGTTTTCCCTGCTCGCCCTTCACAAGATTGGCGCCATAGCCATTCCTGCTACGAATCTTCTGACTAAAAAGGATTTTGAGTACCGCTTCAAAGCAGGCGACGTAGACGCTATTGTATGTACGGCCGACGGGGACGTATCACGGGAAGTTGACAAAGCTGCCCACACCAATTCCAAACTGAAAACAAAGATCATGGTCGGCGGCGCGAGGGAATCGTGGCACTGTTTTAACAAAGACATCCGGTATTTTTCTGCAAACTTTTCGCGTTCTGAGGACGCGCCCGGCGGAGATGATACGATGCTCATGTTCTTCACATCCGGAACGACTTCCTATCCAAAGATTACGACTCATAATTACCGCTATCCGTTAGGACATTATGTGACGGCAAAATACTGGCATCAGGTCGATCCGGACGGCATCCACTTTGCCATCTCGGATACCGGCTGGGGAAAGGCCCTTTGGGGGAAGATTTACGGTCAGTGGCTTTGTGAAGCGCCTGTTTTTACTTATGATTATGACGATTTTGACGCAAAAGAAATTTTGCAGATGATCGAGAAATATCACATAACGACTTTTTGTGCGCCGCCCACAGTATACCGGGTCATGGTACACTTAAAACTGGAAAATTACGACCTGTCTTCGCTCCAAAACGTTACGACTGCTGGTGAAGCTCTAAACCCGAAGATCTTTGAGAAATTCAAAGATAAAACCGGATTTGACATCATGGAAGGATTCGGACAGACAGAAACGACCATGCTGATCGGAAATATAAAGGGGATGTTACCGCGTCCCGGCTCGATGGGCAAGCCAAATCCGCTGTATGACATATCCGTCATGCGCCCAGATGGAACAATGGCAGACCCCGGCGAGGAGGGCGAGATCGTCGTCGGAACGGCAAATGGCACGCCAAACGGACTCTTTACCGGATATTTCAGTGATGAAGATAAGACGTCCTCCGTCTGGTATGACGACTACTATCACACTGGAGATACCGCCTTTATGGACGAGGACGGATACCTTTGGTATGTCGGACGGGTAGACGACGTTATCAAATCTGCCGGATACCGGATCGGACCTTTTGAGATCGAAAATGAGATCATGAAGCTTCCGTATGTACTCGAATGTGCAGTTACTTCTGTGCCGGACCGTCTCCGCGGGCAGGCGATCAAAGCCACGATCGTTCTCGCCGAAGGTGAAGAAGGCGACGAACATATGAAAAATGATATCGTCAAATATCTGAAGAAAAATATCGCTTCTTATAAATGGCCAAAAATAGTAGATTTTGCAAAAGAATTACCAAAAACGATCAGCGGGAAAGTGCGTCGGGCTGAGATCAAGAAAAACGACTGGGTTGCCGGACAGGAAGACGTGCCGACGGTAGCCACCGAAGAACAGCCAGACGAACTGGAATCCTCTTCTGGAGAAACGGATGAAACCTGATAACATATTTATTTTTATGCTGATCATGATCGGTCTCTGTATAAGCGCCGTTATTTATCTTCCCCATACCGGTTCCGGCAGTCGTGTCGAAATTCGTATCAATGGCGCCGCCGTGGCCTCGTATCCGCTCTCTTCTGACCGCACGGAAACGATTTCCTGTCCGGACGGCGGATCTAATACAATGGAGATCAAAGACGGCGCTGCCTGTATGAAAGAGGCCGACTGCCCGGATAAGGTCTGCGTCGGCATGCGCCGCATATCAAAATCCGGGGAAACCATCGTGTGCCTGCCACACAAGCTTGTTATTGCCATCGTCAACGCGGATCCTGACTCCTCCGTGCCGGATGCCGTGACTGGGAAATAAAAATCCGTTAAAATTATGCCGCTTTTGGGGAGGTTGTGCTAACGATGAACCAGATCAAACAGATTTCTGAATTTTCCATTTACACTGCACTGGCATTTATTTTGGGCTATATTGAAAATCTGATCCCTTTGCCGCTGCCTTTTCCGGGAATGAAGATCGGATTCGCTAATTTAGTCATGATGATCGTATTATATAGGAAGGACTTCAAGTATGCGTTTGGTATTTCCATGCTGCGCAATCTGCTCAACGCCTTTACATTCGGCAGCCTGTTCAGCCTGCTTTACAGTCTCGCCGGAAGCATACTCAGCCTTTTTGCTATGGCAGGTATGAAAAAGATGCGGCTATTTTCCATCGTATCTGTCAGTGCGTTGGGGGGGATCGTACATAATATGGGACAACTGATGATCGCCGCGTGTCTTGTTGGTTTCTCCTCCATCGTCTGGTATATGCCGATCCTGTATTTTTGCGGCTTGATCACAGGTATTTTCGTCGGTGCGATAAGCTCTCAGTGCCTGGAACGGATCCCATCCGATCCACAAAAACAGGATAAAAAGTAAGCATATGATGGAACGTATTGTTACTATTTAATTTATAAATTATATATATTTATTTTCTACATTTTTCACACAACGTATATTGACTTTTAGTAAGACAACTGATAAAATGTGTAAGTAACAAGAACAGAAGAAGGAGACAAAAGTTATGAAGGACATGGGAATTGTAAGACAGTTAGATATGTTAGGTCGTATTACTATTCCGATTGAACTTCGGCGATCTCTCGGAATTGCTGACAGAGAGTCCTTAGAAATTTATACCGAAGACAACAAGATCATATTAACCAAACATGAAGCCGGTGATATTTTTACCGGATCCCAGGAAGACTTGATCGAGTATCATGGAAAATTAGTTTCCAAACAGTCGATCGAGGAATTATCAAAGCTAGCTGGTTTAATTTAATCATATATCCCTTTAGTGTGGCAGGAGCCCCCCTAGACTCCTGCCTTTCCTTTTGTCTTGTATTTACAATTTTTTCTAGTCGTTTTTATGAAGCTCTTTATACACCTGGTTTTTCGTCATCCCTCTCTCTTTCGCTACCGCCCTCAACGCCTCATTCCTTCCCATCCCCTGAGACAGATACTGCTCCAAATGTTCGGTCAGCGGCACCTCGTTCCACCTCTCCCTCTCTTTCTG
This sequence comes from uncultured Eubacterium sp., assembly GCA_910589665.1. GTDB lineage: Bacteria > Bacillota > Clostridia > Lachnospirales > Lachnospiraceae > Eubacterium_F. The sequence goes on along the minus strand of CAJUTR010000026.1, from coordinate 14,998 downwards.
CTCCAACTCCCTGATATCTGCCCCCTCTAACACAAATACAAACTCACCCTTCGGCTCATTGTCCTGATAATAGGCTAACGCCTCCGCCAAGGTACACTGGAGCACGGACTCATGTTTTTTCGTCAGTTCGTGACAGACTGCGATCTTCCTATGACCGGGCAGCGTCTCTGCCACCGCTTGCAATGTTTTCCGAAGACGATGGGGCGCCTCATAAAACACAGTCGTGTATGTTGTTTCTACGAGTCTTTTTAGCACCCTCTCCCGCTCTTTGGCTTCCTGTGGGAGAAACCCCTCAAAAGCAAAATTTCTCGTCGGCAGCCCTGATAACGTGAGCGCCGTGACAACCGCCGAAGCCCCGGGCAGGGAAGTAACCGGAATGCCGGCTTCATACGCGGCGAGCGCAAGCTCCGCGCCGGGATCAGAAATTGCCGGCGTTCCGGCATCGGTCACCAGCGCAATCTCCTTTCCTTCCAGCAATTCATTTACCAGCACCGGCGTTTTTTGGAATTTATTGTGCTCGTGGTAGCTGGTAAGCGGGGTTTTGATATCAAAATGATTGAGCAGCTTGATCGTCTGCCTCGTATCCTCTGCCGCGATCAGATCCACCTCTTTTAATACGCGCAATACGCGCAGTGTAATATCTTCCAGATTTCCGATCGGCGTTGCACAAAGATATAATGTTCCCATTTGTGTTTCTCCTTTTCTAATACAGTTCCCGCACCTCTTGCGTGTATTCATTTACGGCTTTATAAACGATCAGTGGTTTTTCCACCGTCATTCCCGGGTTCCCGCCCCGTGTGCCCTCGATGAGAACCATATTAGGCTCCCTGTCGACATAGGGATAGACGAGGCGCATCCTCTTTGGTTCCAAGGCGTATTTCGTCATCGTATTCATGATCTCACTCAGACGGAACGGTCGGTGTACCATAAAGAAATGTCCCCCCGGTTTGAGAAGCTTCGCGCTCTCACGCAGTACATCATCGAGCGAACAAAGTAATTCATGTCTGGCGACCGCCTTATGTCCTGCCTCATTCGTCAACCCGTGCGAATGGATCATGTATGGCGGATTGGTCGTAATAACATCAAAGGAAGCCGCCTCAAAATACGAAGATGCTTCCTTGATATCGCCTACCGTTATATGTACCCGGTCTTCCAGACCATTATAGCGGACACTGCGGTTCGCCATTTCCGCAATATCCGCCTGGATTTCCAATCCCTCAAAATATTTTCCTTCCGTTTTCGCGGTCAGAAGAATGGGGATCACCCCGTTACCGGAACCGAGATCCAGTACACGGCTGTTTTTCGCCACTCTTACAAACCCCGTCAGCAAAACGGCATCCATGCCAAAACAGAACCAGTCCGGATTCTGAATGATCATCAATCCATTTCGCTGTAAATCGTCCAGCCGCTCCCCTGGCAAAAGCGGCACTCTTTCCGTGTAATCCGTCTGTCCCATCAGATTTTCGACTTTCCTTCCTTCTTCTCCATCGCTTCCAGCTTTTTCAGTTCCTTATCTGTCTCGGAGGCATGGCGGTCACGACGCCGCTCCTGGCGAAACTTTAATTCGTCTGCCGAATACTCCCGGACTTCTTTTTCATCGTCTTCCAGATTGACGATAACCTTGACCTTCTGTTTCAAAACGCTTACGCTCTGCACTTCACCGGACAGTCCGTCCGGTGTCTTTACGCGGCTGCCCACATTCGGCAGATGGCTGTTCAGTTCTTCATAGGCTTCCTCTTCGTTTTTCAAGCAGCACATCAACCGGCCGCACACACCCGATATTTTCGTAGGATTGAGGGAAAGGTTCTGCTCTTTCGCCATCTTGATGGAAACTGGGGCGAATTCAGACAAATACGAGTGACAGCACAGCGCGCGCCCGCAGATCCCGATACCTCCCCGCAGCTTTGTCTCGTCACGGACACCGATCTGACGGAGTTCGATCCTCGTGCGGAACACCGAAGCCAGATCCTTTACGAGTTCGCGGAAGTCGATCCGTCCGTCCGCCGTAAAATAGAACAGCAGCTTATTTTTATCAAAGGTATATTCCGCCGCGATCAGTTTCATTTCCAGCCCGTGTTTGCTAATCTTCTCGAGACAGATAGCAAAGGCATCCTTTTCCTTTTCCCTGTTTTTGGCTTCATTCTCCTCATCCGCTTTCGTGGCAACTCGTATGATGCCCTTGAGAGGGGCAACGATTTTTTCTTCTGGCATCTCCGTCGGCGGAAGGACGACCGTACCATATTCCACGCCTTTTGCCGTCTCCACGATGACATGTGTTCCCCTCTTTATATTTTCGTGATTTCCCGGGTCAAAATAATAAATCTTCCCCGCCTGCCGAAACCGGACTCCAATGATCGTTTTCACTCTATTTTCCTCCTATTGCTTCAATGCCAAAAGCATTAACTCCATCGCGACTTCAAAATTTACGTTTGCCCTTAACCGGAGTTTCGCTTTATCGAAAGCGCTTAATATCTCTTCTATTTTTTCATAATCCCGCTGGTTCGCCTCGGACGAAATCGCACGGTACTCTCCCTGGAAGATCAAATGATTCATATTCTTTGTTGCCTTAAACAACAATACATCCCGATACCACAGTACCATGAGATCGATGTAATCTTTGGCATCCGCTTTATCCTCGCCCACTTCCTTTATGATCTCGAGCATTTCCGAAACATCCATAGTATGCACATTTTTCAGTATCCTTAATACTTTATCGCGTTTTTCCTCAAAATCTTCGGATTCAATATAGCGGATCGCTTTTCCCAGATTCCCCTGCGCGAAAATAGCGCTCGTCCGCGCGCGGTAATCGACCACATCGTATTTTTCGATCAAATATTTTTCGACTGCTGCCGTAGAAAGCGGACGAAATTCCAGTTTCAGGCAACGGGACTGTATCGTCGGAAGGATGGCATCCATATTGCTCGTAAGAAGAAGGATGATCCCGTATTCCGGCGGCTCCTCGATCGTCTTCAAAAGTGCATTCTGTGCGGCCTCCGTCATACGGTCTGCCTCCGGCACGATAAATATTTTATAGGGACTCGAAAATGGCTTGATCGCGATCGAACTGTTGATCTTTTCGCGTATATCATCCACTCCGATACTAGACAGTTCCCGGTTCACCCATACCACATCCGGCTGGTTGCCTGATTCCATCTGCTTACAGGAAGGGCAGTCGCCGCAAGGCCGATTATTTTTCTCGGACTGGCACTGCAGTCCAGCCGCAAATGTTTTCGCCATCGTCTCCTTCCCACACCCCACCTCGCCGTGAAAAATATAGGCGTGAAAAGGCTTGTCCCCGCGAATCGCCATCTGCAAATGCTCTTTAATATCCTCATGTCCCATGATCTCTGAAAATAAAAACATAGCAACCGCCTCCTTTATCTGTTTGTTCCGGCTTCATGTAAGAATATCAAGCAGAAGCCCACGTATCTCGTCAATCTTGCCCAATATGGCAAGGTGATCTTTTTCATCTTTCATCAGCTCCTGCGCCAATTCATCAAGCGCCGTATTGACCCGTTTTATCATTCCGTATACCCGGTGCCGTCCCCGTCTGTCCAAAAAATTCTCCCGGCTGAATTTGTGAGACCGGCTGACGATCTCATTCATAAACTCCTGGATCAGCTTCCGGTAATGTTTCATGTCCCTTACATCCATATGCTTGCCCAGCTTTTTGCCCTGCATCGTTATATCTTCCATCATCAGGGTAAGCCTGGCCTGGAGTCCGTCTTCCTCCAGTGAACTCATCAGGGTGAACTTAAAATCCTCACTGGTTTCCTGAACCGGTCTCGCCGTCTGCGCCATCGTCGGCTGCTGAATCTGATCAATCTTAATGTCCACGGTCTCATCTCCTCCCTGGAATCTGTTCTACTCTTCATTGTAACATCTTTTTCGTATTTAATCCAGTCCAACATGCGTGCTGTCATAAATAAGTTTTTCAATATGCTCCATCGCCCGATCCGAATCCTTGTTCTCGATCCGCGTTTCGATGCCTGCCTCCTGCAGTTTTTCCTCTGAAAAATCTTCTTCATCCGCCAAAAAACGCCGGCACAGCTCCGGTACACACGGACTCGTCTGCGCTCTCTCCCTGGCCACCGCCCGCTCAAGCCTCTCAACATCATCCACCTCGATATAGACTGGGACGATCTTATCAATGCCGAATACTCCCTGCAGCTTTTCATAACCGGCCAACGTCGAGATCAAAAGGTAATCTCCCGTCGAAAGATCGATCTGCCCGTCGTCCGCCGTAAAATAAAACCACGGCCCGAGCACGGTATTGTACTGTCTGCACTCGATGATCTTTCCCTGCTCTTTCATCTCATACATCTCTTCTTTTGAGACGAAAAAATATTCTTTTCCATAAGTCTCCCCTTTCCGGATCGGTCTCGTCGTATACGTGACGATTTCTTTTAACTCCGGATGACGCTCCTTGATCCTTTTGTACAACGTGTCTTTTCCTGTCGCGCTTTTTCCCATGATCACAAATAATTTTCCCATATCCATCCTCCTTTTTCCCTACCATTCTTATTGTGCGGGTTTTCGCTTCCCGTTTTGCCCGTCCATACGTCCTGCCACTGTGTGGGTACCGCCTGTTCCCACGACATACGTACACCCGTTTTCCACGCCATATATGGCATACCCCATGTCGATACCAGCCTGCAACGTCCGGATCATTTCCCCGGAAAAAATTTCTCCCTGAACGAGCAGCGGGATCCCCGGCGGATATAACACAACATCATCGGCCGCGACACGCCCTTTGGCCTGTTCCAACGGTATACGCTCGCGTGGACAAAAAACAGCCTCGTAACTAAACATAGCCCTCTCTGGTTCCTGCCATATATATCGGATACGATCCCTGTCAAATATAGAGCAAAACCTACCGTCATCCTTTTCTCCCCGCACTTGCTCGGCGTCCATCTCCTTCAATGCCGCCCCCAGCCTCTCAAACGCCTGCGCCCCATCACAAACGCTCGTCATGGCAAGACAGTAATCCCCGAGGTTCATCTCTGTCTCGATCCGGTACCGCGTTCGCAGACACTCTGCCAGCTCCTTCCCTGACATCCTCGTGCGGTCGGCGGCGATTACGATCTTCGATCGTTCTTTCCTGGGAGAATCAAACAAATACAATCGCTTTAACTGCTTCATTTCCTCTTCAAACTGCCGGAGATTGTTTACATACCTTTCAAACGCTTCCTGCCCCTCCCTCTCAATATATGCAAAACACCGATCGATGCCAGCCATCAGAACATAGGACGGGCTGCTCGACTGAAATGTCTGGAGGCACCATTCGAGCCGATCTTTTGAAATACGGTCAAAACGGGCATGGAGCACGGCAGTCTGCGTGAGGGACGGCAGCGTCTTATGAAGGCTCTCCACGACAAGATCCGCTCCCGCCTCCACCGCTGTTTCCGGAAATGAAGGATGCCAGTTAAAATGCGCGCCATGCGCCTCATCCACGATGAGCGGCACCCCGTAACGAGCCGTCGCCTCCGCGATCTCCCGGATCGGAGATACAATCCCCTCATACGTGGGCGACACGAGTACGACACAGCGTATATCCTCATAGGTACGTAAAACCTGTTCCACTGACTTCTCCGAAAGGATTCCCGGAATGCCGAGACGCTCTAGGTCCCCCCCCGTCTCATCCGGATACATGTACACGGGGCAAAGTTCTAACAGACGGATGGCGTGGTAAACCGATTTATGGCAGTTGCGAGCCACGGCGATCCGGTCTCCGTGCCGGCAGCAGGCCGCGATCGCAGATAGTATCCCGCCCGTGCTCCCATTGATGAGAAGGTACGACTTCTCTGAATGGTATTTTTCCGCCATCCAATCCATCCTGCGCCGGATCATCCCCTCAGGATGATGCAGGTCATCCACCCCCGCCACTTCGGTCACATCGATCCCGTACGGATTTTCCATCACGAAGGACGGATTTCTTTTATGCCCCGGCATGTGCATCGGCAGCATTCCCTGCCGGCAGTATCCGGTCAGCGTTTCATATAAACCTGTTTCCATCGCAACCTCCGAATGCTTCTCATATAAAATGTATTGTATTTTGCATGGTACTCGTTTATAATGATGTTTAGGTCAGACGATCGCACCAAACGCATGATCTGGACCAAACAATAAATACAGACGAAAGGCCACAGGGTCAAGCACTGACAAAAGAACCCCCTGCGGCGGAAATGAGGAACCATATGAACCAATTAATCGCAGACCAGTTTTCGAGCGAGTCCATCACGAGCATGGTCGTTGTCGCTCTTTTATGCACGGCCATTCCTTTTCTCTTTTTAGGGTACTACAAATCCAAAACAAAAACAAAGACGAAACTTTCTTCGTTTTTCATCGGCATGGCATTTTATATCGTCTTTGCCTTTTTCGGAGAACAGTTCTTTCATGTACTCGTTTTCCGTGGACTTTCCTTATCCGGATTTTTAACACCATCAAACCATCCGGTGTATTACGCCGTATACGGCGCCGTCGTCGCCGGAATTTTCCAGGAAACCGGAAAATACATCGGGTTAAAGAAATGTATGAATTCCCGCCAAGGCAGGGAAAACGCGTTCCTGTTCGGATTCGGGCACGGCAGCTTTGAAGCGATCGCCTATGGCAGTTCCCTTACGATGGGAAATATCGCCATCGCATTTTTGGTGAATTCTTTCGGTATCGACGGCTATTTCGAAAAACTTAATATCACCGGCGAAGCCGCCGTCGCACAGGAAGAAGCCATTCGGCAGTTGATCGCCATTCCGCCGTCAGACCACGTTGCTGCCGGAACCGAGCGCCTTCTCGCCCTCGTGTTCCAGACTTCCCTTGCCATTTTTATTTTCCTCGCCATCCAGCACAAAGAATTAAAACGTCTCTTTCCGATCGCCATCGTCCTGCACATCATAGGTTACCTGCCAACCAATCTGACAAATGTAGGTATTCTAAGCAACATGATGATAAGTCTCTGCCTGACAGGAACCGTCGTCGTATTTACTGCGGCGTACGCGTATCGGATGTATCATCAGATGGAAAAATCGTAATCCCTTTCAAAAGTCCTGCCAGCGATGTCGTCGCCTCCTCATCCGTATATTCCATCGTCGCATCGTCAGAAGCATCTTTCGAGTGATCGAGTTCCGGCGCAAGATCTTCCGCCTCTTTCATGCTGAGGCGGATCTTGCCGTCTGCCACATCAAGCACTTTGACTTTTACCTTCATCCCGAGTTTTACTATCTCTTTTGGCGATTTCAGAAATCTATTACAAATCTGCGAAATGTGTACGAGTCCCGTTAACCCATCTCCAATCTCCACAAAACAGCCGTACGGCTCTATCCTCGTAACCGTTCCTTCTGTCAGATAGCCTTTTTGAAGAGCATTGAGCTTCTTTTCGTGAATACCTGCCGCTTCTTCTCTCGCCACATCCTTTGCAGATAATACAAGCTTATCCGCACCCTCGTCAGCAGTAATCACTCGTACTCTCAACGTTTTTCCAACATAATCAGGCAATGCTGACTCTTCCACATATGAAAGCGCCAGTTTGGATGCTGGAATAAATCCCCGGATCCCGTTTACATAGGCCACTACGCCGGCATTGACCACTTCCTTCACTTTTACTTCGTAAATGCTGCGATCTTCCAACGCGTCACGCAAAGCGGCCCAGTTCTCCGTCTTCTGCGCCTGCTTAAGGGACAAAACCGTCCGTCCCATCTCGTCCTCATAAAGCACCATCACGCGCAGTTCATCACCTACCCGGATCTCGTCCATCGCATGAAAATCCGGATCGTCACTATATTCCTCCGCTGGGATAACTCCCTGCGAAAACGACTGCAGATCTAAGATGACTTCTTCCTCCTCGACGGAAACTACCGTTCCCCGTATCATGTCCCCCTCCTGAAATGTCACAAAAGAAGCGTTGATCTCGTCCTCAAAATCTGCCATTGTCTCCTGTCCTGTTTCTTTTATTTCTTCCCTCATTTTTTCCTCCATTCCAAGGCCGAAAGTGATTTTCTTTCAGCCTTTCCAAACATGCGCCGGCTTCGCCGGCACAAACAATTCGTGAAGAACGCTGTCTTTGCGTTCTTCCTGTGTGAATAGGCGGCCTTGCCGCCATAGAACTCCTTAGCTTTCGTTTTTTGAAAGCTTAGCAGTTCTATTCACACTTCTCCCGCCAGCAGGTCAGCCAGCCTCGCAAACTCCGGAAGTCCCAGCTTTTCCCCGCGTATATTCGCATCCAGTCCCGCTTTTTCGATCGCTACCGCCGCCTGTACTTTCGAAAACGACAATTCACTGCTGTTTGCGATCCCGTTTTGCAGTGTCTTTCTCCGCTGGTTAAAAGACGCCCGGATCAGCCGGAACATAAGCTTTTCATCCGTAACCCGTACCGGCGCTTCCTCCCGGCACTCGAGGCGGATCACCGCGCTTCCGACCTTCGGCCGCGGCATAAAACAATTCGGCGGCACAAAGGCGGCGATATAGGGGTTCGCATAGTACTGGACAGCCAGCGACAAAGCGCCGCAGTCCTTGCTCCCCGGCTGCGCCTTCATCCGGTCCGCCACCTCTTTCTGCACCATCACCGTCACATTGGCAAGCGGCACCCGGCTCTCAAATAATTCCATGATAATGGGCGTTGTGATATAATATGGCAGATTGGCAACGACCTTGATCGGTTTTCCATCGTTATAGGTCTGCGCGATCTCCCAGATATCCTGCTTCAAAATATCCCCGTTCCGCACTTCCACATTTCCGTATCCTGACAACGTTTCGTGCAGGATCGGGATGAGATTTTTGTCTATTTCCACCGCCAGCACCTGTCTGGCGTGTTCACACAAATACTGGGTAAGCGTACCAATCCCCGGCCCGATCTCAAGCACAAAATCGTCTTTTGTAATCTGTGCGGCATCGACGATCTTATCCAATACATGGGGATCGATGAGGAAATTCTGACCAAATTTTTTCTTAAATTGAAATTCGTGTTTTTGCAATACCTGAATCGTTTCTTTAGGGTTACTGAGTTTTTCCATGGTTTTCCTTTCTTTCTGAAAACTGTGAGAACGAACGGAACCGCTCCTGTTTACGATTCCTGATCCAGACGATACAGCCGCCTTGCATTCTGCTCTGTCATCTCTATGACTTCTTCGACTGGCATCCCCTTGATGCGGGCAATCTCATCGACGACATAAACCAGCTGGGACGAATCGTTGCGTCTGCCCCGGTGCGGCTCGGGTGAAAGGTATGGGCAGTCCGTTTCGAGTACGATATGTTCGATCGGGACCACTTCTACCGTTTCCTTGAGCTTTCTGCCATTTTTGAACGTCACGACGCCGCCGACACCGATGAAAAAACCCATTTTCACATATTCCAGCGCCATCTCTTTGGCATACGAGTAGCAATGGATCACGCCCCCGCATTCGTACGCTTTCGTCTGGCATATGATCTTCATCGTATCTTCCGCGGCCTCCCGGCTGTGGTAGATCACCGGAAGATCTACTTCCTTCGCCAGCGCGATCTGTTTTTCAAACCATTGTTTCTGTACGGGCGGCTCTGTATCTTTCCAGTGATAATCGAGTCCGATCTCACCGATCGCCACGACCTTTTGATCCGCAGCATGAGCACGCAGCCATGTCAGATCCTGCTCTGTCATGCCATGTGTCTCACTCGGATGAACACCGATCGCCGCATACACGTTTTCATAACTTCCTGCTAATTCCAGCGCAGCCTTACTCGTCTTCATGTCTGCCCCTACCGTAACAACCGTACCGACTCCCTTGTGCGGCAGGCCGACGATCAGTTCCTCCCTATCGCTGTCAAACGCTTTATCATCATAATGGGTATGTGTATCGAAAATCATTCTGTTTCCTTCTTTCCTGCTTCTTGCAACCGCTCGATTTCTTCTTTATAAGGCGGCTCTGATTTTTTCGGATCATCCTCGTCTTTGAGGTAAGGCGTCTCCAAAATTTTCGGAATATGAAGGAATCGCTCGTCCGATACGACTTTATAAATCGTATCGAAGCCAATGCTTCCCTTGCCGATGTTCTCGTGCCTGTCCTTATGAGAACCGAGCGGGTTCTTGCTGTCGTTGATATGGAAGACCGCAATTTGCGAAAGTCCGATCACTTCGTCGAACTGCTGCATCACTCCCTCATAATCATGGACAATATCGTACCCCGCATCGTTGACATGGCACGTATCAAAACACACGCGCAGCTTTTCCGGATATTTCACACCGTCATAGATTGCGCGCAGTTCCTCGAATGTTCTGCCGATTTCCGTTCCCTTCCCCGCCATCGTCTCCAATGCGATATGAACCGGCATCTCAGGCGTCATAACGAGGTCGAGTCCCTTAATGATCTGTGCGGTACCTGCCTCTACCCCAGCGCCCACATGCGCGCCCGGATGCAGCACAAGAACATCCGACCCCATCGCCGCGGTCCGCCGGGTCTCAATTCCTAAAAATTCCACCGCAATATCAAACGTCTCCGGCTTCACCGTGTTTGCCAGATTGATAATATAAGGGGCGTGTACGACAAAGGATTGGATCCCGTTTTCGGCCATACATTGTTTCGCCGCCTCGATATTCAATTCCTCCACTTTTTTCCGTCTTGTGTTTTGCGGCGCGCCCGTATAGAGCATGAACGTATTCGCTCCGTAGGATACTGCCTCTTTGACTGAACCAAGCATCATATCCTTTCCACTCATCCCTACATGTGAACCTAATAAAAACATAATTTCCCTCCATTTGATTTGTAGAAGCAGCAGTTATCATAAAAGTACTTATCCCTCTAAAAAGAACTCTTCCACAACCCGCTCTAATGTCACCTGGTCTGCCGCCGCCATCAGTTCGCGTGACGAGTGCATCGCCAGCACTGGCACGCCCAGATCCACGATCTTCATCGGCATATATTTTGAAGCAACCGCCCCGAGCGTCCCGCCCTGCGTCGCATCCGACCGGCTCGCAAATTTCTGGTAGGGGATATCCGCATGTTCCATCAGCATCATCATACTCCCTACCGCTTCACTATTCGTGACATAATTCTGCGCACTTGAGCGCTTGATCACGACACCCTCACCGAGCGGATTCTCATTGGTCGGATCTGCTTTATCCGCCTTATTCGGGTGAAATCCGTGCGCGACGTCAAGTGAGAGCGCAAATCCATTGACGAACGCTGTTTTGGCTATCCTGTCCTCTACGCCAAGCGCGACATACAGTTTTTCGATCACCATTGACAGCAGGACAGAATCCGCCCCCTGCCTCGTTCTGCTGCCGATTTCCTCGTTATCAAACAGAACCACGCCATTGATACCATGTTCCCGCTCGGTCCTGCAGATGCCGTGCAGACACGCCTCCACCGAAGTAATATTGTCCAGACGCGGCGCCGAAATCATATCCTCCTGGAAACCAATGACATCCCCGGCATCGCAATTGTATAAATACAGTTCATAGTCCAGTATTTCCGACACCGATACGTTCATCCAGCGAGAGAGCATCTGCATAAAAAACTGCTCGTCCACCTCGTTTCCGCCCACACAGGCGATCGGCATCATATCCGTCTGGCGGTTCAGCTCCACGCCCTTATTTACATCCCTGTTCAGATGGATTGCCAGGTTCGGTATCGTAAACAGAGGCTTTTTCATATCTATGATCCGCACCTCCGGCTCAAACGTGCTGTCAGTCTTCAATATGACTTTTCCCGCTACCGACAGCGGGCGGTCAAGCCATGTATTTAGTATCGGCCCGCCGTATATTTCTATATTTAGTTTTCCATATCCATGTGAGATAACTTCCGGCCTGCTTTTTACATACAGGCACGGATGATCGGTATGCGCCAGCGCTAGCCGGAGCATCTGGCCCGGTTCGCCCGCGCGCGTGCCGTCAAATTGTTTTCCTATGGAAAACGCATATACCGTCGAGTCATTGACATTGATATAATAGTTTCCGCCCGGTTCTGCCTGCCATTCTGCTTCCGACAGAGCAAGCTGCCGGAATCCCTTCTCCACCAGAGTCCGGATTGCTTCTGCCGCTGTCGTGAAACTGCATGTCGATACCGAAATCCGATTAAGAAGCCTATCCGCAGTCTGAGTCATACGATCCATTCGATCAACCTCCCAAAAAAGTTTTTCCATTTCTGTGTATAAAAGAAACGGTTGCGGTTATACTTTATTATGTGCAAATGATAAAGTTAAAATACTTATCCTCCCCCTTAGATGCCACGAAAGTGGCAAAATCTCCCCGGCGGCAAAGGTGCTGACGGGGAGATTTTTTTGTCCTGCTGTTCACCATTGTCTCATCCTAATGCTGATATCATTATAAGCAAGATTGATGACAATGTACAGTAAAATGTAATATTTTCTTAAACAATTTTTACTTGATCGGCACCTTTGACTGTTGCCTTATCATTGCAGTTATGATATTCTTCTTACATAGGTGATCTTTAAAATGCGAATTATGACTCAAAAAAAGAAGGGACTTTCATCATGAATACGAAAAAATGGAACAGCTTTTTTATCAACTTATTTACGGCAATGATGCTTTTAATCGCCGTAGTACTGATCGTATTTCCAGTAAGAACACAGGCCAAAACCAAAACGATCACTCTGCTGCTCAGTGAAACCAAACAAATATCAAAAAAGAATGTAGCCTCTTATAAAAGCATGAATCCGTCCATCGCCACCGTATCTGACGACGGAATCGTACACGCCATAAAGGCCGGAACCGCGAAAATTACCGCCATAACGGACGATGGCAGGCGCAGTTACCGGATCGTCGTAAAAAAACGCGGCATGGTATATCCTACGTTTTCCATGATGGCAGGTGAACATTTGGATCTTCAATTCAGCCTAAAACTGGATCATAACGTGCAATGGCGTTCTGAAACCCCTTCTGTCGCCCAGGTGGGTAAAAACGGACAGATCCGCGCCAAAAAAGCGGGAACCACTTGTATATCAGGCACTTCTGACGACCGCACTTTTATGTGCCTTCTCGAGGTCACACAAGCGAAAAAGAGCATGATCTATCTCACGTTTGACGACGGGCCAAACCGTTATTCCACGCCAAAAGTACTGAACATATTAAAGAAACAAAAAGTCCCCGCTACGTTTTTTGAACTGAAACCAGCAGCCGCCGATTTTGACCTGACACAGAGAGTTTTGAACGAAGGGCACTCCCTGGCCCTTCACGGTTACCAGCATAAATACGATGTCATTTACCGGTCTGAAAAAGTGTACCGGGAAAATCTCGATAAACTCCGAAACTTGTTCTTTGATAAATTTGGAGTCTGGTGCAGTGTCACCCGCTTCCCTGGCGGCAGTTCCAACCAGGTCAGCCGTTACAACCCGGGAATCATGACAAGGCTCACTAAAAAACTCCATGGCTTTGGTTACCACTACTTTGACTGGAATGTATCTTCCGGAGATGCTGGAGATGTCCATACATCCGAAGCCGTCTATAAAAACGTGACAAAAGGACTAAAAAAAGGAAGACGCAACATTGTCCTGATGCACGATTTCGGCGGTAATGACAAGACGATAAACGCTTTGGAAAAAATCATCAAATATGGAAAAAAACACGGTTACTCTTTTCTTCCCATCACCGCCAGCACACCAGAGAACCACCATACAGTATTAAACAATTAACAGGAAGGGGGATCTCCCCTTCCTGCTTCCTTTTCTATCCAGCTTAAATAATGCTATTTGCCCTCCAACAGATCCTTCATCTGCTCTGCCATCTGGTTCAATGCCGAAACCTGTTCTGTCATCTGCGCGACATCCTTAATTTACGTATTGGAACCTTCCGACCAGCTCTTTTAGTACATTAGCCTGGCCCGTCAATTGTTCAGACGCTGCGGCGCTTTCTTCCGAAGTCGCCGTATTCGATTCGATCACCTCCGCAATCTGATTGATCCCTTCTGTGATCTGAGCGACTGCCACCGCCTGATTATCCGATGCCTCTGCATCTCCGTTATAACCGCTTTCAGATCCTGCACCGTTTGTGCCAGACTGCTCATCAATGTTGCCGTCTCATCATTGGTTTCCGGAATCGGAGTATCTGCATGCAGATCTCCTTCCGCCAAAAGCTTGAGGCGATCCACCACTGCCGCGATCGGTTTCACCACCATTTTCCCAAGAAGGATACCATTTCTGATGCCAAAAGCAATAAACGCGATCACAAAAATGATTGTTATGACAATTGACAAATAGAACATACCTAAAAATTCATTGCGAACGGCAGCAACGCCGATACTCCAGCCATTCATATCTTTCACTGGCGAGTAAGCCACCACCTTCGTTTTTCCTGCATACGAATACGTACCTGTGCCATTTTCACCGGCAACCATTTTTTTACAGATCTTACTGTAATCTTTCAGCTTCGAATTCTTCTCTCCCAGATGCACGCTGTCCTCGACACCTACGTTCTTCGAATCAATATCCGCAATCGTAATGCCGTTCTCATCGAGCATAAACGCCGTTCCACCATCTCCTACTTTGATCGAACGCATAATTTCGTTCAAAAATTCACCGTTTGGAATATAAACGACCGCCCCAACCGGAGTTGTACCAGGAATTCCATTTTCCCATAGCGGAGCAGAAACCGCATAAGTAACCGCCTTTGTATCCTCATCATATGTAGGCGTAGAAACATATGTATCCCCTTTCATAGCTACCATGAAATAATCCTGATTTGAATAATCGTTTCCCGAAATCACATCAATCCCTTTACTGTCCAACAGATAACCGCCCTGAAAATTGTGATCCTTGATCCGCTGTTTCAGGATCTCTTCCTTTTCTTGCGCTGTCTTTGTCGAGTCAGCCAGACGTGCGATGCTCCCCGTCTCATACGCGATCGCCGTGTACTGTTAAGCGCTGCGGCTACATAATCCGCGGCTATATCCGATGTACTGTTAATCGTTTCAGAAACTGCGCTGATAGAAGAAATATAGCTTAAAATAGATGTAATCACCCCTAATAGGTAAACGGTAGATAGCGCGTACCTATACAAAACCGGAGCAAACCTGTATGA
>CAJUTR010000025.1 GCA_910589665.1 uncultured Eubacterium sp. | reverse complement strand
CACGAAAATTATCCTGTACGTTATTTTTTTTGAAAAAGTTGTAAAGTGGTGTACTCTTATATGATCGCAGTTATTGTCTTTCTTTACATCGTAGTCGTTTTCGTAATGAACGAACAGAAAACAGTTAAGAACTTCGCGCGGTTCTGGGGAAACTTTATGCTGTACGGCATAATAGCTGCCTGTCTGTCTGCACTGGTCTTTATTCCGGGAGTTTATTCTCTGATGAACGCAGTAAAAGACGGTGCAACCAGTTACTCACTTTTTCATACATTTTCATCGTATGTGAATTACTTTAGTTTTTTGATCGGAGGCCAGTGTGTATTTGAACACTTTTCTACCATTTGCGTTGTGCCTCTGTTTTTGCTCGCCCTGCCCTGTCTGTTCCACCGGATCAGAAGAAAAGAAGCCACGCCTGCCATGATTGTTTTTGCGTTATGCCTGCTCTTTCTCTTCTTTCCAGTATTTAATTCGATCATGAATGGGTTCGGCTATCCGTCGGGAAGATGGTGTTTTATCGCCACATTTTTCTACGTATGGAGCAGTATCCAATGTCTGTCAGCGGCTGATTTCCATATACGGAAATATAGGAAAAGCATCGCATGTATGTTGGCAGTCTTTGGATTTGTTTTAATATTTGCGGGACGCATTGTTCTAAACATCAATAATGAAGTAACAACGATTACGGGAGTTATCAATTTAGGACTTTCCTTTCTTTTTTATCATCTTCTTGCCGGGCCTGATAAAAAATCGTGCGCCTATCTTGTAACTTTTGCCATTGTCTGCCATACGATCGCAACTGGAGGTGTCCAATTTTTTCCCGGTATTTCTTCCCGTCTGGATCGTTATACCAAATATGACGAAATTTATAATAAACTTGCCTATTCGACCCAACGAGCTGGAACAGAAATTCAAGACAGTTCTTTTTATCGCATCGATCAGGTGGATTATATTTCTGACATGAAGATTACCGACAAAAAATATGCGAATACCTCGTATCGTCCGGCACATACGCCGCCAAACGAAACACTTGTTTTTAACACGCGCTCCCTATACACATATTTATCGTCAACTTCGGGAACATTTTTTGATTTTTACCGCAATGTAGGTAATTCCCCTTCTTATTACCGCAGGACGAGTACGTACGGAAATGATAACCGGACGAGACTTGATTTCTTAATGGGTGTTAAATATTTTTTGGGAAATAATCCAAAAAATAATCCTCCAACCGGAGCCAATGAATACGCTTCGTTTGGTTTTTCGAAAAAAATGACCTCAACATTAGGCGTTGATATATTACAAAATAAATACTGTTTGGGATTAGGATGCGCGTTTGATTCGTATATAACCGAATCAGAGTGGATGAAACTTGATTATCCCGACCGGGAACAGGCACTCATGGAGTGTGTTGTTGTTCCCGATGATGTACAAACTTCTCTTACACATGCGGATGTAAAAAAGATTTCATCTGGGGCCAAACGGGCATCTGTCACGATTTCATCCGGAGCAGATCTGTTTTCCGGTAAAGAAGCGGCACAG
The DNA here is from genome assembly GCA_910589665.1 of uncultured Eubacterium sp. Taxonomy (GTDB): domain Bacteria; phylum Bacillota; class Clostridia; order Lachnospirales; family Lachnospiraceae; genus Eubacterium_F. The sequence continues at coordinate 39,976 of CAJUTR010000025.1, read as the reverse complement.
CATCTTTCACAGGGCCATGCCGGTTCGATCCGGGTGACACAGAACAAAGACGATTTTACCATTCACTTGAACGGAGATTATACAGATCACGAGCTATATTTTGTTGCCCGCGGTCTGAAACGTGACCCGGAAAGCACGAACGCTATGAAGTATTCTGCCTCCAGCGGGAAGAGTTTGCTTGACCGCATGCGCGCTCATCTGACCACCGGAAAAAATTTTGATGACGGTGGCAGTTTTGTTATGAATATTTCCACGGGACAGATCAAAAAACGCGCTGTCAATGGAATGGGGACGATACAGGGATTTTCCAACATGAAAGATTATATGATCAATCTCGGCCGATTTCATCAGAAAGAGACAGACATCCATGTATCCTTTGATACGATCGGTGATTATACGTTCGAGGCAATGGAAGTACTCGCTGTACCGCTCTCCACATACGAAAACCAGGTGACGGACTGCATGGATCATTCGTTTCACGCCGAAGAGTTCGAAAATGACCGCGTGAGCGGAACGGTGGATACAGAAGCGGACGATTCCATGATCTACCTATCCATTCCCTACAACGCCGGGTGGAAGGCTTATGTCGACGGTCACACGGTCGATACGAAACGGATCAATACAACATTTACCGGTATTCCTGTCACAGGCACAGGAACACACACCGTGGAACTCCGTTACCGCCCGGTAGGGTTTACGTTTGGTATCGCCGCATTTATCGCCGGTTTGATCGGGTGTATCTTCGTCTGCCTGCTGCCTAAACGGCGAAAAGGGGAATTTGACGCATAGACTTCCCAGATCCGATCTGTTCCGCCAGTATGCGGTGGAGCGATGGCTGCTGCGTGAGCTGGGCAGGTCCGCACGACTGACAAAAGGGTTGTATACAAAGGCGAAATGACAAAAAAAATAACCAGATGGTATTTCATCTCGGATACCATCCGGTTATATAACCCTTCCATTCTACTAAAAATATGTAACTACAAAGAAATAATCTTTTCGCCTTTTTGTCCTAATTCATTTCGAATCTCTTCAAACGGCTCCATGCACTCACTTTGTATCAAATCGAGAAACTCTCTCACGATTTCAGAAATTTCATCATCGCTATAGTGATTGATAATGACATCCGCCATCATCATACCTTGAATGCGGTTCGTCATACTAACATTTTTCATTTTGTGAAGCAAAATCCGTATTTTTACCTTTAGTTCTTTGCCTATATCTTCTCTCTTTAATAACAGTTCTGCCACTTTTGCATACATAAGCAAAATAACAATCCTCGCATCCGTCCGCGCCCTCCCTAGATGTTCCTTTACAGCAAACACCTGTTGCATGATCTCGTGTTCTTCTGAAGAAGAACACATCTTTCTAAAATGAAACAGTGCATCACGAAAGTTTGTATAGCAACTCGGAGGAATGTCCCACATTCCAACCAGTGCATATTTTTCATATTCATGTAAATAATCCGCGCTTCGCAAAATCTCATTTGTATAGGTATTCTGGCAAAGAATCTCTTTTTCTCTCAAAGGCATTTTCGTATATTTACCCATGACTACACTATACTTCTGAAATTGTCCCCAGACAATATCTCATGATAAAAGCATCCTCCGCACATTGAATATCATCCTTTGAGGTAACAATTTCTTGAGGCTGGCATAAATAACCACCTCTGCTTTCAACGGACGACAACATAACACAGGATTCCTTTTGCACACCACTCAGCAATTTTGCATACCTTTCATCAAAATTTTCAATCATTTGCCAATACCTCTTCTTCCCTTTTTCTAATCAATGAAATCAACATAGGATAGAGATCCAAAGTCATCTCGGAAGTTTGTATATCTTCATTATCCAAATCCTTCAAATATCCCGCCACTTCCTGTTCAAAATCTATCTCAGGATTTATCTTCTCCAATTCCTCCAAAAAAAATCCTAACATTTCTTCCTTTTTTTTACGGCATCTCATCCGAAACTGAATCTCGCCATCCACCGAGTCATTCTCATATTCCTTTTTATTTTCTTCAAAATCTTTTCTGTATAAAGAAAAAAGATCAAAAACATTACGAAATGCCTTTGGAATGGACTTTCCATAATAATTTTCCACACATATCACAGCTGCAATATCATGGCAGATGAACTCTTCAATTGCGATCATCATATGTTCATAATCTTTCATCAATTTTCCTCCATTATATCGTACTATTCTCATACCGTCAACAACTTTTTACCCAATTTCTCTACATTGACTGCAAATATACTCTATTTTCCCGAACTCACATTCAGGTGCAATCACAACTACGTTACTTAACGATTCTGTACATTTACAACGACTACAAACCACTTTCATTTTATCTAATGACACTTGCATGCCAACCTCACCTGCGATAACATTTCTCTGTTTATTTAATTCGGCTTGTTCTCTTAATTTCTTAACTAATTTCATCCTATAATCACCATTTGTACAACAAAATTCCGACGCAATTGCTAGTTGATAAGACAATTTACTGCTTTTTAGTATTCGAACACTTCCATCATAACCCAAATGATTGCTTTTAGACTTATTACCGCGAATATCCTTTTCATATATGTCGCTAATATTAAAGATAATAATATCCGCTTCCTGAAGATACTCCAAAAGTTCCGGAAAAAATCTAGTATCCGATGTATATCCAATAACAATCTCTTTCTCTTTTGTACTTATCCTGCACTTAATCCCGTAAGATACTCCCTCTTTCATATGTTCCGTTCGAAATGCCATGAACGAAATCTCTTCTGAAAGTTTTGTCCATTCAGTACAATTTGACAATCCCACGCTATTTAAAAAAATCAACTTATTCGATTCATGATTTTTCTGTGTTCCTTCATCCAACCACCAAGAAATCTCATGTTCTGGATTATCAATCTGATCAAAATATTTTTTATAAAACCTTGTACGATGCTTATAATATTGATTCAAATCATGTTGTAATGCAGAAATAGTTCCTATATCTTTATTATGATCTAGATGATCATGTGTTACTATTACAGCATTTATGTCTTCAATAAAAATCCCTTCTCTGTGCATATTTTCCACAAAACCTATCCCTGGATCAATCACAACGCCAAATCCATTTACGTTTAAATAAAACCCTCCTCCAACACAAGTATTTTTACTAAATACGGCAGAGTTTATCATAGGTGTTGATGATGAAAAACCTTTCAGACACAACAACGAATTATTGATATCCCGGCTTTGCTTAACATTTTCATACGCAGAGACATAATACTGTAACTGACTATTGTTTGAAAAATAATCAGCCATTTCCATCGGAAGTGCTCGTTCGACTAATTTTTTCTGCAAAATGGAATAAAATTTGCTGGCACATTTCCTGCAGACCACACACTGTCCACACTCTCCCACACATTTCGCTGCCTGCTCTGCCGCATCTATAATATTACAATGATTCGACAAAGCAGTCAGGAAAACGGACAAATGAGCAGGATAAACCAACTTCTCACTACTGTATATATATTCAACGCAGTTTTCTATATCATTTTTACACTGTTCCGGACTGTCTGTACCTAATCTGTTATATATATCGATCAATCTATCCCACAGTGTAGACAAAGGTGTGTTCATCGGTAACTCCTTATTCAGCAATCTTTTTACAATACACAACAGTTTGATAACATTTTAATACACTTCTTCCATTTTTTCAATAGCTTAGAATACAAAACCTGCCACATTGACAGAAACAGACAGATTTGATAGAATATTTGTGCACACAAAAGCAGGAGGTATCTTAATATTTCACCACTTAATAGAGAGAAACAATCAACTTGATCTTTTGTCGTAAACCTGCACGGAGGCACCTAGAGCTTTGCCGACAAGATCATCCAGTATATTTTAATCTGAAGAATTACAAAATACTTGAAAGTAAACCTTTCCATGCGATATGTCTTGATTCCTTAGGGATATATATCGTAGAACCATATCCCATATCTATTTTACGAAGATTAGGCGTTTGGAACAACGAAAGCGGGGACTTATGAAAAAAGCACTGATCGTCACGCGGGTAAGCGGTTTTGTCCCGCAGTTTGAAATGAATAACGTAAAAATTCTGCAGCATTTTGGATATGAGGTTCACTATGCTGCTAATTTTGATACGGTCGTTTATGGCCCGGATAACAGCCGGCTGGACGGAACAGGAATCATCTGCCACCACATCCCGTTCTGCCGCTCCCCCTTCTCTCCTGCCGTCCGCTCCTGCTACCTGGCATTGAAACAACTCATGCTTGATGAATCGTTTGACCTGATCCACTGCCATATGCCGATGACCGGCGTGATCACCAGGATCGCGGCACAGGCGGTACGGCGGAAAGAAAAGCGGCTCGTGCCTGTCCTTTACACCACACACGGCTTCCACTTTTACACCGGCGCTCCGTTACAAAACTGGCTGTACTACCTCCCCGAGCGGTGGCTGGCGCGCTGCACCGACTGCCTCATCACGATCAACGAGGAGGACTACCGGCGGGCCTGCACCTTCCCCGTACGCGGGCGGGTCGAAAAAATATCCGGTGTCGGCATTCAAGTGACCGCCGAAACAAACGATCCCTCCGATCCTGCCACAGACGGAAAACGACAAACCATCCGCCACAAAATCCGGCAGGAATTCGGAATTTGCGAAGCCGATTTCGTACTGGTGAGCGTCGGAGAACTCAATGCCAATAAAAACCACGTCGAGATTCTGCGGATGCTCGCCTCGTACCGCGATCCTTCCCTCAAATACATCATTTGCGGCACAGGACACTTACGGAAAGAGCTAGAACAGTTTGTCACCGAACACAGCCTGCAAACACAGGTCATCTTCGCCGGCTACCGCTCCGACATCGAACAGATCCTCTCCGCGTCCAATCTGTTCCTGTTCCCCTCGCTGCGCGAAGGATTGTCCGTAGCCGTCATGGAGGCGATGCGGGCAGGGCTTCCCGTCGTGGCAAAACAGATCCGCGGAAATGTAGACCTGATCGAAAATCTAAAAGGCGGCATCCTCGTGGAGAAAGGCGAACCTTCCGAATATGCCGACGCCATCCGGCACATTCGGGAACACGGAGAACTCGCGCGGGAGATGGGGGAATGGAATAAGGAACGGATCTTACGATTCTCGACCGAGCGGACAAGCGAACAGATGAGAACCATCTACCAAAAGACGCTTCTGCCGGAAAGAACTTGAAAATCAGGCAGCACTGTTATATAATCTACTTAGATTTCTTTGGAGGCTAAAAACAAATCATGGACAAGATTCTGACTATTTCCATCGCGGCATACCACGTGGAAAACTATCTAGCACAGTGTTTGGAATCCTTTTTGGTTCCAGATGCCGAAAATCGGCTGGAAGTGCTGATCATCAACGACGGCTCCGGAGAAGGCGTCAATGACATTGCCAGGACATATGAGCAAACGTATCCCCGTATTTTCCGACTGATCGATAAAGAAAACGGCGGACATGGCTCCACGGTAAACCGGGGCATTGAAGAAGCCAAAGGCAAATATTTCAAAACCGTGGACGGCGATGACTGGGTAACACAAAACGGCTTTCACAAACTTCTTTTCTTTTTGGAACAGACAGATGCCGACCTGATCGTGACGGACTATCAGTGCTTTGACGATAGAAGCGGTCAGATTGCAGACGAGCCACACTATGAATTCAGCGGTAAAAAATATAGATATGTCTATGACTGGGAATCCGTCAGCCGGCATGTATACATCAACATGCACGCTGCCACCTTCCGCACCAGCATTTTGAAAAACATGGGACGGAAACTCGATGAACATTGTTTCTATGTCGATGCCGAATATATTTTGTACCCGGTCCCGTGGATCCAAACCATTGTCTTTTTGGAAGAGCCTGTCTACATGTACCGTCTGGGAATGACGACCCAGAGCATGGATATTCGAAACATGCAGAAAAACTGCAGCCACCACGAAAAAGTACTCTCCCATCTTCTCGACTTTTACCGGGAATGCCAGCATGACATATCTCCTGCCAGACAAGCCTACATCGCAGGGGGAATTGCACGGATCCTCGTTAGCCAGATAAAAATTTATCTGAGTTTTCCACCTGGTGCAGATTATAAGGAAAAGATCCGGAGCTTAGATCAAAAAATAAAAAAAGAATATCCTGAAGTGTATCACAGTGTAACAAACCGGGCCGTTAAAATGCTGCGCTTTAGCAGATACCATCTCTACCAGACAGCTTCGGCTGCCTGCCGGAATGCTTATCGCTGTAACGATTAAGAACTACACGGATAACGTTCCTATTTCAGATGAAAGAACGAACGTCGCCCACATGGCAGAAATGAGGTAATATGAATTTATTTATTGCAAGAATACAAGGATTTATCAAATATAAAGATTTAATGGGACAGCTCGTCAGCCGCGACCTGAAACTAAAATACCGGCGCAGCGTGCTCGGTTATTTGTGGAGCATACTGAACCCGCTATTCATCATGACGATCATGGCGATCGTGTTCTCCCATATGTTTAAACGCGGCAATATACCAAACTATCCAATCTATCTCATGAGCGGCCAGGTCATTTTCAATTTTATGAACCTGTCCACCAAATCAGCGATCCAGTCCATCAACTCAAGTGCTTCCCTGCTGAAAAAAACATATCTACCCAAATATGTGTTCACGGTTTCCAAAATCACGAGCGGACTTGTGGATTGTATTTTTTCGCTGGGCGCGCTTCTGATCGTCATGATCTTTACCGGCGGGACATTTTCGTGGCATCTGCTTTTATTTCCCATCGTTCTCGCGCAGGAGTTTGTATTCAATTTAGGCCTGGGCCTGTTTTTAGCGGCGACAAACGTATTTTTCCGGGATATCCAGTATATTTACAACGCGATCACCACGGCGTGGCTCTATCTGACGCCGATGTTTTACCCGATCGAATTTCTCCCCGATCCCCTGCGCTATATCGTCGTGCACTGCAACCCGATGTACGCCTACGTCACGCAGCTGCGCTGCCTGACCTTATATAACACGCTGCCAGACCTCAGTATGGTCATTTACGGAACCATAGACGCCATATTGATCCTTCTGATCGGTATCTGGGTATTTACAAAGACTCAGAATAAATTTATCCTTTATATTTGATGGAGGTAGAAAAACGTGAATGATATAGCGATCGACGTAAGAAATGTGACGATCCGGTTTAATCTGGCATCCGAAAAAATCGACAACTTAAAAGAATATTTTGTAAAACTGATCAAGCGGGAACTGCTGTTTCAGGAATTTTTGGCTGTCAAAAATGCCTCCTTCCAGGTAAAAAAAGGAGAGGCATGGGCGCTGGTCGGAAGCAACGGCTCCGGCAAGTCCACGCTACTGAAAGCCATCTGCGGCATCCTGAAACCATATGAAGGCGAAGTCGTCGTTAATGGAACGATCTCGCCGCTGTTAGAGCTGGGCGCCGGCTTCGATATGAACCTGACGGCGAGAGAAAATATATTTCTAAATGGAACCGTTCTCGGACACTCCAAAAAATATATGGACGAACATTTCGACGAAATTGTTGCCTTTGCCGAACTCGAAAAATTTCTGGATTCCCCAGTCAAAAATTTCTCCTCAGGTATGAGAGCCAGACTCGGTTTCGCCGTCGCCACCATCGTAAAACCCGACATACTCATTGTCGATGAAATACTCGCCGTCGGTGACTACGCCTTTCAGCAAAAATGCCTAAAGCGCATGGACGAAATGATGAGCGGCGGCACGACACTCCTTTTCGTCTCCCACTCAATCGACCAAGTACGCAAATTGTGTAACCACGCTGTCTGGATCAATCAGGGTGTCATTCAAAAATTGGGCGAAGTAAACGAAGTGTGCGATGCCTATATGGAAACAATGACGAAAAAATAAGAGTTTGTACGCGCACATCCAAATCTTTTTGCGCATAATGGAGGAAATAATGATTCTGCAAAATATGATCTTTCCCAAAGAGGGAATATGTGAAGAAAATGATCTGTATTTCCACGTAATTTCAGGTTCTGCCCACATGGAACAGGGGGAACTAGTTTTAGAACCTGGTACCGAAATCAGCTTTCTGACATACTTCAATTCCTTTTCCGGCGGGAAATGGCACGAATATACACAGGTACACGAAGGAAATGCTGTGCTGCATGTAAACGGAATGTGCCAGGTTTCCCTGTTTCGTACAAAATTAAGCGACGCCGGACTTATTCGGGAACTTGTCTGCGAAACGTCCGCTCTCCAGCCGCCAAACGATACGGTTTCCTTGCCATTTACGCTACATGGCTTCGAATGGATCTATTATGTTTCCATACGATCAACTGGCAAAACGAGCATTTTGGGCGGCTGTTTCGATACATCGGCTACCGCTCAAAATCCGGCCTATCTTGCCATCGGGATCTGCACATACCGACGCGAACCGTTCGTACAAAAAACATTACAGACGCTTCGCACATGGATTCTGGATGATCCTGAATCAGCCCTGTATGGCCACGTCCATGTATTCGTATCCGATAACGGGAACACACTCCCGCTCGACAAACGGTACGGGGATCACATCCACGTTGTCTACAATAAAAACGCCGGCGGTTCCGGTGGCTTTGGCCGCTGTATGCTCGAAGCGCTCCGCGCGCAACATACGCATCCTTTCACGCACATCCTGCTCATGGATGACGACATCATACTGGAACCGGAAGCCGTTTTCCGCACCTATATGTTTCTATCCCTGTTACAGGAGTCTTACAAAAACCATCTGCTCGGAGGAAGCGTGCTACGTGTAGACACCCCTTATATCCAAAATGAAAATGGCGCAAATTGGAACAACGGCCAATTTGATATCCTGAAAGCAGGATATGATCTTCGAAATGAATTAGCAGTCGTAGAAAATGAAAATAGGCTTCCTTTTGATTACAACGGCTGGTGGTACTGCTGCATCCCGATGAAACGCGATTTTGACCGTTCGCTCCCTCTACCGGTCTTTATCCATATTGATGATGTGGAATATTCGCTTCGTTTCCACCAAAACATCATTACGTTAAATGGTATTTCCGTATGGCATGGCGCCTTTTTTAACCGCCGCGCATCCTCTATGGAATATTATGACATGCGGAACGGACTGATCTGCGACGCGATCCATCATCCCGATTATTCAAAAAAGAGGATCAAAAACCGGATCTGCCACCAATTGATTGCCAAACTGCTAAAATTTCGATATGAAGACCAGAATCTGATCCTCCGCGGAGTTGAGGATTTCTGCAAAGGGGTAAATTTTTTAAAGGAACAGGATCCGGTACAGCTTCACGGCGAGATCATGAAGATGGGATACCAGCCGGAGGATGTGTCATCCCTCTTAGCGGAATGCCACGTTGAGACATATTATGAAAAACCAACCGAAGATGAACTTTATCGGCCACTGTCATTCTCCACAAAGCAGAAACTAACACTGAACGGCTGGCTATTACCCGGAAAAAAAGATTGTATTCCCATCGCGATGGGCGCGCACCCACGCTTTTGGTACCGCTGCAAAAAAGCACTTTTATTTGACCCGGACTCGAACAAAGGATTTTTGGTAAAAAGAAGTTATTCACAGCTATTTGTTACACTTGCACGCTGTATGAGAGCGCGCCGGCTGATACAAAAAAATTACGACCGTGTCGTCGATGATTTTCAGAAACACGCCGGAGAACTAATGACGAAGGAGTTTTGGGAAAAATATTTAGGAGTGTGATTTAGAACGTTTTTGATGTTTGTTCCCTTTACTCCCTCTCATACACGATCTCCCCGTCGATCATCGTATACAAAGTCTCCACAAACACATCCATCGGATTTCCCGAAAATACCGCGATATCCGCATCCTTCCCCGCCTCCAGCGACCCCATCCGGTCAGCTGCTCCGCAGATTTCCGCCGCATGGATCGTCACCGCCTTCAGTCCGCCCTCCATCGAGAGCCCGTGCTTGACATTCAGTCCGGCATACAGCGGCAGATAATGGATGAGTGACACCGGATGATCAGTCATGATCGCCGTCTTCACGCCGGCCCGCTCGAGAACGCCCGCCGTCTTAACATCCATATTCTGGATTTCCAGCTTCGACCGGGACGTCAGGTGCGGCCCGACAATGACCGGATAACCAGAACCGGCGATCTCATCGGCCACAAGATGCCCCTCGGTGCAGTGGTCAAGTGTCAGATCCAGTCCAAACTCCTTGGCGATTCGGATCGCTGTCAGTATATCATCCGCGCGGTGCACATGCGCTTTGAGCGGAATTTCCTTCCGCAAGACCGGAAGCCAGCTCTCCATACGGAAATCCGGTTCCTCCAGCCTCCCCCACTCTTTTTGTTCGCGGTAGCGGCACGCCCGGTACAGCTCCTCCCGCAGCATCCCGGCGATCGCCATACGGCTCGCCGGCATCTTATCCTTTTCTCCATAATTCTTTTTCGGATTTTCGCCAAACGCCACCTTCATCGCCGCCGGCGCCTTTACGATCATGTGATCGACACGCCTGCCCTGCGTTTTCATAAACACAAACTGGCCGCCCACGACATTCGAGCTACCCGGCCCCGCCATGACCGCCGTCACGCCGGCGCCGATCGCGTCGTGGAACGCCGGATCCATCGGATTTATGGCATCGAGCGCGCGAAAATGGGGCGTCACCGGATCAGTCACTTCATTGCAGTCATCTCCAGCCACGCCCCATTTTTCCTCACAGATCCCGACATGGCAATGGGCGTCGATCAATCCGGGCATAACAACAGCACCGCGGACATCAATCACCTTCTCGCCAACTTCACTCTGCCTCTCCTTATCCCCTAACGCCAGCTCCTCCATTTTCCCCACCGACGCGATTTTCTTTCCCGTAACGTGGACATACCCGTCCTCATACGTTTTTCCCGCCATCGTCATAATCTTTCCATGAATAAAAAACATAAGAATCCACCATTTCTGCAGTATGCGTGCCGCAGCCTTTCTCTGCTTTATAATATGCGCACATCCTGCTATTCTTATGCAGTTATCCTCCTTTTTACCCTCCGCACATGAATTGCTGTCAGGACTTTATGTGCTGCCAGGACTTTATGTGCTGTTGGCACTTTATTTGCTGTCAGCACTTCTTACGCCGGCAGCACTTCATATTCTATCAGGACTTTATGTTCTGTCGCCACTCCACGGTCCTGCGGATGCCTTCCGAAAACGGCACCGAGGGCGCGAATCCCGTATCCTCCTGCAGTTCCCTTATATCGGCGCACAGATACATCACCTGCTTGTCATAATACGGAACCTCGCCAAATATAATATCCCGCCCCGGACAGATCACATCGCCGATATCCTGTATATACTCCCGCAGCCGGCGCTCCTGCCCGCTGCCGACCGTATACACCGCGCCGTCTTTTCCCTTTTCCGCCGCCAGGTAAAATGCCATCGCCGCATCATCGCAGTACAGATAATCCCAGATCTGTTCGCCCTTCGTATACTTTGGCATCTCGCCGCGCAGCATGGAACAAATTCCCGACATGACCATCGTCCGGTCTTTATCCCCCGGTCCGTACACGCTGAGAATACGTGTCCACACATGCCGGATCCCATAATCCCGACAGAGCGCCCGGCTCATTTGCCCCGCCGAGAGCTTCGCGATGCCATAACCTGTTTCCGGATTCGCATAGACCGCCGAACTCAGTTTTACTCCGTCGGGCACACGACCGAACTCCGCCTGAGAACCCGCACCGAGAAACACCGAGCATCCCAACTCTTTAGCGGCCTCAGCTGCATCCAGCGTATACCTGACATTTTCCCACTGTCCATGATAGTTGTTCCGGTTACCGCCGTACGTCCCGCCCCATCCAAAATGAAAGAACGCATCACAGCGTTCTCCGATTATCCCCGGAAGTTTCGTCAGTTCCGTCAGGTCACACGCCACAGCCTTCACCTGTTCATGCTGAAACAAATACGCGTTCTGATCCGAGTCCGGCCGAACGACTGCGTACACCTGGGTCCCCTTCCCAACAAGCAGACGGCAGAGCGCCTGTCCTAACATCCCCGATGCTCCCGTAATGATCGCCCGTTCCATCGTATTCTCTTCCTTCCTTTCCGTATATCATTCTTCCACTGGCTCGATCACCATTTCCGCACGGAACACCTCCCGGTCGAGGAATGGCGCTAGATCTTCTAATGGCGGCGAAACGAGCGTACCATCATCGAGCTTCTTTGTCGCAGACTTCGGCTCGAAATTCTGATCCATCGAAACGATGACCTCACAGATCACGGCCCCCTCCGTCTCAAATACTTGCCGGATCGTCTCTGCCAGCTTTTCATTGCTGTCACAGCGGAAAAACGGATAGCGGTACGCATAGGCGATCCGTTCCATATCAGGGAACTCCAGATCGTGGCTCTGCGGGCCGATCCCGACGTACGGCTCTCCGAAAAAGTTTGTCTGTGTCTGGCGGATCGAATGGTAACCGTTGTTATTGATGACAAATATTTTGATCGGCAGTTGGTTCGTCTGGATCGTCTGCAATTCCTGAAGGTTCATCTGAATGCTGCCGTCACCGCTTAGACAGACGATCTCTTTGTTCCCTCCTGCCACACAAGCGCCGATGGCGGCCGGCAGATCGTAACCCATGGATGCGATCGCCGAATTGATGATAAACCGCTGTCCTTTCTTGATCTCATAGCCGTGGCTCCCCACGACGCACGCGGATCCATTCCCCACGACCGTTACGTAGTCCTCAGGCAGCACTTTACTCACTTCTTTGATAAACGCATACACATTCGCTGGTCCGCTCTGCTCATAGTGTTTCGGAAGAACGACCGGATATGCCGCCTTCCAGTGCGCGCATTTTTCGAGCCAGAACGTTTCGGCTGAATGCTTTCCGCTACCCAGCTTCTCATTCATGCTTCGCATCACGTCTTTGACGTCCGCGCAGACGGGCAGATCGACATGAAGCGTCGGTTTTTTCAGTTCTTCCTCGTCTACATCGACGACGATCGTATAAGCTTCTCTCGCCCACGTCTTATAATTATAGCCCACCTGCCGTATACTCAGACGGCTCCCCAGCGAAAGAACGAGGTCGCTGTTCTGGATGGCAAAATTGCCCGCACGGTCGCCCATGATCCCCGCGCGCCCGACGTACAGAGGATGCTCGTCCGCGATCAGGTCAATGCTGTTCCATCCGGTCACGACCGGAATGCCCAGTTTTTCAACCAGTTCAAGGAAATCCTCATATCCGCCCGAGATCCGTATGCCATTTCCGGCATTGATCACCGGACGTTTGGCTCCTTTTATCTTGTCCAAGATCGTATCGATCAGCTCGTCCGAAGGCTCCTTTGGCTTCTCTGCCTCACACTCCTGCGGATCAAACGCGCGAAGATCATCCGTATCCACGAACGCACCCTGTACATTCAGCGGGATATCGAGCCAGCAAGGACCGGGACGCCCAATCTGCGCGAGATACAGCGCCTTTTCCAGACAATACCTGATATCAAGAGGATTGATGACCATCTGGCAGTACTTCGTCATGCAGTCCACCGCCTTGCAGATATCAAACTCCTGATCTCCCATCGCACGCAGTCCGAGTCCGGTACTCCTAGCCGTCGTATCGTAGCGGACCTGACCGGAAAGGATGAGCATCGGAATCGAATCCAGCCATCCGCCGACGACGCCCGTAATCGCATTCGTTCCGCCCGGCCCCGTCGTCACGCACACAGCGCCGATCCGGTTGTGCATACGCGCGTACGCCTCGCCAGCGATCGCACATGCCTGCTCATGATGCTGATAAACACAGTGAAGCCCCTCCTGATGCCCCAATCCGTCATTGAGGTGCATCGCGCCTCCACCCGTCACAGTAAACACCGTATCGATTCCGTGCTCCACCAAAAACTGCGCCACATAATTTGAAACTTTCACTTTCATACAATGAGCCATTCCTTTCCCGTTACTTTTGTCCCAGCTGCTCCACATCCCACACAACCGCTTAAATCGCCGTCAGTATTCCTAATGATTTCAAAAGAAGGATGATAAGAAGGATCGGAGCGATAAACCGAAGCATCACGACATAGAGCCTCTTCCTTCCCATCTTCTTTCCATTCTTCTCCACCTCTTCAGCTACCGTGGACGGCTTTAAGATCCACCCGATGAGGATACAAGTTCCAATCGCCACAACCGGCATGAGAATATTATTACTGATATAATCCATAATATCCAAAATCTGAGCCGTTGTCCCATTTGGCAGCGGAAGCTCAAAATACAGCGCATTATAACCCTTGCAGACGATAAATCCCGCAGCGACGGCGATCACCGTTTCTAACACGGCCGCCTTCGTTCTCGTCAACCCAAAACGGTCCATCAGGCTCGAAACGACCGCTTCCATGACCGACACGGCACTCGTCAGCGCCGCAAACAGCACCATAGCAAAAAACAGGCAGCCTACCACATGACCGATCGTTCCCATCTCAGCAAAAACGTTCGGCAGTGAAACAAACATCAATCCCGGCCCGGAAGCATTCATTCCCTCTCTTCCAGAAAACGTAAACACCGCGGGAATGATCATGACACCCGCCAAAAAAGCAACGACCGTATCAAAAATCTCGATCTGATAGATCGACTTGTTCAGGTCGGCATCGTCACGTACATAAGAACCGTACGCGATCATGATCCCCATCGCGACACTCAGGCTGAAAAATAACTGCCCCATCGCGTCAAAGAGTACCGAGAAAAACCGGCTTACCGTCATGCCTTCAAAATTCGGGATCACATAAATACTCAATCCCTGCAGTCCTGTCCTCGTGACACCGCTCTCATCCGTATGCCGGATCGTAATGGAAAACACAGCGATCACGATGACCAATACGATCAATATCGGCATGAGGATTTTAGAAAACGACTCAATTCCCTTATTGACACCGCGGAAAATAACAAATGCTACCGCGAATAAAAAGATCGCCATCATCACGACAGGCTCACTCCCGGCACAAATAAAGGATGTGAAGAAATCCCCCTGCGCTGTAGCCGCACCGTTGCCCGTCAGATACATCAGAAAGTATTTGATCACCCAGCCGCCAATCACGCAGTAATACGGCAGGATGATGACCGGAACGAGACACGAGACCACTCCCAGCCAGCCCCAGCTCTTTTTCAACTTTCCATAAGCCGTGATCGGACTCTGCTTCGTCTTCCGTCCGATCGCAACTTCTGTGATCAGCAAGGTGAATCCAAATGTCAGCGCAAGCACCAGATAAATAATAAGGAACATGCCCCCGCCGTCCTTCGCCGCCAGGTACGGAAACCTCCATATATTTCCCAGCCCCACCGCGCTTCCAGCCGCCGCCAGTACAAATCCGATCGAGCCGGAAAAAGAATTCCTCTTTGTTTTCTTCTTCATCTTCTTATCTCCTCCTGCTATTTGTAATACCGTTTCCCCTTACCCTCATAAATGATCTCATACAATGCCTGATACCCTCTCTCGTAAAACTCTTTTTCGTAGTGTACCATAAACGCACCAGACACGCACAGATCATCCGCATGATAGCGCTTTGCGTAGTCAATGACATAACAGTCCATATGTTTCTCGAAATACTTCTGCCACCGATCCATAAATTTTCTCTTTTCGAGGAGTACCTCTCTTTTGTGCCACCTCATCGGCTTTAACTGCCTCTCCTGATCGAGAAATTTAAGCTTTACATCCGCCTTGATCCATACGATCTTTTTCCCATACCGCTCTCGGATAAACCGTATAAACATATCAAACCGCCGTTTGATCTCCTCCTCATCGAGAACATCCTCAATCGCCGTAACGGTACATTGTTCCTTTATTTCTTTATAGAATTTAAGTCCCCGTACTTCGCTGTCTGCCGTCAGGATACCGCCCTGATACTCCACGATATCGCACACTAGATCGTAAAAATCGAGCAAAAGCCATTCCGATCCCGTCTGCTTTAATTGTTCTGGCAGATCTTTGTGGAAAGCGCTTCGAATATAGCCGACGCGCCAGTTGCTATCCTCAAACAGGGAAAGGTCCTCAAACTTTCCTTCCTCATAAGGGATCGGCTCGTCAAACGCAAATAGACAGCAGTTCCGGTACGCATATTTTCCAATCTGGAACCTTCCCTTATCCTCGTTCAGTATTTCCCGCGTAATACACGACCCCCACAGATCTACCTGTACGGGTTCATAATACTCGTTCAGAGCATGACAGTACGCTAAAATCCCGTTCTTTGTCTCCCGCTTCCTGCTCCTGACAAGCATCTTTACCTTATGCCGCTCTTCCATATTGCCGCCGATCCCGGAAACACATTTCTTTAACAAAGCAGCCTTTCCTCTTTGTGCTGCCAGCAGTGCCTTATAATAGTCTCTGCAGTTAAAGCGGTTCACATGGACCGTACCAGCCGCCAGCCCCTGCTGCTCCCACTCCCGCCGCACCAGCTGCGCAAACGGCTCTACGATCTTGAGCTGATGTTCAAAAATCATATCATAATCCGTATCTTCACGGAACAGATCGCCTTCCTCCACCGCCTTCACGACTTTCAGGCATTCGCAGAGTGGCTGCGCAAACTTGAAACTGTGCCCATCCAGGATTTCCTGTATGGAGGAATACCCACAAGCCTCTATTTCCACAAGATCGCTCTCATAGTCGATCAGTATTTCTCGGCTGAGCTGCAAAACCAGATGATCCAGGAAATCATCTTCATCCATAAACAAGTCCGTATTATTTTTTGCAAACAGATTATCGTAATATTTAATGAAACGCCCCAGCCGCATAAAATATTCCTGTTCACGAAACACCCTCTGTTCCGGCTGTGTCCGTATGATCGTCGAGATGATCCGTTTCGCATGATGATAAAACGGTTTTTCATACGTAGACATGGTTACCCCCCGTTTATTATCAAAGTCGATAAAATAGTGGGAATAAATATCCACGACATACGGGTTCATTTTTTTCTCGAAATAATTTTCCAGCTCCTTGATACGCCGGTTGTACGCCCTCCTGCTCCTTCTCTTATACCTGCGCACATGCGTATGCGTCACATACCAAAGAGGACATCTCGATCTGACCAGGATGATGTGGTCTGCATCAAAATATTTCCCGATCAGTTCCAGATACCGGTCCATATAAGGTTTCCAGTCGAACTCCCGATCACGCATGACGTCGATAAATTCCATTTCCTGTTCGTGCTCGGCAAAAAAACTGCTCTCCAAAAACTTCGGGTTCTTTGTAAACACCTGGCCGTTCCACTTATAAAGCCCGTGTCCCGCCGTGTAGCACATATCTACCACGAGAAATTCTGCTGGCTCGTCTTCGAGCGATTGCGCAAGCTGTTTCTCCAGATCCATCGTTAGAAATGGCGACGCCGGTTCCTCTAACGTAACGGTAGCGCCCTCCGGATTGCCCACCAGAGAGAGAAGGGAAATCCACAAACTCTTTTTCACAATCTTATACCGGTCATCCAGCTCCATATCATTGATAAAAGAGGAACCATGTAACCGGATCGTTCTTTTCTCCGCTTTGTCCATACTATCCATAATTCGTAGCCTTTTCTTCCATAAACTCCATACTTTATCGTAATTTTTGTGCATATTTTCTGCACATTAATAAGTGCGCCAGCACTTATTTTAACATACAACTGACATGATTATAACACATATGATTCCCCGATAGCAAGTTTTCTACCACCTTTTCCTCATTATTTGTCACGACCGATCTCTTCTTAAATCGTTGACTTCCCACGAACACCATGTTACTATTACATTGGTGTTAAAACACAAAACTAAATCGTTCACAGGGTCAAAATACCCTGTTACAGAAATGAGGTTAACTATGAAACTTTGGGGAGGACGTTTTACAAAAGAAACCGACGAACTGGTCCATAATTTCAACGCTTCGATTTCCTTTGACCAGAAATTTTACAAACAAGACATACTCGGCAGCATCGCTCATGTCACCATGCTCGAAAAACAAGGCATTATCACAGCTGACGAAAAAGAGCAGATCGTCGGGGGATGCAAGAGCATCTTACATGACATCGAAAACGGCAGCCTTACTATCACGGACGAGCACGAGGACATCCACAGCTTCGTCGAGGCAAACCTGATCGAGCGGATCGGGGAGGCGGGTAAGAAATTACACACCGGCCGGAGCCGGAATGACCAGGTCGCGCTGGACATGAAACTATATACGAGAGATGAGATTGTCGCGCTCAACGATTTATTAAAAGAACTTCTCCTGACGATCCACAATACCATGAAAAACCACGTTACCACCTACATGCCTGGCTTTACGCATCTGCAAAAAGCGCAGCCGGTCACGCTTGCGCATCACTTCGGCGCATACTTCGAGATGTTCCGCCGCGACCGCAGCCGTCTCCGGGACATTTATGACCGCATGAACTACTGTCCCCTCGGCGCAGGCGCCCTTGCCGGTACGACGTATCCGCTCGACCGGGAAGAAACCGCTTCCTTCCTGAACTTCGACGGCCCGACGCTGAACAGCATGGACTCGGTGTCTGACCGCGATTACCTGATCGAACTGCTAAACGCCATGTCGATGATCATGATGCACTTAAGCCGCTTTTGCGAGGAGATCATCGTATGGAATTCCAACGAATATCAATTTGTAGAAATTGACGACTCCTATTCCACGGGCAGCAGCATCATGCCGCAGAAAAAGAACCCGGACATCGCCGAGCTCGTGCGCGGAAAAACCGGACGCGTTTACGGCGCACTGCTCTCCCTGCTGACAACGATGAAGGGACTTCCCCTTGCCTATAATAAAGACATGCAGGAAGATAAAGAATTGACTTTCGATGCGATCGACACCGTAAAAGGCTGCCTTTCCCTCTTTACCGGCATGATCGCCACGATGCGCTTTCGCACGGAACAGATGGAAGCCAGCGCGAAAAATGGTTTCACAAACGCGACAGACGCCGCCGATTACCTCGTGAACCACGGTATTCCATTTCGCGATGCCCACGGCATCATCGGACAGCTCGTGCTGACCTGCATTGAACAAGACATTTCTCTCGATGAACTTCCTCTGAGTGAATACAAAAAAATATCCCCCGTCTTTGAGGAGGATATTTATGAAGCCATATCGATGAAAACGTGCGTCGAACGCCGGAATACGATCGGCGCCCCGGGCGAACAGGCGATGAAACGCGTAATTGCCCTAAATGAAACCTATTTAAAAGAAAGTTGATCCGGCTAACGGCAGCAGGGCGGCCGGAACTGCGGAAACAGTCATTTCCATCCTATGATTTACTGGTTTGACTGGCCGTTCACGAGTTCCAGCGCCCGCTGCAGCTGATTATCCTGACTCTCATCCGTCTCTGACGACGCCTCGATTGCAAAGTCCGGCGTCAGCCCTTTCTTGTGTATACTCATGCCGCCTGGCAGAAAATATTCCGCCGTCGTCAGCTTAATCCCCCCGCCACATGACCCCTCGAGTGAGAGTACGGTCTGGACGATCCCTTTTCCAAAACTCTGTGTGCCGACAAGCATCGCGGCCTTTCTCGCTTGCAAAGTTCCAGCAAATACTTCCGACGCGCTCGCGCTGTATCCATTGATCAGCACGGCGACCGGACGGTCAAAACTGGTCTCATTCGTAGAATAATAAGTCTTATCGCCCTCTTTTTTACTCTTCTCCGTGATCAGTTCCCCTTCCGGCAGAAGTTCATCGAGCATTTCAATCACGGAATCCAGAGAACCGCCGCCATTGTTCCGGACATCGATCACAAGGCCGCTCACATCATCTTTTTTCATATTCTCCATAACCGTTCCGAACTGCTCATCCGTTTCCTTATCAAATTCCGTGATCTTAATATATCCGACCGTTCCAAATTTCTTTGATGAAACGGAGATGACGTCCACTTTACCGCACACGACCTGCTTTTCCAATTCCTTTTTCTCACCGTTATCGGTCGCGCGCTCCACCGTGATCACGATTGTCCTGCCATCATTGCCCTCTTTTTTGATGATGGAAATCATCTCATCCATCGACATGCCCGCGACATCCCTTCCGTCCACGCGCACAAAACGGTCTCCCGCCTGAATACCGGCCGTCGCCGCAGGTCCTCCCGCAGAAACATCTTTCACGATAACGTCACCGTTCTCCTCCTGCTTTAACGACACACCGATCCCCACATAAGAACCATTGATTCCATTCATCAGTTCCTCATATTCCTCTTCGGTATAATACTGGGAATATTTGTCACCCAGTGCGCTCACCATTCCTTTTGCCGCTCCGTTCGCTAGTTCCTCATCCTTTACTTCTCCCTGGTAATAATCATCAATACACGTTTCAATCACACTCGCTTTGTCGTGAACCTGCCGGGTAGCCGAACCAGATATATAGAGCTGGATGCCAAAATATCTGGCCGCGCTGATCACCCCGAGCGTAACAGCCGCCCCGAACAAAATCCCAAATAAAAACCCCTTTTTTCGCTCTTTTGACAAAAAATCACTTCCATTTTTTATTGTATCATAATACTCACAACTCTTCCAAACACGCCCCCCAGACAGATGAAACCGCCATAAACGCCGAAGTATCCGGCCTTTTACACCTGACTGACATAATTGAGCGGATCCACGTACTCGCCGTTGATCGAAATACCGAAATGCAGATGCGCTCCCGTCGAAATTCCGGTAGAGCCGACATAAGCGATCACGTCTCCCTGCTTAACCTCGGTTCCCTCGCTGACAGCGAGCCGGGAAGCGTGCATATAAACCGTATACAAACTATTGCCGTGGTAGACCATCACATGGTTTCCGGCGCTCGCGCTATACGTAGCCGTTACGACCGTACCATCCGCTGCCGCCACGATCGGCGCGCCTTCCGAAACCGCTATGTCAATGCCATGGTGTTCCGTGCTGGCCCCCTGCGTCGGACTCGTTCGGCTTCCAAACCTGGATGAAATTCTTCCCGCTTCCTGGAGCGGCCAGCGGAGCTGTCCAGTATTGGCATACGTAGTTCCGGCAGGCTGCGCACCAGAAGGCTGTGCGGCTCCGCCAGCGGCCGCTTTCTGCGCAGCCTCCTGTTTTGCGATCTGCTCCTGTTTTTCACGCAGCAGGTTCTCCACTTCCTGTTCCTGTTTGGCCACCTGATCCTGAAAATTCTGAACTTTTTCATCCGTATAAGAAATGGCACTATCCAGTTTGCCCATTTCTGCCTTCTTGCCCGCTTTTAGTTCCTTTAATGCCGCTTTATCCGCAAGCGCTTCCTCACGAAGTGCGGCAATCTCCCCGACCTTGGCCTTCATCCTCGCCCGCTTCTGCTCGACATCTTCCTTTGTTTTCACGAATTGCTCAAACAATTTCTGGTCATACTTGGAAATCTTCTCGATGTACTCCGATCGGTTCAGCAGATCGCCAAGGCTCTTTGCGCTGAAAATGACCTCCATATAATCGTCGCCGCCATTTTCATACATATATCTTATTCGTTTTCTCATCGTTTCATACTGCTCTTTTTCAACATTCTCGGCAGACGCCACGTCCGTTTCGAGTTCCTTCAGCTCCGTGCGTGCGGCG
Organism: uncultured Eubacterium sp.; assembly: GCA_910589665.1. GTDB lineage: Bacteria > Bacillota > Clostridia > Lachnospirales > Lachnospiraceae > Eubacterium_F. The sequence goes on along the minus strand of CAJUTR010000025.1, from coordinate 18,466 downwards.
TCAACCTGTTTTTCCAGCGACGAAAGAGTTTCTGAAACCTTCTCGATCTTTTTATCGACCTTCTTTACGTAATCTACAATGTCATCCTTGCTGTTCTCGAGTTCAGCGATCTCTTTTTCCAATTCCTCCACATGCTTTTCCGCTTTCTTTTTCGCCTCCTCGGCCTCCTGGATCTTCTCGTCCAGTTTCGACGTCTCCGCCGCTGCCCGCGGCCGGAACAGACAAACCCCCGACCAAATACCAGCGATCAAAAAAGCGGTGACCGACAGCCGCCATACCACTTTTTTCATATGTTACCTCCGTTCTTATACGTCCAAATGCTTTCGCACTGTCACAAAACTACCGAGAAAACCAATCCCTATACCGATCAGCAGACAGACCGGAATGAGCATCTGAAACACCTGTGCTGCCTCGAGAAAATCCAGCCACCCTGCAATCACCTCAAACCGGGTTTTAATGTACTGTATGATCGTATGATAACTAAAAAGCAAGATCACGAGCGGGATCAGCGCACCGACCATTCCGATGACGACGCCCTCCACGATGAACGGCGCCCGTATAAAAAAGTCAGAAGCCCCCATCAGCCGCATGATCTCGATCTCACTCCGGCGCACCGTAATACCAGTGGAGATTGTCGAGTTGATGAGAAATACCGATACGGCCAAGAGGATCGCGATGATCGCGATGGACACGTAGCTGACGAGCAGATTGGCGTTCTCGAGGTTTTTCGCCGTCTCATCGGAACGCTTCACCGTCCTGACCCCCTCGATCCCGTTTACGTATTCCGCGATCTCCTGCTGATCCGAAATATCCTTTAAAAAAACCTGATAAGAAGCGGAGTTCTCCAGTGGATTATCAGTTCCAAAACTGTCCACCAGTTCCGTATTATCACTAAAATTTTCCCGGACAAACTTCGCCCACGCCTCTTCCGCAGAAATAAATTCGATATGATCCACTTCTTCCCGGAACCGGATCGCCTCGCCGATGGAATCCACCTGTTCCTGCGAAATCCCATCCTCAAAAAACACGGTAACGCCGACCGTTGTTTCTACTTCTTTGATCATATGCTGAAAATTACTGACTACAAAATAAAATAAACCGAATAAAAACAGACAGGCTGAAATCGTGCCAATCGACGCCAGCGTAAACATCCGGTTCTTTCTCAGACTTTTCATTCCCTGCTGAACACTGTAAACAAAAACACTAATCCCTCTCATATTCATATCCACCTTTTTTGTCATCCCGGACAATTCTCCCATCCTCCAGCGTGACAACCCGCTTCTGCATGATATCCACTATGTCGTCATTGTGTGTGACGACAACGACCGTCGTCCCCATCTTATTTACCTCCTGCAAAAGCATCATAATATCCCAGGCATTCTGAGGATCCAAATTTCCCGTGGGCTCATCCGCCAAAAGGATGGTCGGCTGATTTACGAGCGCCCTCGCGATCGCCACACGCTGCTGTTCACCGCCGGACAACTCTTCCGGAAACGCATCGGCCTTATCCGTCAGACCCACGATCGTCAACATCGTTGTCACATTCCGAATGATCTCCCGCTTCCCCCTGCCGATGATCCTCTGGGCAAACGCGACATTTTCAAATACTGTCCTGTCCTTGAGCAAACGGAAATCCTGGAACACGACGCCGATATTGCGCCGGTACAAAGGCACCTGTTTCCTCTTCAGCTTATTGACCAGGCGGCCGGCAATATGCAGTTTCCCCGAAGTGGGATCCAGTTCCTTCAACAGCAGTTTGATAAAGGTCGATTTTCCGGAACCGCTTTTCCCCACGAGAAATACAAACTCGCCGCTTTCGATCCGCAGCGTGATATCTTTTAACGCATCAATGCCCGTCTGGTACTGCTTACTCACATGATCCAGCGCGATAATTGGCAAACATCTTTTTTCCGCCATCGTCTCCTCCCGTATATTTTCCTTATCCTTTATGGGCAATGAACAGCCACTCGATTCAAGCGTCCCTGCGCTTAGTAATCGATCGACTCCAAATAACTCATATACTTCACAACCATCAGCGCGATCTTGAACGTGATCGCATCATCAAACACACGCAGATCAAGCCCCGTGCTCTTTTGCAGCTTGTCGAGCCGGTAAACAAGCGTGTTCCGGTGAATGTAGAGCTGCCTCGATGTTTCGGAAACATTGAGGTTGTTCTCAAAAAACTTATTCACCGTCGTCAGCGTTTCCTCGTCAAAATCATTTGGCGGCCGGTCGGAAAAAATTTCTTTAATAAACATCTTGCACAGAGGCATCGGAAGCTGGTAGATCAACCGGCCGATCCCCAGGTTGCCATAGGCGATGACGCGTTTGTCACTGTAAAAAATCTTACCCACATCCAGCGCCATCTTCGCCTCTTTGTACGAGCGGGATACTTCCTTTAAGTCGTTCACCACGGTGCCGAACGCCACATGAACCCGCGACATCGCTTCTGTATTCAGCATATCGACGATGACTGCCGCCGTTTTTTCCAAATCCTCGATTTTTTCTTTTCCTCTCAATTCCTTCACAAGAATGATGCTCTTTTCATCCACCGCCGTAATAAAGTCCTGTGTCTGGGTCGCAAACATACTGCGCACCGTTTCCAGGGCACCGCTGTCTTTTTCTTTATTTGTCTCGATCATAAATACGACCCGCTTCGCATTCATTTCAATATGCAGTTTTTTGGCGCGGTTAAAAATATCCACCATGAGCAGGTTATCCAACAAAAGATTTTTGATAAAATTATCCTTATCATACCTCTCCTTATATGCCACCAAGAGGCCCTGGATCTGCAAAACGAGCATCTTACCGATCGTATACACATCCTCAGAGTCCCCGCGTATGACAACGATATACTCCAGCTGGGTATCATCGTATATTTTGAAAAACTGACATTCATGGATCACCTGGCTGTCCGCCGGAGACTGGACAAAACTTTGTCCATCCGCCTCAAAACCGGAAAAATCTTCCGAAGTGGCTGCCAAAACATTTCCTTCCGTGTCCATCACACACAGATCCATCTTAGTAATCCCATTCACACCGTCTACGGTATTTTGCAAAATCTGATTCGAGATCATGGCTTCTCCTCCCTACGCAAGTCTACTCTTGTCGCATTATAAATTATTGTATCATTTTTCCGACGAAAAGTAAAGGATAGAAAATAAAGGGAACACCCAAGCGCCTTGAGCATTCCCTTTTTTGTCGACATTTTGTTTGAATTAGTTTGTGATCGTGACCTCTGTCTCTTTGTCAAACAGATGGATCTTGTCTGCGTCAAGCGCAATCTTGATCGTATCTCCCGGACGAGCAGTCGTACGCGGATTTACGCGCACCGTGATGTCCGTCCCCTCCACAGTAAAGTAAAGGAATACTTCCGCACCGAGCATTTCATATACTTTTACGGTTGCTTCGATCACGGTGTCAGGAGAGCTGCTGATGAACGCCTCTTCATCTTTGATATCCTCTGGACGGATACCAAAAGTAACGATCTTGTCCTCGTAACCGCCTTCGATCAGCTTCTTCGCCTTATTCTCCGGAAGCTTCACCGTATTGGAACCAAACGAAAGAAGTACATCGGATCCAGATACGACAACCCTGGCATCAATGAAATTCATCTGCGGCGATCCGATAAATCCTGCCACAAAAAGGTTATTCGGACGCATATACAGATCGAGCGGACTGTCTACCTGCTGAACAATACCATCTTTCATAACAACGATCCTCGTACCGAGCGTCAATGCCTCTGTCTGGTCATGTGTTACGTATATGATCGTCGTTTCCAGTCTCTGATGGAGTTTGGAAATCTCTATACGCATCTGCACACGGAGCTTCGCATCCAAGTTGGAAAGCGGCTCATCCATAAGGAATACCTTTGGATCACGCACAATGGCACGTCCCATCGCCACACGCTGTCTCTGACCACCGGACAAAGCTTTCGGTTTACGATCCAGCAAATGCTCAATATCAAGAATCTTAGCTGCCTCATGTACTAAACGGTCGATCTGGTCTTTCGCTACTTTTCTCAGCTTCAGTCCGAATGCCATATTGTCATATACCGACATATGTGGATACAATGCGTAGTTCTGGAATACCATCGCAATGTCTCTGTCCTTTGGTTCTACGTCATTTACCAGCTTATCTCCAATCCAAAGCTCGCCGCTCGAAATCTCCTCCAATCCTGCGATCATTCGAAGTGTGGTTGACTTACCACATCCCGAAGGACCTACAAAAATGATAAACTCTTTATCCTCAATCTCAAGATTAAAGTCTTTCACCGCGTGAAAACCATTTGGATAAACTTTATTGATGTTCTTTAATGATAAACTAGCCATTCTTACTGTTCCTCCCTGGAATATTTTTTTCTTAATTATTTCTAATACTAATATCATACACTACTTTTGGGAGAAACACTATATTCAAATTATCTAAATAATTTCAAAATCTTTGTGAAAATTGCATAACCGCGCATATACTCTAACGGACGGACGAAACGACGAATCCCTCTCCCAGCACCTCTTTGGCATCCGTAACGATGACAAAAGCTCTCTCATCCGCCGTTTTTACGATTTCGATGAGCTTGACGATCTCTTTTTTCGAGACGACGCACATAAGCACATTCTTCTCATTTCCCGAATACATGCCTTTCCCTTCCAGCCCAGTCACCCCCCGTCTCAGATTGTTCATGATGCCCTCTGATATGACGGCCGGATGATCCGAGATGATATAAGCCATTTTCGCGAATTTTAAACCGTCTAACAGCGCATCGGATACTTTTCCCATCACAAACACGGCGACGATCGAATACAATCCCGTATTCATACCGAAGATTCCTATTCCGGCCAAAACGATGATCCCATCGATAAAAATGAGGAGTTCTGATATGCTGAATCCCGGAAACCAGCGGTTCAACAATGAACTCATCAAATCGCTGCCGCCCGTTGACGCATTTTGGGAAAATACGAGTCCGATCCCCGTTCCGCTTAAAACACCGCCGAGCACAGCCGCCATCAGGTAATCCTCATTCGTGACCTCAAATGTGGGGACGACGAGCAGCGCCACGGAAAAGCAAGCCGCGGCATAAAGCGTCTTTCTGATGAATTTCGCTCCCCTTATTTTCATGGCAATGAGAAATAACGGAATGTTCAGCAATGTCGTCGTCAACCAGATGGGAATGGATACCCCCGCCGCTTGTTCAAACACTTTTTTCAATATAATACCGATTCCTGAAAACCCGCCTGTTACCATGGACAACGGCTCGTATATCACATTCGTTGCCGCCGCCATAAAAAAAGTACCCACCGTCACAAGCAGGTACGATACAAATTCACTGTCTCTTATTTTCGCCTTCATCCGACAACTCCTCTATAACATCTGCTATTTCCATCAGCTTCCTGCTGTTATAGTTGTCCATTTTCTTACGGAATATTCTTCTCCGCCACATATTCGAATAGGGGATCCGTGCCACATGCGTATAAATCTTCCCTAAATGCAGGCGCTTTAAGTAATGGGGAATATGGATATTTTCCCGAATGATCATATCCATCACACTGCCGAGCACCACACAGAGTTTTGCATTGATCTTCGCGCGGTTATCATGCAGCCACTCCTCGGCATGCGGACTTTCCATTGACATAAAGATCAGATCCGGCAGCCCTGTATTGATGTCGTTGACCAGCGCCTCGTCGGTGACGCCGCTGTCCGACGTATAGAGGCCAACCACTTGTAACGCCGGATAATGAGAGGCCAGATAGCGGTATATGATCCTAGCCTCCTTCCTATCCCGAAGGACTAGATAGCATGTCCTGCCATTGAGCATTTCTTTTCCACACGCTTTCCCCGCGATCCGATAATCAACGACCATTCCTCCGGTCGCAAGTACGTCCACATGGCTGGAACTTAAGATTGCCTGTTCACCGGGCAGTACGAGATCTGCCTCCCCCAGCGTCTCCTGAATTTGTTCGTTCTCCTCAAAAGCATCCATATAATCAAGCGATATCAGGTGGATCACGTTCAAAAAATCATGGGAAAGAAAACCTTCAAATTCTTTTCTCAAGGCATCTTCTGACAAAATATCCAGTTCCATCCCCATGATCTTGACCTTATTGCCCATGCTTCTCTCCTCTCCGCTTTTTTCCTCTGCTTATTCTTTCGGTTTATCGTCCGTGCCCAGCACAATCTCGATATCCGCGCCATTCGTAAGTGCGGGTGCCTGTTTGACAACCGGGTTCGCAAAATATGACTTCAGGTAGTTCCCCCATCTCTTCTTACGCGCATAGATCACCGTCTGTTTCTGGATGTCACCGCTGAAATCACCCACCCCCATGACAAACAGGCCGTCTCCCTGAAGCTTTTCCTGAAAGGAAGCAGCTAATCCATTAATCTTGCTTCCGTTCGTTATCTGGATACTTCTTGATTTGATCTTCTCAATACCGGTCTTCGCCGCCGTTCCGTCCACCTTTTTTTGTTCCGCTGTTCTCGCTTTGCTGTCCCAAATCTTATCAATCATCTTCTTCGTCTTTTTGGCATCCAGCGTCGCGCCGCCCTTCACTTCTTCCGCATACGCGCGGTGGGCATAAATATACGCTGGCTTCACTTTTAGAAAAGCAGCGGCATACTGCTGTTTTTGAACAAGCTTAATGTTGCTGATCACGATATCCCACTCATTTTCTATAAATTTTTTCATTGCCGATTCGTCTTTATTTTTCCCAACGGCTTCTAAATATTCCTCGCTCGGTTTGTAGGCGCCGTCCGTCTGATCAAAACGCTTACTGAATTCTTTCGAATCCAATGCCGTAAAATAACCGATATCCACATTTAATTCTTCCTGCAAGAGCAAAATCCCATACTCATAGGCCACATCTCCGGTAAAATACTGGTTGATGTCCTGCAATGTCACGATCTGCGGGATCTGCTCACTGATTTCCATATATTCATGAAACTTATCCTCAGACAAAGAAATCTGCGTCTTGACCGGAATCGTGATATAATCAAGATTTCCTGTTTCTTTATCAAACAGTTCCAAAACCATAACCTTAATTTTTTTTGTTTCTGAATCCACACTGTAGATCAGGTTACTTGATTCCGAGCCGGCACTTACATCCATAACATGTTTATACTTGGTACACCGCTCATCTCGTTCGGTCGTTTGATAAAAGAGCATTGTAAGGAAATAACTTCCGACACCAACGGCAATCAGAAGTACGATAATTCCCATTGTTTTCAAAAAAGTACGCATGGCAAGCTTAAACATATAATACCTCTCATTCCTATGGAACTTCATTCCTATAGAATTTCATTCCTATGAAAAATCAAACAATAGTCCCATTGTATCAGATTACATAAAAATATACAAGCGTTTTGCAAAAATCCAAAAACCGTGGTAAACTAATAAGAACTTAGTAAAAGGAAGGATCCCTGTCATGAAAAAAACAGCTGTGATTACTGGCGCTTCCGGGGCTATCGGTTCCGAAACCGCACTGGCGCTGGCAAAAGAAGGCTATCAACTGCTCCTTTGCGGCCATTCATCCAAAGAAAAATTAGAAGAAACGAGAGACCGCTGTCTGCGGCACACTTCTTCCTGCCTCACGATCTGCGGCGATATCGGAGACAGCCGCACGGCAAAAAACATCGCCGACACCGCGCTGCAGCAATTTGGGCATATCGACGTACTCATCAATAACGCCGGCGTTTCCCAGATTGGCCTCGTCACCGATGTAACGGATGACGAATGGTTCCAATTGATGAATACCAATTTATCTTCCGCCTTTTTCCTGTGCCGCCAGATCCTTCCCGCCATGATCCACGAAAAAGCCGGCCGTATCCTGAATATTTCCTCCATCTGGGGATGTGTGGGCGCATCGTGCGAGACCGTTTATTCCGCCTCCAAAGGGGGATTAAACGCATTTACAAAAGCGCTTGCTAAAGAACTTGCTCCGAGCGGGATCGCCGTAAACGCCGTTTCCTGCGGCATGATCGACACAAAAATGAACGCCTGCCTCACAGAGGAGGAAATCGAATCCATCTGCCTCGAAATCCCCATTGGCCGCATGGCTTCTCCAAAAGAAACGGCAGCCTTCATCGCTCTTCTCCTTAAAGCTCCTGTCTATATGACCGGACAGGTCATCGGATTTGACGGCGGCTGGTAGAAGGCCGGACCAAACACGGACATCCTTTTAAAATAAAAAGCCCGAAAATTTCGTTTTGAATGAGTTTTGAATAATCCTGTATTTTTATGCCATACTATCAATGACAATATGAATCAAGTAGGAGGAATATTCTTATGAAGCGAAAATTCGTTTTGCTTTCAGCCTCGTTCTGCCTTTCCATGTACATGCTGGCTGGCTGCGGCAGTAAAGACGACGGGGCAGCTACCCCATCTGCTAGTCCATCTGCTACTCAGTCTGCTACACAGTCCGCTTCACCGAGGGCTACTTCTGGCGGAAATACAACCGATGATACAGATACGACAGGCTCTCAGGCCGGAAGCAATAATAAGTCAAACGATGGTACGGTAAACGACAACGCGGACGACGAAGATGATAACTTGTTAAACGATGCCGGTGATGCCGTAGACGATGCGATGGACGGTGTCGGAAAAGGTGTGGAAGATACGCTTGACGGAGCAGGAAAAGCTGTGGACGACCTCACGGACTAACTGTTCCTGACTGGTTACACCATGATAAAAAGCCCACACAGACCACAGTCTGAATGGGCTTTTTCGTTTGCATGCTAGTTATCTCGATCAATAAGCCTTACCAACAAAGTATGTGTCGCTCTTAACTGATTTCGCCCCATCCTTCAAATTGGCAACTACTTTTACATAGTATGTTTTCTTTTTATTGATCTTCTTTTTACCATATTTACGTATCGTAAGACTGGTCGATTTCTTGCTAAGCGTCTTCACTTTTTTATAACCGCCCTTTTCCTTTGTGGATACGTATACGGTGTAGCTGTTTGCGTTCGGCACTTTCTTCCAACTGAGTTTGATCCGGCTGCCACTCTTTTTACCGCTTACTGTCTGGTACACAAAGTAGCGATTAGCAGACCAGTCGCCATAGATTTTCTCAGTTCCATATGTAGTAAAGAAACGACAGCGGTATTTATAAGTCGTGTTTCTTTTTACCGTAAATCTGTTCAAACTGCTAGTGGCCGTAAACACCTTCTTATTTCCTTTTGTCGTATACACCTCAATTTCATATCCTTTGGCCTCTCCAATTGGATCTGTTGCTGAAAAATAAGCAGCATTTGAATTATAATAAATGTTAGAAAGTCCAAAGTTTGCCGTTGACGGTGTAACCGGCTTATTCGGTTTTGTATAACACGATATTTTTTGCGAACGTTCAAAAGCAATAAATCCTGTATCTGATGTTCTAACCGGAAGCACTTTTATGGAATAAACGTTATTGGGTGCCAAGCCACTCCTCACATATGTACAATCCGCCACGGTGCCAATTAGGGCATTCGTCGCACCATCATAAATCTGATAAGAAGTTGCACCCGGACAAGGCGCCCATTTGATCGTAAGTGAAGTAGTAGTCGCATCCGCCAAAGTTAGGGTTCCCATCTGTTCGGCATCCGGTGCTGTTACTACCTGGATCGGCTGAGACCAGTCGCTATATTTATAATTAGCCCAGTCCGAAGTATCTGCTGCTCTGACGCGAACATAATATGTACAACCACCACTCAGATTATAAATAATATCCTCCGGTTGCTTACACCAGTCATACCCACTGTCCCTTGCTCCACATACGATCCTCTCATTCCCCATAAATCACTTCTTCAGAACCAGAAGTTGGCATAGGAACTATAAAACTTCCCAGTTCCCAAGATTAGAATGGTATATGATCAATAATGCTCTATATGTAACATCACACCATTTTCTTGTCCTGCTCCTCCAATCCTCTTCTAACTGCCCCCCGGAATACGTTCCCATTCCCTTCAAAGCCTTTTCATCATAATTCGCGCGGCATATCCCCTGCTCATCAATGGAATCATAAATAATATCAACTTCCTTCTTCAACTGTGGGACAAGATCGTACAAACCGCACCGGCACATATACTCCACTAAATCAAGAGATACATAATGCGTTCCATCCTTATGGATCCCCAGCTCCATACCTTCCCTAAATGCGCCGCAGCAGCCGACCAGATGCCCTATATCCACACAATAGGAGGGAAAAAAATCCAGTCCATTGTCCTGCAGCAGCTTTTGAAAGGAATGCGCAAGCATAGAGATATTCTCCTTACTCCGCCAGCTTTTTGTATGGGCCAGAATGTCCAAATGATATCTACAGGGCCATTTCTCATACTCATTGAATACATATACGATTCCCTTGGGGTTCACTCGTTCTGGGCGTTTCTTTCTGATCTTCACAATATCTGTCACTGACTTCACCTCGGTGACACGACGAAACGAATCCAGTGATGCCGTAATTTCTTTAGAGATATCAAATAAATCTTCATAGCCTGCCCTTGCCACGCAGGAAGCCATAATAATGTCAGTTCCAGCTGCCGCATACCGATTGCAGTCGGTATCCCCATCGCCGAATAAGTCCGGCTTCGTAGTTTTAAATGCTTCTATCGCATTCTTTAATACAGGAGTATCCCGGTATATGAGCTTCTCCCCTAGGTATTTCACACCTACTTCCTGATTTTCATATTGACCTGCATTTTTATTTGACCCATGAAAACCATTTCCTAACCAGCCGTTTTCTTTTTGGCATGCGATTATTGTTTGGATTATCTTCTCACGCATAACCCGGTCATGCAGTTCCCTCTTTTCCTCTTCGGTGATATGTTGTAAGATATCATTTTTTACATGGAAGACAATAGAGGGATTGGCGTTTTTTATTAGGAATCCCGCCATTTTGCCAAGCACGCCATCGCCTGTATGTTCCACCTCTGATACTGTTTTCTTTTGATTCTTCATATTGTTACCTCCCTCATAACATTTCAATATTATAAACGATTTCTTTTCTATCCTTCTACCGCTCTCCTCATATACCCACACGTAAACGGAAAAAAATCATACGTTTCCGTCCCTATGTGCACTGCCCCATACTTCTCATACCATTTTCGCAATCTCACATTTTCCTCCACGATCCCGATATTTACCCACAAACACCCCATCTTCCCTGCCTCGTTAAACGCATGTTGCAATAGTTGTTCCCCGATCTTCATATGCCGGTACTCTTCTAACACGCATAAATGATTCAATTCACACTCCTTTTCATTCTGCCAAAGCAATGAATAATATCCCGCCATTTTACCATCTTCGAAATATGCGAACATCCGTCTCTGTTCCTTTTCCCACTGCCAGGTTAAGCGCTCCCTCGTCGTAGCAAACGCCGTAAACCTCGGTGCATTTTCTACTGTAAATCCGAACTCGTCAGCCACTGTCATAAAACTTTTACAGATGACTTCCACACAGTCCGGTATCTCACTTTTTGTAATCTTCCGAATCATCCGCACTCACCCCTTCCTCACCAGACAAATCCCAATAAATATCAGAACCGGAAAGACCATAGCGGCAAGCAGTCCCGTCTGAAGCGCACCGCTGGCGGCATTCGCCACCATCCCCACCACAGTCGGCCCGCCCGAACACCCGATATCCCCGGCAAGCGCCAAGAGTGCATACATCGCCGTCCCACCGCCCGGAATACTCTTCGCCGCAATGCTGAACGTCCCTGGCCAAAAAATCCCTACCGAAAATCCACAGACCGCACAGCCAACCAGTCCCAAAACGGGATTTGAGGCAAGAGAAGCCGCCGCATAACACAAAACGCAGAGAACCGCACAGCCAAGCATAAACCACTTCAGCGGAATCCGCTCGCTAAACTTCCCGTAAAGCGCTCTCGCAATGCCCATAAGGACGCCAAACGCACACGGCCCCGCTAGATCTCCCACCGTTTTAGAAATGCCAAGCGCTGACTCCACAAACGCAGACGCCCACTGGCTCATCGCCAGTTCTGACGCTCCTGCACATACCATGATCACCATCAGAAGCCAGAACACATTCCTGCCAAAAAGTCCCCGCAGAGAGAGCTTCTCATGCTCTTCCACGATCGGATAGATCGGGACCAACATAAAATAGACCGTATTTAAAAACGGGATAACTGCCCATAAGCAAGCCAAAATACGCCAGTTTTCGATGCCAAACACCGCAAAAAACAGTGTTGACATGAGTACGAGAAGCACCTGCCCCCAGCAGTAAAAAGAATGCAGAAGGCTCATGGCCGCCTCCTTCTTTTCTGTCGGACATGCCTCCACGATCGGACTGATCAGCACCTCGATGATCCCGCCGCCCACCGCATACAAAATAACGGAAACCATGATCCCCGTATAAGCGTGCGGAAACATCTGAGGCAGAACCGCCAGTCCCGCGATGCCCGCCGCTGCAAATAGATGAGCGGATACGATAGCTGGACGGTAACCAATCCGATCTACAAGCTTCACCGAAACCAAATCGACCAAAAGCTGAATGAAAAAATTGACCGTCGTAAGCAACGTGATCTTCTCTAGCGAAAATCCATACGTCGCTACAAATGTTAAAAAAAGAAGCGGCGTAAAATTGTTCACTACCGCCTGTGTAATGTATCCCACATAACTGGCATAGATCGTATGCTCATAACTCTTTTTTATGTTCTGTATCATATCTTCATCCTTTTTACGAAAAGTGGTATCACAGTCTTTGCGCTTCTCATAAAAGAAAGGACTGCCGCACCAGCAGATACAAACGTCGGCTAGTACGGCAACTCCTTCCGAAAACTGTTTATTTTCCGTAGTGCACATGTAACAATTCATGCGCACGGTCTTTCAGAATACCATTCTCATACATATTAAGCAGTGTCGGGTTCTCTTCCGAACGCTTAATGATCGCGGATTTATCCGCTTTATACATACCGGTCGCACGCTCCTGCTTCACGCTCTGGTAACCGAACGGCTGGCCGGCGCCGCCGATACAGCCATACGGACACGCCATCACTTCGACAAAATCCAGCTTCTCCTCGCCCCGCTGGAGTTTCTCGATCAGCTTCTCTGCATTTCCCAGACCATTCACAACGCCGACACGCAGCTTCGTTCCCGCCACTTCCACCTCGGCCACCTTCGTGCCCTCAAGTCCGCGGATACCAGAATATTCAATCTCACGCAGCGCCTCGTTGTTCTTCTCTGCCACATGGCGGAGCGCCGCTTCCATCACACCGCCCGTCACACCAAAAATCACACCGGCGCCGGAACTAATGGAAAATGGCATATCGGGCGCACTCGGCTCAATCTCGTTAAACTGGATACCGAGTTCCTTGATCATGAGAATCAACTCTTTTGTCGTAATGACATGATCGACATCCGGCACATTGTTACGCTTGAACTCATCACGCGCCGCCTCATACTTCTTCGCCACACAAGGCATCACGGCAACGGATACCGTCTCGAGGCCCGTTTCCTCATCCGCCGGCTTATAGTGCTCCTTGAGCACCGCGCCGAACATTTCCATCGGAGATTTGCAGGTAGATACATAGGGAAGGATTTCCGGATGTTTCGTTTCCACAAAACGCACCCACGCCGGACAGCACGACGTAAACAGCGGCATGGAATTTCCGAGCGGATATTTCTTTTCCCCATTCTCAAGTTTATATACAAGCTCCGACGCCTCTTCAACGACAGTTAAGTCCGCGCTGAAACTTGTATCGAATACCGTATCAAATCCAAGCATGCGCAGCGCCGTAAAGATTTTTCCGACCGAGTTCTTTCCTGGCGCAAGGCCAAATTCCTCACCGATCGCCACACGTACTGCCGGCGCGATCTGCGCCACCACGCGCTTATTCGGCGCATAAAGCGCCTGCCACACTTCGCGCAGATCGTTTTTGATCGTGATCGCCGCCGTCGGGCAGACAGCTGCGCACTGGCCACAATTTACACAGTCCGTATCGGCAATATTCTTATTAAATGCCGGACTGACAACCATATCCGCACCGCGGTGGGCAAAATCGATCGCCCCGACATGCTGCACTTCATTACACATCCTCACGCAGTCGCCGCACAAAATACATTTGCTCGGGTCCCTGACGATCGATAGAGAAGAATCGTCGATCGTGCGCTCCGGATGTGTATTCGGAAAGCGTACGTTCGTGAGGCGGAATCTCGCCGCCAGCATCTGAAGACGGCAGTTCCCGTTCTTCTCGCACACCGTACAGTCGCGGCAGTGGGAAGCGAGAAGCAGCTCCAAGATCATTTTCCTGTGCTGGTGAAGCTTCGATGTATTTGTGCGTATAACCATCTTGTCCCTCGGCGGCGTGGAACAGGAAGCGATGATACTTCCCCTTTCATCCTCTACCACACACATACGACAAGCGCCGTAAATCGACATGTCCGTATAATAACAAAAAGTAGGCACATGGATCCCGGCTTTCCGGATGACCTGCAAAATGTTTTTCTCATCCGTAAATTCGCTACGGATGCCATCTATTATCATATATTTTTTAGACATACTTTTCCTCCATTCTCAAAATGTGATCGGGCTAAACTTCTTTTACCGCGTCAAAGTTACAGCCCTCTTTGCAGGCACCGCATTTGATACATTTTGCCGCATCAATGACATGAGCTTCTTTCACTTTACCGGAAATCGCTCCGACTGGACACATTCTCGCACATTTCGTACATCCACGGCAAAGTTCCGGATCGATCTTCAGCGTCATCAGCGCCTTACACTGGCCCGACGGACATTTCTTGTCCACAACATGCGCCACATACTCATCCCGGAAATATTTAAGCGTACTCACGACTGGAGACGCCGCCGTCTTCCCAAGACCGCACAATGCCGTAGCGGACACGGTATCCGAAAGCTTTTCAAGAAGGTCAATATGCTCCATCGTCCCCCGTCCCTCTGTAATGTCTGTCAGAAGTTCGAGCATCCTCTTTGTTCCCTCACGACACGGCACACATTTTCCGCACGATTCATTTTGAGTAAAGTTCATGAAGAACCTTGCCACCTCTACCATACAGCTCTTATCATTCATGACAACCAGACCGCCCGAACCGATCATCGCTCCGACTTTTTTCAGCGAATCGAAATCAAGTTTCATATCCAGATGATCCTCGGTCGCGCTCATACAGAGACAGCCGCCCGAAGGCCCGCCGATCTGTACCGCCTTAAATTCCCCGCCTTTGACGCCTCCGCCGATGTCGAAAATAACTTCGCGCAGCGTCGTACCCATCGGGACTTCGATCAAACCGGTATTCACGACATTTCCGGTCAGCGCAAACGCCTTCGTGCCGTGGTTGTTTTCTGGTCCAAATCCTTTATACCACTCCGCTCCATTTAAAATGATCGGCGGCACATTACAAAAGGTCTCTACATTGTTCAGCACCGTCGGCTTATCAAACAAGCCGTGCTCCACCGTACGCGGCGGCTTCACCCTCGGCATTCCCCGGTTTCCTTCAATGGATGTCGTCAGCGCGCTTCCCTCTCCGCACACGAACGCACCGGCTCCCTGACTGATGTGCAGGTCAAAATCAAAGCCGGAACCGAGAATATTCTTCCCTAAAAGTCCGCGGTCAAGCGCCTTGTCGATCGCTTTTTGAAGCCTCTCCACGGCCAGCGGGTATTCCGCCCTCACATAAATATAACCGTGGTGCGCCTGAGTAGCGATCGCCGCGATCAGCATACCTTCTATGACGCGGTGCGGCTCACCCTCCATCATCGAACGATCCATGAAAGCGCCTGGGTCGCCCTCGTCACCGTTGCAGACGATATACTTTTCTTCTACATCCTGATCGAGTACCTGCTGCCATTTGCGCCCAGCTGGGAATCCGCCGCCTCCGCGTCCACGCAGAGATGCCTCGCTGACCTCGTCCACGATCTGCTGCGGCGTCATGTCGAACAGCGCCTTTGCGACCGCGCTGTATCCGCCCAACGCCAAATACTCCGCGATACTCTCCGCATTGATCCGACCACAGTACTCAAGCGCCACGCGCGTCTGTTGTTTATAAAATGGGATGTCCTCCTGTTTTACGTACGATTTCAGGGTCTTATCCTTATATACCAAATGATCGACAACTTCATCGTTAATGATACTTTTCTCAATAATCTCTTCACAGTCTTCCAGTTTCACTTTCAGATACAGCCAGCCCATCGGCTCGATCCGAAGAAGCGGGCCCATCTCACAAAATCCGTGGCAACCGCTCTTTTTCAGTCCGATGCTGTCATCGTGCGGCTCCTTTTCAAGGAGCAGCGAGCACCGAAGCCCCTTCTCTTCGATGATCTCCTTCATCTTATCATAAATTTCCAACGATCCGCCCGCCACGCAGCCCGTTCCGGCACAGATCAGGATCTGTTTTCTCTGACTGTTCAAGGAGGCTTTATATTCTTCCTGCTTTGCGATCAGTTCTTCCCTCGTATTAATCATCTGCCTCTACCTCCTTGCCGCTCTCTTCTCCCTTCAGTTCCTCAATGAGTTCCCTTGCCTTCTCAGGTGTCATGGCCGGATGCACATGGTCGTTCACCGTACATACCGGAGCCAGTCCGCACGCCCCCAGACAGGACACGGTCTCCACCGTAAACATCATGTCATCCGTCGTCGGCTTATCCTCGCTCACGCCGAGTATTTTGCGGAATTCCTCCAAAATCGGTACGGATTTACGCACATGACAAGCCGTTCCATCACAAATTTTGATCACATATTTCCCCTTCGGCTCCAAAGAAAAATTCTCGTAAAAAGTTGCGACCCCATAAATTTTAGCTTCACTAAGCTTTAATTTTTTTGCTATGTAACACAACGCTTCCTCGGGAAGATAATGATACTCTTTCTGTATGTCCTGCATGATCGCGATGAGAAGAGTATGATTGTAGTCATGTACCTGCAAAATTTCATCTAGTTTTGCTATCTCCTGATGTGTCAATGTTTTCTCCTTTCTGAGAAAGGCGCGGGCCGGTTGATCCTTTCGCCTGACACCAACCCTGCCAATCGATTACGTTTTATATCTCATTGTAACATAAATGCTTCGTTACCTCAATAACATTTTTTCACAGTTTCATGCGTATGTCCCGATCCATCCCCTGACAAAAATTTTATGATACCACCTTTCGATTTTACTCCCTGAATAACACCTCAACAAACTGGAATTTACCGTTCACAACATTTGTTCCATTCTTCCATGAGATTGTCAAATATATCATTTAACCTCTAAACGATACTCTCATTTACTGGAATTTTTTTATCATGAAACTGCATACCTCGTTCTCCCATAAAGTCAACACAGTAAAGCAGGCAATAGAACACAAACGCTTTGCACTCTAAAATCAGTTATGGACAACGCAGTTTCTTGATATTGACGAGAATAAGCAAATGCTGACATCTGGCGGCTTGGGAACGATGGGATACGGTTTTCCCACCGCGATCGGGGCGAAGCTTGGTAATCCCCATAAAGATGTAATTGTCATCTCTGGGGATGGCGGTATGCAGATGAACATTCAAGAAATGGCAACTGCCATCGTTTATGAATTGCCTATTATTATCTGTATATTGAATAATGGATATTTGGGGAATGTGCGGCAATGGCAGGAGATGTTTTATGACAGGCGTTATTCAAGTACTTGCATGCGTTACCGAAGAAG
The DNA here is from genome assembly GCA_910589665.1 of uncultured Eubacterium sp. Taxonomy (GTDB): domain Bacteria; phylum Bacillota; class Clostridia; order Lachnospirales; family Lachnospiraceae; genus Eubacterium_F. The sequence continues at coordinate 855 of CAJUTR010000025.1, read as the reverse complement.
TTGTGAAACAGGCTGTCATAGCCTAGATGATCGCTGTCCAGAATATACGCCTGATTTTATAGCGCTGGCAGAAAGCTACGGGGCGAAAGGCATCCGTGTTACAAAAGCAGAGGATAGAAAAACAGCTTTCATACGTGCAAAGCAGAATGCGAAAACGCCTACGGTTATTGAATTTATCATAGACAGAGAAATCAATGTTATGCCGATTGTTCCACCGGGGAACTCCCTTGATGACATGATTTTGGAAAGTGAGGAACGTACAAAATGAAAAAGAGATGGATTTGTTTATTTGTGGAAAATGAAATAGGCGTGCTTGCCCGTATCACAGGCTTGTTTTCTGGAAAGTCTTATAATTTGGACAGCTTGATCGTTGGGATTACCGAGGATAACACGATATCACGGATAACATTCAGCCTAACTAGCGATGACAGGACTTTTGAACAGATAAAAAAACAATTAAGCAGGAGCGTTGAAGTGATCAAAGTGGTAGATTATACCGATACGCCGCTCCACATGAAGGAAATTTTATTTGTTAAAGTTAATCATTGTTCGGATGCAGTATTTCGGAAAGATAATGGCTGTGATGCTTCATGCCAATAAACGGTGGAGGCTTTATCCTGATTGAAGATATGTAACACATCCCAATAACTCTGCCGGGCCATATATTCCATGCCCATATGCCTCTCCCGATCTGCTCTCTGTTCTTGCTGGGAGGTGGGAAACATCCCTGAAATGCCATCTTCCTATTGAAATCCCATTTCCATTGATGTATAATTTCCATATAATACTGATACACGAACATAGAGATGAGCAAAACGCACTAATTCAATAGCGGGGTTTGGCAGTTAGCCTTTG
>CAJUTR010000024.1 GCA_910589665.1 uncultured Eubacterium sp. | reverse complement strand
AAAACCGGATTTGAAAGCCGCAGAAAATAGGGGCCGGAGAATCCGAGAGACTATAGAGCAAAAAAGGAGGTTCTTGTATGAAGACAAAAACAAAAAAGTGTATTCTCGCTATTTTTATAGGAATAGGCTTCCTGCTGATTGGAATTATGATCAATTTTATTCCAGCATGGAATCTTAAAACCAAAGATATGAATGTGTTGCGAGGTGATTGGATCAATGTATATTATGAAACAGAAACAGATGCAGCCAAAGATGTTTTTACATATGCGAATGCCGAAACAGCTGCAATTGCACAAAAGTTAGGCTTCAGTGAGAAGCAAGACGTAAATGTTTATATTTATGATCATCAAAGTACAATGCAAACAAAGAAGTATGGATATGTAGCACCTTTGTTAGGACTTGATTGGTATATTGGTGATAACATTGGAACAGATGTAATATTAACATCACCGGCAAACCCAGGAGAAGCACATGACTATGATGAAAATAAAGATGCTGTGTTACATGAAATTGTACACGCATATGTCAGTGTAATGAATGGGGATGTAGATTTGTGGCTTACGGAAGGAGTGGCATTGTATGTCAGTAATGGTGAACCCTTTTATAAGGCGTACCTAGAATCTTTTACAATACCAGCATACAAAGATACAACCTCAAATAATCCACTGACCTTTTCAAACTGCGGTGGGTATACTTTTGCACATACATATATTGAATATCTGGATCAGACCTATGGCTGGCGTCAGGTATTACAACTCGTCGATACAGAAAATTATGAAAAATGTTTTCATAAATCTAAAAAAGAAATCTATGAAGAATGGGTTCATTATATCCAGAACTACTATCAATAAACTTTTTCCTTGAATAAATTTCCCTCTTATGATAGTATATATTAGACATATCATCAATTTGAAAGGGGAATGTCATGAAGTATTTTGGTACAGATGGCTTTCGCGGGGAAGCAAATGTCACGCTGACGGCGGATCATGCGTTTAAGATCGGGCGTTTTTTGGGCCATTATTTTCAGGACGGAACACATCGGGTGAGGGTGCTCGTCGGGAAGGATACCAGACTTTCCGGTTACATGTATGAGACGGCACTAGCGGCAGGACTTACTGCCAGCGGTGCGGATGTATATGAGATCCATGTAACGACGACGCCGAGTATCTCCTATCTGATCCGGAAGGAAAACTTTGATTTTGGCATCATGATCACAGCGAGCCACAATCCTTATACCGACAATGGCATTAAAGTCATAAACGGACAGGGGCACAAGCTGGAGGAAGAGATTGAAGAACAGATCGAGGACTATATAGATGGGCGGATTGCAGAACTTCCCTATGCAACCGGTGATCATTTGGGAAGATGTTACGACTACACCGAGGGAAAAGAGGTTTATCGCGAGTATTTGGTAAAACTTGTCAAGCATTCATTCGAGGGAAAGGTCATTGCGCTTGACGTATCGAATGGGTCTGCGACGAGGATTGCGGGTGTGATCTTTGAGCGGCTGGGCGCAAAGGTACATACGATAAACGATAAGCCGGATGGCATGAATATCAACAGGCATTGCGGTTCGACGCATATTGACCGGCTCCAGGATTTAGTCAGGGAGACGGGGGCAGACGCCGGGTTTGCTTATGACGGAGACGCCGACCGGTGTTTGGCGGTAGATGAGCGAGGGGATGTCGTGAGCGGGGATCATATCATGTATCTTAGCGGAACGTATTTGAAAGGGCAGGGAAAATTAAAGGATGATACGGTTGTTACGACCGTTATGTCAAATATGGGACTGTATAAGGCTTTTGACCGGGCAGGGATCAAATACCGGCAGACCGACGTGGGTGATAAATACGTCTGTGCCGATATGATGGAGAACGGTTATGTGTTAGGCGGCGAGCAGTCCGGGCATATCATTTTCCGCGAACACGCGGTGACGGGAGACGGGGTTCTGACTTCCCTTATGATCATGGAGGCTATGCTGCATGAGAATAAGAAGTTGTCCGAACTGACAGAGGATCTGACGATATATCCGCAGCTGTTGGAAAATGTGAAGGTCAAAGACAAAGTGGCAGCCAGAGAAGATGAGGATGTGAAGGCCGCCGCAAAAGAAGTGGAAGACGCGCTGGGAGATGACGGAAGGCTGCTTCTGCGGGAGAGCGGAACCGAACCACTCATACGAATCATGGTAGAAGCGAAAACAGATGCCATTTGCCGAGAACAGGTGAGAAAGATCGCCGGTGTTTTGCGGGCAAAGGGACATGTAAAAGAAGCATGACAGGGTATGATAAAAGCGAAAACAGATGCCATTTGCCGGGAACAGGTGAAGAGGATCGCCGATCTTTGCGGGCAAAGGGACATGTAAAAGAAGCATGACAGGGTATGATAAAAGCGAAAACAGATGCCATTTGCCGGGAACAGGTGAAGAGGATTGCCGATCTTTGCGGGCAAAGGGACATGAAAGGATGGACGAGATGAAAGGTGCTTATTACACAAAACAGTATCGAAACGTGTTTGCGGAGTGCGGGCACTCACAGGAAGAAATCGACGCAAAATTGAAAGATGCGTTCCACACGGTATTTTATGGAGCCGAAGGTGAGAAGTTTTACTTTGAGGCCGGAGACGACATGGGATATTTCGAGGATACGGGCAATTTTGACGCGAGAACGGAAGGTATGTCCTATGCCATGATGATGTGTGTGCAGATGGATATGAAAAACGAGTTTGACCGTGTATGGAAATGGGCGAGAACCTATATGTACATGGAAGATGGATACAACAAAGGATACTTTGCCTGGTCGTGCCAGACAAATGGAACGAAAAATGACAGGGGGCCGGCGCCGGACGGCGAGGAATTTTTTGCGATGGCGCTGTTTTTCGCGTCCCACCGCTGGGGAGATGGCGAAGGGGTCTTTAATTATTCCCAGGAGGCGAAAAACATACTGAGCGCCTGTATCCACAACGGGGAAAAGGAACCTGGCGATCCGATCATGGAGCCGGAAAATTATCTGATCCGGTTTATCCCGAGCCGCAAGTTCAGTGACCCGTCGTACCACTGCCCTCATTTTTATGAGCTGTTCGCGGAATGGGCCAACGAGGAGGACAGGGACTTTTGGAAAAAGGCGGCGCAGGCGAGCCGGGACTATCTGAAGAAGGCATGCCACCCGGAGACGGGGTTGGCGGCGGAATACGCTTACTATGACGGGAAGCCGTATCCGGAAGAACAGGATGTGTTCGGAAGACATGACTGGTATTATAGTGATTCGTACCGCGTGATCGCGAACATCGGCCTCGACTATGAGTGGTTCGCGCCCGATGACTGGCACAAGGAGAATAATAATAAAGTACAGAAATTCTTCATGGAGACGCACAGGGACGAGGATTTCATGACGTACGAGATCGACGGAACGGTTCTTGACCAGCCGGCGCTCCATCCGGTGGCGATCATTGCCACGAACGCGCAGGCATCTTTAGCCGCGGACGGTCCGTATGCGAAAGAGTGTGTGGAGCGTTTTTGGAATACGCCGCTGCGCACCGGTGAGAGAAGATATTACGACAACTGCCTGTATCTGTTCGCGCTTTTGGCATTGAGCGGAAATTACCGAATCTGGTAAAGGTTGTGGAAACTCAGAGGAATTCGTTGTTTGAAACATTAAAAACAGGGAATGCTAAAAAAATATATGTTGGAGGATTAAAAAATGAGTTACGAAGTAGAAAATTTGGAACACAGTATGGCAAAGATCAAGATAGAGGTAAGTGCGGATGTTTTTGAAGCGGCCGTCGTAAAGGCTTATAATAAGAACAAAAACCGCATCAGTCTTCCGGGATTCCGCAAAGGGAAAGCTCCGCGTAAGCTGATTGAAAAACAGTATGGCTCGAATATATTTTATGAGGACGCGGCAGAGATCGCCGTTCCTGAGGCGTACCGCGAGGCCGCGAAAGAATGCGGGCTTGATATCGTATCCAGACCGGAGATCGACATTGTGGAGATCGAGAGCGGCAAGCCATTTGTATTTACAGCTACCGTTGCCGTGAAACCAGAGGCAAAACTCGGCCAGTACAAAGGGATCGAGGTTGACAAGCAGGAAGTGAAAATACTGGCAGCCGATGTCAATGCGGAGATTGACCGCGTCCGTGAGCAGAATTCCCGTATTATGACAGTGGATGATCGGGAGATCGAGATGAATGACATTGCTGTGATCGATTATGAAGGATTTTTGGACGGCGTGCCGTTTGAGGGCGGAAAGGGAGAAGATTATTCCCTGACGATCGGAAGCCATACGTTCATTGATACGTTTGAGGATCAGTTGATAGGAAAGAAACCGGGTGACGAAGTCGATGTGAATGTGACATTCCCTGAAGAGTACCATTCCGAGGAATTGAAAGGAAAACCCGTTACGTTCAAGGTTGTCATCAAGGAAGTCAAAGTGAAGGAGCTTCCAGAAGCCGATGATGAATTTGCCAGCGAGGTCTCCGAGTTTGAGACGATGAAGGAATATAAGGCGAGTGTGAAAAAGATGCTGACCGACCGGAGAAAGGCTCAGGTCAACGCGGAAAAGGAAGACCAGGCGCTCGAAAAAGTGATGGAACTGGCAGAAGTTGAGATGCCGGGACCGATGGTGGAAGAGCAGGTATCGCAGATGATCAACGAGTTTGCGTCACGTCTCGGACAGCAGGGACTCTCGATCGACCAGTATATGCAGATGACAGGTATGCAGCCGCAGATGCTGATGGATCAGATGCGGCCGGAAGCAGAGAAGCGCATCAAGTCTCGCCTCGTGTTAGAAGCAGTTGCCAAGGCGGAAAATATAACAGCGACAGAGGAAGACATAGACGAACAGCTGAAGAAGATGGCAGAAATGTATCACATGGATGTGGAAAAATTAAAGGAAAGTATGGGAGAAGAGGACAAAAAGCAGGTCGCTGAAGACGTTATGGTGGAGAAAGCGGCAGAGTTCCTCGTAAAAGAGTCCGTAGAAGTTGAAGCGGCCGCAGAAGAAAAAGAGGAAGAATAAGCATAGGCATAGCACAGAAAGGGAGGACATTATGGCATTGATTCCTTACGTCATCGAGCAGACGAGCCGGGGCGGCGAGCGTTCGTATGACATTTATTCACGATTACTCCGGGACCGTATCATCTTCCTGGGGGATGAAGTAAACGATACGACGGCTAGCCTCGTCGTGGCGCAGATGCTGTTTTTGGAGTCCGAGGATCCGGGCAAAGACATCAATCTCTATATAAACAGTCCGGGCGGCTCCGTGACAGCGGGCATGGCGATTTACGATACGATGAATTATGTAAAATGTGATATATCCACAATCTGTATGGGTCTGGCGGCGAGTATGGGGGCGTTTCTGCTCTCGAGTGGCGCGAAGGGCAAACGGTTTGCCCTGCCAAATTCGGAGATCATGATCCACCAGCCGTCCGGCGGGGCAAAGGGACAGGCGACGGAGATCCAGATCGTGGCGGAAAATATACTGAAGACAAAGAAAAAACTGAATGAAATTTTAGCGGCCAATACGGGTCAGAGTGTGGAACAGATCGCCGAAGATACCGAGAGGGATAATTTCATGTCGGCGCAGGAGGCACTCGAGTACGGTTTGGTCGATCAGATCATTGTAAATCATGATGAAACAAGAAGTGAGGCTGAAAATGACAAGAAATAATGACAACCAGAATCCGCCGTGCCGCTGTTCCTTCTGCGGAAGGACCGATAAGCAGGTACACAGGCTGATCGCGGGCCCGACGGGTGTCTATATATGTGATGAGTGTACGGAACTCTGTGAGGAGCTTCTGGCAGAGGAGTACCAGAAGATGTACGATGACGACGAGGATATCGGAGATGTGGAGGAGGTCGAGATCAATCTTCTCAAACCGATGGAGATCAAGGCATTTCTGGATGAGTACGTCATTGGTCAGGAAGAAGCGAAAAAAGCTCTTTCTGTTGCTGTGTACAACCATTATAAACGGGTGCTGTCCGGGCGTGAACTGGATGTGGAGATTCAGAAGAGCAACATCCTGATGATCGGCCCGACTGGTTCGGGGAAGACGTATCTCGCGCAGACGCTCGCCAAGGTGCTGAACGTGCCGTTTGCCATTGCTGATGCTACGACGCTGACGGAAGCCGGGTATGTCGGGGAGGATGTGGAAAATATCCTGCTCAAGATCATCCAGGCGGCGGATTACGACATTGCGCGCGCCGAACATGGGATCATTTACATTGACGAAATAGATAAGATCACAAAGAAATCGGAGAACGCTTCGATCACGAGAGACGTATCTGGAGAGGGCGTCCAGCAGGGACTCCTCAAGATCCTGGAGGGAACGGAAGCAAGCGTTCCGCCGCAGGGAGGGCGCAAGCACCCGCAGCAGGAATTTTTCCATATTGATACGACAAATATATTATTCATATGCGGAGGGGCGTTTGACGGCCTCGATAAGATCATCAGCAGGCGTATTGACAAAAAGTCGATCGGGTTCAATTCGGAAGTGTCGGATAAGGTGGATGCTAACATCGGAGAGTTGTTCCGGCAGGTCTTGCCGCAGGATTTGGTGAAATTCGGCATCATTCCCGAGCTCGTAGGCCGTGTGCCGGTTACGGTGAGTCTGGATCTTTTGGACGAGGAAGCGCTGAAAGAAATTTTGGTCAAACCGCGTAACGCGATCACAAAGCAGTACCAAAAATTGCTGGAATTAGACGGGATCCGTCTCACATTTGATGAGGAAGCCGTCCGTGAGATCGCGCGGCAGTCGATTGCAAGAAAGACCGGAGCCAGGGGACTTCGCGCGATCATTGAAAACTGCATGATGGATTATATGTTTGAACTGCCGTCCAGGGAGGACGTGATTGAGTGCCGCATTACGAAAGAGGCCGTGGATAAAACGGGACAGCCGGAGCTGATCGGAGAAAACAATCAGGTCGTCCGGCTCGGGAAAAAGCAAGAGAGTGCCTGAAAAGAGAGGGAAGCAGTCATGGATGAACAGATGAAGACTTTGCCAGTGATTGCCCTGAAGGGGATGGCAATTTTACCGGGAATGCTGGTTCATTTGGATGTGAAACGTGAGATAACGAAACTCGCCATTGAGGAGGCGATGGAGAACGACAGCATGGTGTTTGTTACGAGCCAAAAGGATGACAGGGTGGAACTTCCCGTTTATTCTGACCTTCGCGCGATCGGTGTTGCCGCGAAGATCAGGCAGGTCATTAAGCTTGAAAACCATGTGGTGCGTATTTTAGTCTCTACGCTGGAGCGGGGGACGATGGCTGCCCTGATTCAGAATGAGCCATTTTTGATGGGAGAGATCGTGCTTCGAAACCGGAATGATCAGCCGGATATGGAGGGCGAAATTGAAAAAGAGGCGAAGTGCCGTGACATCAAGGATTTATACACACAATATCTTGAGTTGAATCCGGGTGTCGGGCGGAGCGCCTATGATAAGATCCAAAGGGAAACGAGTCTGGATACCCTGCTGGATCTTATTGCCATGCACACACCGATGGATTTGGAAAAACGGCAGGATATCCTCGAATGTTTTCCGGCGTCAGAACGTTTTTTCCTCGTGTCGGAATATCTTTCGGAGGAACTCGATATACTTAGATTGAGGGCAGATTACCGGACGAAAGTAAAAACCGAGGTGGACAAAAACCAAAAAGAATATTTTCTCCGCGAGCAGATGAAAGTCATCAAGGATGAACTCGGGGAGGGAGCTTCGGGATATGAGGAAAAATACAGGGAACGGCTGGAAAAACTTGTGTGCTCGGATGAAGTAAAGAAAAAGATCGAGGAGGAGATGAAGCGGTTGGAGACGATGCCGGCGAGTTCATCGGAAAGCGCGGTATCTAGAGATTATATTGAAACACTGCTATCTCTCCCGTGGGATAAAATGGATGAGTCGCAGCTTGATCTGGCAAAGGCCGAGCGGATCCTAAATGAAGACCATTATGGTCTCGATAAGGTGAAGGAGCGTATTCTTGAGTTTCTGGCCGTGCGCAGCCTGACCGGAAAAGGCGATGCGCCGATCGTCTGTCTTGTGGGGCCGCCGGGTACCGGAAAAACGTCGATTGCACGATCGGTCGCCCGGTCGCTGAACAAAGAGTATGTACGCCTCTGTCTCGGCGGTGTCCGTGACGAGGCGGAGATCCGCGGACACCGGAGAACGTATATCGGAGCGATGCCGGGGCGTATCATCGACGGACTGAAAAAGGCCGGCGTGAAAAACCCTCTCATGCTGTTGGATGAAATCGACAAGGTGAGCAGTGATTATAAGGGAGATACAGCGTCGGCATTATTAGAAGTTCTCGATCCGGAACAGAATCAGAACTTTGCCGATCACTATGTGGATCTTCCGGTGGATCTTTCGGAAGTCCTGTTCCTCTGTACAGCCAATACGGTCGATACGCTTCCGCGGCCGCTCTTAGACCGCATGGAAATGATCGAGATCGCCGGATATACCGAAAATGAGAAGTTCCATATCGGGAAGCAGTACCTGATCCCGAAACAGATGGAGAAAAATGGCTTAAAAAAGGCACAGCTTTCCATCAATGACAAGGCGCTGACGGATATCATCCATTATTATACGAGAGAGGCTGGCGTGCGCGAACTGGAGCGTCAGATCGGCAAGATCTGCCGTAAGACGGCTAGAAAGGTCGTAGAAAATGAAGAGAGTAAGGTACGGATTTCTGGAAAGAACCTGAAGCAGTACCTCGGAAAACGGAAGTATCTGGGCAAAAAGGCGGAGAAAACAGATGAAGTCGGAATCGTCCGGGGACTGGCGTGGACGCAGGTGGGCGGTGATACGCTGGAGATCGAAGTCAATATCATGCCGGGCGAGGGTAAACTGATCCTGACCGGACAGCTCGGCGATGTCATGCAGGAGTCGGCTCGGATCGCCCTCAGCTATGTGCGTTCGGTTTCCAAAAAAGGAAACGACTATTTCAAAGAACATGATATCCATGTCCATGTGCCGGAAGGCGCAGTTCCCAAAGACGGGCCGTCTGCTGGTATCACGATGTCAACGGCAATCTTTTCGGCGGTCGAGAAACGGAAGGTAAACGCAAAAGTGGCGATGACGGGAGAAGTCACGCTGCGGGGCCGCGTACTGCCGATCGGCGGGTTGAAGGAAAAGCTTTTGGCGGCGAGGCTTGCCGGCGTGGAGAAGGTGATCGTGCCAGCGGAAAACGAGCCGGATGTGGAAGAGCTTGAAGAAGAGATCACGGAAGGTATGGAGGTCGTATTTGCAAAGGATATGAAACAGGTTTTGAAAGAAGCACTGGCGCAGCGAAGTTGAAAACAGGGGGATAAGATGGTTATTCATTCACTGGAACTAGAAACCGTCTGCGGCATCACGAGCAGGCTGCCGCAGAATGATAAGATCGAGATGGCTTTTTGGGGGCGGTCGAATGTGGGAAAATCCTCTTTGATCAATTCCCTGATGAACCGGAAAAGCTTTGCCCGGATCTCTTCCCAGCCGGGCAAAACGCAGACGATCAATTATTATAACGTCAATGACGTGTTTTATATGGTGGACCTGCCCGGGTACGGGTATGCGAAAGTGTCGAAGGAGACCGCGGCTAAGTGGATGAAGATGATCGAGAAATATCTGAGGACATCACAGGCGCTCCGCGTCGTATTTCTGCTGATCGATATCCGGCATGAGCCATCGGAAAAAGATGTAAATATGTACCGCATGCTTTTGGAGCAGGGATTTAACCCTCTCATTATCGCGACAAAGGCGGATAAGATCAGTAAAAATGCCAGGGCGAAACATATTTCCCGGATCGAAAAAAAGCTTCAGCTTCTGGAGGGAACTCCGGTCGTGCCGTTTTCGGCGGTGAGTAAGGAGGGGAAGGATGAGATCTGGGGGTATATTGATTATTTTATCAGGGAAATTCCGTTATAAAATGGCTTGCTGTTTGTTTCAGAGCGAGAGCAGACAGTGAATGGTGATCGCCTTTTCGTGACAAGTCGCTCAGAAATGGGGTTGAGTGTAATTATGGATCAGGAGACAAAGAACACGATCGAACGCGCGGTGGAAGAGATTTCGGAAAATTATATGAACGAACCTCTTTTTTCTACGAAGGCGGGAAAAAATATGCCGGAGAGGAAGATCATCATTGATGCACTGAGAGAATTGCGGCTCGTTATGTTTCCGGGGTATTTTGGCGAGCAGGACGCGACGAGGGGCCTGCCCAGATATTTTGTGGGGAGCCGGTTTTTGTCGATTTATAACATGCTCTGTGAGCAGATTGCGGACGCGCTCGCCTATCAGGAGGAAGAGGGCGACCTGCAGGCCCAGTCGCTCGAGGGAATGCCGGATGAGAGAAATTGTAAAAAGGCGGAGTACATATGCCGCGGTTTTTTTGAACAGCTTCCTCGTATCCAAAAACTGCTTTTGAAAGATGTGCAGGCCGGATTTGACGGCGACCCGGCGGCGAAGAGCAAAGAGGAGATCATTTTCTCGTATCCGGGGCTGTTCGCTATTTTCGTGTACCGGATCGCTCACGAACTGTACATACGGAATGTGCCGTTTATTCCGAGGATCATGACCGAATATGCCCATGCGAAAACAGGGATTGATATTAATTCCGGCGCCGTTATCGGCGAGAGTTTTTTTATCGACCACGGCACGGGTATCGTCATCGGTGAGACGACGGTGATCGGAGACAATGTCAAATTGTATCAGGGCGTGACGCTCGGCGGTTTGTCCACACGGGGCGGTCAGAAGCTCTCCGGCGTGAAACGGCATCCGACGATCGAGGATAACGTGACGATTTATGCGGGCGCGACGATCCTCGGCGGACAGACGGTGATCGGGAAAAATTCGGTGATCGGTGGTAATACCTTTATCACGGAGTCGGTTCCGGAGAATTCGAGGATCAGCATCAAACCGCCGGAACTGGATATACGGCTCCGGTAAGAACGGGGAAAGACGGCGGATGCGTTTTTAAGATGATTTTGCAGCCGGATTCAGCACCTTTTCATAAAACAATCCAACAAGAAACCAAAGAGGGGCGTAGTCCAGCCGGACAAGTCCTTTTATATTGTGCTTAGCATCACTGTAGTCCCATGGGCAGCAGTGATTTTTTTTCAGGATCTTTCCGGTTCCGTATTCGGTGGCGAAAATGCACGTCGTGTAGACAGCGCCCCGAAAGAGGACGTTTGTGTTTTTAAGGAGTTTGTGCATCGGTTGTATGAGAGATGCCATGCCATAGATCGGAAACATCCACATGGATGTCTGGCATGTGAGTGTTTTGCTTTCGCGAGAAACGATGGAGTGCAGTCCCGTCCACAGACACTCGAATCCCCAACCGTACACGCCGCATTTGATAAAATTTTTGGCAGGATTTTGTATTTTCATTGTTTCCTCCTCATTCGCGAAGTAAGAGCATAACATTTGTTTTAGTTTCATTTTGAGCAGAAATGGAGAAAAATATTCTGGGTAGGATGGATTTTACTGGCGCTTGACAATAACAGGCAAAAGTGATAGTGTTAGATTATGTATTTTTAGTGTATCTGAAGCATTGTAAATATAAATAATAGGAGGTTTTTTTATATGAAACACACGAAGAAATGTACAGGACTTTTGCTGGCTACTGCATTAGTAATGCAGGTGGTTATGCCGGGAGCACAGGTAGATGCGAAAAAGGCATCTAAGCCGGCGCTTTCAAAAAAGAAGATTGTAGTGAAAGAGGGTACAAAGAAAAAAGTTACCGTAAAAAATGCGAAGGGTTATAAGTTAACCGTAAAGTCTAAAAGAAAAGCCATTGCTGCTGTTTCGAAAAAAGGTAAAACTGCATTTGTGGTAAAAGGCGTAAAAGCCGGAAAAACAAAGGTGGTTTGTACCGCGAAAAAGAATAAGAAAAAGGTAACATTAACATGTACTGTAAATGTTAAAAAGAAGGGCAATAAAGTCATACAGCCTGCCGTATCACCAATACCAACAAAAGATAATCCAGGAACTTCGACTACACCGGCTTCTACAGATGCACCGGTTTCTACAGCCACACCAGTACCCACCCTTGGTCCATTCCCGGAGACAGATAAATATTCTTATGTTCCACATGAATTTGCAGATGTTTCGGAAAATGTTGAAAAGGGAATGATTGAAGAGTTTGCTTATACATCAAAGACTACAAATAAGACACATAATGTTCTTGTGCAGCTTCCTGCAAACTATTCACAGGATAAACAGTATCCGGTATTATATCTTTTCCATGGTGAAACGGATACGGAGGGTATATGGAAGGATATGGCAGCAGATCAGATCATCGACAATGCAACTGCATTTAAAGCGGCCAAAGAAATGATTGTAGTTATGCCAAATATCAGTGGTGACAAAGATGAAGATATTATTAAGGATTTTGCTGATGATTTAAAACCGGAGGTAGAAGCAAAATACTCTGCATCAAAGGAGCGTCATAACATAGCAGTAGCCGGATATGGTGTGGGTGGACGCATTGCATTGAACATTGGTTTGTCGCTTCCCGAACAGGTGGCGTATACGGGCGCATTCGCTCCGGTGGAAGGCTTATTGCCATCAAATGGAGCAGACGGTTACTTCGATAACTCCAGTTTTTGTATTGATGAAAAATACAAAGATTATACATTCGTTATGATCCAGAAGGGCAAGAGTGATGATGTAGCTGGCGAAGCTCCGGATTCCTACAATAAAACATTGACAGATAACGGATCAGAATGTCTGTATCTTGAGATGGATGGAGCGCATGATCATGATTTATTTAAAGCCGGTTTATATAATTTTGCAAGGCGTATCTTTAAACGTGGCACACAGGATGAAAGTATCGTAAACGGATTTGTTACAAAAGTACCTGATTCAGCAATTAAACCAACTACTCACAGAGGTAAGATTGAGAAAATTGAGTACGATACAGAGACATACGATCCGGACAATTCACAGAAGATCCATAAATGGGCGAATGTTTATCTGCCATATGACTATGATCCTGAAAAGCAATATAATATCTTATATTTGATGCATGGCGGGGGTGAGAATGCGGATACATGGATTAAGGGCGATAATATATATGGTGACTATACTCACAACCGGGATATGCTTAACCGATTGTTTGAGGACGGATACTGTGAGCCCTGTATCATTGTAAACCCTACCTTCTATCGTCCGGAAGGCGCTCCTGAACCTAGTAATGCCATGGACCTTACCACCCTGTTCCAGCACGAGTTGCGTAATGACCTGATTCCGGCTGTTGAAGCCACGTATTCTACCTATGCAGGCGGCGATGTGTCGATAGAAAGTTTGAAGGCAAGCCGTATGCATCGTGGCTTTGCAGGATTATCTATGGGTTCTAACACGACATACCACTCTGCATTTTTCGGAAATTATGACTTGTTTGCATGGTATGCCCCATATTCAGGTTACTTTGGAACCGAGAACGGAAATGATGCGGATGCAGATCGGTTTAATAAAATAATCGAAGAGGGCGAAGCAAATGGTATGCCGCTTGGGTTTATATACTGTGGTAATGGATCGGATGACTTTGCGCTGTCAGGACAGTTAGATTTAATGCAGAAAGCATTGGTCCGCTCAAGTATTTTGGTTCCCGGCCGCAATTATGATTTTGTCATAATACCAGATGGAATACATGATATGAATCAGTGGCATATACATTTATACAATACATTAAAGATCTTCTTTACAAAAGAATAGGAAGATATTTCGGCATTAAATTGTAATAAAGGTGTGGGGACAGTCCCATAGTTTTTTTGTAAACTTCCAAACTGGTATAAGATGCAATTACCAGTTTGGAGGTTTTATTATGGGAAGAAATATTCATATTTTTTCTACGAAGGCGGGAAAAATATGCCGGAGAGGAAATAACGTTAGCAGATTGACTTTACATACCTAGCATGCTACAATTTTAGAAAAAACATAAAGGATTTAGGTTAAATTGTTGATTGATATGAAAACGCTAAAAAAATGAATCTACCAACGAGGAGGAAGAGAACATGGGGTTGAGTGAGTTATTCTATTTTGTAATCCAATATCTGAAGTTGGGTATGATTGCCTGCATTTTGTTTTTGTTGGTGCCATGTTATATAGAAAAAAGAGAAATAATACAGGGAATGAAATTCCAAAGATAAAAATATTTTTAGGATCGTTATTTGTCATGTATGCTGGGGACAATGATCGGATATGGAATAAGCAGTTTGATCATACAGATCGGAAAATGCAGGAAGTCTGGGAACAGAAAATTACTTATAATAAGATCAAGAGCGGAGGTGTGAATGATGGAGGCATTAAGAGAAGAAGAAATTTATACAATTGATGATATTTATGCGTTGCCAGATGGGAAGCGCGCTGAATTGATTGATGGTAAAATTTATTTCATGGCTACTCCAAGCAGAACCCATCAAAGAGTTTTAAGTTCTATATTTGTAAAGATTGCTAACTACATTGATTCTAATGAAGGAAACTGTGAAGTTGATATTGCGCCATTTGCAGTTTTTTTAAGCGATGATGATATAAATTATATAGAACCTGATATTTTGGTTGTGTGTGATCCTTCTAAGTTAGATGATAAAGGATGCCATGGAGCACCAGATTGGATTATCGAAATCGTTTCTCCTAGCAGTAAGAGTATGGACTATTTCACTAAACTTTTTAAATATCGTAACGCAGGTGTTAGAGAATATTGGATTGTGGATACTGATAAACAGATGTCAATGGTTTATGAATTTGAAAAAGATAAGGTAGAACAGTACAACTTTGGTGAAGATGTTCCGTCTGGAATCTATGAGGGACTTACTATCAAAGTAGAGTAAATATCTGATAAAAAATAAATATAGGGTTAATGAAATCGTATCCCCCCCTTTGTGATTTTCCACACTTTCATGAACCTTTGCCATATATGAGGCGTTTTGTTTTGCTTTCTTCAGGGCATTATATTCTGCTTCATTGATCATGTAGATATTTTCATTATGGGGTCTGGAAAAGATCACGGTTTCTCTCATACTGATCTTATCGCACCAATCCTTAAAATTATCTCTTCTATCTATACTTTTCGCGGTAAGCATCCTATCACTCCTCTCCAAAATCCATACATTTTTTCATGCTTGTATTGTATGATGTTATGATAGATCTGCCAATTGAAATCTATATTCTTTTCCGAAAAGCTTGTTTTCTTTTTCCTTTTTCGTTATACTAATACAGTAGATGATAAACTGAAAGTTATGAACACGTAAAAAGACGCAGAATGAACGATAAGCAGCATTCTGCGCAGAAATGAGGATAATAATGGCAGAGATCAGACCATTTTGCTGCGTCCGCCCGGCAGAAGCGCTGGCGGACCGGGTGGCAGCATTACCGTACGATGTGTACAACAGGCAGGAGGCGAAAGAAGAGGTGGTGAGAGAACCGCTTTCTTTCTTAAAAATTGACCGGGCGGAGACGGCTTTTCCGGATTCCGTGGACACGTATGCCCCCGAAGTATACGAGAAGGCAAAAGAACTTTTGGAGAAGGATCTGGCAGACGGCGTGTATATAACCGACAAAGACCGGGTCTATTACATTTACCAGCTTGTGATGGACGGAAGGGCGCAGACGGGACTTGTGGCTTGTTCTTCCGTGGATGACTACTTAAATAATACGATTAAGAAACATGAGAACACGAGGGCGGATAAGGAAGTTGACCGCATCACTCATGTGGATACATGCTCGGCGCAGACAGGGCCTATTTTTCTGGCATACCGTTCACACGAGGCCATCAACCAGATCGTAAAAAAGTATGTGGCGGGGAAGGCGCTTTACGATTTTACAACTGTTGACGGGGTTTCCCACCGCGTTTGGAAGATCGCGGAAAAAGAAGATGTCGATGTCATTTACCGCGCGTTTCAGGAAATCGACCGTATTTATATCGCGGACGGGCATCACCGGGCGGCTTCCGCAGTCAAGGTTGGTTTGAAGAGGCGCGGGGAACATCCGGGATATACTGGGGAGGAAGAATTTAATTATTTCCTATCGGTACTTTTTCCGCACGATGAACTGATGATCATGGATTATAACCGCACGGTGAAAGACTTAAACGGACTGACATGGGATGCGTTTATGGAAAAGGTAAGGGAAGGGTTTGAGGTGGAGGCGTCGGATTCGCCGGTATCGCCGGACCGGAAAGGTACGTTTGGCATGTATTCCGGAGGAAAATGGTATCGTCTGAGTGCCAAACCGCAGTTATTTGCGGGAAAAGATGCCGTGGGGCGTCTGGATGTTTCGGTCCTGCAGGATACTCTTCTCGGGCCTGTGTTGGGGATCGGCGACCCACGTACCGATGCGCGCATTGATTTTGTCGGTGGTATCCGTGGGGTGAAAGAGCTGGAACGGCGGGCAGACAGTGATATGTGCCTTTCGTTTTCGATGTATCCGACGTCGATCAACGAGTTGTTTGATGTCGCGGACAACGGTCTGTTAATGCCGCCGAAATCGACGTGGTTTGAGCCGAAACTCCGCAGTGGTTTGTTTATACATAAGATATAGGAGGGAACTTTGCATGGAACGTTTTTTTAATTCGGATAATGCGGTGATGAGGGGGATGTCAAAAATATTTGATATCGGATGGCTCAGTATCATTTATATCGTGTTTTGCGTGCCGGTTGTCACGATCGGGGCTGCTACGACATCGCTCTATTATGTGGGGGCAAAGGTGCTGCGGCATGAGCGCAGTTATGTGTGGACGGAATTTTGGAGGAGTTTTAAACAAAATTTTGTTCCAGCTACGATCCTGTGGCTGATCTTTGCGCTGATCAATGGCATTTTGTATGTCAATCTGAACCTTGTGGGGATCACGGATGCGGAGTCGGAGTACGGCGGCTATCTGGCTGGCGCATATCTGGCAATCGCGTTTGTGGTATCTTGTGTGATGTCATATGTATTTTGCGTGCTGTCCCGGTTCACGATGACGATCGGCCGCATTATCCGGTTTTCTCTTTATGTGGCCTTCCGTCATTTTCTGCACACGCTGCTGCTTTTGCTGATCCTGTTCGCTGCGGGATTTGGAATTTATGCGGGGTTTGTCGTGCAGATGCCGATCCTTCTCGTTTTTGTACCGGGGACGGCAGTTTTCCTTTATACGTTTCCGATGGAACATCTGTTACGGAAGTACACGCCAAAATCAGAAGAGCAGTACACGGAAGACGGGGAAAAGATCGTGCAGTGGTATGAAGAATAAGTTCGTTATAACGACGAGCAGAATGGAATGCCTAAACTTTTAGAATTTAGGAGGAAAAAGGAATGGGGCTTAAACTGGAAGATTACATGGATTGGCCGAAGATTGAAGATTTGGAATATGCCGAGTGCACGGATCCGCGGGACGTGCTCGGACCGGTTGAAGTAAAGGGAAATGTGCTTGTCAGAGGATATTTTCCGGATGCAGAGAAAGTTTCAGCCGTGGTGAAAGGAAAGAGCCGTCCGGTGGCGATGACAAAAATGGATCAGAGCGGGTATTTTGCAGCGTTTTTAGGAGGGAAGAAGATTCCAGAGTACACGTTTCGGGTTGAGACGGAAGAGGGAAACATAGAAATCTGTGATGCCTATGCGGTTGACGATTTTGTGGATGCGATGGACGAGGCGATGTTCGAGAGCGGGACGCATGATACGATCTACGAAAAACTGGGGGCGCATGCGCGCACGGTGAACGGCCGCAAGGGGACGAATTTTGCTGTGTGGGCGCCAAATGCTGTTTCTGTCAGCGTCGTCGGTGACTTTAATGGATGGGATGGCAGGAAACATCCGATGCGTCGTCATGCGACGGGAATTTTTGAATTGTTTGTCGAACAGACGGCAGCAGGCGATCTGTATAAATACGAGATCCACGGTGCAGACGGTAAAGTGGTGCTCAAAGCGGATCCATACGGGTATTATTGTGAGAAACGACCGGCGACGGCAAGCATCGTGTGGGATCTGGAGCAGTATGCGTGGAACGATCAGTCATGGATGGCGGAACGGAAAAAGAAAGATGTCGCTATCGAGCCGGTCATTGTGCTGGAAGTACAGCTGGGGTCTTTTCGCAAGCCGCAGGCACAGGAAAACGGGCAAGTGTTTTATACATACCGGGAACTGGCGCCGATGCTTTCCGAGTATTGTAAGAAAATGGGTTATACCCATGTAGAACTGATGCCTGTAATGGAACATCCCTATGACGCGTCATGGGGGTATCAGGTGACGGGGTATTTCGCACCGACTTCCCGGTATGGGACGCCGGACGATTTTCGGTTTTTTGTCGATCATATGCACGGGAACGGGATCGGCGTCATTTTGGACTGGGTTCCGGCCCATTTTCCAAAAGACGAGCACGGGCTGGCGAGGTTTGACGGAACGTGCCTGTACGAGCATCTTGACCCGAGACAGGGGGAGCATCCTCACTGGGGAACGCTGATCTACAATTACGGCCGTCCGGAAGTCGTGAATTTTCTCGTTTCCAATGCGCTGTTCTGGCTGGACAAATACCATGCCGACGGGCTTCGACTGGATGCGGTGGCGTCTATGCTCTATCTTGATTATGGAAAGCAGGATGGCGAGTGGGTGGCAAATATGTACGGCGGTATCGAGAATCTTGAAGCGGTCGAATTTTTAAAGAAATTAAATGAGAAAGTAAAAGAGAGAAAAGATGGATCGGTGACGATCGCGGAAGAATCGACGTCCTGGCCGAAAGTTACTGGGGAGATCAATGAGGGCGGACTCGGATTTGACCTGAAATGGAACATGGGATGGATGAACGATTACCTGGAGTATATCAAGACCGACCCGCTGTTTCGAAAGGGAAGACACGGTATGCTCACGTTTAGTATGGTGTACCACTATTCGGAAAATTTTGTTCTCGTGTTTTCGCACGACGAGGTCGTACACGGCAAGGCGTCCATGTTTGGAAAGATGCCGGGAAAACAGGAGCAGAAGCTGGCCAGTCTGCGTCTGACGTACGGATATATGGCGGCACATCCCGGGAAAAAACTTTTGTTTATGGGACAGGATTTCGGACAGGAGCGCGAGTGGAGCGAGGAGAGAGAACTTGACTGGGAACTGCTGAACGACCAGCTGGCGGCGAGAAGCGATTCCGGCGATATTATTTCCATTAAATCACCTCATACGCTGCTTCACGATTATGTGGCGTCACTGTGGAAATTTTATAAGGAGCATCCGGCGATGTACGCCTGGGATGATAAGCCGGAAGGATTTGAGTGGGTCAGTATGCTCGATGCCGATCACAGCGTAATCTCGTTTATGCGCAAAAGTGAAAAAGAGACGCTTTTGGTCGTCTGCAATTTCACACCTGTGACTTATGAAGAGTTCCGTCTCGGCGTTCCGTTAGCCGGAAAATATAAAGAAATATGGAACAGCGACAGTATAGGTTTTGGCGGAACGGGAAATATAAATCCGAGGTTGAAACAGTCACAGGCAGTAAAACACGATGGGATGGACCAGTCGATCGAATTTGTGCTGGCGCCGTCCGCGATACAGATTTTTGAGTATACGCCGCTGAAAAATAAAAAGGAATGACAGACAAGGAGACAGATTCATGAAGGATGTAAACGGATACAGGGTAATCGTAAAGCAGGAATTAAAAGAGCTGGATGCCAGCGGGTATCTTCTCGAACATGAAAAAACGAAAGCGAAAGTCGTAGCAATCGAAGCGAAAGATGAGAATAAAGTATTTTCCATTGGATTCCGGACGCCGCCGAAGGATTCGACAGGAGTGGCGCATATCGTAGAGCATACCGTGCTCTGCGGCTCAAAACATTTTCCGGTGAAAGATCCGTTCATCGAACTGGAAAAGGGTTCGCTCAACACGTTCCTGAACGCGATGACGTATCCGGATAAGACGGTGTACCCGGTTGCGAGCTGCAACGATAAAGATTTCCGCAATCTGATGAATGTGTATCTCGACGCCGTATTTTATCCTAATATCTATCAGGAGGAGAAGATTTTCCAGCAGGAGGGCTGGCACTATGAACTGACGGATGTGAACGGGCCGCTCACGTATAACGGCGTTGTATTTAATGAGATGAAAGGGGTTTTTTCTTCTCCCAAAGAGTTGTTGGAGCGCAAGATCCAGCAGTCCCTTTTTCCGGATACGGCCTATGTCCATGAATCGGGCGGGGATCCGGCAGCGATCCCAGATCTGACGTATCAGGATTATTTGGACTTTCATTCACGCTATTATCATCCGTCAAACAGCTATCTCTATCTGTATGGCGATATGGATATGGCAGAGCAGCTCGCTTGGATCGACGAGAACTATTTAAGCAGTTTTGACTATTTGGAAGTGGACTCTCGGATACAAAAGCAGGAGGCATTTGCCGAGCCGGTCGACTGCCGCAGTTATTATTCACTGGCCGAGGGGGAACCGGCGGACGAAAAAACGTATTTCAGTTACAATGCTGTCGTGGCGACCTCGTTAGACCGGGAGCTGTATCTCGCGTTCCAGGTGTTGAATTATGTACTCGTGCAGGGCGTCGGGGCTCCGGTCAAACAAGCGCTTATGGACGCGGGCATTGGCACGGAGATCGTCAGCTTTTACGATGAGGGGATCTGCCAGCCTACGTTTTCGATCATCGCGAAAAATGCGGCGTCGGATAAAAAGGAAAAGTTTGCGGCTATCGTTCGGGAGCAGTTAGAGAAGCTCGTGACAGAGGGGATCAACAGGGATTCACTGAATGCCGGACTGAATGCGCTGGAATTCCGTTACCGCGAAGCTGATTTTGGGATGTATCCGAAAGGGTTGATGTATGGTCTGCAGATTTTCGACAGCTGGCTTTACGATCCGGAAAAACCGTTTATCCACCTTCAGGCAAATGAAACGTTCCAAAAACTGCGGGGGAAAATGGAAGACGGGTATTTTGAGTCGCTGATCGAGAAATATCTTTTGGATAACACACATCGTTCGTTTGTGACGATCGAACCGAAGACCGGACTGACGGCGCAGATGGAAGAACGGGAGGCAAAACGTCTGGAACAGTATTTTGCTACTCTTTCTGAGGCGCAGAAGGAGGAACTCATCCGACAGACGGCAGAGTTGAAACGCTATCAGGAGGAGCCATCTCCGAAGGAGGAGCTGGAGAAGATCCCGCTTCTCGAGAGAGAGGACATCGGCACGAAGGCCAGGGGATTCTCGAATCGAGAAAAGACGACGGCGGGGTGCCCGGTCATCCATCACGATTATTTTACAAATGGGATCCAGTACATTCAGATCATGTTTGATATCAAGCCGCTTTTGAAAGATTACGCCCCCTATATCAGTCTGCTCTGTAATGTGCTGGGATGTATTGATACCGATCTGCACGATAAACTTTCGTATTCGAATGAAATTTTGCAAAACGCCGGAGATATGTACTTTATGCCGAATTTATATCAGAGCCGTGTCAACCGCGGCGAGTATAAGGCGTTTTTGGTATTTGGGACAAAAGTCTTTGCCGACCGTTCGGAAAAAATCATCGATCTGTTGTATGAGGCATTGACGGTATCCCATCTAGAGGATGAAAAGCGATTGAAGGAAATCATCGGGGAACAGAAATCAGCGCTGATCATGCGACTGCTTTCGACCGGCCACAGTACGGCCGTGAGCCGCGCGATGGCATATGATTCGGAACCGTCCCGGTATGACGAACAGTTCAGTGGTATTTCCTATTATCAGTTCTTATGCCGTCTGGAAGAGAACTTTGACCGTGAAAAAGAGAATCTTATCCAGGTTCTGAAATATTTGACGGATCAGATATTTATACGCGATCATATGAGCGCAGGCATTACCTGTACCGAGAGCGATTATGCGTCGTTTGAGCAGGCGTTTAACGGTTTCGTGGAAAAGATGGGAGCGCGCACTGGAGCCGGATGTGTGGTGGAACCAGGACTTCGCTGTGAAGAAATAACGGAAAATGAAGGGTTTAAAACCGCAGGACAGGTTCAGTTTGTTGCACGTACTGGTAACTTTCTCAATGCTGGCGTACCATATAGCGGCGTGTACAAGGTTGTGAGGTCGATCCTTGGATTTGATTACCTGTGGAACGAGGTGCGGGTAAAAGGCGGCGCGTACGGCGTGATGTGTGCGTTCCCAAATACTGGCGAGGGGTATTTTGTCTCCTACCGAGATCCGAATCTCGCGCACACCAATGACGTGTACAAGGGCGTGCCGCAGTATTTGCGGAAGTTTGACGCGGATGAGAGGGAGATGACGAAGTATATCATAGGAACGATCAGCAGCGTGGATACGCCGCTGACGCCAAAAGCGAAAGGCTCGCGGTCGATGGCTGCCTATCTGACGGATGTGACGGAGGAGGATGTGCAGAGGGAGCGTGACGAGATCCTGCACGCCACAGCGGAAGAGATACGGGGGGCGGCCGCGATGGCGGAAGCCGTTTTGTCCGGCGGCGCAATCTGTGTTCTCGGGAATGAGGGCAAGGTGGCGGAGAATGAGAGCATGTTCCGAAGTGTGTCGACGCTTGCCTGATGGCAGGCGGGGGGCTTACTGAGGATGCCTATTATCCTATATTGGCAAAGCAGCTTCATTCTTATAAGGAGACGGAAGGAGGGCGAGCTATAATGTGTAAAGCGGTAGAAGACCAGGCCGTCCTCTTAAAACGATTCTGACAAGAGGTAGAAGGATAAAAAGAAATGCACAGGCAGTACAAATCGGAGGGAAACATGGCAGAGGATAAGAACGCACAGCAGTATAAATCCGGCTTCGCCGCCTTGGTCGGCAGGCCGAATGTGGGGAAATCGACGCTCATGAACCGCATCATCGGGCAGAAGATCGCGATCACGAGCAATAAGCCGCAGACCACGAGAAACCGGATCCAGACGATCTATCACGAGGAGAGGGGGCAGATCGTCTTTTTGGATACGCCGGGCATCCATAAGGCAAAGAACAAGCTGGGCGAGTATATGGTCAATGTCGCGGAGCGGACGTTTAACGAGGTCGATATGATCCTGTGGATCGTGGAGGCGACGACGTTTATCGGAAAGGGTGAACAGCATATCGCCGAGCAATTAAAAAAGGCGGACATTCCGGTTCTTCTCGTTATGAATAAGATTGATAAAGTGAAAAAGGACGAGCTGCTCGCCTGTATTGACGCGTACCAGAAGGTTCTGGATTTTGATGAGATCATTCCGGTGTCAGCACAGAAGGGCGACAATGTGGATCATCTTGTGGATGTGATGTTTGGTTATTTGGAAGCGGGGCCGCAGTTTTATGACGGCGATACCGTGACGGACCAGCCAGAGCGTCAGATCGTGGCCGAATTGATCCGGGAAAAAGCGCTTCGTCTTTTGGAAGATGAGATCCCGCACGGGATCGCGGTTGTGATCGATCAGATGAAACGCCGTTCGGGACGGGGAGGGATGTATGACATCGACGCCACGATCATATGCGAGAGGGATTCCCATAAGGGAATCATCATCGGCAAGCAGGGACAGATGCTAAAAAAGATCGGCAGCAGAGCGAGGCTTGAGATCGAGGATTTCCTTCAAACTAAGGTGAACTTAAAGCTGTGGGTGAAGGTGAAGAAGGACTGGCGGGACAGCGATTTCCTTTTGAAAAATTTTGGATACAATAAGAATCATTTGGAATAATGTTCTAGTATATGGACGTTCCTTTGTGGAGAAGATAATGAGTGAAGAGGAACTACTTACATCAACAATTTATAAACCACGGAGGAAACCAACATGCAAAGTAATAATTGGGAAAATTTTTATCAGTCTGGGAGGGTATCTGACTATTTGAAGTATATAGATTCTGCCAGGAACGCGGCAGAGGGGGACGGGAGTTATTCGAGGAAGGACAGTATGTCTGGCAGTATGGAGTCGGTGCAGTATGCAGGAGAAAGTGACAGGGATGGTGCTCTCGGGCACACCAGTTGGTGAATATGATAAAAGGCTTGTCATACTTACGAAAGAGCGCGGGAAAATCTCCGCGTTCGCAAGGGGGGCCAGAAGGCCAAAGAGTTCGCTTCTGGCAGCCAGTGAACCGTTTACGTTTGGTGAATTTGCCCTATACCGCGGCCGGGATTCCTACACGGTGTCGTCCGTGGAGGTGAGCAATTATTTTTCCGACTTGCGAGAGGAACTGGAAGATATCTATATGGGCATGTATTTTTGCGAAGTCGCGGACTATTTTACGAGGGAAAACCTCGATGCCAAAGAGGTGCTGAAGCTTTTGTACCAGTCGCTGCGCGCTCTGAAAGTTCCATCTCTCCCGCGTGGTCTCGTAAAGATGGTTTACGAATTTAAAATGATTGCGTTAAACGGGGAAGCTCCCCGTTTATTTGCGTGTGCCAGCTGCGGGCAAAAGGAAGGACTGGCTTATTTTCACAATCGGGAGGCGGGGGTTTTATGCGACGCCTGTTATCAGGCTGCTCCCTATTATGGGAAGGGAGCAGCTGGTATCACAGGGACGACCATTTATACGCTGCAGAGGATCGTCGCGTCACCGGTTGAAACACTATATACGTTCCGTGTGTCGGAATCGGTATTCCGGGAACTGGAACATATTGTGAGCGCCTATTTCTCAGAAAAAGCCGATAAAATATTTCCCTCGGCCGAAATGCTCTCCCTTACTGAGTCGTTCCAAATGTGATCTCATTGGCGCACGTTCCTGTCTGAAAATATTCTTTCAGGTTAGAGAGAGTAACGCTCGCGATCCCTTTCAGTGCCTCTTCAGTCAGGAAAGCCTGGTGTGACGTAATGATGACATTCGGGCGTGAAACTAAAATGGAAAGGATGTCATCTTTGATGACGATATTGGAAAAGTCTTCATAAAAAAGATCAGACTCTTCTTCGTAGACGTCAAGCCCAGCAGCGCCTACTTTTCCCGACGTCAGGCCGTCTAACAAGGACTGGCTTTCAATCAGGCTGCCGCGCGACGTGTTGATGAGGTATACGCCCTGTTTCATCATGGCGATCGAATCTTTGTTGATGATGTGGTGTGTCTCTTTCGTCAGCGGGCAGTGAAGGGAGATGATGTCACTCTCCCGGAACAGTGTTTCCAATTCGACATAGTTGATGCCGCTGTCTTTCGAGGGATATTTGTCATAGGCGAGTACATTGGCGCCAAATCCACGGCAGACGTCAATGAACACCCGTCCGATCTGTCCGGTTCCGATGACGCCGATCGTCTTGCCGTGGATGTCGAATCCGATCAGGCGGTTGAGGCTGAAATTGAAATCCCGGGTTCTTATATAGGCTTTGTGTATCTTCCGGTTCAGTGTCAGGATGAGTGCCATCGCGTGTTCGGCGACGGCGTACGGAGAATAGGCGGGAACGCGTAAGATGCGGATCTTTCCCTGCGCCGCCTTCATATCCACATTGTTGTATCCCGAACAGCGCATGGCGAGAACGGGAACCTTTTCGTTGTACATGGTATTGATCACAGTCTTATCAATATCATCGTTGACAAATGCGACTACGCCGTCATAGTCCCTGACGAGTTTACATGTTTTCGGCGTAAGTTTTCCTTCAAAATAGTCGATTTCAAACTCGTCATTGAATTTGTCAAACCATATTTTATCATAAGGTTTTGTGTCAAAAAAAGCTATTTTTTTCATGGTTTCCTCCATTTTCTTTTCTTTATCCGTTATCATTTCCCACTGTAAGAACCGTTATGCACCATATGACATTTTTCTCATAAAATGAGGTAAGGATAGAGTGTACAGGACAAAGGGGGACGGCCTATGAGTACGATCTTATCAGCGGATCACATTTCTTATTCTTACCACAGCGTATACGGGGAAACGCTTGCGATCGATGATCTGAGTTTCCAGGTGGAAGAAGGTGAATTCTTAGCAGTCGTAGGGCCGAGCGGCTGTGGAAAATCTACGCTGTTATCTATTATTTCCGGTTTGATCGAGCCGGACTGCGGCAAGGTTTTTATCGGAAATGAGGAACGGGAGAAATCGGGGATCAACATCGGCTATATGCTGCAGAAGGATCACCTGTTAGAATGGAAAGATACATATGAAAATGCGATGCTGGGGCTGACGATCCAGAAACAGGCAGGGAATGAAGAGAAGATCGTGCTGTTAAACCATCTTTTTCAGTCGTATGGACTTGTTTCCTTTCAAAAATCAAAACCGTCAGAATTGTCCGGCGGCATGCGGCAGCGGGTGGCGCTGATCCGCACGCTTTTGATGGAGCCGGACCTGCTCCTGTTGGATGAACCGTTTTCGGCGTTAGATTACCAGACGCGGCTTGAAGTGTCCGATGATATATGGAAGATCATTAAAAAGGAAAAGAAGACGGCGATACTCATTACACACGATATTTCCGAAGCCATCAGTATGGCTGACAGGGTGCTCGTGCTCACCGCGCGGCCGGCGTCACTGAAAAGGGAGATTCCGATCCGTCTGACATTTGAGGATGAGGTCACGCCGTTTAAGGCGAGGAGTACACCGGAGTTTCATCATTATTTTAATGAGATATGGGAGGAGTTAAATGGTGGAAAATAAAGTGTCGATTCGGGAGCTGAAACGAAGTCTTTCAAAAGAATGTTCGGCCAGGCAGCGGGAGTTTATCCAGTCGCATATCCGGCAGAAGCGAAGCGTGCGTTTTTTCCAGATCAGTATTTTTTTCACATTTCTCGCCGTATGGGAGATTGCTGCCAGGACCGGTGCGGTGGATCCCTTTGTGTTCAGCAGTCCGTCGCGTATGGTTTCGTGCTTCGCCGACCTCTCTGCCGACGGGAGTATCTATTATCATATCGGGATCACGCTTTTGGAAACGTTTGTCAGTTTCTTCTTTATCATGTTTTTCGGCATCGCGGTCGCTGTCCTGTTATGGTGGAATGAGACGGTGGCAAAAGTGTGTGAACCTTATCTCGTCGTGCTGAACAGCCTGCCGAAAACAGCGCTCGCTCCGGTTTTTATCGTATGGCTCGGCAATAATATGAAGACGATCATCGTCGCGGCGGTGTCCGTGGCCGTGTTCGGAAGCATCATCACGCTCCACACGGCGTTTTGTTCGGTGGAAGAAGAGAAGATCAAGCTGATCCGCACGCTCGGAGGCAGGAGGAGCGATATTTTGAAATATGTGGTCTTGCCGGGAAACGTCCACACGATCGTGAGCAATATGAAAGTAAATATCGGTCTGTCACTCGTCGGCGTCATCATCGGGGAATTTCTTGCGGCCAATGCCGGACTCGGTTACCTGATCGTGTATGGCAGCCAGGTGTTTAAACTGGATTATGTCATACTCAGCATTGTCATTCTCTGCATTGTCGCGACCGGATTATATAAGGGGCTTGAGGCCGTAGAAAAATATTTTTATAAATAGAAAAAAGGTCTTTTCTATCCCATTCAAATGGTGTATACTAATATTTAAGAATACACGTAAGGATTACCACGGAATGGAGGTTGAATCATGAAAAAAGTCCTATTTGTAGCTTCTGAGTGCGTACCATTCATCAAAACGGGCGGACTTGCTGATGTCGTTGGATCCCTGCCAAAATATTTTAACAAAAAAGAGTTTGATGTACGGGTTATGGTGCCAAAATATATGGCGATACCGGAAGAATATAAAAACCAGATGGAGTTTATCACGCATTTTTATCTTGAACTCGCCTGGCGTAAACAGTATGTAGGTATTTTCCAGATGGAATATCAGGGAGTGACGTTCTACTTTTTGGACAATGAATTTTATTTTAGCGGAAATACTCCTTATGGAGAAATCTATCAGGACATTGAGAAATTTGCTTTCTTTGGGAAGGCAGCGTTATCCTCTCTTCCCCTGATCGGGTTCCGGCCGGACATCATCCACTGTCATGACTGGCAGACCGGACTGATCCCGGTATATTTGAAAGACTCATTCCAGCAGGGAGAGTTTTTCCGCGGGATCAAGTCGATCATGACGATCCATAATTTGAAGTTCCAGGGAATTTGGGATAAGAAGACCGTGATGGATACGGCCGGACTGGATGCGTATTATTTTACACCGGATAAATTGGAAGCGTATGGCGATGCGAACTACTTAAAAGGCGGTTTGGTATATGCGGACCAGATCACGACGGTGAGCGATACATACGCCGAAGAGATCAAGACGCCATTTTATGGAGAAAAGCTGGACGGCCTGATCAATGCCAAGGCAAACTGTCTGACAGGTATCGTGAACGGATTGGATTATGATGAGTACAATCCTGCCAAAGATCCGCTGATCGCGGTAAATTATGACGCGAGGACGTTCCGTAAGGAAAAGATCAAAAACAAGCGGGCGCTGCAGAAAGAACTGGGACTTGCCCAGGATGATAAGAAATTTATGATCGGTATCGTTTCCCGTCT
Organism: uncultured Eubacterium sp.; assembly: GCA_910589665.1. Taxonomy (GTDB): domain Bacteria; phylum Bacillota; class Clostridia; order Lachnospirales; family Lachnospiraceae; genus Eubacterium_F. The sequence goes on along the minus strand of CAJUTR010000024.1, from coordinate 15,408 downwards.
CACAGATCAGAAGGGATTTGACCTGATCGACTACGTGATCGAAGAGATCTGCGCAGAAGATACGCAGCTCGTCGTTTTGGGAACCGGAGATGAGAAGTACGAGCATTTGTTCCGCCACTTTGCATGGAAATACCCAGAGCGGGTATCGGCAAATATTTTCTACTCGAACGAGCGGTCGCATAAGATCTATGCTTCGTGTGACGCGTTTTTGATGCCGTCACTGTTTGAACCGTGTGGACTGAGCCAGCTGATGAGCCTGCGTTATGGCACGGTGCCGATCGTGCGCGAGACGGGCGGACTGAAAGATACGGTAGAGCCATATAATGAATATGAAGGTACGGGGACAGGTTTTTCTTTCGCGAATTACAACGCACATGAAATGCTGAATACGATCCGCTACGCGAAATACGTTTATTACGATAAGCGCCGCGACTGGAATAAGATCATTGACAGAGGCATGGCGAGGGATTTTTCGTGGGCAAATTCTGCGAAAAAGTATGAGGATCTGTACCGAAGCATGTAAAAGGGAACGAATTCCCTGAAAAAAATCATATTTACCCTTGAAATTTTTGGATAAATTGGGTAGAATAGGTTTTAGAAGTTTGTAAATTTTTTAACAAACACGAAGAAAAGTATATCATTTTATTTAGGAGGAAACGACAAATGGCAGTAAAAGTAGCGATTAACGGATTCGGACGTATTGGACGTCTTGCTTTCAGACAGATGTTTGGAGCAGAAGGATACGAAGTAGTAGCGATCAATGACCTGACAAGCCCTAAGATGCTTGCTCACCTTTTGAAGTATGATTCTTCTCAGGGTAAATATGAGAAAGCAGAAACGGTATCCGCTGGTGAGGATTCCATCACAGTTGACGGAAAGACCATCAAAATCTATGCGAAACCAGATGCAAATGATTGCCCATGGGGTGAACTTGGCGTAGACGTTGTTCTTGAGTGTTCCGGATTCTATACATCAAAGGAGAAAGCGCAGGCACATATCAATGCCGGTGCCCGCAAAGTTGTTATTTCGGCTCCTGCTGGAAATGATCTTCCGACGATCGTTTACAACACAAACCATGAGACGTTGAAAGCAGAGGATACGATCATTTCAGCTGCTTCCTGTACGACGAACTGTCTTGCTCCGATGGCAGATGCGCTGAACAAGTATGCTCCGGTACAGTCTGGTATCATGGTTACGATCCATGCTTACACAGGAGATCAGATGACACTGGACGGCCCGCAGAGAAAAGGCGATCTCAGAAGATCCCGTGCCGCTGCAGTGAACATCGTGCCAAACAGCACGGGCGCAGCAAAGGCGATCGGCCTTGTTATTCCGGAACTGAACGGCAAACTAATCGGTTCTGCTCAGCGTGTTCCGACACCGACAGGTTCTACGACGATCCTGACAGCAGTAGTGAAAAAAGCCGGCGTTACCGCAGAGGATGTCAATGCAGCGATGAAAGCAGCAGCAAACGAGTCCTTTGGATACAACGAAGACGAAATCGTTTCATCTGACGTGATCGGTATGAGATATGGTTCCCTGTTTGATGCAACACAGACAATGGTGAACCCGGTAGGCGACGATCTTTACGAAGTACAGGTTGTTTCCTGGTATGACAATGAGAACTCATACACAAGCCAGATGGTAAGAACGATCAAATACTTCAGCGAACTTTCCTGATTTGAAATTCGCATTTGATTGAAACCCAAACGGGTCCGGTCTGTCAATGGGACCGAACCCGTTTTTGCTATGAAGCTTAAAGGAAGGAGATAACATAATGTTAAACAAAAAATCTGTGGATGATATTAATGTAAAGGGCCAGAGAGTGCTGGTTCGCTGTGATTTTAACGTTCCTTTACAGGACGGAAAGATCACGGACGAAAATCGTCTGGTGGCAGCGCTCCCGACCATTAAAAAACTGATCGCGGACGGAGGGAAAGTGATTCTATGCTCTCATCTCGGAAAGCCAAAAGGAGAGCCGAAGCCGGAACTTTCACTGGCTCCGGTAGCGACTCGTCTCTCGGAGCTTCTCGGCCAGGAAGTTACGTTTGCAGCCGACGCTAACGTCGTGGGTGACAATGCGAAGGCAGCCGTTTCTGCCATGAAAGACGGAGATGTTGTTCTTCTCGAGAACACGCGTTATCGTGCGGAAGAGACGAAGAATGAGGAAGCTTTTTCGAAGGATCTCGCTTCCCTTGCCGATGTATTTGTCAATGACGCGTTTGGTACGGCTCACAGGGCACACTGCTCGAATGTAGGCGTGACCAACTATGTAGATACGGCGGTTGTCGGCTATTTGATGCAGAAAGAGATCGATTTCCTCGGAAACGCGGTAAATAACCCGGAAAGACCGTTTGTAGCCATTCTCGGCGGCGCTAAAGTTTCTTCCAAGATCTCTGTTATTGAGAACCTTTTGGATAAAGTAGATACATTGATCATCGGCGGTGGTATGGCGTATACATTTATGGCAGCGCATGGCGAAGAAGTAGGAAAATCCCTTCTTGAGGAAGACTATAAGCAGTACGCGCTTGATATGGAAAAGAAAGCGGAAGAAAAAGGCGTGAAACTTTTGATCCCGATCGATACGATCGTGGCAGACGATTTTTCAAACGATGCCAATACAAAGATTGTCGGACGCGGCGAGATCCCAGCAGATATGGAAGGTCTTGACATCGGACCGGAAACGCAGAAACTGTTTGCCGAGGCAGTAGCTGGAGCAAAAACAGTCGTATGGAACGGCCCGATGGGATGCTTCGAAATGCCGAATTTCGCAAAAGGAACCGTAGCCGTAGCCGAAGCAATGGCAAACCTGCAAGGCGCCACGACGATCATCGGCGGCGGTGACAGCGCAGCAGCCGTAAACCAGCTTGGCTTTGGTGACAAGATGACACATATTTCAACAGGCGGCGGGGCTTCTTTGGAGTTTTTGGAAGGAAAAGATCTCCCAGGCGTAGCAGCAGCGAACAACGCGTAAGCAACAAGCCCTTCAAAATCCAGGACAGAAACAAAAATGATGCTCGCATCATTTCTTGCTTCTGTCCTGGATTTTAGCGGGCGACTGCCCGCGTGCAGACTGCGTAGCGAAGCGGAGCAGGATGCTAGAAGGATGGGCGACTGCCCGCGTGCAGACTGCGTAGCGAAGCGGAGCAGGATGCCTGAAGGGCTACCCCTTTCGCGGAGCCCCCACTCATCCATCTCCAAACCTCCCTACCTAAAAATTCTGCTAAAGTCCCCGAACTCCGAACTATAACCAAAAAAAGAAAGGAACCCTCAATATGTCAAGAAAAAAAATAATCGCAGGAAACTGGAAAATGAACAAAACCCCAAGTGAAGCAGTAGCACTTGTCAATGAATTAAAACCCTTAGTAGCAAACGAAGAAGCTGACGTCATATTCTGCGTCCCTGCTATCGACATCATCCCATGTATCGAAGCAGCAAAAGGCACGAACATCCAAATCGGCGCCGAGAACATGTACTACGAAGAAAGCGGCGCCTACACCGGTGAAATCGCCCCTAACATGCTCACGGATGCTGGCGTGAAATACGTGATCATCGGCCACTCCGAACGACGCGAATACTTCGCAGAAAGCGACGAAACCGTAAACAAAAAAGTATTAAAAGCCTTTGAACACGGAATCACACCGATCATCTGCTGCGGGGAATCCCTCACACAGAGAAAACAGGGAATTTACATCGACTGGATCCGCATGCAGATCAAGATTGCCTTCCAAAATGTGACAGCCGATCAGGCAAAGAAAGCCGTGATCGCCTACGAGCCGATCTGGGCGATCGGCACCGGCGAAACAGCAACTTCCGATCAGGCAGAGGAAGTTTGCAAAGCGATCCGCGACTGTATCGCAGAAGTATATGACGAGGCAACCGCCTCCGAAATACGCATCCAGTACGGCGGTTCGGTCAACGCGGGAAATGCGGCGGAACTCTTTACAAAACCGGACATCGACGGCGGTCTGGTAGGCGGCGCATCTTTGAAAGCCGATTTTGGTAAGATCGTAAATTATAAATAATTACAATAACTAAGGAGGCCCCAGTTCCAATCTGTTTTTTGGGGCCTCAAACTTTTTACGGAAGCGTCACACATCATATCGCCATGTGGGTGTTTCGGAATGGAGAGGAAAATGAAACTTTTAAAAACATGTTTTAGACTGTATCTAATCGTTTCGCTGAGCATAACAGGTTTTTCGGTATCAGCAGAAGCGGCAGAAAAGGGAGAACAAGAGTTAAGAGCGGAAGAACAGATTAAAATAAACGCGGAAACCGTATCCGCTGCTCAGGCATCGGCGGATGCCATAGCGCCGACCAAAGTAATATTGCCTACTAAAACAATGGAGCCTACTAAAACGATGGCACCGGCCAAATCACCGACACCGACAGAACTACCTGAACAGACGACGATCCCGACACCGACAGGCAGTCCTTTTGAGAGTCCAACACCAGGTTTAGACGAAAAACCAGCGCCGCCAATCTTACATACAGCAACCGCGGATGAAAAGGGAATACGCATTATATTTTCCAGCGTAGAAGGAGCACAATCGTATTCTATTTACATCCGCAAAGTAGGACGTGGAAGAGGATTTACGGAAATCAGCGAGTTAGCCGCAGACCGTTATGAAGCTGTCATGGCACAGGGCGGAGTATTTTTGTCGGTAGAAGAAGAGGATGTGGAAATCGGGGAATCCTACGAGATTATGGTAAGATCGTCGAAACGGTATATAGTTTCGGAAGACAGCAATATCATCCGTGCTGACATGCCGCAGCAAATTGTAACAGATGTTACAGCAAAAGCACTGAGCCAGAGTTCCGTGAAAATCGAGTGGGACATGCTGCAAGGCGTGAATGGTTACGAAATCCAGTACAGTCTGACCGAGAACGGACCTTACCAGACGGCTGTCATCCTTCCGGACGATTCGGTAACTTCATGGGTACACCGTGACTTAGAGATCGGAACGACCTATTATTATAAAGTATATGCGCTGGGAGAAGTGACGAAAAGTTATTCGGCGTCAGTCGTGAAATGTTTGGTGACGTTTGAAAAACCGAAAGGAATCCAGAGTACGATGGCGGGACCGGCGAAGATGAAACTGAGCTGGCAGAAAGTCAGCGGCGCGGACGGCTACATCATTTATCGTTCCGAGACAAAGAATGAATGGAGCAAAGGGAAACCAAAGAAGTACAAGGTGCTGCGAGGAGAGAAGAAAACAAAACTGACGGTGCCGAAAGTTAAAAACGGGAGGTGCTATCACTACGAGATCATGGCATACGCTGTGAAAAAGGGCGTGACGATCGAGGGCAATGTGGCTTCATATAATCGGTATGCCGACTATTACGGACATGAAAACGAAAGCTACCAGAATCGATGGAAGCGGATCTATCAGAATAAAAAGACCGAGTATGATCACCGCAAGTCGGGGAAATATATGACGACAATCCGCGTAAAGGTATGGGATTTTGCCCGTGGGATGTCGGGAAGAAAGGTAACAAAGGTGAAGACGTTTTCGGTTCATAAAAAGATTGCGCCGACGATGAAGAAGATCTTTCAGGAGATCTACAGGGGAAAAGAAAGGGCGCCCATTTATGAGATTGGAGGCTACTCTGCGAGAAGCGGACAGCATGGACAGGGACTCGCCATTGACCTCAATTCAAATTATAACTATATGGTGCAGGGAAAGAAGATATTAGCAGGAAGCTGTTGGAAGCCTGGTAGATACGCGTACTCCATCAAAAGGAACGGCGACATCGAAAAGGCATTCCGCAAGTATGGATATTCACGTGGTTTATGGGGAAGCCGTAAAGATTACATGCACTTTTCGTATTTTGGAACGTGAGAGTGAAAAAAATTGCTAGAAATCCTGCAAATTTTTGTAAAATGCCCTAAAAAAGGTTTTTTTGGTAAAAAAGTGCTTTATCTTTGGGGGGGGGTTGTGTTATAATATTCACAGCGACCATTCAAATGCAATTTTGAAGGTCAAAATCACAATACTATATTTTATAGGAGGAATTTATAGACATGGCAAACAAATGGGTTTATTTATTCAGTGAAGGAAATGCCAACATGCGTGAGCTTTTGGGTGGTAAAGGCGCAAACCTTGCCGAGATGACTTCGCTCGGTCTTCCGGTACCACAGGGATTTACAATTACGACAGAGGCTTGTACGCAGTACTATGAAGATGGTCGTGAGATCAATGACGAGATCCAGGGTCAGATAAACGAGTACATCGTAAAGATGGAAGAGATTACAGGTAAGAAATTTGGTGACAAGGAAAATCCGCTTTTGGTTTCGGTTCGTTCTGGTGCTCGTGCGTCTATGCCAGGAATGATGGATACGATCCTCAACCTCGGATTGAATGAGACAGTAGTAGAAGTTATAGCAGAAAAGTCAAACAACCCGCGCTGGGCTTGGGACTGCTACAGAAGATTTATTCAGATGTATTCCGATGTCGTAATGGAAGTCGGGAAAAAATATTTCGAAGAACTGATCGATAAGATGAAAGCTGACCGCGGCGTGCAGCAGGACGTTGAACTGACTGCTGACGACTTGAAAGAGTTGGCAAACCAGTTTAAGGCAGAGTATAAGGAGAAGATTGGCGCAGATTTCCCAGATGATCCGAAGGAACAGCTGATGGGCGCGATCAAAGCGGTATTTCGTTCTTGGGACAACCCTCGTGCAAACGTATACCGTCGTGACAATGATATCCCTTATTCCTGGGGTACTGCTGTAAACGTACAGTCTATGGCATTTGGTAATATGGGTGATGACTGTGGTACAGGTGTTGCCTTTACCCGTGACCCAGCTACCGGTGAGAGAAAGCTGATGGGTGAGTTCTTGAAAAATGCACAGGGCGAGGACGTAGTTGCCGGCGTTCGTACGCCAATGCCGATCGCACAGATGGAGCAGGAGTTCCCAGAGGCATTCGCGCAGTTTAAAGATGTTTGTTCTACACTGGAAAACCACTACAGAGATATGCAGGATATGGAGTTCACGGTTGAGAATAAGAAACTATACATGCTCCAGACACGTAACGGAAAGAGAACAGCTCAGGCGGCTCTTAAGATTGCCTGCGACCTCGTAGATGAGGGAATGAGAACCGAGGAAGAGGCAGTTGTAATGATTGATCCTCGTAATCTGGATACTCTTCTTCATCCGCAGTTTGATGCCGCTGCATTGAAAGCAGCTACGCCGATGGCAAAAGCACTTGGTGCTTCTCCGGGAGCTGCTTGCGGTAAGATCGTATTTACTGCTGAGGATGCAGTAGAGTGGAATGCCCGCGGTGAGAAAGTTGTTCTCGTTCGTCTTGAGACTTCTCCAGAAGATATTACTGGTATGAAAGCTTCCCAGGGTATCCTGACTGTTCGCGGTGGTATGACAAGCCATGCAGCTGTTGTTGCGCGTGGTATGGGTACATGCTGTGTATCCGGCTGCGGCGACATCAACATGGATGAGGCAAATAAGAAATTTACTTTGAATGGTAAAGAGTTCAAAGAGGGAGATTCTATCTCCATCGATGGTTCTACCGGAAATATTTACGATGGCATCATTCCGACGGTAGATGCTACGATCGCTGGTGAGTTCGGCCGTATCATGGACTGGGCAGACAAATACCGCACGATGAAAGTCCGCACAAATGCAGATACACCGGCTGATGCAAAGAAAGCACGCGAACTTGGCGCAGAGGGTATCGGACTTTGCCGTACAGAGCATATGTTCTTTGAGGAAGACAGGATTGCTGCATTCCGTGAAATGATCTGTGCCGATACGGTAGAGGAGAGAGAAGCTGCTCTCGATAAGATCCTTCCGTACCAGCAGAGTGATTTCGAGGCGCTTTATGAGGCGTTGGAAGGAAATCCGGTTACGATCCGTTTCTTAGATCCGCCGTTGCATGAGTTTGTTCCGACAGATGAGGCTGACATTAAGAAATTGGCTGACGCACAGGGCAAATCGGTAGAAGACATTAAGGCGCTCATTGCTTCCCTCCATGAGTTCAACCCGATGATGGGACACCGTGGATGCCGTCTTGCCGTGACATATCCTGAAATAGCAAAAATGCAGACAAAAGCTGTAATTCGAGCAGCAATCAACGTTCAGAAAGCACATGCAGACTGGACGGTAAAACCGGAGATCATGATTCCGTTGATCGGAGACGTGAAGGAATTGAAATATGTGAAGAAGTTCGTTGTGGAGACTGCAGATGCGGAAATCGAAGCAGCTGGAAGCAGCCTCAAGTATGAGGTTGGTACGATGATCGAGATTCCTCGTGCTGCTCTGACAGCGGATGAGATCGCGAAAGAAGCTGATTTCTTCTGCTTCGGTACAAACGACCTGACACAGATGACATTCGGATTCTCCCGTGATGACGCTGGTAAGTTCTTGGATGCTTATTATGACGCTAAGATTTTTGAGAATGATCCATTTGCGAAACTGGATCAGATTGGTGTCGGCAAACTTATGGAGACAGCGCTGAAGCTTGGTAAGCCGGAAAACAGTGCGCTTCACTGTGGTATCTGCGGTGAGCACGGCGGAGATCCATCTTCGGTAGAGTTCTGTAATAAGATCGGTTTGGATTATGTATCCTGTTCACCGTTCCGTGTACCAATTGCACGGTTGGCGGCAGCACAGGCGGCTATTAACGAAAAGAGGAATTAGACAACAATATATTTACTTCTGTACCTTAACGGTGACAAGGGAAGATGTAAGGGCATTTATGGCTGAACGTCCGGAGTACACAAAGGCTAACAGATTTAAAGATATTGTAGTAAAAGTCTATATATAAGTTCTGCAAGGGAAAGCAAAGCGCTTTCCCTTGTTTGATGTTTGGGAATAGACCCTATTTCGGGTTTGTTCCCTTTTTTTATTCAATATCTTTAATGAAGGAGGTTCAGGCATGAACAACACAGCGTTAAGAGCAGGGGCGCAGAGCGCCAACAACACACACATGGTTTTTGCAAACGAGGAACATGAGAAGTTTTATTATGAGAAATTGGAACAGGCGAGGTATCAGGACTGCTATCACAAGGCGTTGATTTACATTCTCGGTATTTCAGAGGACACAAGGAATCATTTCAGCCAGATTTATGATATTAAGTCCGGGTTTATCAAGCCGGAGTGTCTGCACCAGGGCTGGCAGACAAGCGGCAGTGTCCGTGTAGTAAGGCTTGACTTTAACCTTTACACAGACGGAACGCCGAGTGTTGATGATTATAAGCGCAAGGACGAGCAAATCAGAGAGTGCAGGGAATATTCGGTAAGTGATATTTTCTGCTGCGGCTATGCGATGTACTTCTGGCAGGGCATCAAGCTCCGTTATCCGGAATACTGCAAAAAGCAGAAGTCCATTGAGGAGATCCTTGCAGAAATGGAGAGGAAACGTGCTGAAAATTCGACTGATGGGAACGAAGAATGATATTAAGTGGTTCGAGAAGATTCTGAAAAGACAGCCCAAAGTGGCTGTGACGGAAGTTTCAGAGATGTACCGGAACAAAGGTACAAACAGGTATTACCGGGCTTATGTGGAAGTGCAGAAAGCCAACATCAAAGAAAAATCTGACTGATACGGAGGAATAAAACCATGTGTAAAATTATAGCAATCGCAAACCAGAAGGGCGGTGTGGGCAAGACCACCACCACAAGCAGCTTAGGGATCGGGCTGGCAAAGCAGGGAAAGAAAGTTTTAGTCATAGATGCGGACGCACAGGGCAGTCTGACCGCAAGCCTCGGCTTCACAGAGCCGGACAAGCTGGAAGTTACCCTTGCGAACATAATGGAAAAGGTCATCAATGACGAGGAAATAGAGCCGGATTACGGTATCTTAAAGCATGGCGAGGGCATTGACTTGATGCCGGGGAATATTGAACTCTCCGGCTTGGAAGTTTCCCTTGTGAATGTAATGAGCCGGGAGATTATGATGCGCTCTTATGTGGAGATGGTTAAGGAGCAGTACGATTATATCCTGATTGACTGTATGCCTTCCCTCGGCATGATAACCATAAACGCCTTTGCGTGTGCCGACAGCATTTTGATTCCCGTTCAGGCGGCATATCTGCCCGTTAAGGGATTGGAACAGCTTATTAAGACCATAGGCAAGGTAAAGCGGCAGATTAACCCGAAACTGGAGATTGAGGGAATCCTTCTGACAATGGTTGACAGCCGGACAAACTATGCAAGGGATATTACAGCATTACTTGTTGAGAATTATGGAAAAAATGTAAGGATATTCAAAAACAGCATACCGATGTCGGTGAGGGCGGCGGAAACTTCCGCAGAGGGCATCAGCATTTACCAGCATGACCCAAAAGGCAAAGTTGCGGGGGCATACCAGTCCTTGACAAAGGAGGTGCTTGAGAATGGCAGGTAAGGCAGGGAGTGCATCAAAAGTCAGGCTGAACAGTTTTGACGATTTATTTGGAGGTGCGGAAAACCAGACGGGGGAGCAGATTATCCATGCGAAGCTGACCGATCTGCACACTTTCAAAGGACACCCGTTCCGTGTCCTTGATGATGAAAAAATGGAGGAAACCACAGAGAGCATCGGCAAATACGGTGTGCTTGTGCCGGGGCTTGCAAGACCGAGGGAAGGGGGCGGCTATGAGATCATAGCCGGACACCGGAGGAAACGGGGTTCGGAACTGGCAGGGCTTGATACCATGCCCGTCATAGTCAGGAATTATACGGACGATGAAGCCACAATTATCATGGTGGATTCCAATATCCAGCGGGAGGACATTCTGCCGAGCGAGAAAGCAAAGGCTTATGCCATGAAGTATGAAGCGATGAAGCATCAGGGCAGCAAAGGGGGAAGCACCCTTGACGAAGTGGGGGAAGCTGCCGGGGAAAGCGGAAAGACGGTGCAGAGGTATGTATGGCTCTCCCGGCTGTCTGATGAACTTCTTGGCATGGTGGACGCAAAGAAGATAGGAATATCGCAGGGCGTGGATATTTCCTTTCTGCCGGAGGAACAGCAGCAGTATGTGGAGGTTGTTCTTCAGGAAACGGGAGCGTCGGTTTCCAACGCACAGGCGACAAAGCTGAAAGAGTATGGGAAAAGCGGCGAACTGACGCTTGCGATGGTGCGGCTGATACTGGCGGAGGAAAAGCCGAAAGAGAGGAAAGTAACAATCAAGGGCGATAAGATCAGCCAGTATTTTTCAGAGGACTATTCCAATGACGATATAGAGGGCATCATTATCCAGCTTTTGGAGGAATGGCAGAGGAAACAGTGAAAGGGGCGGTAACATGGGCGAGCCATTAAAGTTTGATTATTACTATGGCGTTGAAGCGGAGCAGTTTTCTTTTTACCGTGTTCCCCGCCTTTTGATAAAGGACGAGCGTTTCAGGGGGCTTAGCAGCGATGCTAAGCTCCTATACGGGCTGATGCTTGACAGAATGGCGCTATCTATGAAAAATGGGTGGCTGGACGATGAAAACCGGGCATATATCATTTATACGGTTGACAACATAATGGAAGATTTGGGCTGTGCAAAGGCAACTTGTGTGAAGGTTATAAAAGAGCTTGACAGTGATAACGGGATTGGGTTAATAGAGAAAAAACGCAGGGGACTTGGCAAACCTGACATTATTTATGTGAAAAATTTTGCGGCGGCAGAGGGCAAAGAACCGGAAAAAACAGCCGCAAATACTGATAAATCCACAGAAGTTCAAAATCTGAACTTCAAGAAGTTCAATAATTATACTTCTGGAAGTTCAAAATCTGAACCTCAAGAAGTTCAGGATTTAGACTTGCAGAAGTCCAAAAAACAGACTTCTGGAAGTTCAGAAAATGAACCTCAAGAAGTTCAAAAATCAGACCCTAATTATACTAACTATAATTATACTGATTTGAGTTATACCAATCCTATCAATCAATCAGAGGGAAATGCAGATAGTTCAGGAGTGCATGAAAAAGAGGATAGGATTGATGTGATTGATGAAACAGCAGCATATATGCAACTCATTCGTGATAACATTGAATACGAGCATCACATGAAATATGACCAGCATGGCGATAAGGAGATGTATGAGGAAATCTACGAAACAATCTGTGACGTAGTATGCGTGAGGCGGCAGATAATCCGCATCAATGGGGAGGAATACCCTTATGAGCTTGTAAAATCACGCTTCCTGAAGCTGAACAGCGGTCATGTGGAGTATGTCATGGGGTGCATGAAAGATACCGTTACAAAGATTACAAACATCAGGGCATACCTGATCACTGCCCTTTACAATGCCCCCTCAACCATGAGCCACTATTACCAGCAGGCGGTTCAGCATGATATGTATGGCGGAGGGTGGGCGGAAAAAGGAATTACATAACGGACTTCTGGACACAATGTCCAGAGGTGGAAAAAATTTAAGGCAGGGTGTATGATACTGCTATGGAACTGGAAACGGAGGAATTTATGGTGAAAGAAACATATATTACAGAGGAAGAACGGAGAAAATGCCGGAAGGTGGCGGATGCCTTTGCGGAGCTTGAAGATGTGGACGTTGTTGTGGTCGATGTCGGCAGGTATGGCTTTGTCAAGCTGCAATATTATGTGCCGCAAAAGGGTTTTGAAAATGACATTACCTTTACGGAGAGCATGGAGCTTTTTGAGGATTTGTGGGAGGAATGGCTGCACACGCAGCTTATCATACTCGCAAAGGAAATGGGAATATCCAATATTGTGTATGATGATGTGTTTCAGCGGCTGACGGAAGAAAAGCAGAGGGAGCTTATGGGCTGGAAACAGCATTTCGCAGAGATAGCGGGAATAGAGATGCCATAAGCCAGACAAAGTGTAGTGGGCGGCACATTCAAGCCTTGTTGGAAGTGTGATTATCTTTTCAATCACACTTCCGGCAAGGTTTCCAGAGGTACGGAGGTGGAAGACCTCTGTTTTAAAAACAGTATAACAGGAGAACAGCGTAAGGGCAGTTATAAGTCAGTAGAGATTTGTAGCTGCCCTTTTTTTATTGTTTCCGGTCAGCATACCGGGAAACGGAAAGGAGAAAGATATGGAATCGCTGCGTGATGTCAGGAGGGTAATGGAACGGGAAGCCAAAAAAGGGAGCTGCCCGCTCCTGTTTGAAAGGATCGGGTTTGGAGAAAAGCCTTTCCAGTTTATCTTGTCAGAGGAAAAACTGGATGAGGTTCTCGCCTATCTGTTAAGGCTGAAATCTTTCCGGCAGTATGCGGAAAAGACGGTCATCAACAACGTGTATATGGATTTGGATATGTTCTGCAAGAAGCCGCAGTTTAAGCGTACCCATTCTATTATGGAGCGTGAGGGGATTTACGCAAGGGTGCAGAGGTATAAAAAGAAACTGAACCCGGACTATGAAAGCGGGCTTTGCCTTGAAACGGTACGGTGTATCTTTACGCTTCCAGAGGGGGAAGCGGAGAAATGCAGAATGACCCATGAGGGGCAGGAAACCTATGCTTTTATCATGTCAAATAAATATATCCTCGGACTGTTTACCCACTGTGAGGCGGCAAGGAAATCCGTTGTTCCGGACGGTGTGGAATACGGACATCTTGCGGAACGGGAACAAAAGACTGCGCTGCTTGAAAATGTGGGAGATGTGCTGTTTCAGGCGCTTCTCCTTGATGATGTGGAATACGGGGATGGCAGGCTGTGTGCGAATCTCCACACAATCTACTGCCTGAACGAAAAATAATAACTTCTGGACATGATGTCCAGAGGTAGGAAGGAGAAAAGAATGTATTTTACAGTGAAAATCATTTATGACATTACCTGCCGGGGGATTCCCCCTTAGTGCGTGTATTTTAGCAGGAATTAACAAGGAGGTGTTTCATGCAGGAGGAAGTAACACAGAAAACAATCGCCCTTGTGATTAAGACCGCAAAATTAGACGCCAACGTGCTGAAAGCCGCCATGAGGATGTACTTAAACCACCGGAAGCAGAAAGCACAGAAAACGCATGGAAAAACTTCTGTGAAAAAGCTCGTTGGCGAGGGCGTGGGAGTATCGTCAATCGAAGTCACTGACGGCAACATCAAATCTTTTGAGCGTGTGGCGAAAAAGTACAATGTTGGTTTTGCCATAAAGAAAGATAAGACGTGCGAACCGCCGAAATATCTGGTCTTTTTCAAGGGTAAAGATGCCGATGCGATAGCGCAGGCATTCAAGGAATTTGTTTATGGTAATGAGAAGAAGAAAGGCAAAGTTTCCGTGAGGGAAAAATTGAAGCATTTCAAGGACGCAGTATCGCAGGATAAGAACTGGGAACGGAGCAGGGAGAAAAACAAGGACAGGGGGCAGAGCCTATGAGCAATATCGTAAGCGGCATAGCCAAAGACTTAAAAGCCATTCCGAAGAACCTCAAGGCAAAGACCGGGAATCTGGATAAAAAGAAACTTGTCCTGATGAACCTGCCCTATGTGCTTGCCGGGTATTTCTGTGACAAAATAGCGTGGCTGTGGCGGGTATCGCCGGGGCAGGACGCTTCCGCAAAGATGATGGCGGTCATGGCGGGGATGGAGGATTTATTTTCCAACCCGTTACCAAGTTTTTACCTGAAAGACTTGCTGATTGGGGTGTGCTGCGGAGTGGCGCTGCGGCTTGCAGTGTATTTCAAGGCGAAAAATGCCAAGAAGTTCCGGCAGGGCGTGGAGTACGGTTCGGCACGTTGGGGAAATGCGAAGGACATCGAGCCATATATGGATTCGGAGTTTGAGAACAATATCCTCTTGACGCAGACGGAGCGGCTGATGATGTCAGGCAGACCGAAACAGCCGAAATACGCAAGAAATAAAAATATCCTTGTTATCGGCGGCTCTGGTTCGGGCAAGACGAGGTTTTTTGTAAAACCGAACCTGATGCAGCTCCATAGTTCGTATGTTGTCACTGATCCGAAAGGCACAGTGCTGATCGAATGCGGAAAGATGCTGAAAAAGGGCAAATATAAGATAAAAGTCCTCAATACCATAAACTTTGCGAAGTCCATGCACTACAATCCTTTCGCCTATCTTCGGAGCGAAAAGGACATTTTGAAACTCGTAAACACGATTATTGTCAATACCAAAGGGGAGGGGCAGCAATCCGGAGAAGACTTTTGGGTGAAAGCGGAAAAACTGTATTACACAGCGCTTATCGCCTATATCTGGTACGAAGCCCCGGAGGAAGAACAGAATTTCGCCATGCTGATTGATATGATTGACGCAAGCGAAGCAAGGGAAGATGATGAGAATTTTAAGAACGCCGTTGACCTTCTGTTTGATGAATTGGCGGAGAAAGACCCGAACCACTTTGCAGTACGGCAGTATGCCAAGTATAAATTAGCGGCGGGCAAAACGGCAAAGTCGATTTTAATTAGCTGCGGCGCACGTTTAGCGCCATTTGACAGTGCAGCGACACGTTGTCGCATATAAACTCTGCGTGGGATTTTCCTGCAAA
>CAJUTR010000023.1 GCA_910589665.1 uncultured Eubacterium sp. | reverse complement strand
ACAGAAATACCTCGGTATGCTTGTCGGGTTTCCCGAAAAATCAGCGGATGTCCGTTTAGCACAGTATGAAACTGGCTCACGCAAGCCAAAGGCAGACTTGACGGCTGCACTAGCACAGACTCTTGACGTTGCGCCGCAGGCTCTGAACATACCCGACATTGACAGCAACATCGGGCTTATACACACCTTATTTGCCCTTGAAGACATTTACGGTCTTACCGTCAGTGAAACAGGCGGGGAAGTCTGCTTAAAGGTTAGCAAAGACAAAAGCAAGGATGCCGCCGAACTTCTGAAAATGCTCTGCGCTTGGAAAGAACAAGCGGACAAACTCTCTGCTGAAGAAATCAGCAGGGAAGATTACGACCAGTGGCGGTATAATTATCCAAAATTTGACACCACGCAGCATTGGGCGAAAGCCCCCTCCAAGGAATTGAGCGATGCCCTAGCTGAAGCGTTCAAGGACAAACTGAAAACCGATTGACAAGCACAACAAAACGCCCTTAGCCATGAGTTCCTACCCACAGCTAAGGGCGTTATAATATGGATTCGTTCAGAGCCAAGCGAAGTTTGGACAATATATGCGATGAATGTTTACATTCAAAAGCATATATTGGCAAAAATCCATTTGGCGGATACGCCACAACTCGGAAATATGTAATATTTCCGAGTATGGCTCTGAACACTAGCCAGCCTCTTGCAAATCATTCTCCCACCTATAAACCGTTAGATAGAAAGAATAATTACACTCAAACGACTGTTATCAATTTGTTATCAAAAGACCTTTCCAAAGTCCGCAAACCCGCATAAACGCTGGATTTACTAAACATTTTTGCTTATTCGAACTCAATCGTCCCCGGCGGCTTACTAGTCAGATCATACACCACCCGATTAACACCCTTGACCTCATTGATCACCCGGTTCATCACCCTCTGCAGCACCTCAAACGGAATCTCCGAGCACTCCGCCGTCATAAAATCCGTCGTATTTACCGCTCTCAATGCCACCGCATAATCATACGTCCGCTCATCCCCCATCACGCCGACCGACCTCATATTCGTAAGCGCCGCGAAATACTGTCCCAGTCCCGTAATCCCCGCACGGGCAATCTCCTCTCTATAGATCGCATCAGCATCCTGCACGATACGGACTTTATCTGCGGTCACTTCTCCGACGATCCGAATTCCTAACCCCGGACCCGGAAACGGCTGCCGGCTTACCAAATACTCTGGAATACCGAGCTCTCTTCCCGCCTTCCGGACCTCGTCCTTAAAAAGAAGCCGCAGCGGTTCAATTATTTCCCTGAAATCCACACAGTCAGGAAGTCCGCCCACGTTGTGATGAGACTTAATCACGGCCGATTTTCCCAGACCGGATTCTATCACGTCTGGATAGATCGTTCCCTGAACGAGAAAATCCACAGCGCCGATCTTACGCGACTCCTCTTCAAACACGCGGATAAACTCTTCGCCGATGATCTTACGCTTCTGTTCCGGCTCCGTTACACCAGCTAATTTATCATAAAAACGCTGCTGGCAGTTCACGCGGATAAAATTTAGATCATACGGGCCATCCGGGCCAAAAACAGACTCAACTTCATCGCCTTCATTCTTACGAAGAAGTCCGTGATCAACAAACACACAAGTCAACTGCTTCCCGATCGCTTTCGACATGAGAACGGCGGCCACAGACGAATCCACTCCACCGGACAGCGCGCACAAAACGTTACCTTTTCCCACTTTCTGTCGGATCGACGAGATCGTATCCTCCACAAAGGAAGACATCTTCCAATCGCCGCGGCAGCCGCACACATGGGTAACAAAATTGGACAACATCTTTAAGCCGTCCTGTGTGTGCATCACCTCCGGATGGAACTGGGTCGCATATAGATTCTTTTCCGGCAGTTCCATCGCCGCGACCGGACAAACCGGAGTCGTCGCACAGACCCGGAAACCGGCAGGCGCTTTTGAAATGTAATCGGTATGGCTCATCCAGCAGATCGTCTTCTCGCTCACGCCATCAAAAAGAAGGGAGGACTGGTCCACGGTAACATCAGCCTTTCCATATTCACTCACGGGGGCGGACTCCACGCTTCCACCCAGCGTATAGGCCATCAATTGTGAACCATAACAGATACCAAAAATTGGAATACCCAGGTCAAAAATCCTCTTGTCATATCTCGGGGCTTCCTCACCATAAACGCTGTTAGGGCCACCGGTAAAAATGATCCCTTTGGGGTTCATCGCCTTTATTTCATCCAGCTTAAGCGTATAGGGGTGCACTTCACAGTACACGCTGCATTCCCTCACGCGCCTGGCGATCAATTGATTATACTGCCCGCCAAAATCCAGTACAATAACAAGTTCCTTATTCAAGGTAATTCCTCCTTCACTTATCCGTCTTTGACCGAACCAAAAACCGGTTCACATATCGTCACGTTTCATCACTTTTTGCAGTAAGTATAGCAACAAACACTACGTTTGTCAAGCAGGACGGCATGCCGCCTGCCGCAAATACCCACGACGGACACCCGCAAAAAAAGAAGCCTCCCGCCTGCAAACCGGGAAGCTCCTTTTTTCGTTGTAATGACTCGTTACATGGATCAGCTGAGGGTTTTCGCTTTCACTTTCGAATACGTTCCCCAGACCTTTTTGCCGTTTACCGTTGTGTAAGCGCGCACTTTATAATAATATTTCACCTTTCTTGCCGTTGTCTTTTTATAAGACACCGCCGCTCCAGAAGTAACCGTTTTGATCTTGGAAAATCCGCTCGTTTTCGATTTGGAGCGGTAAATGCGGTAACCGGATGCACCGGACACCTTATTCCACGATATCGTCACTTTCTTCTTCGAAGCTTTTGCGACCGAAAGCGCGCCTGGTGCAGCCGGAACAGCCTTTCCGGACACGACCGGGGAATATTCACCGAAGTAATAAACGCCGTCGATCAGGCGGTACGCACGGACTTTATAGTAATACGTCGTACCACATGCGATTCCCGAGTTTGTATAGGTAACTTTTGAATTCGATGTGATGGATTTGATTTTCGTAAATCCACTCGTTTTCGAAGTCGAGCGGTAAATCCGGTAGCCAGTCGCGCCATCGACACCTTCCCACGTAAGCTTCACTTTATTATAAGCTGTGCTCGCTACGGTAAGCGCAGGCACTTTGGCAAGCGTAACCGACTTATCCGCAAATTCCGACTTATCCGCATGAATGGTCACCGTAACGGTCTGCTTCGTGCCAGGAATCACATAGGTATACGTAAAGGAAGAAGGAATTTCCGTTCCCTTCGACCAAACGACCGCATTTACCGTTTCTTTGTAAACACCGCCGTCCGAAATCGTTTCCGGTTTCGCGGCACCGGTCGGGAGAACGACACCGCAGAACGAATCCTCGCCGACTTTCACGGTCTCAACTTTTAATTTCAGCACACTTTTCCGGTTTTCCAAAACCTTCAGGTTCTTCAGAGAAGAGACATTCAGGTTGACAAGCGCATTGCCGTCACTATACAGCAGCTCGAGCGCCAAAAGGCCGTCTAAGCTGAGAGTATTAAGGGCATTGTCACTGCAGTCAAGCGTTGTGAGATTGTAAAGGCCTGCTAAATTGAGAAGGCCGATGCGGTTATTGCTGCAATCCAGTTCCTTGATCGTCGTAAAGTTCGCCAGATTCAACAGTGCGAGACTGTTGTTGCTGCAGTTGAGCTGCTCCAAAACCGTTTCCTTCGCAAATGTGATCTCCACCAGATTATTATAAGAAACATCAAGTTTTTTCAGCTGTGTCATTGTAGACAGATCAAGCAGCTGAAGGTTGTTGTGCGAACAATCCAGTTCAGTAACACCAGTAAAATACTCGACTCCTTTCAGGTTCACGATCCCGAGTCCCCTTACATCAAGAACACCTGTATACGCTTTCAGCGTTTCGAGCATCTCCTTTGTAAACGTCTCATCATCCTTAACTTTTCCTGCAAAAAACGATTCATTTAGAAATTTACGGAACTCATCATCCGGTATCGCAGTCTTAAATGTAGTGCCAGCCGGAATTTCAATCGCAGACGTATCTGTAGATACGATCGGTGCTATCGATGGTGCCGGAACTTCTTCTGCTCGTACTGCTGTCATGGCAAATAGTGGAACGATCATCACGCCACATGCCGTTACACATGTCTTTTTCCAAAAATTAGTCATATTTTACCTCATTTCTGCGCTGCTTTTGCGCATCAAGCAAAGTTTGTGTAAGCAGCGCGCAGTCACAAACTTGCCAAGTGAAAATTTATTTTCACTCTTCTCTCCTTTTCCGCGACACATATTACAAGCCGCGAATAATACCATGAGATGAAAAATCTATATTGCGGATCTTTCTATGGCAAAACCGAAGTCCATGCCGCTCTCAATTGATGGTTATTTAATCCAATGGATTTATTATCCATTTTTTCTTAACAGTCTCAAGTATAAACTACTAATTTGACAGTTTTTTGTTCAAAATTTGGCAAAAAAAAGTCACCCGCAGACATATTTGATCGCCCTGTGACAGCACCATATTTCCGTCTGTTTAAAGCATCCTCCGTTTTCACCATCGAGGGTAAATGGAATTTCTTCTTCTGAATCAATCCTGAATTTCTGGCCGTGGAACCCTAATATCTGATCATTCGGTTCCAATTTCACAAAGGAATTGAGAACCGCCTGCAGTTCGGACGGCGTTTTCGGTTTCCTGATAAAAACACCTTCAAAAAGGCCGTCATTGAGCAGAACTTTTTGATTCTTAAAAAACGAAAAGCCGCCGATGCTTTTTGCGTTGCTCACCATCCCAAAAATAAAATCGTCCTCGATCGTCTCAGAACCGGCCTGTATCACGGCATGGTAGGCCTTGATATTCCCGAGCTGCGCCATCCCCTCTAACAGATAGGCGGTGCGTCCCAGAAAATTTTTGGCCGCCTGCGACGTCTCATAGGATACCGCAGTAAAAGCGCCGAATGCGCATACATACGTAAAACAGCTTCCATTCATCATTCCGATATCTACCGGTTTTATGTTATCATGCGCCGACACTTTGGCAGCCAGTTTCACGCGCATCGGGATCTTTAACCCCCTGGCAAAATCATTGACCGTCCCCGTCGGTATATAGCCGCACACAGGGCGCTCCTCGGGAAGCATTTCCATCAGTCCCTGCGTCACCTCATGCAGTGTGCCGTCGCCGCCCGAGCACACGATCCGATCATACTCCCTGCCGCTTTCCATGACGATCTCTGTCGCATCAGCCTCGCGCTGCGTCGCGTAGACAGTCACCTCGTAATCCGCCTTCATATATGTTTCAACGACATCCGAAAGTTTATTTTTCATCGTCCCTTTTCCCGCATGGGGATTGTAAATGAACAACAATCTCTTTTTTCGCATTCCGCACCTCCTAATCTGTAATCAGCATCGCATCCCCGAAACTAAAAAACCGGTAACCCTCCCGGACTGCCTCCTCATAAGCCCAGAGAACAAACTCACGGCCGGCCAGCGCGGAAACGAGCATCAAAAGCGTTGACTCCGGCAGGTGAAAATTTGTGATCAGTTCATCCATCACCTGAAAACGGTAACCGGGATAAATAAAGATCTGGGTATCCGATTCATCCGCCCTCACCATTCCCTTTTCCGCCGCGGACTCCACCGTCCGGCAGCTCGTCGTCCCGACACAGATCACACGCCCTCCCTCTCTTTTTGCCCGGTTGATCTTTTCTGCCTCTTCGGGTTCGATAAAATAATGCTCCGAGTGCATGTGGTGGTTTGCCACATCATCCACCTTGACCGGACGGAACGTACCAAGCCCGACGTGCAGCGTCACATTTGCCACCGACACCCCTTTTTCTTCGATCGTCGAAAACAGTTCTTCCGTAAAATGAAGTCCCGCCGTCGGCGCGGCGGCAGAACCGTC
The DNA here is from genome assembly GCA_910589665.1 of uncultured Eubacterium sp. Classification (GTDB taxonomy): domain Bacteria; phylum Bacillota; class Clostridia; order Lachnospirales; family Lachnospiraceae; genus Eubacterium_F. The sequence continues at coordinate 41,627 of CAJUTR010000023.1, read as the reverse complement.
GTAGCGGGCATATACAGTCTGATAGCGGTTCTTATCTTCCAGCGTGTGGGTAATATACGGCGGCAGGGGCATCTGCCCGAGCTCGTCCAAAATCTCCTCAAAGATCCCGTCATAGAAAAACCGGATCAACCGGTTACCATCCTCCTGTACATCTACGACCTCACCGTAGAGCCGTCCGTCGCCAAAATTTATTTTCGCCCCGGCCCTCGCCTTCCTGCCCGGTTTCACAAGCGTCTCCCACACATCGCCCTCCCGGCGTTTCAGCAAGAGAAACTCGATCACTGCGCCCGTATCCTCCCGCACCCCAAAAAGCCTGGCGGGAATAACTTTCGTATTATTCCTGACTAGACAGTCTCCCGCCCGCAGATAGTCCACAATATCCGTAAATTTACGGTGCTCGATCCCACCTGTTTTCCGATGGAGCACCATGAGCCTTGACGCGCTCCGGTCCGCGATCGGCTCCTGCGCGATCTGCTCCTTCGGCAGTTCAAAATAAAAATCACTCGTCTTCACCCGTAATCTCCTCCCAATGCGAAATATGTCATAAACCCGATCATGTTATATTCTATATGATAATGGAAATCTTTGCAATAAAATACTGGCGGTTTTCATAAAATAATAGTATAATAATATTATCAGGAAAATCAAGCAAATACGGAAAGGAGGTACATATCCCGTTATGGCAATTACTACTTACGCGGCGATCACCGTAGACTCCAGTGAACTGGCGATGAAAGTTTACGAAATGTCCAAGCCGCACGGCATCGTAGAGATCACACATATAAGGCACCGCCTTTCTCTGGGCAGTGAAATTTTTACGACCGGACAGATCTCTTACCGCACCATGTCTGAAATCTGCCGTGTACTCGAGGATTTTAAAAAGGTAATGGAAGAATACAAAGTATCTGCTTACCACGCCTTTGCCACAGACGCCTTCCGGGAGGCATCAAACAAACTCGTCGTATTGGATCAGATCAAGCTCCAGGCAAATATAAAAGTACGGATCTTAAGTAACAGCGAGGAGCGCTTCCTATGTTACAAGGCCATTTCCATGAATGAAAAAGTCTTTACACATATGATCAATGAAGGGGCACTCATTGCCGACATGAGCGCGGGCAGCGTTCAGCTCTCCCTGTTCAGCGAAGGAGCACTTTCGTTCACCCAGAAACTCAAACTGGGAGCGTCCCGCATCAGCGAACTCCTCCACGCACTGGAACCGGAAATGTTCAGCTATCACGAACTTATTTCCGAATATATCGATAAAGACTTAATCACATTTTTTAATTTGTACCTCCAGAATAAAGAGATACCACACACGATCATGATGGGATCTAAAGTTCCCGAAATAATCCAACATGTCGTGGAATGGGACAAGGATTTCACCGGTATGATATCACGGAAGACGTTTTCAGACATGAAACTGTCCGGGCTATTAGGGAGTGAACAGTCGGAAATGATCATTCCGACCATCCTTCTCTTGAAAAAAATCGTCTCCTTAACGGATTGCGATGACATATACCTTTCGTCTACCGATCTGTGCGACAGCATGGCCGCTGAATACGCGGAAAAGAAAAATATAAGGAAACCAAAGCACGATTTCACGGAAGACATCATTGCCACCGCCAAAAACATTGCCCGCCGCTACGGGGTGGACATGGATCATGTGGACAATGTTTCCTATCTGGCGACGGAAATTTTTGACAGCATCCGCAAACTTCACGGCCTGGGAAAACGGGAACGCCTTCTTTTGCAGATCGGCGTCATCCTTCACAGCTGCGGCGCCTACATCAATATGTGCCAGACGAGGGAAAATTCGTACAAGATCATTATGAGCACGGAGATCATCGGCATTTCGCATCAGGAGCGGGTCATCGTGGCAAATATCGTCCGCTATAACAGCGAGTTCTTCCCGACCTATGAAGACATCGAGGACGAGATCACGAGAGACGATTACATCACGATCGTAAAGTTGTGCGCGCTCCTCCGGCTGGCCAATGTGCTCGATAAAAGCAATCAGCAGAAAATTAAATGTGTGCGCGTGTCACTGCGGGAAAACTCCCTTCAGATCGTCGCGCATACAATGGCCGACATCACGTTGGAGACCGGTTTATTCCACCGGAAGGCGGACGTATTCGAAGAAGTTTTCGGCATCCGCCCCGTCATAAAGAAACGACGCGCAACGCCATCACCAAAGAACAAAAAAATGTAAAGGAAGTGCAGCATATGAGCAAATTTTACAACAGGGAACTGAGCTGGCTCGGGTTTAACTACCGGATCTTATCCGAAGCAAAAGATAAAACCATTCCTCTCATGGAACGGCTGAAGTTTTTAAGCATTACCGCCTCAAACCTGGACGAATTCATCATGATACGCGTTGCCTCACTAAAGGATATGGTGCACGCGAAATATACAAAAAAGGATATTGCCGGACTCACACCGAAAGAACAGCTCGCCGCCATTTCACAGGGAACCCACGAACTGGTAGACGCCCAGTACAACACGTATAACCGCTCGATTCTTCCCTCACTGAAACGGCAGGGACTAAAGATCATCACACAGTATGAAAATCTCACGAAAGAGCAGGCAGAATACGTCGACCACTTCTTCCGGCAGGAAGTCTATCCGGTGCTGACTCCGATGGCCGTGGATTCATCGCGCCCATTTCCGCTGATCCGCAATAAGACGCTGAATATCGCCGCCCTGCTCGTGGACAAAAAACAAAAAGATACGATCGATTTCGCGACGGTACAAGTTCCGTCCGTACTGCCGAGAGTCGTTCATGTTCCCTCTGAAACCGAGGGGGAAACGGCCGTCATCCTTTTGGAACAGGTCATTGAAAAGAATATACAGAAATTATTCCTCAATTATAAAGTGGTCTCCGCCTCGCCGTACCGCGTCATGCGGAATGCCGACCTGACGATTGACGAGGACGAAGCCGCCGACCTTTTGATCGAAATCGAAAAGCAGATCAAAAAACGCCAGTGGGGGGAAGCCATCCATCTGGAAGTGGAAGCCGGCATCGACAAACGTCTCCTGCGCATATTAAAAAAGGAACTTCGTATTTCGGAAGAAGACATTTTCAAGATCAATGGGCCTCTTGACCTGACATTCCTCATGAAAGTGTACGGCATGGAAGGCTACGACCATCTGAAAGATGTGCCATTCCACCCACAGCCGCCGAGAAACCTCGATCTGAACCGGGATCTGTTTGAACAGATCCGGGAAGGGGACATTCTCCTCCATCACCCGTACGAGACGTTTGACCCGGTCGTTAATTTCGTGCGCGCCGCGTCCAAAGATCCTGACGTCCTGGCGATCAAGCAGACACTCTACCGCGTCAGCAGCCACTCACCCATCATCGCCTCTCTCGCGCAGGCCGCGGAAAACGGCAAGCAGGTGACGGTCCTTGTCGAGCTGAAAGCGCGGTTTGACGAAGAAAACAATATCGTCTGGGCACGCAAACTCGAAAAAGCCGGCTGCCACGTCATATACGGGCTCGTCGGATTGAAAACCCACAGCAAGATCACGCTCGTCGTGCGGAAAGAGGAAGACGGCATACGTCGCTACGTCCATCTCGGCACCGGAAATTACAACGATTCCACGGCAAAACTCTACACCGACATGGGCATGTTTACGTGCAAGCGCCCGTACGGCGAGGACGCCACCGCCGTGTTCAATATGCTCTCCGGTTATTCGGAACCGCTCGTATGGAACAAACTCTCACTCGCGCCCAACTGGCTGCGTGAGAAATTTGTCTCTCTCATCAACCGGGAGCGCGACAACGCCAAGAGTGGTAAACCGGCAAAGATCATCGCCAAGATGAACTCCCTCTGCGACGCGGGCATTATAAACGCCCTCTACGATGCCTCCGCTGCCGGTGTCGAGATCGAACTGATCGTTCGCGGGATTTGCTGCCTCAAACAGGGCCTCAAGGGAATGAGTGAGACGATCCACGTCCGTTCCATCGTCGGTGCCTTTTTGGAACACTCCAGGATCTTCTATTTTGAAAACGACGGAAAACCAGAGATTTATATGGGAAGCGCGGACTGGATGCCGAGAAACCTCGATAAGCGGGTCGAAATACTCTTCCCCGTAGAAGACGAAAAACTGAAAGGGCAGATCATGCACATACTGGAACTCCAGCTTTCCGATAATCTGAAAGCACATATCCTCCAGCCGGATTCCGCCATTGACAAAGAGGCGGCCAGCCCGGTCAATGTATACGGCGGGATCTATAAAAAGGCAGAACGCCGCGGGAAGGCACCGATCGGTGCGCAGATGGCGTTTTGTAAGGAGGCGAAGGAAGCAGGGCATTCCTAAAAATAAGAGAGAGCACCGCTAATGGACCAAGTAGTCTGGAACGGTGCTCCCTTTTTTTACTTGCAAAAAGAACCTTTGCAACTTTCGTTCATAAATCATATGTTAGCAATGGCTCTTTTGACTAAAATAACGATTCACTGCCGAACAGAATCGGATAAAATTTGTTTATAAATACCTCCACATCGACAGTATAAATATTTCGGTATAATTCACCTATGTACGGATGAAGACCAAACTTTACCGAATAGGATTCCAATCCTTTTTTTCCTGCCAGTTCTTTCATTTTCCGTACAAATTTATCCGATGAGGGGGATGTAGGATATGATCTGTTATCAGGTGTGTACTTTTTTTCATTGTAAACAACGATCAGTACTGTGTGTTCTGCAAGATGCGACCGGCACTGGTCATCATTCATCATTAACAGTGCCAGACTGTCAAATGCCTTATTCTGAATGTTCGTCACATCCACATTGCCCTCACTCTGATTTTTAAATTCAATCAAAAACCGGATATGATCTTTTTCCAAATACGCATCGCACGAACATGTGTCTTCCCCTCGATAAAACTTGCATATATTTTTTCTTACTCCATCAAAATTTACGACTCGATGATCCAGATCGTCATCATCGATCAAGCTCTCATGGTTCTCTTTATCTCTCGAAGCTTCACTCAAGCTGCAGAGAAAGGAACGGTACTCTTTTACTTTATTCATCTTTTACTCCATTTGCGCGCTTCTTCCTCTTATCCCTTACATTTCTAGTGGTTTATATAGCAACTCATAAATCTTTTCCGTGTTTCCTGTCACATCGATGGAATAACATAACCCGTCTACATCTTTTTCCATTAGATAATATTTCCCCCGATCCGCAATTTCATGTTCCGCCATTTTCACTTCGATGGCATGGATAAAATACGGACTGTGTGTGTTGAGATAAATATAGATACCTAGATCTTTCTGCATACGGACAAGAATTTCGGCAAAAACCACCTGCCATTCGGGATGCAGATTGATCTCAGGTTCATCAATCAGCAAAATATCTCCTTTTCGCAATGAACCATTTTCAAGCAGCCTCTGTATGACGACAAATATTTTTAATCCTGCAGATAAATTAGAAATATCCACACTATGATCCATGCTTTGGTCATAAAACGTAAACTCCTCTGCCCCTTCCATTCTTAATGTTCCGTGCGTCACCTTGTTCATGATTACGTCTACAATATTATTAATCTCCTTTGCACTCATATAATCTTCCAGTGTTTCCTGCGAAGCAGCCTCTCTTCCTAAGAGATGAAACAATTCATTGGAAACAAACGATATTTCCTCGCTATGTCTGCTTTTTGTTTTATATGACTGAAAAGCATCCAAAACATTTTGCGACTCGATATACACTGCCTTTTGGTCAAAAAAAGAAACATAATCATATGCCAGCAATTCATTCTTTTGAAACTCCATATGAAATTGTAACTCTGAACTCTCCCACTCAAACCTGCCCTTATCTGTTATACAGAAATGATTAATCTGATTTTTAAAAACCCGGTTAAAATATGATTCTACCAAATACTCTATATAATCATTATCGGATCTTTGTATTACCCCACTAATCCCTTCGCATAAAGTTTCAATATCTTCGCTTTGAATGATGTCATATTTACGCAGCCGTTCATAAATATCTTTTTTTACTACAAAATCCCCTTCCTTTTTCCATGTCAACAATAATTCATTCGTTAACTCCTTATCAAACTTAAATGCAATATCAAAAGGAGAATAATTCTTTGTTATATCACGATGATTTCTTAATCCCAAAAAAATCTCCCTCCAAATACTATCCCTTCTAGCATTCAATATTTTATCAGGAAGATCCTTGTAAGCGTTCAATGTAGCATAAACAGACTTTCCAACCGTGGTTTTTCCTGTCCCGTTTAACCCAGCTGTAACCGTAATCCCATTGATTTCAATATCTGCCATTTTAAGAATTGCTACATTTTCCAAAAATATTTTCATTCCAATCATTTGCCTCCTTTTCAACTAACCCTATTATAACCCGCAACTCAAAATCAAATAACATTTCTTCTAAAGTATAAACTTAAAATCATTATAATATAGACTCTTCTAAGACGCAAGCTTTTCTTATTCCAAATAAAAAATCATTTTCCCTCTCACGCACTCCCCTCCCCCGGAATCGACTGCTCGACGAGCCGCTGCATCCTCCGGTCTGCCCTAGCCATCAGATCAGCTGTTTTCTTCAACTGCCGGTGCATCTCCGTCGTAAACGCCACATCCTTTTTATAACGCAGCTGGTGCTCGGTACTCGCCCAAAAATTCATGGCGATCGTCCGAAACTGAATCTCGATCGGCACTTTCCGCTTCTGATCGGAAAAAAAGACGTCGATCATTACGATCACATGCAGGCTTCGATAGCCGTTATCTTTCGGACTTTCTATGTAATCTTTCACGCGGTATACTTCGACATCTGTCTGGTTCATGATCATCCTCGCCACATGGTAAACGTCCGAAATGAATGGACAGATCACACGCACGCCCGCGATATCATATATATTTCCCATCATACAGCTCACGGTAAGCGGCAGTCCCTTTTTCTTCATCTTCTCGATGATGCTGTCTGATGTTTTCACCCGGCTCTTTATGCTCTCGATCGGATTCCTGTCATTGCAGTACTGGAATTCCTTATTTAAAATCTCAAGTTTTGCTGTGATCTGCTGGATACCCGCCTCATAAAAAAACATAATCTGCCGGTACTGATTTTCCATATTCAAAAAATCATTTGTCTGGGGCAGCATCAACTCGGAATCATCATCGGATACAACGTCCACCACTTCCCAGCTGCCATCCTTTTTCGTCGTCAATTGGTTTAAAAAATTCTTCATTTTCTCACATCCTTATCGTTCCCCTAAAAGATAACACTTTTTGCTAATTCATCTGCCAGATCATTGTATTTGTCACCAGAATGTCCCTTCACTTTCACAAAACGGATATCTATTTTATCACAAATGGAATCAAAATACTCCTTATAGGCTCTCGTTCCTTCTTTATTCGTTTTCCAATCCCCGAGACACCAGGAAGCAATTCCCTGGTAATCATGGTAAATGCAGAGAGATCGCATACCAAATTCCAAGGCCTTTTTCATCGCGAGTTCCGACCCCATAATCTCCCCCGCCACATTCCGCATGGAAGCAAGTTCCTGATTTTCTCCCTTCTCCGCAAAATGCAGCTCCTCCTCCCCCCACAAAAATACCACACCGCAGCTATACTCTCCTGTCGCTACATTATAACTTCCGTCCACATAAGCCACCGCCGTCTGTGGATCCGGTAAAACGACGGCGCCCTCGCCGACTCCAGCGTCCGCTGACACTCCCGTAACCGCTCTACCTGGCACGTCTTCCACCGAACCGATATATGCTTCCGCCTCCGCCAACGTCGGAAAACTTTTATAGAGCGCACCAGACACCCCGTCCACCTGACTCTTACAATCCTCCCAAGTCAGATAAATGCCCGGCGTCTTTCCCACCTTTACCGCGTAATATTTCTTTTTCGCCATGACGTCCTCCTGTTCTCAAATCCCTTTCAAATACGCAATTTCCTCTTCTGTCAAAAAACGCCATTCCCCTGCCGCCAATGATGGATCCAGTTCCAAACCAGCCATTTCCACACGCTTCAGAGCGACAACCCGTTTTCCCAAACATCCAAACATACGCTTCACTTGATGGAATCTGCCTTCACTGATCGTGAGGTAACAACTATGTTCTGTCAAAATCTCCATCTTGGCCGGCTTTGTCAAACGCTTCTCCCCAATGTCGATCCCACTCCGCATTTTTTCCATATCCTTCTCATCCACCGCAGCATCCAGCTCCACATAGTATTTCTTAGGAACATGACGCCCTGGCGACAAGATCCGGTGGGCAAGCGGCCCATCGTCTGTCAGGATCAGCAGGCCCTCCGTGTCTTTATCCAGTCTCCCCATCGGAAATAGATCTTTTGCCACATAGGGCGGAGGGCTGCCCGATGACTGATCCACGCCGCTCCGGACACAATCCAAAACCGTTTTATGCTCACCGTCTACCGTCGCTGACACAACCCCCGACGGCTTATTCATCATCATATACTGATAATCTGCGCCCCGGATTTCTAAACCACCTAAAAAAACAGAATCGGAGAATGAAACCTTTTCATCCCCCTTCGTCACCACTTCTCCGTTTACGCTGACCTTCCCGTCCCGAACCGCCTTTTTTGCCTGGGAACGAGTCATGTCAGTAAAATCCGATATGTATTTGTCCAATCTCACACTCATACCTGCAAATTTCCTTTTTCCACATTTGGCCTGATAAAAGCTTCATACGCATACTCCCACAATTGTTCTGAACCGTATTTGGTGCACTCCTGCCTTCCCAAAACCTGCCCGAGGTGCACGCCGTGTTCCCGCCACGCCTTTCCATCAGTCGCCGCATTCAGCATGAGCGGCTGGATATTATCCATCGCGCGGGCAAAGCGCGCCTCTGGCGTAACCGCGGCCTCAAATTCATCCCACAGCTCCCGGAACCGGACACCCTGATCATCCGGCAGCAGTCCAAATAACCGCTCTGCCGCCATCCGTTCCCGCTCGCGCTGGGTCGTCTTCCCCTCCTCATCATACGCATACGTATCCCCGGCATCGATCTCCACGATATCATGGATCAAGATCATAGAAATCGTCCGTAACACATCAATATCCTCATTGGCATACTCACTGAGTAAAAGTGCCATTACCGCCATATGCCACGCATGTTCCGCATCATTTTCCTTTCTCCCTGCCCCTGTCAGATACGTCTGCCTGCCAATAAACTTCTCTTTATCAATTTCCCGAAAAAAGTCAAACTGCCTCTCCAGTCTTTCGCTCTCCATGCCAGCCCTCCCTCGCGATCCAACCAAACCATTCTATTCCATTCCCCCACCTTTTATCACACCAAACGCCTGCGCCATCTCTTAATCCCGCCGGATCACGGCCAACGGGTTGACCTCCACTTCATCATGCCGGTACCAGTGCCACAAGATCACCCCGGCCGCCGCCGCGATCAACGTCAAAACAATCATAAGCGCAATATCCGTCCCCAATTCCGTTGTGCGGAACAGATAACGCAGTACAACATTAATGATCATGATCGCCTCATAAACACCAATCACGAAAAGCCACGTCATTTTCTTATTATTCTGAATATAATACTTCCCCATAATGAGAGCGATCCCAAAAATAATGACAAACATGAGCAGGCACTTATACAGCCCCGAAATCAAAGACCCCGCTGTCGTACTCAAGATCGACTGCTGGATCAACTCATCCGCCTGGCACGTCCCCGCATTCATCTGAACCGAAAGGTACAGACTGTACGCATACGGATAAACCAACTCAATCCCAATCTTTCCAAGCGAAAACCCAATCCCGACCGCCGCGCTCCGATACAGCGAAATCTGCTTCTGGTTCGTCAGGTAAATACCCCAGTATAAACTCGCCGCCGTACACCCCGTACTGACGAGCGTGAGCAGAGACTGAACGATAACCGCCCGAACTATTTCATTCCCTGCGATCGGCGCGCTCATCAAAAACGCTCCAATAAACAAATAGAACACATACTGCCAAACATACCCAAGAACCCCATACCCTACCGCACCCGAAAGCCCCGACTCAATCTTACTGGAACGGCCTTTCAGCAAAAGAACACAGCCAAACGGAACCGCAACCCCGATCAGCACACAAACTGCCATCAGTACCATCGTAAATACAGAAATCATATCACTAACCATCCTAACCTTTCTTCAATCGAATAATTTAAGTATAACGGAAAGAGGGGGGAAAGTCAATGGGGGGGGGCAGGAAGATCCGCAGGGGTTCGGGCAACGGTCTCATTCGGGCCCGCGCTTCCGCTTATAAATGCGTAGCGGTACTAATGCTGCAACGTGCGCACTGCGCACGAAACACGCAGCATAAGGACCGACGCATTTAAATGGGCCCTAATGAGACCGTTGCCCGAACCCCTGCTGCCTTACTGCGGCCGCTCCCTGTTGGTGATGGTGGCTTAGGGGTGTTTTGGCTAAGAAAAAAGAGCAGATTTTAAACTCATACAAAGGTTTGACTCTTTCGGCTATCGCAAACCCACTGGCAGTATAGCAGCTGGCTCTTTTAAATGCGTCGGTTCTGAACGGGAACTTTTCCCGAGCCCCTGCTGCCTTACTGCGGCCACTCCCTGTTGGTGGTGCTAGCTTAGGGGTATTTTGGCTAAGTAAAAAGAGCAGATTCTGATATTCGTACAAAGGTTTGACTCTTTCGACTATCGCAAGCCCGCCGGCAGTATAGCAGCTAATACCCGCATAAAGTTCCCGTTCAGGCCCTTTTAAATGCGTCGGTCCTTATGCTGCAGCGTGCGCACCGCGCATGTTGCAGCATTAGTACCGCTACGCATTTATAAGCGAAAGCGCGGGCCTGAACGGGAACTTTATGCGGGTATTGGCGGTACACTGTCCCCCCCTTACCCCACCTCCTGATTTTTTATGATCACTGGTATCAACTGGTACACCTCTTTTTTCAGTTCGTCGAGTCCGACGGGCTCACCGTGCAGGATTACATTGTAGCAGGTTGAATTGACGAGTTCTACGATCATGTAGATGATGAATTCATGGTTTCGGAATTTCCGGCCGGATCGTTGGATCAGTTCGGAATACCAGTCGAAAAAGCTAGCGGACACCTCGTTGCCGCCCTCTAAGAGGACGTGGTGGAACAGGCCCCACTGGAGGTTTTTGGCGATAAACTCCAGCAGGGTGTGGTCGGCGTTTAGCTGCTCGATGATGATGTCTACCGCGTGGATGACCGTTTCTTCCAGGTTTTCGTGTTCTTGTTTTTGCAGGTTTTCTCTGGCGATCTGGAAGAGTTCGCCGGCTTTTCGGGTGACCAGTTCGTTGCGGATCTCGTATTTGTCCTTAAAATAGAGATAAAACGTTCCTTTGGCCATTTCCGCTTTTTTTACGATATCAGATATCGATGTGTCAAATACTCCTTTGGAAGTAAAAAGCTCATACGCGGATTCAAGAAGTGCTTCCCGTTTTTTCTTTTTCTTTTCGTCGAGTCTTCCCATATTGATTCCTCCATTTACCTAAAGATAACGCTGTTTACGTCTGTCTTGGCTTTATCGGTTTGGCACTGTGTTACTGGGGAAGCGTATTATTCTTCTCCCTCTTTCTCGATGGCTGCAGTTTCTATGATAAATTTCACTTCGCCGTCCATTCCCGTGCCGATTCCTGAGAAATTTGTATACTCCTTAGAAATATCTAAAAGTGCGGAGAGACGGTCTTTTAAAGTGAGGAAATCTTCCTCGTATTTTTCATTGATCTTCTGGATTCCCTCGTCGTCAAATTTGTTCATTCCGTCGCTGAGTTCCGTTGCTCCTTCTCCGAGTTTTGTTATGCCGTCGGTTACTTTTGCTGTCGATCGGTGGAGCTGACCGCTGCCTTTTTTCAATTTTTCGGCGCCGCGGATCAGTTCGTTGCTGCCAGATTTTACAGATTTGGTCGCTTTGAGAATTTTTTTCGCACCAGCTAGGAGCTTTTTATCATTTTTACTTAATTTCGTGCCCCCCTCACTGAGCTCTTTTAATTTCGTTGTGAGTGTCTGGATGCTGGTCGTCATTTTCCCGTCGGCGTCACGCAGCTTGGAGGATTCCGCAGATACTGCCGAAATACCGTCCGCTACCTGTTTGATCCCGCCGGATACCTGGGCGGCGCCATTTTTTAATTGGCTCTTCTCATCGGTTGCGCTCGCAAGTGCTGTTACACTTTCTTTTTGACCTGTGGACAGTTTTTTCAGTCCCTCGGCGTACGCGAGAAGCGCCTGTTTTTGTCCCTCGTCTTCGATCTGGGCCGCCTGTGTCTGGATGCCGGTAATGATCGCTTCATAACTGTCATAGGACTCTTTGAGTATATCGAGATTGCCATTTAACTCTGAAATGCCGTCGGACACACTGGCTGCTCCCTGCGCAAGACCGCTCGTTTTCATCTTTTCCGCAATCTCATCCACACCTGCGGTATATTTGCTGATTCCACCGGAAAATTCTTTATAGCCGCCAGGCATTTCTTTTGCCGCTCCATATAACTGGCTTGCGCCATCTGTGATCTTCTTCGCTCCGTTTACATAATCTTTCGTACCATTGGCGAGAGAATCTACGCCTTCTGTGTATTCTTTTACTCCCTTGGCCAATTTACTGCCGCCGGCTGCTAGATCGCCGATCCCTTTATTTAATTCCTTCTCGCCTTCCGCGTAATCGTCAAATTTATCCTGCAGTTCTTGCAGTTTATCTGATAGGGTTTTGGAACCATCTACTAATTCTTCCGATGAATCAACGAGTGTTTCAATATCTTTTTCCAGATCGTCCAGCGTGCTGTCATCATCGACTTCCAGATCTGACAATATACTTGCGCTTGCGTACGTGATCGTATTGCCAAGAGAGAAATCGACGACATCTGCTGTCACCGTGAATTCTTGTGGGAATTTTTCGGCCGTATCGCCGCTCACATCCAGACTCTCTGCCATGCCGGGCACGCCAAATCCGATGACGATGTTGTTCGAACCCTCATTTACGACCCTGCCGTGATCGACTTCGACATTCGTAAAATTCTCCGTCGGAAGGATGACTCCGGTCGCCATCAAAAACGGCGTATACATCTTTTGTTTCTCACCGTTTATTTTTTTTGAGATGGAGGAGTGGTTTGTGTATTTCACCTGGATTTCCACTTTCCCGCTCTTTCCGGCGATTTCTTCCGGCGATATTTCATTCCCGTCCAGGCGGTACGAAAGACTGACGCTGACCGGCAGTTTCTGGTCTGTCGTCCCCTGATAATATATATCGTCGGTGCCGGCGCGCCAGTTCAGGCCCTCGCCGTCCTGCTCGAACGTTTCATCCCCTTTTACGTTTTGGATGTCCTTCAACGTAGACTTATCGTTAATTGTACCATTAACACCCGCATTTTTCAACCAGTCCGACACCGTTATACCGGTTACCTCGCCGTCTGCCTCCGCATTGACATACACGGATTCCTCTTTGGTCACCTGCTCGGCCTGGATAAACGCGCTGTTCCCCAGCACAAGACTTGTTACGACAAGTCCGGATACGACTGACTTTTTCACCCTGCTCAATTTTCGATTTCGATTCATAAAAAACACATCCTTTCTTTCCTCAATAACCAATTAATAATCAATTTTTCTCATATCTAAAGTCGTCTTACAGATCAATTTATCAAACAGCGTTAAAAGCGCCGGCAAGATACAGATCACAGAGATTGTACTGATCACGGCCCCCCTCGCTAGCAATGTACAGATCGAACTGATCATGTCAATATCCGAATACAGGGAAACCCCGACGGTTACGGCAAAAAAGCTTAGGCCGCTGATGATGATCGACTTGATTGATGTCCGGTGGGCAATCGCCACCGCCTCCTTTTTCGTCATATGATTTACCGTCCTCTCTTTATGGTAGCGGCTCGTCATCAGTATGGCGTAATCGACTGTCGCCCCGAGCTGTATCGTCCCGATGACGATGCTCGCCACAAACGGAAGGGAAATCCCACTGTAATACGGAACTGACATATTCAGAAAAATAGCAAATTCAATGACGCTTACCAAAATAACCGGAAGGGATATGGACTTAAACGTCAGCATGATGATGAGGAAGATTGCCGCGATCGACAAATAATTTACGGTCGCCAGATCTATGTCCGTCACATCTTCTAAATCCTTCATCAACGGCGCCTCCCCGATGATCATCGACTCGGGACTGTATTTTTTCACAATGTCGTTCAGGCTCGCGATCTGTCCGTTGACTTCATCCGTGGCCGACTTGTAATCCGAGCAGATAAACTGCAGTTCGTATTCGTCACTCATAAATATATCTTTGTATTTATCCGGAACCATATCCATCGGCATGTTTGCCCCCACGATGGAATTTAACCCAAGTGCCCATTTTACTCCGTCTACCTGCTTCATTTCGTTCAGCAGATCATTTTTCTCCTTGATAGACAGGCCATTTTTCAGAAGTAATACGTGCATGCTGTTCATATTAAAATTCTCATCCAGTTTCCGGTTGGCCACGGCAGAATCAAGCGTATCCGGAAGCGAGGAGTCAATGTTATAATATACTTCTACGTTCTTATTCCCATAATAGGCTGGAACGAACAAAAGCACAAACAGGACAATGGCTACCATATGATGTTTGATAATAAACTTACTCGTTTTCTCAAATTTAGGAAAGAAATCGCGATGCGTCGTCTTTTCAATCCATTTATCGCAGATGAGTATGATGGACGGAAGCAGCGTAATGCAAGTGATCACGCCTACGATAACTCCTTTGGCCATAACGATTCCCAAGTCCCTGCCGAGTGCAAATGTCATAAAGCACAGGGCGGAAAAACCTGCAACCGTCGTAATGGAACTACTTACAACTGATTTGAATGTATTGCCGATCGCATGAGCCATCGCGCGCTCTTTGTCACCCTCAAACCTGACTTTGTTTGCCTGGTAACTCTCCAGAAGGAAAATGGAATAGTCCATCGTAACTCCCAGTTGAAGTACCGCCGTCAACGCCTGTGTAATATAAGAAATTTCTCCGAGAAAAATATTGCTTCCTAAGTTGTAAAGAATCGAGATTCCAATCCCTGTCAGGAAAATGACCGGCGTCAGGAGTGATTCCATTGTGAAAACGAGGACCAGCAGGGCAAGCACAGCGGCGACCGTCACATAGATCGGCATTTCCGCAAGCGCCAGGTTTTTTATGTCCGTTACAATCCCTGACATACCGCTTATAAATGCCTGTTCTTTTACGACCTGCCTCATTTCCGTAATCGCTTCCATCGTTTCGTCGGCAGATGTCGTCTGATCAAACAGGGCGATCATCATTGTCGTATTTTCGTGAAACAGCGCCTCTCTTATGTCATTTGGCAGCATTTGCACCGGAAGCGTAAGGTCGGCCACGCTGTCATACCAAACGATTTTTTCTACATGCTCCACATCCGCCAGTTTTTCTTTTAATTTGGCGACGTCCTTATGTTCCATATCTTCTACCACTACCATAGAAAAGGCGCCCATGCCAAATTCATCCACCATGATATCCTGACCTTCTACCGTCTCGAGCGACTTCGGCAGATAACTTAGGAGATCGTAGTTTACCCTTGTCATGCTCATTCCGATCACAGACGGAATCATCAGCAGGATCCCAAGGATCAAAATGATAAATTTGTGTCGTGTAATAAACTTTCCAAAATGATTCAATATGATTCCCCCTTTAAAGCAAAATGACTCTTAGTCATTTTTATGATTAGTAAGTCTATCACAAAAATGACCAAGAGTCAATACTTAAATTGAAAATATTTGAAGTTTTTCCATATACATAGCTTCAGGTCACAAAACCTACGAATTTAGGTAGTATTCCGTCGTCAGCATGTCTACCTGCGTATCCGTCAAGAGCTCAAACGCTTTCTCCAACTGATTTATCGTCCACACATTTACCTCTCTCCCCGCTTCGTGCAGGCGAAATACATCGGATGCCGTCACAAGCGTATACCGCACATCGAGATTGATCTCATTGGCAATACACCAGTTTATGACCGAATCATTCACCGCCTGCGTCTTATTCTCCTCCTCTGCCCCGTAAACATACTGTAGATTCTCCTTTGTCGCCACTCCGATTTCTTTCAAGGAGAGAAGGTTCTGTTTGTACATGCTGATAAAATATGTCCGCTCAAGCAAACCGGATTCTTTCACTTTCCGCACGATCTTCTGAAGTTCCGCCTTCGTAAATGGTTCCTTTAGTTCTATAAAAGGATGCACCGTACTGCTCGCCGCCAGTATGTCCAAATATTCCTCCACTGTCGGCACGGTCAGGCCGGGATACCGTGTGGCATTTGCGCCCGATGTGATCGGATATTTTTTTAGCTGCCGCAGATCCATATTCGCGATTGTCAGGTTCTTCCCGCACATCCGGCTCAGGTCCGCGTCGTGCATGATCACAAACTGATCATCCAGCGTCTTTCTCACATCGCACTCAATCCCATAAAATCCCTGTTTGACTGCCAGTTCAAAAGCCTTCGACGTATTCTCCGGCGCCTCCGAACTAAGGCCGCGGTGGGCGACCAGTTTTTTATCCCGTAATTCCACTTTGTATACCTCCACTTCAACTGCCGCGGAAGATCTCCCATCCGCCGCCATTGCCTGAATCGTCGTGGTTCCCACCTCCAAACCGGTCACGACGCCCGACTGGGACACCTTTGCCACCTTTGGATCCGTACTGGCAAACCGCACGCCCCGGTTTGTGGCATTCATGGGCAGAACGGAAACCCCGATCGTGAATTTTTTCCCTACTTCAAGCTTTGTTCCATACGAATCCGCATCAACAATGACCGATCGGGACGGAATTGATACCTGCACGCTGCAAACGGCCTTCTTCCCTGACCCGTCCTTTGCCGAGACCGTAATCTTTGCCTTCCCCTCTGCCTTTCCGCGCAGGACTCCTTTCGAGGAAACGGAAACGACGCTCTTATCAGACGAATGATAAGATAAGTTCTGTTTCGTTGCATTTGCCGGAAAAACGTTTGCCTGTAGTTTTGCAGAACCTTTTACATCTAATTTGACATGATCGGCCGTTAGTGACACGCGTGTCACCCTACGCCCAACCAAAACGCGTAATTTAGCCTTTGTCTTCGAACCATCCGCTGCCGACGCCGTAATCGTCGCCTTACCGTACCTCTTCCCCCGTACGACACCTTTTTTACTCACAGTAACGACAGATTTCCTCGAAGATTTCCATGTGACTGCCTCCGTTCCAACAGACTTCGGCTGGACTTTGACACGAAGTTTCTTCTTTTCCCTCTTATTAAGCAGTAAAAAATCTCCTTTGTTCTGAATCTTGATCGACGTCAATTTTTTCCCATTCCCCGCCGGTTTTGCCTCAGACCCTGCCTCGCGGAAAAACGAAAGTAAAACGCCTGCCGCCAGCACTGCTGCGAATACTGCTAAATACCTGATCCTATGTCTCATATTATTTCACCATTCCTGCTTTCTCCCTTGATCATCATAACCCAAGCTGCAGAGCAACCTGCATTGATATATACTTACACGACTATGTTATCTGACAAATATAGCAAAAAAGGGCTGACTGAACATCACATCCCTCATCCAAAAAAACAAATGTTCCCAAAAGACAAAAAGGCCCGACTAAAATATGCGGGCCTCTCTGATATGTGTTTCCTGTTAGAAACGATTAATACGCGGTGTACACAACTGTCGCGTCATTTTTGATCGTCGTCTTGCCATCCTTGATCTTTGGCTCAACTTTGATGTAATAGGATTTACTTTTCTGCAATTTTTTCTTTCCTATTTTCGTGATCGTAAAGCCTTTGCTGTTCTTGCCAAGGGTTTTTACCTTCTTATACTTTCCATTTTTGCTTGTGGAAACATATACAGAATATCCGGTCGCTCCCGTCACTTTACCCCATGTCAGTTTCACTTTCGCGTTCTTACTTGCCGTATTCCATTTTTTCTTTCCGGAAACCGACTGACGATGGAAATAACGGAATCCAGACCATTCACCGTACGTATTTTTTCCATCGTTTACGACATAATATCTCACACGGTATTTATACGGTGTATTCTTGCTAAATGACATGCTATTTGTGCGGACTCCATTGGACGCTGACAAAGTTTTCACTTTCTTTCCGCCTTTTACTTTGTAAACCTCTACCTCATAACCATCTGCCTGACGGCTCACATCCGCTGCCAGAAAGCTTACCGTTTTCGCGCTGACACTTGGGATACTTAATGTAAAATCACTTGTCGATGGTTTCCCCGGCGCATTCTTACTCGTATAAACATTGTACAGGGCCGACACATTCGTCGATGCCGCAAATCCGCTGGCCGAAGTACGAACCGGCTCTACAACGATTCCATAACTGGAACCCGGAACGAGACCCGTTCTCGTATATGTTGTGGTCGTAGCCGGAACTGTCGTCAAGACCTGCTTATTGCTGTAATCATATACTACATAAGAAGTAGCTCCCGTGCAGGCATTCCAAGTAAATGTAAGGGAATTCTGCGTACGCTCAGAGCAGTTCACCGTAATAGCTGAAGCGTCTGGTGAAGTAACAACCTCAAGCGGATCCGAAACGGCAGATGTAATCAATTCTTCTGTATCCGGATCTACAGTAACAGCCACCACTTCGACATACAAAGACTGTCCTGCACTCAAACCTGTAATAGTATAAGACGGCGTGTAAGCAACTTCCTTAAAAGTAGAATACTGCTTACCATCCGTACTGCCTGCTACAAAATAACCATCTGCACCAGGTACAGCATCCCAAGAAAAAGCAACACCTGTCCGATCTGCTTTCGTCTGCTTCAGTCCGGTCGGTACCTTCATTTCAGCCTGAGACGTTACTGGTACAAATACCACTGCCGCTAAGATAAATACAAAAGCGGCTAATGCCTTTACATAATTTTTCATTCCTTAATTTACTCCTTTCAAAAATAAAATTGTAAGAACATTTTACTTCTGAAATAAGTTTTTGTCAATGCTTATTCAAAAAAAATCCGGCAGCATAACTGGCAACGCACAATTTAGTCATTTTGTTATTAATGACGCATGGTTTTCCAGATCTTTGAACAAAGGTATCATTTAATATGCGGTATCGACAACCGTCAAATCATTCTTAATACTCGTTTTTCCGTCTTTAATCTTCGGTTCGACCTTTACGTAATAAGATTTGCTTTTCTGCAGTTTCTTTTTACCTATTTTCGTGATGGTGGATTCTTTACTGCTTCTTCCAAGCACTTTCACCTTTTTAAATTTGCCGTTTTTTCTCGTGGAAATAGATACGGTATATCCAGTCGCCCCCGTGACTTTACTCCATTTTAGCTTTATTTTCGCATGTTTTCCAGCAGTAGACCACTTTTTCTTTCCGGAAACTGACTGAAGATAAAAGTAACGGAATCCAGACCACTTACCATACGTATTTTTTCCATTGTTTACGACATACTATCTCACACGGTACTTATACGGTGTGTTCCTGCTAAATGACATATTGTTTGTATGGACGCCATTGGACGCTGACAAAGTTTTCACTTTCTTTCCGTCTTTTACCTTATACACTTTTACCTCATAACCAGTCGCCCGCTTAGTTTTATCTGCCGCTAAAAAGCTCACTGTTTTTGAACTTACACTCGGACAACTTACCACAAAATCACTTGTTGACGGCTTTGACGGTGAAACGGTTGCTGGTTTCGTTGGATGAGTTAATACCGTACTAATTTCTTCCCCTTTCCAGTTTACTTTGCCAGCATATGACCAACTTGAAGTAGATGATAGATTCAAATGCAAAGCGGGGCGAACACCAACAATACTAGTGATGACATTGATACCACCCCGGTACACGCTGCCATCAATATCCACATTGACGGCATAGTCACTATCGTCGCCCGGCGACCGGAGCCACCATTCAGCATTACTATACCCCTTAATCTCCTCACCATCGTCCACATAGGCCGTGTTTACCGTTCTTCTCGTATTTGTGTCTTTATCTCTTGAAATAAATCCATAAGCCGGATTCGTCACTTCATCATACGACAATAAATACACCTTGTCTAATGTATTATTACCTCCATCATTTACTACATTTGTTTCCGTTATTGCTGATTTCTCTGTTGATGTAAACGCATAATCAATAAAGCTACTTCCATTATATATCACCACTTTACAACTTTACAAGTGAATTCCCTGCCGCCTAACCAACTGCTTTAAGGCTTTCATAACAGCATTTGATTTTATATTGTTTTCGATGTTTTTTATGAAAGTGGCATAAAAGATCTGTTTCCTGATCTGTTCGCTAAGTGCAAAACGGAATTCCTGTACGCTTTTTGTGCGGTACCCTGAAAATTTTTCATCCTTGTACGGGAGCAGTTTCATGGCACAGTATGCCATATTGACCAGATTCACCAGCATCTCGATCCCTTCACGGCGGCGTACCATGTAGTGGCATAATGACCAGAACGTCTTCTGCTCATAATAACTTACTTCGATATTCCACCTGTACGCATAAAGGAACAGCGGGATATACTTCATCCAGCTGCTTCCGGTCTGGCTCAGTGGTGCTTTTTCCTGCCATGCACAGAATACCTGCAGCTGCCATGGGAATACCATGATGAAAAACGGACGTCTTACTTCAAATATTTCTCCCTGTTCTTTTCCGTATTATTATGAAATTTATATGTTTTGCAGTCCTTTTTATCAAAATACTTCTTCGCTAATCCATCATACTTCTTTTCACTGATATTCTTCATGCTTTTAGCACCATTTCCATATTAGTAAATCATCTTTGCAGATTCCGGTGATTCCTGACCACTCCATATTGATTTATATGGTTTCAATTTGAAATTTTTCAGTTTGCACAAAGCACTCCCAGCCCCACCTACACCATTTGTCCACCACCAATAACTTATTGATTTATGTTTTGAATAATATTGTAACTCATTTCCATCACCCTTTTGAAAAAAATCTCCACAAGCTTTTATTTTCTTTCCTTTTACTGTGTAAACATATCGAGTGCCACCACCATATCCCCCCTCTTCTGTAGCCTTTATAACCAATTCTGGAATACCATTTTTATCAATATCCACCAAACAAAATGCCTTCATACTGGTGATCCCTGTGTCGCCATCCTTTTCATAAGCGATTTCTTTTTCCAATGCCTTCTTATATAAATTTAATGCCCCTGTCTTCAAGCTGCCCTTTCCTGACTTATTACCTGCAGCCTGCGCCATCTGGCTTTCCTTCACCACCACACCTACGTATAGCAATATGAGAAACAACATAATAGCAACACTTAATTTTCTTTTCACCTTCATACTTGCTCACCTTCCTCTTCTTAATTTGATCTAACTGTTAAATTGCGGGACAACATTAAGTTCACACCTTCACATTAGTAACGAAACTCATCCATTGGTGTGACCTTTTTATACCCTTTTAAAGCAGCCTTCAATGCCTTTTTGTAACGTTCTTCACTTACAGACTTACCATCTATCTCATATTTCTTTCTCAATTCCTTTTTACTAAGTTGCTTGGTAGATGCCTGAATCTTGATTATCGATGGATGATGTATGTTCTCTGTTTCAAAAAACATACACATCATAGCATAAAAAGCAAATAGGCATATTACTCTTATAAAACATTTATTTAACATTTCAAATCCTCCTTCACCTTGAATTTTTACGTATAATATCTCTTAACAAGTTTAAATTTACCTTCCAGTTTTTGACCATCAATTTTCCCCTTTTTTTGTTTTAATTTTATTTTCTTTTCATATACTTGGAAAACAATTTTTCCTCCCTTGTATTTTAATTTATACTTATTTGTTCCAACTTTTACATACTCGCCGGAAGCGATACTCGAGTTTTTATTATAAGCTTTTTTCCCTTTATAAATACGCGCATTTCCAAGTTCTTTGCCTTCTGCACTCGAGTATTCACTAATACTAATATACCATGTCGTTTCATCAATCGTTTTCTTCCATGTACCACCTTCACTATATGATTTAGCACTAGCATATTTCCTATCCGAAATAACAGATACAATCACTGCTACCGTTACCATCATTACCATTAAACGTCTCATTAATCTCATAACCTATCATCCTCGTATTCAGACGGACACCATTTACAAATGTTCCGTTCGTCGTCTCCAGATCCTCGATATAGCAAGCCACTTTCGTTACTTCGATCGCGAAATGCTGTCTGGAAAGCCGGTCATCATCAAAAAATATATTACACATTTCAGAACGCCCGATAAAAATACTTCCTTCCACATTCCACTCCACTTCTTTCACCTGGCCGGCCCGGTCCGTGATCACTAATTTGATCCGCTTCGTGTCGGGCGAGACCACCTCTTCCGCCGTCGTCCCCTCCCGTATGATAACAGGTCTGCGCCGTTTCATGACGATGATAACGATGACGCCGATGATGATGACTGCCAGGATCACGAGGATCCACCAATAATTTTTTGCCAGTTCCTTCATCGTCTCCTCTGACGGATCCAGTCCTTCAAACGAAAAATTCCGCTGTTCGGTCAGCGCATTTGCTTCCTGCGAACCGTCTGTAATGTTTTGGAATGAAATATGGTATTTTCCCGTCAAAAGCGGATTCTCAAACGTGATCTCCACTTCGTTCGTACCGGCATTGTAATGAACGCTCTTCACCGCCCATGTTTTCGCCTCCTCATCGGGCGTCTTCTGCCCTTCCTTCGTACTTTTTATGATATAATTTCCCTTTTCATCTGCCCCTTTGACGATGCCGGAATTGTCACAGAGGGAAAAGCGGATCGCACTCTCACCCGTTTTCGTAATCTCCCCCGCGATATACGGCGGTTCCTGATCTTGCGTGTTTTTTGAGTAATCGATCATTCCCTCCAGCGCATTCTCTACCGTGGAAATCTTTATGTTTGAAATGCCGTCAAACTTCCTGTTATCCGCCGCCCGAAACGTAACGATATACGTTTCTTTCTGGATCACTTTTTTTATGTACTGAAACGCGTCCGACACTTGTCCCAGACTGTTGCACTTCTCGTAATCCCCTCGCCAATCGGCTAAAATTTCATTTTCCGTCGCCTTCATCTTTTTCTTATTCTGATTCGACAGCGTATTTTTCAGCAGGATCCCATATACGGGAATCGCCGCGTTTTTTACATTACGGACCGTATTTTCAATGCTGTTATCTTTTCCCTCTGAATCATCTTCCCCATCCGTAATCAAAAGCAGTACTGTCCGCATCGGCACCGATGCTTCCTCTGCCAGAATTTCATTGATCGACCGGTATAAAACGGTATATTTGGCCCCTGATCGGATCGCGCTGATGCGGTTTACTTTTGTTTTCGTACCATTTTTTTTCTTCGTACCAACCGTGTACACTGTCAGCTTATCCTGTTCCCCGAGTTCTTTCTCTAATGTTCCGAGTTCTTTTCTGACATGATTTAACTGCTTTTTATCCACGGAACCTGAATTGTCCAGCAGCACGATATAATGGATCCCCTCTCCGCTTTCCTCAAATTTTGTGACGGCTGTCTGGGAAAGCGCAATCTCGTTTTCTCCGTTCGTAATTGTCGCATCAAATGTCAGACCGCTCCATTCTTTTGCATACGTCCCGCCGATATACGCTTTCACATCAGGAGCAACAGCCGAAGTCTGTTCTAACACAAATTTTTTTCTCGCTGCCTCTGTTTCCCGGCTGCCTCCAAACAGCAGAAATACACTGGCAGCTATAGCCAGAATGGCAAGTTTTTTTATACTTTTTCCCATGTCCTCTCCTCCTTACAGTATGGTACAAAAACAAGTTCTGTCATTCCAACGGTAAGTATATCGCCGTCCCTGATCTCCTGTATGCCTTCCATCATCCCTCCATTCAGGTAAATGGTATTTCCATGTTCTCCGCTCACAAAAAATTTATTGCTTTTCGGATCATACGTAATGGAACAATGCTTTTCTCTTGATACCTGCTTATCATCCGCCAAAACGACATCCATGTTAATGCTCCTGCCGATGAAATTTTTCCCCGTGTGGAGCCTGAAATCCTTCCCGGTATCTTCGCCGGTCAGTCCCACGAGCCACCCAGTCACGGCAGGAAGTTTTGACAAGCCAAAATCCCAAAACGAAATCGTTTTATCGTCATCCTCTCCTAACGATTCCGAAGAAATGATGCCGAAATCAAATGTACTCAGATCTACCTCCTTCTGATCCGCACCTCCCTGTCTGCTCTCATCTGCGGACTTTAGGCCGTTCAGCTGTGTATCCAGCGAAAGATCCATCATTGATACCGTTCTGTCATCCTCGTCCTCTTCACTGAGTGAAAGCTTTAGTTTTTCACTATCTTTCTTACAATGCGGACATTGCTGAAATAGATTGGGGTCATACCAATGACCGCTTTTACATTTCCGTACCATGTCTCCCTGCCTTTCTCTATTCTCGTACAAATACGGCCAGCGCCGTGAAATTATCCATATTCGTCCCCCATCCGTTCTGCATGACAACTTCCTTCATAGAAGCCAGCCACTCCTGCGGCCCGGCCGCTTTTTTCAAAAGCCTCTGCATCTCCTTTTCTTCGATCAGCTCCCAAAACCCGTCACTGCACAATAAAAAGGATTCATTTTTTCCGAGGCAGATGTTCTCCGAGCATTCATACTGGGGGGTATTCCACTTTGTTCCCATCACTTTGAGCAGCTTACTCCTGTCCTCGTGATGCCTGATTTCCTTTTCCCGGATCTGCCCGCTCATGTAAAGCATCTGCGGAACACTGTGGTCTTTTGTCCTCGCCTTATATTTCCCTTTGTGAAACCAGTAAATCCTTGAATCGCCTACGTGCCACATCTTTGCTTCCTTTTCGCACAGTTCTAGACAGGTCAGCGTCGTTTTCATCGAACTCTCGGCTTTCTTTTTTTTCTGTTCTTCGAGCAGCGCCGCCTGGGCTCCTTCGATATAGTCTGCGACCGACAAGCTGTCGTCAGCGGCCAGTGCGGCCTGTATGTAATCCACGACAAACCGCGACGCAGCATCGCCGTTCCCGTGTCCACCAAGTCCATCCGCTACCAAATACAGATTTCTCTTACCGCTAACCGCATAACCTACAGAATCTTCATTGATATTCCGCATTCCCTGATCGGTAATAAACGCATATGACAACATAACTACCTCTTTCCTTTTTCTGACGAGTACTCTTACTTATCAATGGACAGCACTCGATTTGTAACGTTCAATCTTCTTACGGGGACCCCCATCGGAGAACACCCATTGGAACAGTATACTTATATCGCATCTCGCTCCACACGTCAATCTGATTCAATTAAAAATCCTGACAACAAATCTGGCAACAAGAATCTTACGACGAAAACGCTTCACAAAATATATACATCAGTCCGCATTTCATTGGATTTCACTTGCTTTCTTTCCTGTTTCCCAGTATACTGAACATAGATATTATGGTTCTAACAGAAAGACGAGGAAGTTTACTATGGAACTCGCACACATTTTCAGGGGTAACACCTCCCGAGTCTACTCCATTTTTACCAAAGCCAGACGCGGGGAGCACATATCGCTCGTTTTCCTCGGTTCCTCCATAACGATGGGGTATCTGATCGAAGAACAGCATCAGTTTACAACGATCGTCAAAGAATATTTTAGTCGCACATTCCACAACGATGACATTTCATGTCACAACTTAAGCGCACCTGGGATGCCTTCTCTGCATGGACTGCATTTAGCTTACACGGAATTGGAGCCATATGCTCCTGATCTGATTCTGATCGATTATGCAGTCAATGACCAGAAAAACCATATGTGCCGCGATGCCTACGAAGGCCTTCTCTTAAAGTGCCTGGACCTGTCCACAAAACCCGCCGTGATATCTTTTTTCGTAAAAACAAAAAAAGGCTATACCTGTGCGCCTCAAATGTCTGCTGTCTGTGAATATTACGGAGTTCCTTATGTAAATATCGGAACCTGGCTCGAAGAAGACATGCAAGCCGGCATCATGCGCTGGCGGGATTACTCCTATGATGGCTGTCATCCCGGCCCGGTCGGACACGGCTATATCGGCCGGTGCCTGCTCCGTTTTTTAGAAAATCTTTCCCAAACACCTTCCACACCTGCTGCCGCCCTCCCTTCTAAGGGTTTTTACAACAATGAACTTGCACGGCTCCGTTTTCTCCCAACCGCATGGAAACATACTCCGGAATGCCATATGGCGCCCCTTGAACTAGACGTCGAGTGCCGTACAGCTTTTATCGGATATTTCGTCGGCATCACGAAGGATTATGGAACGGCCTGCCTTTCTTTGGACGGAGAGCCATATCATTTCATGGATTCCTACCGGGTGCATGAATGGGAACACCCCGTGTATGAGGTAGTATCCCTTTCCAAAGAGAAAAAAATGCACCGCATATCTCTGGACATGCAAAAAGGCGAAAACGAGAAATGTTTTCGCCTCATATGCTTAGCAATCATTTAATTTATTCGGTTACGGCAAACACTCTTTTTACAAAATTGTACAATCCGTTTGCCCATGCACCCATTTCATGACTCATTTCCACTTCAAAATACTCATGTTTTGTCCCGTTGTTCGTCAGAGTATTATGATATAGGAGCGGAGAATCTCCTACTGTCGTATCTTTCGTGCCCTTCTGGATCAGAAGCACGTTTTTCCCATTGTACTCATCGGGAAACTTTAGCGTATCTTCCGTGAAAAGGCCTTCTTCCGTCGCATATGGGAGTACACCTACAGCCGGTTCAAAGCACCCGACGTATCCAAACGTCTCCGGCATACTGAGACCGATGTAGAGTGATTCCCGTCCGCCCATAGAAAGTCCGGCGATCGCCGTATTTTCCCTGCCTTCTGCGATAGAATAATGCGCTTTCATATACGGCATCAGGTCATCGCGCAGGTCATTGATAAAGTTATCAAACGCCTTAAAATTCTCTATCGAATACACATTGAAGTTCGGGCCAGGATCCTTACCCTTTTCCCACGCACGCACATTTGGCATGACAGCGATCATCTCTTTTACCTCACCGGAAGCAATGAGATTCCCAATAACACGCTTCGGATTTGTGCCCCACTCATTGTGGTCACCTGCGACTCCGTGAAGCAGATAGATGACTGGATACTGCTTACTCTCATCATAGCCTGCCGGAAGAAGGACATTTGCCTTCCGGTCTGTCCCCGTTGTCTCCGAGTGGTATGTGATCTCCTTCATTTCTCCGTATTCTACATCTGTTTCCTGCCGATTGAAACGGGTCGGTGTCGTATAATCATCCGACCATTCAGCTGGCCACAGGTTCGAGATGGGATCTGGTGTTTCCGTCGGAATCGGCGTTTCCGTCGGGGGTTCCGTTGGGGCGCTTGTCGAAGACTGGGGCGGTGTCTGCGTCGCTGCCGGCGGCGCCATCGTCTGTTTCGCCGTCACAGTTTTCGGAGTCACCGTCACGGTAACCTTCCCCAGTGTTTTTTTCTTCTTCTTCCCCTTCTGCTTATACTCATCCCTAACCGTAATCGTGGTTTTTCCGGCTTTTACCCCGGTAATCATTCCCTTTTTTGACACCTTTGCAACTTTTTTGTTTTTGCTTGCAAACGTGTACGTGTGTTTCGCCTTTTTCCCTAAAATCGTAATCCTCTTTGCCTTTCCTTCTGAAACCGAAACTTTTTTCGCTTTCAGCTTTGTCTTTTTTGCAGCAAGACTTTTGCCTGATGTCCCCGGTACAACAAGTACCGCCGCCATAACGACGGTCAGGACTGTGGCGATCAGTCTTTTTGCCTTCGCACTCTCCATAAGTATACCTCCAATTATTTTATTGTATGGTTAGACTTATTTATATTATATCGAGTTTCCGATTCCGTGTCCAACTTCCATTTTTGATACTTTCTATTAAAAAAACTTATTGAGTTTTAAAAAAGGTTTCGCTATAATAGTTTTTGTGAGGAGGTATGACGCCATGAACATGCAGCACGTTGAATATATACTTACACTGGCCAGGGAAAAAAACTTCTCGAAAGCAGCCGAACAGCTATTTATGACCCAGTCCGCCCTCAGCCAGTATGTCAGGAAAAAAGAACAGCATCTGGGGATTACCATATTTAACCGGGGAAACGGCCCCATCACTCTCACGCCGGAGGGTGAATTATATGTAAAGGTATTGCAGAAAGTAAAGTTAGATTATTTGAACTTCCAGCGGCAGCTTGCGGATCTGACAGAGCTGCGCACCGGTAAACTTGTCATCGGAATTTCCTCCTTCCGGGCCACCCATCTGCTGCCCAGGGTAATCAAGGAATTTATCGAGGCTTATCCCGGAATCGAATTGGAAATCGTAACCGACAACGTAAACAGGCTGAAAGCAAGCCTGGAATCCGGTAAAATAGATTTTTGTATCGAAAATGATTATTTTGAAAAAAACTTGTTCCACTGTGAATCATTGTACACAGAAGCGCATTATCTAGCTGTTCCGGGAAATCATCCGATCAGCGAAGCGCTGGGAAGCGACGCGATCACAGCAGAAGACATCGGAAATGAAACGCCTGCGTTTTTTAAGGCGGCTCCCGTCTCCCTCGACCGATGTGAAAACATCCGTTTCATCGGTGTAAAACCCGGCAGCAGCTTTTATAAGTGCCATTCCGACATTTATCGGGAAGCCCGTTTTACTCCGCAGTACATATCCACGGTAGACAATATCGAAACGGCGTTCCGCTGGGCCGATGAAGGAATCGCGGTCGCGATCATCCCGGATTCCCTCATTTTCCACTGCGGTTTCAAAAACCATCTCAACTATTACAAACTGGATTACATCCACGCCACGCAAAATATCGTCTTTGCCATGCGGATCGGCCGGGATGTCTCCGCGGCAACGAAAAAATTTCTCGAAATGCTGCGGCAGCTGATCGGTTACGGGACGTGGAACATCCCTCACTAAACGTATGATCCTATTTTTCGAACGAACGGATGCGGTATGTGACACCGAGGTCTTCACAGATTTTCCGGCATTGCTCCTCTTCTTCTGACGAGATCGTCGTCTCCACTGTCGTCATTACGACATGGGGGACATATTTTTTTACGTCCCGGGCAAATGACAGCATCGCCTCAAAAGACCCTGTTCCAAACCTGCTTCTCGTCAGACGTAGATATTCTTCCGGATCCGGCGTATTCAAACTGATCGAAATAACATCGACGATCCCGCCAAACATCGGTGTGACATCTTTGCCGTAAATGAGGTTCGCCAATCCGTTTGTGTTCACGCGGATTTTTTTCTGAAACTTTTCTTTCGCGAAGGCAGCGACCTCAAGCAGATCCTCAAGCCGTTCGGTCGGTTCCCCATACCCGCAGAAAACGATGTCCTCATAGCGATCGGGCGGAAATTGGTCAAAGGCCGCCTTCACTTCGGAGACATCCGGCTCCCTATCCAGCCACAGATTACCGGAACCATTCAGCTCATCCCCGTTGTTGCGCAGGCAGAACGTACATGCGCACGGACAGCGGTTTGTCATATTCACATACAAGTTCCCGTATAAAGGGTATAAAATCGTCATCACAATCCATCACTCCCATCCGTCCCTACGCAAACCGCTTCATCAGATTTACCATCTCGATCGCTGTCGTCGCCGCGTCATAGCCTTTATTTCCAGCCTTCGTTCCCGCGCGCTCAATCGCCTGTTCAATATTATCGGTCGTGATCACGCCGAAGATCGTGGGCACACCGGTCTTTAGGCCGACGGCGGCCACGCCCTTACTTACCTCGGCACACACATAATCATAGTGGGACGTCGAACCCTTGATCACGGCTCCGAGACAGATGACCGCGTCATACCTGCCGGATTCCGCCATTTTCTGCGCTGTGATAGGAATTTCAAACGCGCCCGGCACCCACGCCAGCTCTACGTCGTTGTCCGTATCCACATCATGCCTGCGCAATGCGTCTTCCGCGCCGCTCACGAGCTTT
The DNA here is from genome assembly GCA_910589665.1 of uncultured Eubacterium sp. Classification (GTDB taxonomy): domain Bacteria; phylum Bacillota; class Clostridia; order Lachnospirales; family Lachnospiraceae; genus Eubacterium_F. The sequence continues at coordinate 11,767 of CAJUTR010000023.1, read as the reverse complement.
GATACGATAAATTCATTAAACCGGGCCGCCACAATACCCACCTTCATTCCATTTCCTACTACATTTCCTTCTAAAATCCTCATGATTTCCTCCATTTCTGCCTCAGATGATTTGTTGAACCCCGATCGTTAATCCTGCGGCCTCTTATAATTTGTCATATGCTTCATTTTTTCCTGTTTTGTCAAAAGATATTTAAAATCCTCTTTGCCAGGGGCGATCTGGATCGGGACGCGCTCCACGATACGGATGCCATATCCACTCAGTCCGGCGATCTTTGTCGGGTTATTTGTCAACAGCCGCAGCTGCTTTACGCCCAGATCATATAAAATCTGTGCGCCAATCCCGTATTCCCGCAGATCCGGCGCGAATCCCAGCTTAATATTGGCCTCGACCGTGTCATACCCCTGTTCCTGTAGCTCGTATGCTTTCAGTTTATTTATGAGTCCGATCCCCCGGCCCTCCTGCCGCATGTAGAGAAGGATACCGCGGCCTTCGGCGGCGATCATCTTCAGCGCGCTCTCGAGCTGCTCCCCGCAGTCGCACCGTTTGGAGCCAAATACGTCGCCAGTCAGACACTCCGAGTGCACGCGGCACAGGATCGGCTCGCCATCCGACACATCTCCCATCGTCAGCGCTACGTGATGTTCACCGTTCAGTTTATTTTCATAACCATGTATGTCAAATTCCCCGAATTTCGTCGGCAGTTTCGCCTTTGCCTCTTTTTCTACTAAACTCTCCGTTTCCAGACGTTTGCGGATGATCTCCTCGATCGTGATCACGGTGTAACCATGCTCTTTCGCGAACGAGAGGAGTTCGGTCGTCCGCATCATCGTTCCGTCTTCCCGCATGATCTCACAACACAGGCCGCAATCCTTTAATCCCGCCAGCTTCATCAGATCCACCGTCGCTTCTGTGTGCCCGGCACGCTTCAACACGCCGCCCTGTCTAGCTTCGAGCGGGAACATATGCCCAGGCCGCCGGAAATCTTCCGCCCGTATCCCGTCTTCCACGGTCTTCATTGCCGTCAGGGAGCGCTCAAAGGCAGATATGCCTGTCGTCGTATCCACATGGTCGATGGACACGGTAAACGCCGTGGCGTGATTGTCCGTGTTCACCTCTACCATCTGCGTAAGACCTAACTTCTCACACCGTTCCCGGCTCATCGGCATGCAGATCAAGCCTTTGGCCAGGCTCGCCATCGCATTCACGTTTTCCGGCGTGGCGTGCTCTGCCGCACATATGAGATCACCTTCATTTTCCCTTTCCGGATCATCGATGACAAGGATCAATTTCCCGTCCCTCAGATCCTGTAGTGCCTGCTCCAGCTTACCAAACTGTTCGTCCGCCATGATTCCAACCTTCCTTTCTTCGTTTCCTCATTTTAAGCCTCTTTTACACCCGGATGTCCATAACGATAAATCATTTTTATAAAAATCCATTCTCCATCAGGAATTCTTCTGACAATTTGCTCTTTACCGGATGCCCTTCGGCCTGCCCGCCGTCCATGCGGCATAATTTCTCAATGTATTTTCCTACCACATCACACTCCAGATTTACCACATCGCCGATCTGTCGGTCTGCGAGGTTTGTCTGCCCCTGTGTATGAGGGATCACCGAGACGGAAAAATCTCGATCCGTCACCCGCGCAACCGTTAAACTGATGCCGTCGACCGCAATCGAACCCTTCTCCACGACATACCGGAGAATGTCCTCTGCCGCCGTGATCCGGTACCAAACTGCCGTCTCATCTCTGGTAATGTCCGTGACCTGACCAGTCCCGTCGATATGTCCCGCCACGATATGGCCGCCAAACCGGCCGTCCGCAGCCATCGCCCGCTCCAGATTCACGCGGCTGTTTTTCGCTAACATCCCAAGGGAACTGCGCGCCATCGTTTCTGCCATGACGTCCGCCGTATACCCATGCCCGCTCAGTCCTGTAACGGTCAGGCAGACACCATTGACCGCGATACTGTCCCCGATCTTCGTTCCCTCCAGTACACGGCTGCACCGGATGCCGAGAACTGCTGAACGCGTCCCCTTCCGTACGGATTCAATCGTCCCCATTTCCTCAATGATTCCCGTAAACATAGTCTCCTCCATTCGCGCACGCCTTTTTGCGTACTCTTTTACAAACGCCCGGTCACACACAGATCATCTCCCAATGGAAACATGGTCATATCAGACAATTGTTTTGCCGCCGACATCTCTCGGATCCCGTTTCCTTCCACCGGGGATTTCGCACTCTCCCCGCCAATCAGTTTTGGCGCGATATACGCATAAATCCGGTTGACGAACCCCGTTTCTAACAGGGAACCGTGGATACTGCCGCCGCCTTCGACTAACACGCTGTCTATGTTCTGCCTGCCCAGCCGGGCAAACAGTTCTTCCATCGAAACCTGGCATCCGTCACCCGTGTTCATCAGTTCAACTCCTGATGAAGTGAGCTGAAGCTTTTTTTGTTCCTCGACTTCCCCCGCATATGCTACTATCGTGCGTATGCGTTCTGCCGTTCGTACGATCTGGCTTCCGGCCGGAATGCGAAGATGGGTATCGCATATGACCCGAACCGGATCCACCCCTTCCCACATGCGGCAGTTCAGCATCGGATCGTCTGCTATGACCGTATCGACGCCGACCATGATGGACGAATACTTTTTCCGAAGCAGCTGAACGTGTTCCCTTGCCTTTTCACCAGTGACCCACTTCGAATCGCCAGTACACGACGCAATCTTTCCGTCGAGTGTCATCGCGTATTTCATTGCGACATATGGCATGCCGGATTGGATATAATGGAAAAAAATTTCATTGATCGCCAGGCACTCCGCTTCCCTTACTCCTGTCACAACCTCCAGTCCATGCTCCCGCAGCAATTTTACACCGTTTCCCGCCACTTTCGGATTCGGGTCCATCGCCCCGACAAAGACGCGCCCGATCTTTTTTTCGATGATAATGTCCGTGCAGGGCGGTGTTTTTCCCTGATGGCAGCACGGCTCAAGCGTCACGTAAAGATCCGCGCCAGTCACATCTTCGGTACACTGTGTCAGGGCATTCCGTTCCGCATGGAATCCGCCATATTTCTCATGACATCCCTCTGCCACTATGTTTCCGTCTTTTACGACAACACACCCCACCATAGGGTTCGGAGACGTATGACCCATCGCCGTTCGTGCCAGTTTGAGCGCCCGCTCCATGTACTTCTCATGACAATCCATCATGTCCTCCTTCTCACTCCGTCTATTTTGGAAAAAAAGAACCCCGAAATATTCGGGGTCCTGTAGTATCTTCTCCATTCAAAAAAATCCGATACCATCTTCTCTCATCCAGACTATACTGTCGGCTTTGGAATTACACCAAATCAGCGGTGCCTGGCTTTTTTGCCAGATACCGGTCGCGGGCTTTGACCGCCGGTGAGGAATTTCACCTCGCCCCGAAGAATCAGCATATAATATGATAGCACATATTTTTTTGTATTACAAGGGTTTGCTTGCATTTTTATTGATAGGGATTTCATAATAAAGTGCTATATCCTTCTATAAAACTGGTGTATATTGTTCCCGAACAGACCTTTCTTTATCCCTTTCCCTTCTGTCAAAAAATCGTCATAAAAACCGCACTGTGTTTTACCGTACGGTTCTTCTTTATTACCATCCATATTACATTGTCATTATCGGGGAAAATTTCTCTTCCTCCGCCCGACTTTCATTCTGACGAAAATCAATTCCATCAATTCCATTCTCGTATACAAATGTTTTTATTTCTTCCATATTGCCGGACTCGTAAAAACCAACCAGCATTCTTGTAAATTCCGGCTGATGTTCAATCGGTATGCTGATGATACCGCAGCCATTCGCTATCATAATCTGGTTCGCCGCTAACATGGATGTCCTCTTATTGCCGTCCAGAAACATCTGCTTTCTCATCAGAGATAGCATATGGGTTATGGCCCGCTCTGTCGGTTCTTCTATTTCCAGAACATCAGCGATTTCTTCCTTAATCTGTGATTCAATCGGCATATCAGGTTTCCATGACGTACCCTCCGATGGATACCGGAACCTTACGGATAAATACTGCGTTGATTACCAGATTGTCCCCACCCACAATTTTATTCAGATAGCACACATAGTTATAGTCTGCCGGAACATCCAGATTGTCAAGCAGGAACTGCCATGCGTGTTTCAGATTATTGACCGCCACAATTTCTTCTACTTTAACATTCGGAGCCCGCATCCCGTTAAAGATTGCCTCTGTATCTGGGTAGGTCACTTCCAGCCCTTCCAGTTTTGCACTTTTCCATATATAATCTATGATATTACGTTTCGCTACAAATATATTTTCTTCTCGTGTCATGGAAAACCTTGGTTCCACAGTATCCACCTTCTTTTATAATTAAATTATTTCAAGGCTTATTTTATCATAGAAGACGACATAGCGCAACGATTTATAAATTCAGTCCCATACCATCTTTCAACTGCTCAACCTGCCCTGTCTGTATGGCTGCTAAAGTCCACGATGCCGCCCCAAAATGCAAAATTGAGATGGTATAATAAAGCTGTGACACCTACACAGGAATAAATGATATAATACGGGTGAAGATGAGAAAATGGTAAATACTAACAAGCGTTATAAGCCTGAGTTCAAAAAACAAATGGTTCGTTTAGTCTTAAAAGAAGGCAGAACCATCATAAGCGTCAATAAGAAGTATAACTTAGAAGAAGGAACTGTTCGAGGCAGGATCAGACAATTTGAAGAATAATGCGAAACGAATCCAGAGACAAATGAAACAGGGAAGCTTTATGACGAAAACCGCTTCCCCCGCATATAAAAAATTGAAACAAATCTTCCAGGAGACTTAAATTCAAATTGACAAAGTGTATTTGTTGTACTTTCATTTGTATCATTCAAATCATTATTATCCTGAGTAAAACTTTTTGGAGAATTGTCTGTGGCGTTATTATTATCACTAGTCTCTTGTTCATCGGAACCCGGATCATTTTTTGGTTGAAACTGTTCAAAACCTGGATTTTCACTAATGCCCTGCAAATCTATCTCACTCGTAACTTCTGGTGTGGATAAAGGACACATTGTTGGTTGTATGCTAGGTTGAGGTGCTGGTTCTGCTGTTGGTACTGGCACAGGGTTTGGAACAAGGGTTGTGTTTGGTTCTGTCACAGGAGCATCTGTAGCTTCCACTATACTAGATTCTGATTGATCATTTTCATTGCTCGAATAAGCTTGTAATGATTCTTTAGTTTGGTCAGGTTTTGAGTTTAGAAACGATATAATACCAACAACACTTATCCCAAGTATAGCAAATATTGAAGCTACAGTTGTTATCCAAGTATGAAATTTTTCATGCGGGGACTTTTCATTATTATTACAATCATTCATAAAATCAACCTCCTTTTGCAATATATTGTAACATATATCAATATTTATTTACAAGGATAACTTTTATTCATAATTATTGATAATAAAGATTGCATGTTGCCAATTAATGTTCCGACACTATCTACAAATTTACTTTTTCTATTTTATCTCATTTATTTCTTTTAGTATAGAAATTTCACCCTAGCTTGGGATAGTATATAAATGTCTAAACTCTATATCATCCACAATTAAATAAAACTCTTTATTATCTGGCATGGAAAAGAGTTATCAAGAAAACCATGTATTACTCTGCAACACATCTCGTCTTTTATACTTCCTCATCCGACAGATCCATCCGCCGAATAACATCCCTGACTTTTAAAACCATCGAAGGCGATACGGACAATTCATCAAATCCCATCCGCAGAAACGTTTCAGTCAGCGCGGTATCTGCGCCGAGCTCACCGCAGATCCCCACCCAGCAGCCTTCCCTGTGTCCGTGATCGACGACCATCTGCAGCATGCGCAGAAGCGCCTCATGGTGCGGATCGTAGATCGGATCCAGTTTGGGATTCTGCCGGTCGATCGCCAGCGTATACTGCGTCAGGTCATTTGTTCCGATACTGAAGAAGTCAACTTCCTTTGCCAGCAGATCGCTGATCATGACGGCCGCTGGCGTCTCGATCATGATGCCAAGCTCCACCTCGCCATAAGGAATTCCCTGCGCCTCAAGTTCCTTCCTGACTTCTTCTGTGATCTCCTTTATTTTCTTTACCTCATCGACAGAAATGATCATCGGGAACATGATGGATATCGTACCGTAATGACTGGCCCGGTAAATCGCGCGCAGCTGAGTTTTAAAAATGTCCGGCTGATCGAGGCAGATACGGATGGCACGATAACCCATCGCCGGGTTATCTTCTTTACCCAGATCAAAATACTCCACCTGTTTATCCGCACCGATATCCAGCGTACGGATGATCACCCTCTTTCCCGCCATCGTTTCGGCGACTGTGCGGTATGCTTTGAACTGCTCCTCTTCGGTCGGATATGTATCCGACTCCAGATATAAAAACTCGCTTCGAAACAAGCCGATCCCGTCGGCGTCATTTGCCAGTACGCTTGCGATATCCGACACGCTGCCGATATTTGCGTACAGATGGATCGTTCTGCCATCCAGCGTTACGGTCTCTTTGCCTTTCAGATCCTGAAGGAGTTTTTTCTTCTTTTCTTCCTCCTCCTTGCGGCCCTCGTACTGCCGCAGCGTATCCTCATCCGGCTCCACAAGGATTTTCCCCTCAAAACCGTCAACCACCGCCATCTTCCCATCCATTTCCTCGGAATACCCTACGCCGATCAGCGCTGGAATATTCATCGTGCGGGCGAGGATAGCCGTATGGGAATTCGTGGAACCGAGCCTGGTCACAAAAGACAAAACCTTGCTTTTATCCAGCTGGACTGTCTCACTCGGCGCCAAATCTTCTGCCACGAGTATCACCGGCTCATCGCTGTCCAATCCATCTGCCTCCCTGTCTTGAAGGATTCGGATCACGCGATTCGATATATCTTTGATATCCGCCGCTCTCTCTTTCATGTAGGCGTCCTCCATGGAAGCAAATACGTCTGAGAGATTATCTCCTGTCGTCGCCACGGCAAATTCCGCGTTTACGTGCTGCGTCTCAATGATATTGGTCACGGATTCCACATAATCCAGATCATCTAACATCATCTGATGCACGTCAAAGATCATGGCGTTGACTTCACCCACCTCATGCAGGGCTTTTTCATAAAGGGCTTTTAGTTGCTCTTTCGCCTTTTCCTTGGCCTCGTCAAATCGTTTTATTTCGGCTGCCGTATCTTCGATGGAGGTCCGCTTCACCTGACGGTCTCCTTTGGCAAAAATCGAAATCTTCCCGATCGCTATGCCGCCGTAAACACTCTTCCCTTCCAATACCTTCATCCGTACCGCCTCCGTCTATAAGTTTTCTTTTAAAAACGCGCTCAATTTCTCCATCGCTGCCTCTTCCTCCACACCGTCTGTCTTCAGCGTGATCTCTTCGCCCTTTTTCACTCCAAGACTCATCACGCCGAGGATTCTTTTGGCATCGACTTCCTTGCCTCCCTTGCCGATCGTCACACTGCACTCACAGGCTGCGGCCTCTTTGACAAACAGCCCTGCCGGTCTTGCATGAATTCCCTGCTCATCTGTAATTACATAAGTAAACTCTTTCATTCTTTTCATCCTCGCTTTCTTGATTCAATCTTTTATTATTGTTCCCGGATCCGCGGATCACATTCCAACTGTTACATTCCATCTATCCGGATCTTCCACACGTTATGCTACTTTGCATTTTTCTTGATAAATCCAAGCATCACCGCAGTTACGGCAGAACCAGCCAGCCATGACACGATATATAAAAACGGCTGTCCTACTGTAGCAAATACAAATACGCCACCGTGCGGCGCCATAAGCGTACAGCCAAACAGTGCCGACAAAAATCCTGCTACACCGGCGCCTGCCATCGTACACGGAATGACATGCAGCGGGTCGGATGCCGCAAACGGAATCGCGCCCTCTGTAATAAACGAACACCCCATCACGATATTCGATACCGCGGAACCTCTCTCTGCCGCCGTAAACTTGTGAGGAAACAGCTTACAGGCTGCGGCAATGCCGACTGGCGGAACCATACCGCCGATCATGATTGATGCCATCGCGATAAAACATGCCTGGACCGCCGGGTCTGAACGATTGGCCCCCTCATTCATCATCTGTGCCGCTGTCGCCAGCATACCGCTGCCGAACACATACGCCGCCTTATTGATCGGGCCTCCCATATCGATCGCCATCATGGCGCCGAGGATCAGTCCAAGTACGGTGATCATTCCCGCATCGGATATACTTGTCAGCATGTTGCTAAGTCCGGTATTGATCAGTCCGATCAGCGGATTAAAGATCATACACATCAAAACGCCGACTGCAAAAATACCTGCCAGCGGATAAATAAGTGTCGGCTTGATCCCATCAAGCGCATCCGGCAGCTTTTCACACATTTTTTTCAAAGCAAGTACCAAAAATCCCGCCAGAAAACCTGCCACGATCCCGCCAAGGAAGCCGGATACGGTATTTCCTCCATTCTCACCGACAAACGCGAAATCCGCGATGAATTTGGAAAATCCTCCGAGCGAGCCGACCTGATCGGCAAACGGATAACCGGCCAGTACCTCATTTCCATTTGCTGCGAGCAGGCCGCCGGCAAATCCTACTGCCAGACCCGGCCTATCCGCGATCGAGTACGCAATATAACCGGCCAGTACGGGAACCATCATGTTCATCGACAGTCCTCCGATGTATTTAAACAATGCTGACAGCGGCGTACACGATCCGAACGCTCCTCCGCCGGTGGAACCATATCCGCAGATCGTATCAATCAGAAAAGCGATCGCTGTCATGATTCCGCCGCCGATGACAAACGGTAACATGTGGGATACGCCACTCATTAGATGCTTATATGCCGCATGCCCGAACGACTCCTTTTCCCCGGGGTCGCTCTCCAAAGCATCTGCGGTTCCGCCTTCATATACCGGCGCCGTCCCATCAAGCGCTTTTTTTATCAGTTCTTCCGGTTTATTGATCCCGTCCGCCACTTTTGTCACCACGACGCGCGTTCCATCAAACCGCTCCATCGGGACTTTCGTATCTGCCGCCACGATAATGCCGTCCGCCCTCTTGATCTCTTCTGTTGTCAGAACATTCTTCGCACCGCCAGATCCCCTTGTCTCAACCTTGATCTGGTATCCAAGTTCCTTCGCCTTTTTCTCCAATGCCTCTGCCGCCATATACGTATGAGCGATTCCGGTCGGACAGCCGGTAACGGCAAGGATTCTCTTTCCCGCGTCCCCTGCTGGTTCTTCTATCTGTTCCTTCTCTTCGTCTCGGTCACTCTCGGCAGCATCAATAACTTGCAAAAACGCGTCTACGCTGTTTGCGTTTTGTAACCCTGCCGTAAACGCCTCGTCCATAAGCAGCATCGACAGTTTACTAAGCACATCCAGGTGTACGTTATCCTCGGTATCCGGAGCCGCGATCAGAAAAATAAGGTTCACAGGCTGTCCGTCCAGCGCGTCAAATCCTACCCCAGCCGGCACTACCATAGCCGCAAGCCCCGGTCTGCTTACCGCATCCGATTTGCAGTGCGGGATGGCGATGCCGTCGCCGATCCCCGTCGTACTTTCCTCTTCTCTCGCGTAAACGCCCTCACGGTATCTGTCCACGTCGTTTATTTTTCCGCTGGCTGCCATGAGTTCAACCATTTGATCCAACGCATCGTTTTTGTCAGATGCTGTTCCGTCCAGCCGGATACTTTTTCGATCCAGTAAATCAATGATCCGCATACGTAGTCCCCCTTTTATTCAAATTTATGTGACGTTCTGATCGTTTCCACTTCCTCTTTGGTCGCCAGCTTCTCCGAAAATGCACTTGCACTTCCCGCGCAGAGTCCCATTTCAAAAGCGTTTTGGTAATCTCCCGACGCCATAAAACCTGCGAGGAACCCAGCCACCATAGAATCCCCGGCGCCGACGGAATTGACGACCGTCCCTTTGGGCGCGCCGCTCCCGAACACCGCTCCGTCTTCGGCCACGAGTACCGCCCCCTCTCCCGCCATAGACACAAGGACATTTCCTGCGCCCATATCCTGAAGTTTCTTTGCGTACTCCACTACCTCATCCCGCTTTTTAAGCTCGACGCCAAAGATTTCACCGAGTTCATGGTTGTTCGGTTTTACAAGAAACGGATGATAGGACAGGACATTGACAAGCAGATCCCCTGTCGCGTCCACTACGATCCTCAGTTTCTTCTTTTCGAGGTATTTCATGATATCCATGTACATGGATTCCGGCATGACGGGAGGAATGCTTCCTGCCAGCACAAGGATGTCGCCGTCCTTTAAATCATCCAGTTTTGCATACAATTTTCGGATATCCTCTTCCCCGATCTTTGGACCCTGCCCGTTGATCTCGCTTTCCTCTCTGGAACGGAGTTTCAGATTGATGCGGGAAATCCCTTCCTGCACATGGATAAAGTCCGCATGTATTCCCTGGCATTCCATGAGCCTTTGGATCTCCATTCCGGTAAACCCAGCGAGAAAACCGAGCGCCGTACTGTCAAAGCCGAGATTTTTCAGTACGATCGATACGTTGATCCCCTTACCGCCTGCGTAAATGATCTCCTCGTCCGTGCGGTTTACCCTTCCGAGCTGGAAATCATCCACCCTGACGATATAATCCAGTGACGGATTGAAAGTTACCGTATAAATCACAATCGATTCACCTCCATGATATGTTTGAAATGAACGTACTCCTCTCCTGCCACTTCTGTCGTGATAATGACCGCATTTGTGAAATCGGCAAACTTCACGCAGGAAATCTGCGAAAACTTGCTGGGATCACAAAGCACAAAACGTTTGGCGCTGCTCACCATCGCTGTCTTTTTGACCATAGCCTCTTTGACATCCGGCGTGCTGAACCCGTACTCGGGACTAACGCCGTTCACTCCAAAAAAACCTTTTGTAAAATTGTACTTTTTGAGACTCTCTACCGCCTCATCTCCAACGACTGCTTCTGTCGATGCCTTGAATTCCCCGCCGAGAAGATACGTCGTATATCCTGACTCGGAAAGTCTTTTCGCATGGCCGACGGCATTCGTCACAAACACAACCTGCTGTTCTGTCAGATATTCAATCATCAGTTCTGTCGTCGTCCCAGCATCCAGGTATACGAAATCTTCCGCCTCAATAAGCGATGCCGCATATCTGGCAATTTTTCGCTTTTCATCCTGATACATGGATTTTCTAAGAGAGACCTCGTCATCTTTCGTGCGGTACGATCGCGTCTTTATCATCGCCCCGCCACGAACCTTACTAAGCCGTCCCTGTTCGTGGAGCATGTTCAGATCTCTTCTTACCGTTGATTCCGATATGTGCAGCTCATCCATCAGACTCTGTGTAGACACGCTTTTATACTGTTCCACCAGTTCAAGGATCTTCTGCTGCCTTTCTTCCGTCAGCATCCTCTCACCTCCGTGTATTCGTTCTCTTTTGATGATACGTAAATCAAATATTTTCCCTGGGAACCATCTTACTCATAGTATATCGTCATTATCGTTCATTGTCAATCATTTTCATTCAAAATCTTTCATAAAACTCCATATTCTTTTTTGTTTATTATGGACAACTGTGTTCTGATTATGCTTGATTTACCTATTTTTATGTGTTTGGCAGTTTTAGACTGATCTTGTCGGCTCTGTTGGCATAGATAGCGATAGAGATATAGAACGATTTCACTCGACAAAAAAGTGTCTTCGACACATCAACTCCCCTAGCCCCTCATTCATGAGGGG
>CAJUTR010000022.1 GCA_910589665.1 uncultured Eubacterium sp. | reverse complement strand
TGATGTAATGGGTTTGATAGATTGCGTAAAATGGGGATTTTGGTAGGGAATGATAATTTAATTTAAATTATAATACTACGGAAACGATAATGTTTGATCAGCAAAAAGTAACGTTTGAAAGTCATCTTAGTAAAATACAAGCAACCACCCCTACCAAAAAAAAGCACTTGCCCTTTACAAATCTTTTAAATATGAGAACACTTTCAGCCGTACGGACATAATACAAATGTTTCATATAGCGCCTTCCTCGGCCGGAAAACTGATAAATAAACTGAAAAAAGCAGGCCTGATCGAGCCAGTCGCCGGACAGGGTAAGGGAAAATACAGGTTTGTCCGACAATAAATTAATTCTTCATATATGTACAAATGCAAAAACCCTGATCCCACCGCCATCCTTGCGCATGACTTTGGTGATCAGGGTTTTTTCTCTTTGAAACATTTTTAATCTTCATCCGGTAATTCATCTAGTGCCTTTTTAAAACGCTCCAATATTGCTTCCTGCAGTAAGTTTCTCATCTCCCCGTTGATCGGATGTGCCACATCCCTATATTCATTATTTGGAGTTTTCTTACTCGGCATCGCAATAAACAAACCTTTTTCCCCTTCGATGACTTTGATATCGTGAACGACAAAAGAATCATCAAATGTCACTGACGCTACCGCCCTCATCTTGGAATCGTTACTCACAACTCGAATGCGAATATCTGTTATTTGCATCCCAATTATCCTCCTTACTGTTCTTACAGTACGTAACGCGCATTCTTTTCCAACACTATTTTGATTTTATCCGGTTCCCCAACATAATTGGAGTTTGCTCGAATTGTATCATGGCTCTCAACGATGCAATTTTCAATGTAGGTATTATCGCCAATGTACACATCATTCAAAATAATGGAATTACGAATGGTGCAGTTGTTACCTACGTATACTTCTTTAAACAAAATGGAATCCCTCACCTCGCCATTGACGATACATCCACTGGAAATCAGGCTGTTTGTTACTTTTGAGCCGGCATTGTATTTTGCCGGCGGCAGATCCTCGATTTTAGACTCAACCGTAGGATACTGATTGAAAAAGTAGTCTCTGATCTCCCTGTTGAGAAAATCCATATTGGTTTTAAAATAAGAATCTACTGTCGTAATGTTACTCCAGTATGAGTCCATCTGGTACGCATAGATCTTTTTCACTCCGCGGTACCTTATAAAAATATCTTTTACCAGATCAAACCCGCCTTCATTGCCGGCGCGCTCGATCAGGTCTATGAGCTGCCTGCGACGAATGACATATATTCCTGTGGATACTGTCGTCTTTGATGTGACGATCGGTTTTTCCTCGAGTTCGGTAACCAATCCGTTCTCATCCACAGAAACCACGCCAAACCTGCTTGGGTCATCTGTTTCCCCGAGATCCTTTGTCACAATGGTAATATCTGCATTCTTACTCAAATGGTACTCAAGCACTTTGTTCATATCCAGTTTGTAAACACAGTCTCCGGAAGCAATCACCACGTATGGCTCATGGCTCGTCTTTAAAAAATCCATGTTCTGTGCAATCGCATCTGCGGTTCCACGGTACCAGTAACTGTTATCCTGTGTCTGAGTCGGAGTAAATACAAATAATCCGCCCTGCTTTCTACCAAAGTCCCACCATTTCGAAGAATTCAAATGCTGAGTCAGTGATTTTGAATTGAACTGGGTAAATACAGCCACCTTACTTATATGAGAGTTCGACATACTACTGAGTGCAAAGTCAATACTGCGGTAACCTCCTGCAATCGGCAACGCAGATGTAGCTCTCTTCGTCGTAAGTTCTGTCATACGTTTGCTGCTTCCACCAGCTAAAATGATACCTATCGCCCTCATAAAATATCACCTGCCTTTATCAAAGTTCCGCCACCTTCCAGTGTATTATTCGGATAATCTTCCTTCGTCGTCACTCCTGATATGGCAGTATTTTTTCCAATCGTCACTCCGTCCGGAATAACGGTATTATCACCGACCGTCACTAAATTAAACGCATATACGTCCGGTTTTACTTGGTTTACAACACCATCGTCGCCTGCCCCCAATACACATCCGGCTCCGATCACCGTGTCTTCCGCCACGATCGTCTTGTCCAAAATCGTATTCTTTCCAATCCGCGCCGAATTCATGATGATCGAATCGCGCACGACGGCTCCTTCTTCAATGACTACGTTTGAACCGATCACGGAATTGTAAACCTCTCCATACACTTCGCATCCATCACCCATGATCGCCTTGTTTATGACAGATGAATTCGAGATATACTGCGGCCTGAGCCACTCGTTCTTCGTATAAATCTTCCAAAATTCCTCATACAGGTTAAACACCGGAATCAGATCGATCAGCTCCATATTGGACTCCCAATATGACCCCAGCGTTCCGACATCCTTCCAGTACCCATTGAACTCATAAGCAAAGATCCGATCTCCCCTCTCATGACAATAAGGAATAATGTGTTTTCCAAAGTCGCATCCAGGCTGGTCTTTCAATGTGATAAGCGCTTCTTTCAGCACCGGCCATGAGAAAATGTAGATTCCCATGGATGCAAGGTTGCTCCTCGGCTGTTCTGGCTTTTCCTGAAATTCCGAAATCCTGCCGCTCTCATCCGTGATACAAACCCCAAAGCGGCTGGCCTCCTCGATCGGAACCGGAATCGTAGCCAGTGTAACATCTGCCTGATTTGACTTATGAAAGTCCAGCATTACCTGATAATCCATCTTGTATATATGGTCGCCACCCAATATTAGGACATAGTCCGGATTGTACTGATCCATATACTTTAAATTCTGATAAATGGCATTTGCCGTACCGGTATACCACTCACTGCTTGTACTTTTCTCATACGGCGGAAGAACAGAAATTCCTCCTACATTCCGGTCGAGATCCCACGGAATACCGATGCCGATATGAGTATTCAGCTTAAGCGGCTGGTACTGTGTCAAAACCCCGACAGTGTCAACCCCAGAATTGATGCAATTACTCAACGGAAAATCAATGATACGATACTTTCCCCCAAAAGCAACAGCAGGTTTTGCTACGTTTGCCGTCAGGACGCCGAGACGTGACCCCTGCCCTCCAGCTAGCAACATAGCTATCATTTCTTTTTTGATCATGTGATCACCCCTGTTGTAAGTAGTACCCACGAGAGACGTGACCTCTGTGGGCCGGTTAAACTATAAAATGATTATAGCATACATTGGTAAAAAAATAAACATTTTTTATAATTTTTTTTTTATTTTTTTTGCTTTTTTGTAACTATTGCACAAAATCCTTTCTTTTGACCTCTCGATTCCCAAAAACAAATTATTTTCACCTTTCTTCTTGTCTTTTTCATATAATAGATTTATACTTATGGTAATTAGAATAAAGAAAGGATGGACATAAACCATGTATAAGATTGATTTTACCACTCCTAAAACCGCATATTTCATCGGCATCGGCGGCATCAGTATGAGCGCGTTTGCTGAACTGCTTCAATCACTGGGATTTACGATAAAAGGTTCCGACCGGACGAAGTCCAAAATTACCAAACATTTGGAAGATCTCGGAATAGAAATAGTATATGAGCAAAACAGTAAAAATATTACTTCTGATCTCGATTTTGTCGTTTATACAGCAGCCATTTCGGAGTCGAATCCCGAATTCAAACGAGCGAAAGAACTTGGTATTCCAATGATGACCCGCGCCTCTATGATCGGTCAGATCATGAAGAATTACACGACTGCCGTGGCCGTGGCAGGAACACATGGTAAAACATCTACAACTTCCATCGCTTCCCACATTATGCTGGAGGCAGACATGGATCCCACGATTTCCGTAGGAGGGATTATTCCTGCCATCGGCGGTAATCTCCGGATCGGAAAATCCAAAAACTTTATAACGGAAGCCTGCGAGTATACAAACAGCTTCTTACATTTTTTTCCCACGATCGGTATTATATTAAATATAGAAGAAGATCATCTGGACTTTTTTAAAGATCTGGATGACATTCGGCACAGCTTCCGGAAATTTGCGGAGCTCATCCCTGAAGACGGGACACTTATCATCAATTCGGATATAAAAGATTATACAGAAATAACGGACGGACTTGCCTGCCGCGTGCTGACCTTTTCTACTGAAGACGTAGACGCGGACTTTTATGCCGCTGACATTTCTTACGACGAATTTGGCCATGGCAGCTTTACCCTGGTCAAGTCCGGAGAAAAAACCGACCGCTACCAGTTGGAGATCGTTGGCAGACATAATATAGCCAATGCGCTGTCCTGCCTTGCGTTATCTTCCCTTTTCGCGATTCCTTATCAAACGGTCCAGAGCGCGCTTACCAAATACAAAGGGACCGAGAGGCGGTTTGAACATAAGGGAGAATACAATGGGGCGACCATTATTGACGATTACGCCCACCATCCAACTGAGATCGCGGCGACTCTTGCTTCCGCAAAGCACTATCCGCACAATAAACTGTGGGTCGCTTTTCAGCCGCACACATACACCCGGACAAGGGAATTCCTGCATGAATTTGCCGAGTCACTCAGCACCGCAGACCATGTTGTCCTCGCAGACATCTACGCGGCAAGGGAACCAGATCCCGGAGACATTTCTTCTAAAAATATAGAAGAACTGATAATAAAATCCGGAAATAGCGCAACGTATCTTGGTGATTTTGACAGTATTGAAAAATATTTAGAAAAAAATTTAACTACCGGCGATCTGTTGATAACAATGGGGGCGGGAAACATAGTAGAGGTTGGCGAAGCACTCGTTGATCTCTAAATTATCCACAATATCCACAGCCTTATCAACAATCAGTAGAAAAGTGAGGTTGTGGATAGTTTTTCCATTTATAAAATATGTGAATAACTTTATTTTTTACAATATTCTTATTTAGTCACAGATTTTCGCGGTTTTTATTATTTTTTTCTACATACATAGTATGTTCGATTCAAAGTTATCCACATTTTCCACACTTTCCACATCATATTTTCTACTGAAAAAGTACATTTTTTTAGCTATTTACAGAAATCAATTTTTAGGTTATGCTTTATGCAGAAGGAATTATTTTTTGAGGAGGAAACAGAACACGATGGGGTTTTCAGTTACAAATTATTTTTCACAAAACATAACGCAGGTTCCTAATATTTTTATTGATACTTATATGCCACAGGCAAACGGCAGCTTTGTCAAAGTTTACCTCTATCTTTTGCGGCAGATGAATGAAACTTCTCCCTCGCTGACGATCGAAAACATGGCGGACATGCTCTCAAACACGGAAGCAGACATTACCCGCGCTCTTCGGTATTGGGAAAAACAGGGCGTGATCTCCATTACGGAAGCAGTAGGACAGATCATCGAAATTTCCCTGCTGCCGCTTTCGGACGAAAGCAAACAGCCAGAACAAGCGTCTCATTACTCTTCGTCTGCAGCTACCGTTTCCAAAACACTAGACGTTGTGGAAGAAATGGCTCCTCCGGATTCGGGATCTGCCGAGCCTTCCCAGACGTATCTCATACAGCCAGACATTCCGAAACGTCACATTTATTCTCCGCTTCAGGCTGAAGCGCTGAAAAAGGACTCAGAAATTGAATCGTGCCTGAGCATGGTTGAGGCGTTACTCGGAACGACGCTCGGTGACGCACATATGCAGCTCGTTCTGTATCTGATGTCGGATTTAGGTTTTTCGCTTAATCTGGTCATCACGCTTTATGAAACGGCATTATCAAGGGGAAAGAGAAATCCCCGCTACCTGGAAACGATCGCTCTCAACTGGGCAAAAAAAGGGATCCGCACAGTCGAAGACGCAGAAGATGAAGTTTCTTCCTTCAACGGTACATATCGGATCATTACAAAGGCTCTTGGCATCAAACGCGCCCTTGCACCCGCCGAAAAGGCAGTCATTGATAAATGGGAAGTTTACCATTTCCCCGATGCTGTTTTGGAAGAGGCGTGCAGCAGGACCGTGCTCCAGTCGGGCGATACAAACCTGAATTACACGGCAAAAATTTTGGAGGACTGGCATAAAAAGGGAGTCACATCCCTAAAGGACATTGAAGACTGTGATAAATCATTTTTCCGCCAGAAAAACGCATCCCCAGGTAAGAACGGAACCGCCCGACGGAACAAAAATAAATTTCAGCAATTTCCGCAGCGGGAATATTCCAGAGAAGAATATGCAGATTTAGAAAAACAACTTCTTCACCAATCATGATACGGAGACTTTTATGCAGTTACAAAACGATCAGTATAATAGCTTATACGCACAATACAATGAAACACAATTAAGAAACGGCCGCCTCCTTCTTGACCGAAAAAAGGAAATACGAAAAGTGATACCCGAATGGGACGAGCTGGATCAAATCATTGCCGAGCTATCTGTCAAAATGGCAAAAACAGCTTTTGACGGAACAAAAGCAGATGTAAAACAACTCAAACGGGACATCTCCGTCATTACCCGAAAAAAAGAAATCCTCCTCACCCAGCATGGGTATCCTGCTGACTATCTGCAGCCATTATTCGATTGCCCTGACTGTCAGGACACCGGTTATATCGGAAACGAAAAATGCCATTGCTTTCAGAAAAGGATCGTAGAATATCTATATGAGCAATCAAACCTGCAAGAAATACTGAAAAGTGAAAATTTTTCCCATTTCAATGAAAAATACTATCCAGATGATTATATCGAAGATACCACAGGACTTACACCGAGGGACAATATACGGAATATCCATGAAACCGCCCTTTTCTTTTGTGATCACTTCGACGAATCACATGATAACCTTCTGCTGTACGGAAATACCGGAGTTGGAAAAACCTTTTTGACTCATTGTATCGCCAAAGAAGCACTGGATCATTCTCACACCGTCGTCTATTTAACAGCTCTAGGCTTGTTTGACCTATTAGAAAAAAATAAGTTTGATAAAGCATTGAGTTCTGTTGAGAAGAACGCTGTCGTCTCGTACATTTTGGACTGCGATTTACTCATTTTGGATGATCTCGGTACAGAGTTGAACAACAGTTTCACCTCATCTCAATTGTATCAGGTGATAGACACGCGTCTCATTCACAGGAAATCAACGATCATTTCCACGAACCTCTCCTTTGATGACCTGAGGGAGCAGTACAGTGAGCGCGTCTTTAGCCGTATTACGAGCCGGTATTCGCTGTTGAAACTAACAGGGGATGACATCCGCCTGAAAAAGGCTATTTTTACCCGCCAGGCATCATCTCGCAAATGACAACCCTGCCTGGTGCATATTAAATGTTTCATTCCATGAGACATTTTTATATAGATTTAAAACTATTATATTAGGAGGACACAGTAATGAGCCAGAACAACTTCGCAGACATCATCCCTTATGGAGACCTCGGGATCATCGCCCTGGAAAGCAGCCGCGAGATTGGAAAAAAAGTAGATTCGTATATCTCGTCCTGGAGAACGGAAAGCGGTAATGATGAGGAATCCATTCACTTCAGCAGCTATAAAAAAGAGTCCTATCTGATCGATGCGGTGTGCCCGCGGTTTGGATCAGGAGAAGCGAAAGGTATTTTGAATGAATCCGTGCGCGGAAAAGATCTGTACATTCTCGTCGATGTATGCAACTACAATCTTACATACAAAGTATGCGGCCAGATCAACCGCATGTCCCCGGATGACCACTTCCAGGATTTAAAGCGTATGATCGCCGCTGTCAGTGGAAAAGCGAGACGAATTACTGTCATTATGCCTTTTCTATATGAAAGCCGCCAGCACAAACGCAGCTCGAGGGAATCTTTAGACTGTGCGCTGGCATTGCAGGAACTCGTGAATATGGGTGTGGAAAGTATCGTTACGTTTGATGCCCACGATCCCCGCGTGCAGAATGCCATTCCGCTCAATACGTTTGAAACGATCCAGCCCACATACCAGTTTATTAAGGCCATGCTGAAAAACGTACCGGATCTTGAGATGGATCCGAAACGCATGATGGTAATAAGTCCGGATGAAGGCGCTACCGGCCGCGCGATTTATTTTGCCGGGGTAGCCGGCGTCGATATGGGGATGTTTTATAAACGGCGCGATTACACGAAGATCGTAGAGGGTCGGAACCCGATCGTCGCCCACGAATTTTTAGGCGCGGATGTTGAGGGAAAAGATGTCGTTGTGATCGATGATATGATATCTTCTGGCGAGAGCATTATTGATGTCGCTACGGAGTTAAAACGGAGAAAGGCAAACCGCATTTTTGTCGCTTCGACATTTGGTCTCTTTACAAATGGACTAGAGAAATTTGATAAGGCATATGAAAGCGGATTGATCTATCGTCTGATGACAACGAACCTCGTTTATCAGCCGAAAGAAGTTTTATCAAAAGAATATTACATCAATGTTGATATGAGCAAATACATTGCCCTTCTGATCAATACGATGAATCATGACTTTTCGATCGCGGAACTTTTGGATCCATCGGAACGCATTCAGAAGATTCTGAAAAAATACGGACATCCCTCGGCAGATCTCCAATAATGGAAAAACACGTCAAAGAATTAAATCTCTAAAAACAAATTGTGTCAAGCCAAAACAAGGCTTGACACAATTTGTTTTATACACAGATCGGTGTAGAAAGAAAGATCAGATCATGGCTGGACGGTACCGTCTTCTCCCTGGAACGTGGTATCATCCTGACTAAATCCGGTATCATCATTTGACGTACTGCCGCTCTGATCCGGATTATCTTCCGGCACATTTCCCTCTTGTGGCGGCTGAGGCGCCTCTCCGTCATTTCCTGGAGCCTGTTCAGGCGTCGTATCCTCTGGTTCATCCTCATCCTCTTCCGGCGGTTTTTTCGTCGCTTTTGGTTTACTCGTCTGCTTTGGCTTTCTCGTCGGTTTTTCTTCCTCGTCATCATCTTCGTCCGAGGAATCGTGGTCCTCGTCAGAATATGATGGTTTCGACGAATTGTCATCGTCTTTGAGATCCCCCCGCTCTTCATACGGAAATGGTTTCGTTTCCAAATCCGCATGTATCGTATTCATATACATCTTCCATGTCCTGCCGGGATATGTCGCTCCCGACAAGTCGCCTATGCTCGTTGGATTATCGCACCCTATCCATACAGCTGTCGTATAGTACGGCGTGAACCCACAGAACCATCCGTCTTTTTTATCATTTGTCGTACCTGTTTTCCCCGCAGCCGTCATACCGTTATCCAGTCCAAGTCCGACGCCGGTACCTTTTGTAAGAACCCCTTTTAAAATATCCGTCATCGTATTTGCCGCTTTGGAATCGTAGATGTACTTTTCATCCACATCATTTTTCACGATGGTTTTACCATCGGCATCCAGTATTTTTACAATACACGTCGGTTCTCGGTACTTTCCTTCATTTTGAATGGTAGCGTACGCCGAAGCCATTTCCAGCGGACTGCATCCGTAAGTAAACCCTCCGAGCGAGGATGCGCTATAATAATCGTCATCAACGATCTTAGAAAAATTCATTTCCAAAAGATACTGTAGTCCCACTTTAGGAGTCAACTCATCAAAAAGCTGCCAGGCAATCGTATTTTTTGACTGCTCCACGGCATATCGCAGTGAAATATGTCCGGAATACTTTCCATTCGCATTCGAAGGCCCGCCCTCAAATTTATGATCATTGACTGTTGTATCCGGCGTGTAATCCCTCTCCAGAGAAGGCGTATAGACGATGACGGGCTTGATGCTGCTCCCCGGCTGTCGGAACGACTGGTACGCACGGTTTAACGTATAACCGCTCGTTTTCTGGCTCCGTCCGCCGACGATGGCCACTACCCTTCCGGTCTTATTATCAATACAAACTGCTGCCCCCTGCATTTTATAAATGCCATTTGTGTTCTTTTCCGTAAATGCAGATAAATTGGTATTGACCGCCTCCTGGAGCGCCTTTTGTTTTTTCAGGTCAATGGAAGTGTAAATGCGGTAACCATTATTTAAAAGCTGTTTCTGTGCTGCCGCATACGCATCCGTATAATCGTCGTCGTATTTTTCTTCCTCTTTTTTTGAATCAAACGTATTTTTAAACTTGAAACCATTGCACTCCATCAGCTTTCTCGTCGCACAATAGGTCACAAACGTCTGGATAAAGTTCCTCTTCACGGGCTCGGTTACATTCAGTTTAATCTTTTCTGCAACCGCCGTGTCGTACTCTTCCTGCGAAATCACCTTATCATCTAACATCTGTTTTAAGATGCGATCCCTACGTTCGAGCGTATTTTGTTTGTTCTTGATCGGATCATAACGGGTCGGACTGTTCGGGATTGCGCAAAGGAAACACAGCTGCGACAAACTCAGGTCTTTACAGCTGGTGCTGAAATACCCTTTGGCCGCCGCCTCGATCCCATAGTAACCGCTAGAAAAATAGATCGTATTCAAATAAAATTCCAAGATCTGATCCTTAGAAAATTTCTTCTCTAGCTCGAGTGCAATAAAGATTTCCTTTATCTTCCTTTCATACGTCCTCTCGGTCGTCAGGTATACCCCTCTGGCAAGCTGCTGTGTGATCGTACTAGCCCCCTGAGAAATCTCGCCATTGTTTTTTATCTGCACCCAGACAGCACGCACGATCCCGCCGGCATCAATTCCATTGTGCTCATAAAATTTCTTATCCTCGGTCACGATAAACGCGTCTTTTACATATCTTGGTATCTCATCGATCGGCATATAATAGGAATCCTTTTCACCTTTCAGGACAGCGATCTGCTTTCCTTTTGAATTGTAGGCGATCGTCGTCTCCGAATCTCGGAATGTCTCCTCGGTAGCATCTTTCACTAACTGAACAGCTTCGTCCTGTAATCTGAAAATGTCCCGTCCATACTTTACATAAAATACAATCCCTACTACGAGAAGCGTAACAAGAAACATTAACAGAAATATTTTGAAGCCGAACCAAAACTTTGGATGCTTCTTCTGCTTTTTTTGCTTTTTCTGTTTACCTTTATTTCCAGCCATATCATTCTCCCAATCTCAATCATAGATTTATGTATACGTGTATTCTAACACACATTACTGTATCTTGCAAAGAATTTCTGAATGAAGGAACCTGGCGCGGTCTGCCCATGTATGCCCGTCTGCTGCCTTTTTATATCCACTTGCCACGATACGTTCCCATTGGTCTCGGTTTACCAATAATTCCTCTATTTTCCCAGGCAGTTCCGTGAGCGCAGCCAGATCATACTTGATGTAATCTTTCCCATCTTCCAGTATTTCATCCATATATCTGGAGACGTCACTCACACATACCGCTCCGTTTAACATTGAATTAAAAACGCGGTCATGCGCTCCGTCTTTAAACCAGGGCATCACATTCAATGAAATCTTACTCCTGCTGATCTGCTGCAGGCATCCGAGAGAATCCAAAACATTTCCATTCACGATATTTTCAGGATGACGGCAATCCAAATGATCCCATCCAGCCCCGAAACAGTGGACTTTCTGTCCGCTGTCTACTAGTGTTTTCACCACCTCACCCCGGAAATAATGCCGGACATACAGATCGATAAAGATCATATTGGGAAGCGTATCCTTCAGACCTTCCTCCGTTATATCCTCCACGTCCCGGTTCAGATGCTCGATGATCACATGGTCCATTGATCTCCAGGGATGGCTGATCAGATCGTCGATGATATCATAATAAAAGTCCGCGTACTCTTTCCCATGCCTTGTAATCGCCCCTTCAAATGTCGAGGGAGGATTATAATTTCCTGTGAACACGATATCAAACCTGCGGTCATCCCAGCCCGGCATCTGATCCTCATCCCAAAGTGCCGTTCCGCCCAAAGGCATGAACGGCCCCCGTTTGATCTCCGGTAAAAATCGTTTTAGATAGGCCTCATGTTCCCGGTCAATAGAAATCTGTGTATAATCACTCGGCAGATATGGCAGGAACTTATGATAATAAAACGGATGATCCACCACAATGTTCAAAAATAAAATCTGCCGCGCGTCAAAAAACGAAACGCCATTCGAATCGATAAAATAGTCTTCCCCGCAGCAGCCGTCAAAATTAAAACTGATCGCGGCTGTCACCCCTGGTTCACAAAACCAGATCAGGTCGCTCAGGCTGCGGTATTCCTTACACTGGTCAAAATAGAACACATCATATCCGAGCAGTTCAAATGTCTTTCCCATCTGTTCTGAAAAAAACCACAGCGTTTCAATGCCTTTCGTAAACAAAACAATCTTCTTTATCATGACGTTCACCTCACTATAACAATATCATACCTCTATTTTTTTATAATAACAAGGTTAAGTTTGTGTTCCTTTTTCCGATATATATGTTAGAGAACTAATTTTATCCATAATTTCAGACCAAGGAGGGAAAAAGAATGAGTGTTTATGGAGTAACAAATGCACAGACTACTTCTTATCCATCCACTTCCCGTACATCGACGAAGCAGGATAATAAGAAATCGTCGGAGACGACATCCAATAAAGAAGATTCTGGTGTCGTTTATGAGCCGTCCAATCTTACAGGTGGCAAGGATGCCAATACCGTAAAGGATTATTCCAGTATCGTAAAGAAAATGAAATCCGAGTTGAAATCAAAAAATCAGCAGCTTCAGAACCTGGTAAATCAGCTTCTGAACAAACAGGCGAATAAATACACATCGCTTGCCGATTTATTTAAAAATGCGACTGCTGATCCGGCAACGATTGCCCAGGCTCAAAAAGATATTGCAGATGATGGTTACTGGGGTGTCGAGCAGACGAGTGACAGATTTGTAGCAATGGCACAAGCGTTAAGTGGCGGAGATGCCACAAAAGCAGACGAAATGATCGCTGCTATCAAAAAAGGCTATGAGCAGGCTTCTAAGGCGTGGGGTGATAAGCTCCCAGACATTTGCCAGAGAACGATTGATGCCGCAACTAAAAAATTGGAAGCATGGCGTGACAGCCTTTCCAAAAACGAAACTGAAACCGAAAAGGATTCAGAAACAAAAACAGAAGAATAAACGATCTGTTATCCAGATCTGCGGACAATTCACAGATATCACAAGAAAGGCTTTACAACCCGGGATTGCGGGAAACCGGGACGTAGAGCCCTTTTTGTTATTACTCTTTGGACTGATCGATCTTATTGCGGATATCCTGCATCTGATAATCAAGTACTTCAATCGAGTCCGCGCATGCCTTTAACATATCAACGATCTCATCCGCATTTTTCACATTTTTCTTATATTTCAGTTTATGCTCCAGGCTCGCCCAAAAGTCCATCGCAATCGTGCGAAACTGGACTTCCACCTTCATGTACTTTTTCTCATTTGACAGAAAGATCGGTATATCCACGATCAGATGTAAGCTGCGGTATCCATTCTCTTTCGGATGTTCTATGTAGTCTTTTTTCTTAATCAGCATAATATCATCCTGCTTGATAAAAAGTTCCGCCAAACGGTAAATATCGTCTGGAAACGAGCAGATTACCCGGAGTCCCGCCACATCCGTCAGCTTTTCGCGTATATTTTCTACTGTTGTAGCATATCCTTTCCGTCTCAATTTCTCATAAATGCTTTCCGGCGACTTTAACCGGCTCTTGATCGATTCAAACGGATTCCGGTTATACTTCTGCGAAAATTCCTCGTTCAGCACTTTCAACTTCGTCTCGACTTCCATGATCGCGCATTGAAATTCCATCATGAGATTATTAAACGGCTTTGCGTTCCTGAGCTGTTCGGACTGCATCTGAATGATCTCATCCTGCTTTTTCATCGTTTCCGACTGTTCTTCTACTTTTTGTTCTAACTGGTTTTTGCAGGCGAATAATTCAACGGAATTCCGTATTCGGTTCCTAACGATCGATGCCTCAAAAGGTTTATGGACAAAATCAGAGACCCCCAGTTCAAAACACTGGTTCTCGACTTCCACTGCATCTTCACTGCTTATGATCAGCACCGGGATCTTTTTCAGCCATCCCCGGTGTTTCATTACATCCATGACAGCAAATCCGTTCAGCTTCGGCATCTGAAGATCCAAAAGGAGCGCCGCTGTCTCATCCTTATACACCTCCAGTTTCCGTACTGCCTGATCCCCGTCCTCTGCCGTTTCGACAATGTATTCATCTTCCAGCATATTGCGCAGCAGCTCGCGATTTACCTCCACATCATCCACTACCAATATCCTTTGCATAATTACCCTCATTTCCGTGTTTCATTTTTGCACATATTTCACTCATTTTTGTATTCACTGATCCCTTACTACCAATATACCAAAAATATGATTTTTGCACAAGTTCTTTTTATGGTCGGATCTCCCCTGCATTACTGATTTATAGGAATAAAAGCCTCTCTAACTTGTCTCGGATCGGTTGACAAAACTGTCCTTATAGGGTACACTTATTTATGTAGCAAACGTTCATGCGTCACCGTGAAAATGCAAAATATATCAAATGATATGCACAATAGAACGTGACACATGACCGCACATAAAAAAGGAGGGTATTGGATGAAGCAAAAACTCAGAAAAACTGTCTGTATGTCTCTCGTTGGCGTGATGACATTCACGAGCATCTGGAGCAATGACATGACAATACAGGCGGCATCAAAACCAAAGAAGATAACTATGAACAAAAAGAAGATCACTTTGGAAGTGGGGAAAACCTTTAAACTGAAAGTTAAAACGGTGAAACCCAAGAAGGCAAGTAAAGCTGTCACTTACAAATCAAACAAAAAGAGCGTTGCCACCGTAAGTAAAAAAGGCGTTGTTAAAGGTAAAAAAACCGGAACAGCGAAAATTACGGTGACTTCAAAGAAAAACAAAAAAGTAAAAGCAAAGGTAACAGTGAAAGTGAAAAAGAAGCTAATACATCAACCAAACGCAAGCACAGCTCCGGGAATCAGTTCTACACCGGCAGCAAGCTCCAATCCGGCTCAGAGCAGTACTCCGGTTCAGAGCGCAAACCCGGCAGAAAGCAGTACTCCGGCCGATACTGCTAAACCAGACGAGAGCAGTACTCCGTTGCAGAGCGCTGACCCATCAGAGAGCAGCACTCCGGTTCAGAGCAGTACTCCGGCCGTGACTACTAAACCAGACGAGAGTACGGCACCTACACCGGTTCCGACTCCGACGATCCGGCCGACTTTCGCGCCGTCTACGCAGAGCTACTCTTTCTTTAACGATTACACATTAGGTTATTCAGATGGTATCGTAGCTTATAAAGATGGTAAAAAAGTATCATTAGAAGCTGCTGGCGCAGAACAGTATAACAAAAAGACCGATAATATTTTCGCGCAGCATATTGCCAACAATAACTGGTATGACGACAAGATCACACTTACGCCGCCGATCCAGTACACGACTGCGGATGGGAAAGCACATAACGTAGACAGTATGCTTACAAATTTCGATTTCATTGCCGATCCTACCTGCATCGACAATTCAGAAAATGATGGAAAATTGTATGTATACGGAACGACGGAAGGAATTGATTACGAAGCTGGTACATTAGCAAAGAACGGCTATAACAATCATTCGTTAACGATCCTTTCGACAAAAGATATGGTCAACTGGACAGACGAGGGTACGTTGGATAACGAAAACTTGACAAATATGGTCTCAACCATACCGTCGAAAGAGAAAACAAAATGCAAATGGGGTACGAAAGCATGGGCTCCTTCGGGACTGAAAATCGACGGCGACGGCGATGGTGAAGACGAATATTACATCTTCTACACAAATGGCGGTGCAGTCGGATACGTTCAGGGTGATTCTCCGACAGGCCCTTGGAAAGACGATTTAGGAAAAGTTTTATTCAACCAGTCCACACCGAACTGCTCCGATGTCGTTTGGTGCTTCGACCCGGCCGTACTTGTCGATGACAAAGGCGATGCTTACGTTTATTTCGGCGGCGGTGTTCCGGGAGGCAATAATCCGACAGCTGAACAAAAGGCTCATCCTCAGACCAGCCGGGTAGCCAAGATCAAGTTTGAAGAGGGTACTGGTAAAGTCCTTTTGGACGGCGAACCGAAAAAACTCGATGCTTATTATATGTTTGAGGACAGTGAGATCAACCAGTTCCACGGTAAGTATTTCTATTCTTACTGTATCAACTTTATGGTTCCTGGTTCACTGCAAAAACCAATCGGCGCTGTAAATAATCTTGGTTCCGGCCAGATCGGATGCTATGTATCAACCGATCCGATGAACATTACATTTGATCCAGATCAACAGGAAAGCACGGACGACCTGAAATATTTAGGTGCGATCCTTGACAACCCGAGTTCGATTTATGGTGAGAGCTACAACAATCACCACCACATGCAGTCATTCAAAGGCCATGACTACATCTTCTATCACTCAACAATACTGGGCAACACGTTGTTCCGTGATAACAAACAGTACAGAAACCTTCATGTAGATGAGATTTCCGTAGATGAAGCGACGGATGCTATTTCCATCACTCCTAGCTACGAAGGCGCTTCTCAGATTGAAGATTTTGAGCCTTACAAGAACGAAGATGGTTCTACAAAATACATCAACGCAACGACAGCGGCATCCAGTGCAGGCGTAAAGTCCTCACGAGATGACGCGATGGTATTACAAACCATCAACGGTTCACCTATGGTTATTGATGCTATTGATACCGGAGACTGGACATGTATCAAAGGTGTTAATTTCGGCGAAAACGGACTTAAGAATTTCGGTATGGAGTACTACTCCGCATCGGATGCCGGAAGAGTTGAGTTGTTCATTGATGACCCGACAAATATCGAGAACAAAGTGGCAACGATCGACATTTTAGAAACGACCAACAATAAATATGTCTACACAAGCACTGCAACAACAAAGACGGTGACAGGAAAACATGATGTGTACTTTGTATTCCGTGGAAGCGGATATAAAGTAGCTTCCTGGGCTTTCTCCGAAAATGCTGAAGCAGGCGCTCCTGACATTAGCGGCCGGCCGGACGTACCGACTCCTCCTCCTGTTGCAACACCAAATCCAAATATCAAAACTGGATGGAATGAGGATAAGACGGAGTACTCGCTGAAAATTGATGAGACCTCTGTAAAAGCAGATGGCGGTGCAAGCATCGAATTCAACGAAGCAGAAGGAAGTGTGACAATTGCATACAACCCGCAATATCCTGGTGCCTGGTTTAATTTCCCGGATGAAGCAATCGGAAAATTCTCATCCATTGAATTCACTTATAAAGACGCAACCGAAGGTGGATTTGGATCTGCTGTACGATATACTTCAAGCAGTGGTGACGAGGAAATCAACTGGGGCGGTTTATTCCCAGCAGGTGAAGGCCTGATGACACAGACGATTGAACTTCAATCACCTGACAAAGATTTCTCAAAATACAAGATCTTTAGAAATGAATGTGAAGACTGTTATCTGACGATAACCGCTGTGGTTCTCAAAAAATAACGGTTTTTACGAAAAAAATAATAACAAAAACAGGGATATCCGTCATGCGGATATCCCTGTTTTTAGTCTTTCTTAGTGATGGAACAACCTCAACCCCGTAAAACTCATCACGATCCCATGTCTGTCACAGGCATTGATCACATCCTGGTCACGAATCGACCCACCCGGCTGTGCGATATATTTCACGCCGCTTCGGAACGCGCGCTCCACGTTATCGTCAAACGGGAAAAACGCATCCGATCCGAGCGTGACGTCTTTCGCATATTCCGCGAGCCACGCCGCCTTCTTTTCCTTTTCAAATACCGGCGGTTTTTCGGTAAAATATTTTTCCCAGCAGCCATCTGCCAAAACATCCATATAGTCCTCACCGATATAATTATCAATCGCATTATCCCTCTCCGCACGTTTCATATCTTCCTTAAACGGCAGGTTCAACACCTGCGGAGACTGGCGCAAAAACCAGTTATCGGCTTTGCTGCCAGCAAGCCTTGTACAATGGATGCGCGACTGCTGCCCGGCGCCGATCCCGATTGCTTGTCCGCCTTTGACAAAACAAACGGAATTGGACTGCGTGTATTTCAATGTGATCATGGAAATCGCCATATCGATTTTAGCCTGATCCGTTATTTCTTTGTTCTTCGTCACGACATTGCCAAAAAACTCATCGTCGATCACAAGCTCATTCCGTCCCTGCTCAAAGGTAATACCGAATACTTCCTTTCGCTCCAGTTCCTTTGGCTCATAATCTGGATTGATCTCAATGATTGCGTAATTTCCTTTTTTCTTTTCTTTCAAGATCTCCAACGCTTCCGGCTCATAGCCCGGTGCAATAATGCCATCTGAAAATTCCCTCTTTATCATCTTAGCAACGGAAACATCACATATATCCGAGAGGGAGATAAAATCGCCATATGAGGACATACGGTCTGCTCCCCGGGCTCTCGCATAAGCACAGGCAAGAGGGGATAATTCTCCGAGATCATCCACCCAGTAGATCTTTGCTTCCACCTCGCTAAGTGGAAGGCCAACAGCCGCTCCTGCCGGCGAAACATGCTTAAAAGAGGTCGCTGCCGGAAGTCCTGTCGCCTTCTTCAGTTCCTTGACAAGCTGCCAGCCGTTAAACGCATCAAGAAAATTGATGTATCCCGGTTTCCCATTTAACACCTTGATCGGTAGTTCCCCCTCTTCCATATAAATACGGGAAGGTTTTTGGTTCGGGTTACAACCGTACTTTAATTCCAATTCTTTCATGATCTCTATTTCCTTTCTTATTTATTCTTATTTATGATCTTCGTCCGGTATTCTCCAGAAGCAATGTCGATATACCGCACAAACAGAGAAACTTTATTGCTTTCATTCAGATTCTGCCAAAGTAGATCGGTAAAGGCATCCATATCATCTAATACTGCCACAGGTTTCGGCTCGCCCTCAAAACTCGGAAGCGGCTCCCCATCACACTGGTATGTATGAATAAAACGTCCCTCTCCCGCGATCGGATCACTATAGGCAAAGGTAAAACGATTACAGGAATCCGGATTCCCGTGATCGCTTTTTAAGATAGACATAGCATAATTAAAATTGCCACGTTCCACATGCAGGATACCGGAAATACGCGGCGTATAATTCGGCCCGTCCGGCTCGAATTCCCTTGTGCGAAGGGCCTGCTCAAACGTCTGCTGCTTATCCATCATCTCGTAAATCGTATCGGTCTGGTCCCCGTTCGTAACGATCATCTTATTTCCGAGTACGCGGACCGGGGCGTATATGATCAAGCTCGGATCACTTAATTTTGAAGGGTCAAACGCCTCCGTGCGGATGCCCTCCCCCTCTTCTACAAAAATGCGGTTTCTGCTGTTTTCACTTCGTCCCATGATAAAATAGGCAGTGACAGCATATTTCCCATCCGGGGATCTGCCGATCACAATGCCCCTTCCCGGGTACGTGTTTTCTTTCAGCTCTTTTTCTAATGACAATAAATTCATAAGATTTCTCCTCCTTGAACATTATGATAACCAGTGTCTATCAGTATAGCACCAATTAACAATTAGGACAATAGTTTTTTTACTTGCTACCCTCTTTGTTCCTGTGTTATAATCAAATCAGATACAGAACGTGAACACAGATGGAGGTAGAGATATGGCTGGTTTATTTGACAAAGTATCGGATGTGATCAACAATACCGCATACGAGATTTCCGATAAGGCAAAAGAAATTACCGAGGTTTCTGCTCTGAATGGACAAATCCGGAGCCAGGAAAAAACGATTGAACGGATGTATCTGGAAATCGGACAGAGTTACTATGAAACGCATAAGGATGCGGAAAGTGATGATTACATTGGCTTGATCCAAAAGATCACAACGGCAAAAGAAACAGTGGAAAAACTAAAGGAAGATGTAAAAATAATTAAAAATAAGGACTAAAAAAGAAGGGGGTCTTGCCGGACAAGGCTCCCTTCTCTCCGTAAAAAACGTTCAACTATTTAAAACGATTGATATAAAAATCACGTTCCTTCCGGAGCAGATTTCTTCTATTTCTCTTAAACCGGTGGCGGTTCTCCGTTTTCACCTGATATTCCCTCACTTTCAGAAAACACAGGATGCTGACGCCGATGATACAGCATGCAAGTATGATCAGAAGCGACACTTTTTTCCACGGAAATGGCGGTTTGCTAGCCGTTTCAACTGCCTCGTCGAACCATTTACTCATATCAATACTATCCCGAAGCGTCGGAGAGTCATTTTCATCAAAATAAATATTTGTAGCTCCGACTTCCTGTCCTTTGTACGTATAGGAAAGCCTTCCGATCACTT
This sequence comes from uncultured Eubacterium sp., assembly GCA_910589665.1. Lineage (GTDB taxonomy): Bacteria > Bacillota > Clostridia > Lachnospirales > Lachnospiraceae > Eubacterium_F. Next base: position 27,679 of record CAJUTR010000022.1, on the reverse strand, counting down.
TTTTCCCATTTTCTTCGATCGCTTTGTCATAATATTTGATCTTTTTCTCTGCCTGATCAATGGAAACTCCCTTCGGAAGAATGACGCCCGCATTTTCGTCGATATGAAGACAGCTTGTCTCCTTACTATAAAATGGGCTGAAATTCGTAAATAAATACTGTTCATTGATCTCACTTGCTGCATTATCTTGGATCTTCGTCTTCTCGTAATTTTCGAAGCAATAGTTAAAAAGTTTTGTCGTATCCGTATAGGCGTTTGGCTCCAGCCATACGGAATTATTGCATTTCATAACGGCGCATACAAGTTCCATATCACCTTTTTTCGCAAATGTGACAAGCGTATTCCGGCTTTTCGACGTATAACCTGTTTTTCCTCCCTCACAGTATTCATACTCGTACTGAGGGTAGTCTGCCGGATTGATCATTTTATGGTGGTTGACTAACGGCTCAGAAGGTCCTCTCTTATTCTTATTAGTTTTGGACATGATATAAGTCTTAGTCCCAGCTATCGTCTTAAAATCTTCATTACGGATCGCTGCACGCCCGATCAGTGCCATGTCATATGCGGTCGTGTAATGATTTTTTTTCCAAAGACCATTCGTATTTGCAAAATGAGTATTTTGGCAACCGAGTTCCTTTGCTTTTTGGTTCATTTTTTTTACAAATCCATCAATACTTCCTGAAATATGCTCTGCCATTCCATTACACGCCTCGTTTGCCGAAGCCAGCATGGCAGCATACAGACTCTCTTCCATACTGATCCGTTCTCCCACTTTGATACCCGCGTTGGAAGCCCCGGACTCCCAATTTGCAAACGCGTTATCCGTATACACGACTTCCTCATCCATAGAAGAATTCTCAATCGCAACCAAAGTCGTCATGATTTTCGTTATACTAGCAGGATATTCCTTTTGGTTCTTATTCTTCTCATACAGGATAGCCCCTGACTGGACATCCAGTACGCAAGCTGTTTCTGAAAATATGCTGGGTTTCGCAAAAACCGTTCCAGACATCACATTCACAGACAACGCCATACATATCCCCAATAAAAATATCTTCACTCGTTTTTTCATAGTCTGTACTCCATTCTCAAGCATAATTTCTGCATAGGCAAGCAACTCTTTTTTCATATGTTATATCATACACGATTTTTGTCTATTTTCCAACCGTATCTTATAAATTTAATAAAAATTTCTACTTTTTTTACATTTTTGACATCTGTATTCCTTTTATGATAATATAGTATGCAGGCACTACTTCAGAAAGGAACATATCAGATCATGCGATTGAGAAATATTAAAGGAGCAGAAGAATTTATAGCAGACAGTATCTATGTGATCCAAGATCCACAGAAATACCGGGGAATCTGGAATACTTTTTTTGAAAACGAGAATCCCCTCCACATCGAAATAGGTATGGGAAAAGGAAAATTTATCCACACACTCGCGGCAAAAAATCCGCAGATCAATTATATCGGAATCGAAATGTATTCGAGCGTGCTATACCGCGCCATCGAAAAAAGACAGGAAACCGAGCTATCAAACCTGTTTTTTATCCGGATGGATGCTAAAAATCTCAGTGATGTATTTGATCGTTTTGAAGTCGAGCGGATCTATCTGAATTTTTCCGATCCGTGGCCAAAAGAACGGCACGCGAAACGCAGGCTCACCTCACCTCTTTTTTTGGCCATTTATGATATCATTTTGCACCAAAACGGGACTGTTTGCTTTAAAACCGATAACCGTAACTTATTTGATTACTCTCTGGAAACGATCCAGGAGACGTCCCCCTGGCACATAAAAGATGTAACCTATGATCTGCATGGCAGTCCATTTGCCGTGGGAAACGTGATGACGGAATATGAAGAAAAATTTAGTTCCAAAGGAATGCCGATCCATCGGCTGGTAGCATATCGATAACGGATTCATATATTAAAAGAAAAAGAGTTTCTATGAAAAAAGCCAATCGGATCATCCGCAATTTTTTTTCGGGTAAACCAGCCTTTTGCAGATCGATCAACAAGATCGTGGAATCTACCTGCTATATCATGAAGCTGCTTAACATCAAATAAGAGGGTTTCCCTTAGGATAACCCTCTTACTTTTTTGTGTATATTTTGTTATCAGCTGATCACAAAGTTATCGAAATACAAATCTCCGGAAATAGCTGCTGTTGCTCTCAATTCCACTTTATTGTCGCCTTCATTCAGCGTAACCTGCTTCTCGATCGTTTTCCATTCACTAAGTGAAGTACCCTGCGTAAATGACAGTGTATCAACTTTCGCGCCATTTACGTATAGATCAACCTGATTGATGTCAGCCTCAGATTTTGTTGAATAACGAAGTGTCATCGTCTTCGTACCAGCTGTCTTGCATGTCACGGTATCTTTGACAGAAGCCTCTGCATTTTTACCAAACTTCAAGTAACCCTGTCCCCAGAAATTTTCAATGCCTGACTTACATCCATTCGTGACGATCCCGTCAATATTTTTAACGTCAAAGAATTCTGCCTCAAACTGCTGCGGGCCTGTATATTCTTCCGGAAAAGCCGGAGGCGTATAAGAAGATTCCTTATACGAGGTAAGCCGGTCCTTTTCATTTCCCGAACAATTTACTCGAATATCAACTGGTCCATTATGCTGAACGGTGAGCGTATAAACGCCGTCGTTCCAGCTTTCTGACACGTTACTTCTAACCTGGTTCACACCTCTGTGCTTAATGGTATAAGTAGGGGTGGAAGAAGCCCCGTATATTTTTATCGTATTCGTTTTTAATGTCGTCGGATCTTCTTCATCGAAGTTATTCAGATAAATATCCATATGATCTGAAAATTCTTTGATGATACCTGTTCCATACTCCGAATATGAAATCTCTACCTGCCTGCATGTATTATATTTAGGCATAAAGTAGCCGCCAGCTGTCTTTCCATCCTTATTCGGATTATACGTTATCCAGAGGTTCTCCTTGCGTCCAGCAAAGAAATTCCCCCAGCTTTCTTCTGCAAATAATTGATTAAATTCATTCTGTTTGTCTTCGATCGTCTTCCAGCGTGTCGGAATTTCTGACTGGTTGATCTTTACCTGAATCGAGTTTGCTATATCATCCGTAAGGGAATATACGGTCGGAATCGTCGGATAACGACCCGTGCACCGGAACGGATTGAAGTTAAATGCTAAATTTCCGTCGTCTTCCATGCGATACAGTCCTTCGAATAGAGTCGGATACGTACTGTAAAGATCGTCATTATAGGAAGGATGATCCCATGTGTTCTTATCGGATGTCGTTACATCTTGGATCACCGCCACTTTTGTACGGTCGATCACTTCCTGTCTCGACGATATACGCACCGTTCCATCCAAAACTTTTCGGAACTGTTGTCAACCGATGAAGTAAAAGAGATGGATTATGGATTTGCGATCCATCACGAGAATAAATCTTCAACACGGCAAGCGAAAAATACCGCATATGCAAAGAAAAATGGCGCATGGACCAATAGTGAAGACGATTATGCCGGCAATGGCTGGTGGTGGCTGCGCAACATCGGCAGTCTTCCATTTGACGCCGCATACGTTGGAAGTGAAGGATTTACTGACTGTTCTGGTTTTATCGCAGTAAATACCGGCGGCGGTGTTCGTCCTGCCTTGCACATCAACTTAAAATCAGTTGCATGGGAATCGGCAGGTAAGATTACAGTTAGCTCTGCAGAAGATTTACTGCCTACTCCTGCACCAACCGAAAATCCGCAAAAGAAAATTACGTTATCCGCCGTACGGATTGATCCAAGCTCTTGTGGTTCTTATAATATTGACACGGATACAGTCAATATCAATGATACCAGAACATCTCAAGGGGATTCTACATTTATGTATTTCCCAAATCCGATCACCGTTAAGGCAGGGGAACGGATAAAAGTAACAATCTCTGGTCCTAAATGGGGATCCAATGATTTTAGGATCTGGACGACACCATCCAATGATACAGGAAATGGATCTGTTTATGCTGAAGATCCTAATGTATACCTCAATCCGACGATACAACCAGACGGTTCCTATTCCGGAACAGTTGAGATAGCTGCAAAAGCAGGTGAATGTAATTGCCTTTCCTTAAAAGCAGGCTATGGTGTAAAGATCCAGGATCTGATCATATCTGAGATTATTGTGGAACGGGTAAACACTCCATAATATCACATAAAATCGAAAAGCGGATTCTTCTGGTAAACCAGCCAGGGAATCCGCTTTTTTTATTATCATATCATTTTTTCACTTCGCATTACTTTTGTCCTTTTTCCTGTTCCTGCATCATCCTCTTCTTTATCTTCGCTTCCATAATAACGTTTAAGATGTGCATCAGCGCCGCTACGGTCGGCACTCCCAAAAACATTCCTAGAACACCAAAATACGCGCCTCCCACTGTAATTCCAAATATAACCCAAAGTGGTTTGATCCCTGTAAGATCACCGAGTATTTTTGGTCCCAGGTAAAGTCCGTCAAATTGCTGCAAGACAAGTATCATTATAACATAGATGATCGCAAACTTTGGTTCTATGACAAGATAAATGATCACACCTGGAACAGCTCCGATAAATGGTCCAAAATAAGGTATCATGTTCGTAACTCCGACGATCAAGCTAAGAAGCAGCGCATAAGGAAGGTTTATGACCGACATAACGATCAGTGAAAGAACACCTATGATAATAGAGTCTATCGACTTTCCATACAAAAATCCATTAAAGATACGGTTGCATTCACAAAAGGTATCCCAGATGACCGGCGCACTGTTTTTATTTGTAAAAATATAGATCATCCTTCGTATTTCCTTCTTAATCTTATCTTTGTCAAGAATGATATAACAGGAGATGACTATGGCAAATATGATATTGACCAGACCTGTTATAAAGGATGCCGATATATTATACAAATACGGAAATACTACTTTTGCTATATCCGTTCCGTATCCAAATAGATTTTCGGGCAATACCTGTTTTAACAGTTCGCTAATATCCTGCATTGGTAAAAAAGGATACTTCTCTTGTATCTCTTCTGTATTGTTCACAATATAGCCATAGCCTTTTCCTAGTGATTTGGTCAACTCTTTCAGACTTTCCGAAACCTGGGGAACAATATAAACGATCACGATCGTAATGGCTCCTAATAAAACGATATACGATATTCCCACACTCGTATATTTACACCATTTATTATTTCTTCCTTTAAAGGCAAGATCATCTAATAAACGATTTACACTATTCACAAGCGGATTAATGAGAAAAGATAGCACAACGCCAAAGATAAAAGGCATCAGTACACTGACCAGCCGGCCTAATTCTTCCATCACTTTTTCCCAATTCAATATGATAGCGATGACAGCCGTACAGGATGCTACAATGAGCATGAGTGTGCCAGTATTTGTTAGCACCGATCGTAATGTTTCTTTTACTTTTTGATTCGTCTTCATTTCTTTGTTCATACAGTCTCCTTTTTTGCAAAATGTTTTCATTTTTCACAATTTTTTTACTTTTTATATAAATTTTATAAATTTTCGCTTGCATTTTTTCATATTCTATTATATAATATATCTCGTAGCTTGGATAAGCGCCTTTAGCTCAGTTGGTAGAGCACCTGACTCTTAATCAGGGTGTCTGGGGTTCGAACCCCCAAAGGCGTACTCCCGAGTCCTTGTTTGGCAGACCTGCAACTGCTGGGTAAGGGCTTTTTTTAATGCTTAAAGAACAGTAAAGAATAAGTAATTTCTCATAACTCGTAATCCAGCAAAGTTAAAAGAAATTACTTATACATAAGAAGATTGCAAACTAACTATTTTCCCTGAGCTTTTGCTTCTTCTAACGCCTGTCTCTCCTCCTCGGAAAGTGCTACAAAAACTTCTCCACCCTTTACCTCTTTTATATAAGTATAACATCCCTCTGCGTTGGAGTGCATGGAATTCAAAATAAATCCATTGTCTTCTTGCGTCAGCAATGCCAAAACGAAACTTAACGTTCCACCGATTTCTTTAAAGGCGTCGTATTTGACAATGCCAATCTTTTGATATGTTTTTAAAAGTCTCGCGTCTATGTGTTTCATATGCTGATCTAGCTTATTCAATTCTTCATTGATATAATCCATATTTTGAAATTTCCTATGAAATCTATCTTCCAATGACTTACCATCTGCCCCGTCCATAAACAAGAGATACCTTGTATTCAACTTACTGATCTTTACTAACAGAACAACAAGCATGATGACCAAAACAACACAAATGATTGCCAATGTTAACGTTACTATGTCTGATTCAATTCCAAAGTCTTTAAAACGAAACATGTTCCTCTCTCCTATCGAAAATATGTTCTAATTATTCAGCAGTGCTACTATCTTTTCCAAATCCTCAGGCGTATAATATTCAATTTCAATTTTACCCGCTTTTTCGGATTTTCGATTTATTGTAACTTTTGTACCAGTGATCATTTTCAGCTGATCCTCTAAATCACGGTAAACGAAATCATTTTTTAACTCTTCTTTCTTTTTCTTCGGAGTCGCCTTTTTATCAAGGGACTTGATCAGTTTTTCTGTTTCCCTTACGCTAAGCTTTTCATCAAATATTTTCATTGCCATATTATACTGCAATTCATTATCTTTGATCGCAAGCAGCGCTCTGGCATGTCCACTGGAAATACTCTCTTCGATCAGCATCTCCTGAACCCGCTCATCCAATTTCAAAAGCCGCAAGGAATTGGTAATGGCTGTCCGGCTTTTTGAAACCCGATCGGCAACTTCATCTTGTTTTAAACTATATTCTTTTACTAATCTTTGATAAGCCATCGCTTCTTCGATCGGATTCAGATCTTCTCGCTGAATGTTCTCGATCAAAGCAATTTCCATGATCTCCTGTGGGGAATAATCCTTTACAACTACTGGAACTTCCTTTAATCCCGCAAGTTTCGCTGCACGCCATCGGCGTTCCCCAGCGATGATTTCAAAATAATCATCCTTCTTAGTTACGACGAGCGGCTGGACAATTCCGTGCTGTTTAATGGACTCTGACAACTCAATAAGAGAATCTTCATTAAATGATTTTCGCGGCTGATCCTTATTCGGTTCTACCTTGTTTATATCAATCAATTCTTCAGATTTGATGATCGTTTCCGCTGGCGCAGACTTGATCGGTTTATTAGGTATCAAGGTATCTAATCCCTTACCTAATCCTGTCTTCTTTGTCATTATTTATTGATCCCCTCTTTCTATCATCTCTTCTGCCAATGCCCGGTATGCTTTCGCACCGGTAGACTTGTTATCATATATATTGATAGGCAGTCCATAACTCGGCGCCTCTGCAAGTCGCACACTTCTTGGAATAATCGTATTATAAATATTCTGGTTTAGATTTTCTCTTACATTTTCAATGACTTGTAACGATAAATTTGTTCTGCCATCGTACATTGTAAAGACCACTCCGTCAATTTCCAATTTAGGGTTTAATCGTTCCTTTACCAAATTGATCGTATAGATCAACTGGCTTAGTCCTTCCAATGCGTAATACTCACATTGGATCGGAACAAGAACGGCATCTGCCGTTGTCATGGAATTGATCGTCAGTGAATTGAGTGAGGGGGGGCAATCAATCAAAATGAAATCATAATTATCTTTCTTTTCTTCAATCTTTTTAGATAATATATAATTACGATCTTCCATATCTAATGTTTCAATTTCTACTCCTGCTAAATTAACATTAGCCGGAAGAACATCTAAATTTTCCAACACATTTCTTTGGACACATTCATCAAAAGAATTCATTCCAATCATAAGTTGATAAACCGTATATTCGAGTGCGTCTTTCTCAACGCCCAAACCACTTGAAGCATTTCCCTGAGGATCTAAATCTATCATCAGAACTTTTTTTCCTTTTTCAGCTAATGCGGCGGATAGATTGATCGTTGTTGTTGTTTTGCCGACACCACCTTTTTGATTGGCTATTGCAATAATTTTATTTTTCATCATTTCCTCCATGCGCGCAACTTCTTTAGCGCATTTTTCTCATATTTTATTATAACACCAAACGTGTCTATTTGCTAGTTATTTATTAAATTTTTATATAAAATTGTGTGATGTTATCATAAATGTTTCACGTGAAACATTTATATTTTATAAAGGTTGCTTTTTTGGTTTTCCTGCTCTTCTCGGATATTTGTCAGGAGTTTGTCCTATCTTCTTTATTTCTACTATGAACCTTTGAAAATCTGGCTCATCCGTCAGTTCTGTCAAAGAACTAATCTTACAATTTAACACTTGCATTGCCTTAGATGATTCTTCTATCTCTTCATGAACTTTCACACTTTTATACAATAAAAGAGCGCCATCTTCTTTTACAAAAGGTGAACAATATTCCAACAATAATGGTAATGCTGCTACAGCTCGAGAGATACAGAAATCGTATTTTTCTCTAAAGTTCTCATCTTTTCCAAAGTCTTCTGCTCGTCCATGCACAACAGTTACGTAATCCAGTCCCAACTCTTCTATCACATGGGATAAAAATTGAATTCTCTTATTTAATGAGTCCATCAATAAGAATTCTGAATCAGGCAAAAGAATAGAAAGTGGTATTCCAGGAAAACCTGCACCAGTTCCGATATCTATTATCTTCTTGCCTGCAAAAACTTTATCTGAATATTGAGTAAGTAATAAACAACTATCTAAAAAATGCTTTTTTAAAACTTCTTTGTATTCAACAATCGTTGTTAAATTAACTTTTTGATTCCACTCCATTAATAAATGATAGTATGTTTCAAATTGCATAAGCTGCTTATCATTTATCTCAATTCCATATTTCAAAAACAGTTTTTTCATTTTTCCCTCCATTCGCACAATGTTTCACGTGAAACATCCCTGCAAATACACTAGCAGGACTGAAATATCCGCTGGCGACACCCCTGAAATTCTCGCTGCCTGTCCGACTGACTCAGGACGAATCTCCGATAATTTCTGAACAGCCTCTTTTCTTAAACTATTGATATCTGTATAATCAATTTCTTTTGGAATTCTACGTCGTTCTAATTTTTTAAACTGCTTCACCTGTTTTAACTGACGATCAATATATCCTTCATATTTAATATTGATATTTACTTGTTCACAAACATCTTCCGGTAATTGTTTCCGATCTCCATCAATCGGCGAAATCTTTTCATAACTTAATTCCGGTCTACGGATCAGTTCTGCTAATGTAATTCCTGATTGCAAAAGAGTACTCTCATACTTCTCCAATAATTCCTGCACTTTCTCTGTCCCGCCAACCGTAGCTTTTTTGATGCGGTCAATCTCTAACTCTATAAGCCGTTGCTTTTCTATTAATCTCTGATACCTTTCTTCACTGATCAATCCAACCTCATAGCCTATCGGCGTAAGCCTAAGATCTGCATTGTCCTGACGAAGTAACAACCGATACTCTGCGCGTGAGGTCATCATCCGATATGGCTCATTTGTACCTTTCGTAACAAGATCATCAATCAATACACCAATATAAGCTTGTGACCGATCAAGGATAAGCGGCTCCTTATCCTGCATCTTTCTCGCTGCATTTATGCCAGCCAATAATCCCTGCGCTGCCGCTTCCTCATATCCCGAACTTCCGTTGGCCTGCCCTGCACTAAATACTCCCTCTATCTTTTTCAGTTCCAGAGAAGGTTTACATTCCAAAGAATCAATACAATCATATTCGATTGCATACGCATTTCTTACAATCCGAGCCTTTTCCAATCCCGGCACGGAATGATACATATCCGCTTGAACATCCTCGGGAAGCGAACTAGACATACCGCCGATATAGACTTCTGAAGTATATAACCCTTCCGGTTCAATAAATACCTGATGTCTGTTCTTGTCAGCAAAACGGACTACTTTATCTTCTATCGAAGGGCAATATCTAGGACCCGTACCCTTTATCACACCTGAGTAAAGTGGAGAGCGATCCAAATTATTTCGTATGATTTCATGCGTATGCTCATTTGTATAAGTAAGCCAGCATTTGATCTGATCCCTGCTTAGATCTTCCGCCTGGTTCGTAAAAGAGAATGGAACAATTTTTTCATCTCCATACTGCGGTTCCATTTTTTCATAATCTACTGTATTACCATCTATCCTCGCAGGCGTACCCGTCTTAAATCTACGAATCGTAATACCATGCTTTTTCAAACTATCTGATAAATGAGTTGCCGCCATCAAACCATTCGGTCCAGTAAAAGTAGAGACATCCCCTGTTATACATTTGGCCTTTAAATAAGTTCCCGTACAAAGTATACATACACGGCACTCATATACAGCACCGGTAAAAGTTTTTACCGCTTCTATTTTCCCATTTTCGATCACCAGTTCTGTTACCTCACCCTGCTTTACCGATATATTACTATTTTTTTCCAATTTCTGACGCATCAGATCACTATACGCTTTTTTATCTGCCTGCGCCCGAAGGGAATGTACAGCAGGCCCTTTTGACTGATTTAACATCTTACTTTGTATAAAAGTGGAATCAATATTTTTTCCCATCTCCCCTCCCAGAGCATCTATCTCCCTTACGAGATGCCCTTTCGAGGAACCTCCAATATTTGGATTACATGGCATGAGAGCAATGCTGTCTACACTCACAGTAAAAATCGCCGTCTGAAAACCTAGGCGTGCCAACGCCAGCGCTGCTTCGCATCCGGCATGACCGGCACCTACCACCACTGCATCATATCGTTCTCTCAATTCTCTTTGCAAGTTCATCTTCCTTTCCCCTATTTGCCCATACAAAATTTTTTGAAAATCGTATCAGCTAAATCATCATCTAAACTCTCTCCGATCATACTCCCTAAACTTTCATAAGCGCTCATCAGATCGATCGTATAAAAATCTTCTCCCAGGTTAAGCTCAATGCTGTTCATGACCTGTTTCAAACTTTCATAACTTGAAATGACCGCCTGCTTCTGCCTCTCATTTGAAATATAAATTTCGTCATTAAATGAAATATGATCCAAATAGAATTGTTCTTTTATCAATTCCTCTAACTCGTTTTTTCCACTCCCAGTCATCGCAGAAAAAGAAATGATCTTTTTATCTGTATATGTTCTAATATCCTCTTCCTGAACTTTCATGTCAAGATCATTTTTATTTAAGAGCACCACGCCATTCAGATCTGAAATGATATCCAATAAATGTCTATCCTCGTCTGTCAATTCACTACTACCATCCAAAATCAGAATACAAAAATCAGCACGCCCTATATTTTCTTTCGCGCGCTCAATTCCAATTTTTTCCACGGGATCACTTGTGTCATGTATCCCAGCGGTATCCACTAAATGAAGCAGCAAATCTCCCAAACGAATATCCTCTTCCAGGGTATCGCGGGTTGTTCCAGGAACATCTGTCACGATCGCACGGTCAGTTCCAAGAATGGCATTCAAAAAAGAGGACTTTCCTACATTCGGCTTTCCGATAATAACAGTCTGAACTCCCTGTCGGATCAGACGTCCATTTTGATAATTCTCTATCATCTTTTCCAATTCTAAAATAACGTATTGCACATTCTGTTCGAACTGATCCATAAAATCCTCTACACTAATATGTTCCGGATCATCCAATGCCGCCTCAATAAAAGCCACATCATTCAGGATCATTTTTCTAAGTTCTATTACCTTATTCTTAATGATCCCATTCAACTGGCTCATCGAACTTTGTAACGCATATCTGCTTTTCGATTCAATCAGATCCATCACTGCCTCCGCCTGGGACAGATCAATTCTTCCATTCATAAAAGCTCGTTTTGTAAATTCACCCGGTTCTGCCAAACGAACGCCAGTTAACAATATCATATCAAGTATTTCCTGACAGATCAGGACACTTCCATGACACTGTATCTCTACCACATCTTCTCTCGTATAGCTATTCGGCCCTCTCATAATCAGAACTAGAACTTCATCCACCATCTTTCCCGTTCCATCCACCACATGACCATAATGAACAGTATGACTTGAAAACTCTGACAATTTCTTTGATGAAAATGACAGAATCGGTTCCACTTTTTCTACTGCCTCTTTTCCGCTTATCCGAATGATACTTACGCCCCCGCCTGTAGAGGCCGTAGCAATCGCAGCAATCGTATCAGACTGAAACATACACACGTTTCCCTTTCTTCATAAAATCTAAAAATGGCTAAAAGGCTGAATCCGCAGATTCAGCCTTAAGAGTCATAGATTCAATCTTCTTTTTCCGAGTGTGAATGATTTTTACCATTCGCATGATTATAATTTTTATTATAAGACCTTCGTCTATTATTACCACCGTTGCCATAATTGTTCTTTCTTCGGTAATTATTATACTTGCGCGGCGGCATATCGGCATACTCTTTCGATACCGTTACGACCACTTTTCGGAATGGCTCTTCCCCTTCACTGTACGTATCCACATACTTATCATTTTGAAGGGTAGAATGGATGATTCTTCTCTCGTATGGATTCATTGGTTCAAGATATGCCGGCTTACGTGTCTTCTTAACTTTAATCGCTATATTCTTTGCCAGATTTTCTATCGTTTCCCGTCTGCGCTGACGGTAATTTTCCGTATCCATTTTAATCTTCACATAATTCTCTAAATCTTTATTTGCAACCAAGGATGTCAAATACTGAATGGAATCAAGGGTCTGTCCTCTCTTACCGATCAGAACGCCCATCTCTTCGCCCTTCAATTCAATATCAATCACACTTTCTTCTTCCTTATATTCCATCAACACTTGAACTTCAATTCCCATGTGGTGAAAAAGTTTGTCCAAAAAGTTCTTTACTACTTGCTGAACACTTTCTTTTTTACAAACCCTTATTCTTGCAGGTTTACTAAACATTCCGAGAAAACCAGTGCTCTCTTTTTCAAGCACTTCATACTCCACTTGATCACTCGTAGCTTCAAGTTTTATCAATGCCTCTGTCAAGGCTTCATCAACCGTTTTTGCAGTAAACTCAAGCCAATTTGACATATTAATTCCTCCATTCTGTCAATGCAGTATTTCATTATTTTTCCTTATTATTTTTTCTTCCTGATAACATATGGGCATACCCAGATATACTACCCGGCTCGATGTCCTTATTTACATCCAAATTTTTTGTAGAACTATGATCAGAAGCAGATGAATGATTCTGATAATTGGACGCAGTTTTGATCGAACTTGTTCTTTGTTTGGAATACATTTCCATCTGCTTACTTCGTTCTTCTAACTTCTTATTCTTTTTTGACGCCTTCTCCTTATTCATTTCGATCAATTCATCAAGAGAAATCTTATCTACATGCCGATTGATAAAATATGCTTGTACGATCCGGTAAATGGAACTGATGATCCAGTAAATGCCAACACCAATGTTCAATGTCAAACAGAAAAATCCTGACATAAACGGCATGAAATAATTCATCATCTTCATACTGGATGCCATAGAATCTTCAGTCTTTTTCTTACTATCATCTGTTTTAAGCTGGAGCATTTTTGTATTGATAAACTGAAATACAACTGCTAATACAGGGACAAGATAAGCAAACTTTGTCACTTTGGCATACTCGGACGGCGTCTGTGAAACGTCAAGTCCAAGAAACATGTTTGCTCCTTCCTGCGCTAGAGATGGTACATACTTGTCAATCTCACGGATCACTGCATACAATACGAGCAAAATCGGCATCGTAATAAGCAGCGGCAGACATCCGCCAAATGGACTAACTCCATATTTTGCGTAAACTGCCTGTGTTTCCGCATTCATTTTCATCGCTGAATCATTATCTTTTTTCCCTTTATATTTAGCCTGAATTTCCTGAATTTCGGGATTGATCTTACTCATCAGACGAGATGATTTCTGCTGCTTCGTATTTAATGGAATCATCAATGTATAAATGATGATCGTAAACAAAATGATACACAAACCGATGTTATGAATTCCAAATACCTGAAAAACAGCCCAGTCAATGCCCTGCATGATCCAGCCAAATAGTGTATACAGCCAATCTAACAATAATTTTACCTCCAATTTTTCACCAGAATACGAGGTACAAAAAGGAATATGAAAACATCAAGGTACCGGATCATACCCTCCCTTATGGAACGGATGACACCTCAAAATTCTTTTCACAGCCAAAAAACCACCTTTCCCTGCACCATACTTCGTAATCGCCTGAACAGCATATTCAGAACAACAAGGGGTATAAATGCAGGTTGGCGTTCTTTTTAGCGGAGAAATAAATTTCTGATATATTTTCAATAAAAATAAAAAAGCTCTTTTCATTTTAATATTCCATGTAATTTACACAAATGGCATACTGCGCTGTCGATTTCTTCAAAGCTCCTGCCCTTTGCCGCATTCCTGGCAACAATGATAATACTGTGACCTGTCGTAAAACGTACGTCATTTTTCCGAACAGACTCTCTCAATAATCTGGTGACCCGGTGACGTACAACACTATTACCAACTTTCTTACTAACAGAAAATCCATAACGATTGGGACCACTTTCCCGCTCTAACAAAACCATCACCAGATATTTGTTCGCTTTCGATCTACCGGATCTGTAAACCTTTTGAAACTCCAAATTATTACCTAATTTTTCAAACACTGTTTCAAACCTCACAAGAGAAGAAAAAGCCACACATTTTATGTGACTTTGCACAATACCTCGCTTATGCAGATAATCTTTTTCTTCCCTTTGCTCTTCTCCTGGAAATTACTTTCCTGCCATTCGAAGTTCTCATTCTCTTACGAAAACCATGAACTCTCGCTCTGGACTTCTTTTTCGGCTGATATGTCATTTTCATCTCGCTACACCTCCTTTGATTTCCAAACTACTACGAACCAATCAAGCCTAATTATAGTATTGAATTGTAAATTAGTCAAGCAAATATTAAAAGAAAATTGCAATTTTGAAAATAGACCATTGAAAAAACTATCATTTTGAGGTAAAATATAGTTGTACGTTTATACCCTTATTTCATTTTTTATTAGTTAGGTAGGTTTTTTTATGGAAAACACAATAAAAGCTAAATGGAACGACATAATCACGCATCTGAAGGAAGAAAGTTCCATCACTGGACCAGCCATCCGGACCTTTATCGAACCATTGCAGCTTTTTTCTTACGATGACGGAATCGTGACATTTGAAATTGATAAAGAAACGCAGGGAGATTGTATCGGTATACTCAAATCCAAATACAATGTCCACATCAAAGTGGCGATCGAAGTCATTACAGGTGAAAAAGTAGAGATCAAGTATATTTATCATACCGAAGCAGTTCCTACCTATATAAAGGAAGAAACCCTGACGGATAAATATCCGTACCTGAAATCGGGTCATTCTTTTGATACCTTTGTTACGAGCAGGAGCAATTCTATGGCACACGCAGCCGCTGTTGCAGTCGCAGAAGCGCCTACTTCACAAATTTATAACCCTTTGTTTTTATATAGTGATTCCGGCTTAGGCAAAACGCACCTGATGCACTCCATTGCCAGACATATCATCGAACATCATACGGAATTAAACGTACTATACACGACCAGTGAAGATTTTACAAACCAGGTGATCGAAGCAATCCGAACGAACAAGAAAAAAGGAGATACCGCTGCGACTACGAATCTCCGAAAAAAATTTCGTAATGTGGACGTGCTCCTGATCGATGATATCCAGTTCATCATAGGTAAAGAATCCACACAGATCGAGTTCTTTAATACCTTTGAAGCACTTTATCAGGCAAATAAACAGATTGTCATATCCAGCGATAAGCCGCCCAGGGATATGGACCAGCTGGATGAAAGATACCGTTCACGCTTTAATTCCGGGCTTCCAGTTGATATTCAGCCACCCGATTATGAGACAAGCATGGCGATCTTAAAAAATTATCAGGAAAATGAAACAGTAAAACTGGAAGATAAGATTTTAAGTTACATAGCTACAAATATAAGATCAAACATCCGTGATCTAGAAGGCGCCTATAAAAAGGTAATTTTTCTTTCCAAACTGACTCATCAGGAAATTACCCTTACCTTAGCGGAAGAGGCACTGAAAGACATTATTAAGCCAAACGATTCCCGTGAAATCACGGTAGACTTTATCGTTCAGATCGTAACCGATCATTTTAACTTAGCAGAAGATGCCATCATTTCAAAGAGACGACAAAACAGCGTGGTGTTTCCACGACAGATCTGTATGTACCTTTGCAAAGAATTAACAGACTTGTCCACAACCGACATAGGATCGAAGCTCGGAAACAGGGATCATTCGACAGTTATCCACGGTTGTACTAAAATTGAGGAAAAACTTAAAGTTGATAATAGTCTCCAAAATACGATCCAGGTGCTGAAGAAAAAGATCAACCCTTGATCTTTCACAGCAGATCCCGATTATCAACAGATCATCCGGATCAAATACAGCTGTTATCCTTTAGGTAGATCTGTTTATTTTAAGGGTTTGCTTTAATTTTAAACAAATGAACCTCCCTTAATACTACATATTACTAAAATTTAAATATATATTTATTATCATTTTAACTTGAAAGGGGTCACCAACATTATGAAATTCACATGCAGCAAAGCAGATATGAATGAAGCAATCAATATTGTATTAAAGGCGGTACCTGGAAAAACGACGATGCCTATTTTGGAATGTGTGGTAATAGAAGGAAAAGAAGATGAATTGATCCTAACGACAAACGATATGTCAATGGGCATTGAAACTAGACTGCCAGCCAAGATTGATGAAGAAGGAATCATACTAGTCAATGCGAAGATGATTTCTGACATTATCCGTAAATTACCGGATCAGGAAATCTATTTTGAATCGGATGACAGGGAAAATATCCTCTTATTTTGCGGTAAAGCTAAATTTAACCTCTCTGGAAAAAACCATGAAGAATTCCCGATGCTTCCGGATATCGAAAAATCAAAGAAAATCGTCATTTCCCAATTTACTCTGAGGGAAATGATCCGACAAACTATTTTTTCTATCTCAAATAATGAAAATAATAAGATTCTTACGGGTGAACTATTTGAAATCAACGGAGATGAATTTAAAATCGCCTCTTTAGACCTACACCGCGTTTCCATCCGGAAAATGCAGCTGAAAGAGAGTTATGAAAATCTGAAAGTGGTCATCCCAGGTAAAACACTCGGAGAAGTAAGCAAAATCTGTACAGGCGGCATAGACGACGAAGTAGAGATCTACTTTTCGAAAAATCATGTATTATTCCAATACGCTAAGACGATCATCATTTCAAGGCTGATTGAAGGAAACTTTTATAATATCAATCAAATGCTCACGAATGATTATGAAACAAAAGTTGTAGTGAATAAAAAAGAACTTTTAGATTGTATCGACCGCGCAACCCTTTTGCTGCGTGAGTCAGAAAATAAACCGGTCATAATGAATATAAAAAATGATGAGATCAAGATGGAGATGAATACGAAGATCGGTTCAATGGATGAAAATGTGAACATCGAAAAAGAGGGTAAAGATCTACGCATCGCGTTTGATCCGAAATTTATCATTGATGTTCTCCGGGTGATCGATGAAGAACAGGTAAATCTGTACTTGTTCAATTCAAAAGCACCGTGTTTCATACGGGATGACCATTCGTACATATATCTGATCCTTCCTGTAAACCTGATTGAATGATACCAGGGATGATCGTGAAAGAATAGCAGCAGAAATGAGGAGAGTGTATGGAAGAAATTAGGATCAAAGATGAATTTATCAAGCTAGGACAGGCGTTAAAACTGGCTGGTCTGGCAGGCTCGGGAGTGGATGCTAAATTCATGATCGGTGAAGGTATGGTAACGGTAAATGGGGAAACTGAGTACCGCCGCGGCAGGAAAGTCTACCCGGGAGATATGATTGAACTCGATGGTAACCAGGTAAAGGTAAGCAATATATGATGATCCATAGTTTGGAGCTGCTGCATTTTCGCAATTATGAAAGGGAAATTTTCGAGTTTGATGAAGAAACGAATGTTTTGTATGGTGATAATGCCCAGGGAAAAACGAATGTCCTAGAAGGTATCTATCTCTGTTCTACGTCGAGGTCACATAAAGGCAGCAGGGATAGGGAAATGATCCTGATGGGTCAGGAAGATGCCCATTTAAAAATGTTCGTGGAAAAAAATCAGATCTGTCACAAGATCGACGTGCATTTAAAAAAAAAGAAGGCTAAAGGAATTGCGATCGACGGCATTCCGGTAAAAAAAAGCAGCGATCTTCTCGGTATGTGTCATGTGGTTTTTTTTTCACCAGAAGATCTGGCGATCATTCAAAATGGTCCAGAAGCTAGAAGAAAATTTATTGATATGGAGCTTTGCCAGCTAGATCACATTTACCTGCACCATTTGGCAAAATACAAGCACGTATTGAAACAGAGGAACGAATTATTAAAACAGATCAGTATCAATTCTAAATTATTGGATACACTCGATATATGGAACAGCCAGCTTGTTGAGTATGGTACATATGTGATAAAGGCGAGAACAGAGTTTGTAGGGAAGTTAAATGGTTATATCAGGAAGATACACAATAATCTGACTGGCGGAAAAGAAAATATAGAGTTGACATATGAGCCGAATGTGACAGCGAGTGCATTTGCACAGGAGCTGGTTGTCATGGAAAAAAAGGATTTATTTACGAAAACAACTAATACAGGTCCTCACCGCGATGATCTGTCCTTTGTTTCTGAAAATAAAGACTTGAGAAAATATGGCTCGCGGGGACAGCAGAGGACGGGGGCGCTTTCGCTCAAATTAACGGAAATTCAAATCGTTGAAGAAAAAACAGGAGAAAAGCCTCTTTTACTTTTGGATGATGTTTTGTCAGAATTGGATCGAAACAGACAGAATTATCTGTTGGAACACATAAAAGGCATACAAACGATAATCACTTGTACAGGTTTGGAAGAATTTGTGAAAAATGGAGTGAATATGCAGAAAACGTTTGAAATTGTTTCAGGTTCTGTAAAAAGGTAAAAAGGAATGTAAAAAAGCCGCGGGAAATTCCGTGCAGAAATGGAGAATGAGATGGATAGTCAGGAAGTAATGGAATATGGAGCTGATCAGATACAGATATTAGAAGGACTGGAGGCCGTACGGAAGAGACCGGGTATGTATATCGGCAGCACTTCCGAACGTGGTCTTCACCACCTTGTGTATGAAATTGTGGATAACTCCGTAGATGAGGCATTAGCAGGCTATTGTGACACAATTCACGTACATATCAATCCGGATGGTTCGATTACCGTACTAGACAATGGACGAGGAATCCCAGTAGGCATCAATCAAAAGGCTGGACGGCCGGCTGTGGAAGTTGTATTTACCGTACTTCACGCCGGAGGAAAATTCGGCGGCGGCGGATATAAAGTGTCCGGCGGCTTGCACGGAGTAGGAGCGTCTGTCGTAAATGCTTTATCCGAATGGTTGGAAGTAGAGATTTATCAGGATGGGAAAATCTATAAACAGCGATTTGAGCGCGGTAAGATCATGTATGACTTAAAGGTAATGGGAACTACGGAACAGCGCGGATCAAAAGTTACATTCCTACCAGATAAAGAGATTTTTACAGAAACGACAGAATATGATTACGATACGCTGAAACACCGTCTTCGTGAGATGGCATTTTTGACAAAGGGTATCAAGATCGTACTTCATGATGACAGAAAAGAAGATGCAGTAAAAGAAGCATTTTATTATGAGGGCGGTATTAAAGAATATGTAGAATACTTAAACCGCCATAAGGATCCTCTCTATGAGGATATTATTTACTGTGAGGGGCAAAAGGGTGATGTGTTCGTAGAGGTTGCTTTCCAGCATAACGATTCTTATTCTGATAACTGTTATAGCTTTGTGAATAACATTACGACGCCGGAAGGAGGGACCCACCTGGCTGGGTTTAAAAATGCGCTGACAAAGACATTTAATGATTATGCCAGAACTCAGAAATTTTTGAAAGATAACGATGTGAATTTGAGCGGTGATGATATACGCGAAGGGATTACCGCGATCATCAGTGTCAAAATCCCCGAGCCACAGTTTGAGGGACAGACGAAACAAAAACTGGGGAACAGCGAGGCTAGAGGCGCCGTGGACAGTATTGTAAGCGAGCAGCTTACGATCTTTTTGGAATTGAATCCATCAATCGCAAAACAAATTTGCGATAAGGCTCTTTTGGCACAGAGGGCAAGAGAGGCCGCCAGAAATGCCAGGGATCTGACGAGGAGAAAGACGGCGTTGGAAGGAAGTTCACTTCCCGGAAAGCTGGCAGACTGTAGTGATAAAAATCCGGAAAATTGTGAGATTTATATCGTGGAGGGAGATTCGGCCGGTGGCAGCGCTAAGACGGCTAGAGACCGCGCAACGCAGGCTATATTACCGCTCCGCGGAAAAATACTGAATGTAGAAAAAGCCAGGCTGGACAAAATACTGATCAATAATGAGATCAAGGCAATGATTACAGCATTTGGCACTGGGATTTCTGATGATTTTGATCTTAGTAAACTGCGTTACCATAAGATCATCATTATGACGGATGCCGATGTGGACGGTGCTCATATTGCCACACTTCTTCTCACTTTTCTCTACCGATTTATGCCGAAACTGATCAGGGAAGGTTATGTATATCTTGCACAGCCGCCGCTTTACCGTATTGAGAAAAATAAAAAATCGTACTATGTATACAGCGATGAAGAATTAAATGAAAAGCTGCAAGAACTTGGAAGAGACGGAAACAATAATATCCAGCGTTATAAAGGACTGGGTGAAATGGATGCCGATCAGCTGTGGGATACGACGATGGATCCGGAAAAAAGGGTTCTTCTTCAGGTAAAAATGAAAGAAGAAGAATCTTCGGAGATTGATCTGACATTTACGACGCTTATGGGTGATAAGGTGGAACCACGACGTGAGTTTATAGAGAAAAATGCCAAATTTGTGAAAAATCTGGATATTTAGGAAGGAGAAAAAACGAAAAGATGGATGAAACTATTTTTGACAAAGACAAGGGTTCTATGGATGACATTAAGCCAGTTGACCTGAAGAAAACCATGGAAAATTCGTATATTGAATACGCCATGTCAGTTATTGCATCCAGAGCACTTCCTGATGTGAGGGACGGTTTAAAGCCAGTACAGCGCCGTATTTTATATGCTATGATCGAATTGAACAATGGGCCGGACAAACCGCATCGTAAGTGTGCGCGTATCGTCGGTGATACGATGGGTAAATATCATCCTCACGGCGATAGCTCGATCTATGGAGCGCTTGTTAATATGGCGCAGGAATGGTCTACGAGATACCCTCTTGTCGATGGTCACGGTAACTTTGGATCTGTCGATGGTGACGGAGCTGCGGCAATGCGTTATACCGAAGCCCGTCTCAGTAAGATTTCGATGGAAATGCTTGCTGATATCAATAAAAATACGGTCGATTTCATACCAAACTTTGATGAAACAGAGAAAGAGCCGGCTGTTCTCCCATCCAGGTTTCCAAATCTCTTAGTAAATGGAACCTCTGGTATAGCCGTAGGCATGGCTACCAATATTCCGCCGCACAATCTTCGTGAAGTAGTAAACGGAGTTGTGAAGATCATAGATAATATTGTGGAAGAAAACAGGGATACAACGATGGACGAAGTGATCGACATCATCAAAGGTCCAGATTTTCCGACAGGTGCTACGATCATGGGAAGGCGCGGGATTGAAGAAGCGTACCGGACCGGACGGGGTAAGATTCGGGTACGCGCTGTGACGAATATCGAACCGATGGCAAATGGAAAAAACAGGATCATCGTAACAGAACTTCCGTATATGGTAAATAAGGCGCGTCTGATTGAAAAAATAGCTGAATTACATAAAGAGAAAAGAGTGGATGGCATTACTGAGCTGAGGGACGAGTCAAACCGTGAAGGAATGCGCATCTGCATTGAACTCCGAAAGGATGTCAACCCAAATATCGTATTGAACCAGCTTTATAAACATACGCAGTTACAGGATACGTTTGGTGTAAATATGCTTGCGCTTGTGGATAACCAGCCGGTTCTCATGAACATTCTGCAAATGCTGACTCATTATTTAAAGCACCAGGAAGAGGTTGTCACCCGTCGGACAAAGTACGATCTGAATAAGGCAGAAGAACGAGCTCATATATTAAAAGGCCTGCTCATTGCGCTAGATCATATCGACGAAGTGATCAAGATCATACGCGGTTCCCAGAGTACGCCGATCGCAAAAGAACGACTGATCGAGCGATTCGGCCTCGATGATGTGCAGGCACAGGCGATCGTGGATATGCGTCTGCGTGCATTGACCGGTTTGGAGCGGGAGAAGCTGGAAAATGAATTTGATGAACTGATGAAAAAAATCGAAGAGTATAAAGCCATCCTCGCTGATCGAAAACTGTTGCTAGGTGTGATCAAACAGGAGATCAGTACGATTGCTGTAAAGTACGGTGATGAAAGAAGGACAGGTATCGGTTTTGACGAATTCGATATTTCGATGGAAGATATGATTCCTGTAGAAAATACGGTTGTTGCGCTGACACATATGGGTTATGTCAAGCGTATGACGATTGACAACTTTAAAAGCCAGCAGCGCGGTGGTAAAGGAATCAAAGGAATCCAGACGATCGATGATGATTATATCGAAGATCTGTTTATGGCGACGACGCATCACTACCTGATGTTTTTTACGAATAAAGGGCGTGTGTACCGC
The DNA here is from genome assembly GCA_910589665.1 of uncultured Eubacterium sp. Classification (GTDB taxonomy): domain Bacteria; phylum Bacillota; class Clostridia; order Lachnospirales; family Lachnospiraceae; genus Eubacterium_F. The sequence continues at coordinate 4,960 of CAJUTR010000022.1, read as the reverse complement.
ATCAAGGCATATGAGATTCCGGAATCAGGCAGGACAAGCCGGGGAACGGCAATCGTGAACCTCTTGCAGCTTCTGCCGGAAGAAAAGATTACAGCTGTGATTGCCATCCGACAATTTGATGAAGATACGTATCTGTTTATGGCGACAAAGCACGGGCTTGTGAAAAAGACGTCGATCACCGAATACAGAAACATAAGAAAATCAGGACTTCAGGCCATCAATCTCCGTGAAGATGATGACTTGATCGAAGTAAAGGTAACAGATAATACGAAAAATATCCTTCTAGTAACGAAGCATGGACAGTGTATCAGATTTAAAGAGACCGATGTTCGACCGACAGGAAGGACTTCGATCGGCGTTCGAGGAATGAATTTATCTTTCGATGACGAAGTGATCGGGATGCAGATGGACAGTCAGGGCGAAGAACTGCTTCTCGTGTCGGAATACGGACTCGGAAAACGTACCGCTATTGATGAATTCGGCATCCAGCACCGCGGCGGCAAAGGAGTCAAATGTTATAAGATCACTGAAAAAACTGGTTTTGTTGTGGGAGCGAAAGCAGTACATGAAGATCAGGAAGTCATGCTGATCACAAACGAGGGTATCATCATCCGCATTGAAGTAAGAGGAATCTCCGTACTGGGCCGCATTACGTCGGGTGTGAAGTTGATGAATGTTGATAGTTCAAAGGATATCGTCGTGGCAAGTGTGGCCAAAGTTAGAAAAGATACGTCGGATACGTCAGAGATGCCAGAGGAGGAGCCAGAGGAGACGGATGAGAACAATTAATACAGTTGAAATTACAGAAGCCGTGAAAGAAATGTGCATGGAAGTAAATATCCGGCTGTCCGGAGACGTGAAACAAGCGGTACTTGATGCCAGGGAAAAGGAAGAATCACCGCTGGGCAGACTGATATTAGGCCAATTGGAAGAGAATATGGAAATCGCGGCTGAAACGAAAATACCGATCTGTCAGGATACTGGTATGACCGTCGTATTCTTACGGATCGGACAGGATGTGCACTTCGAGGGTGCGTATATTGAAGATGCTGTAAATGAAGGGATCCGCCGTGGATATGACGAAGGATATCTACGAAAGTCGGTAGTAAAAGATCCGGTAGAACGTGTCAATACAAATGACAATACACCGGGTGTCATCCACTATGAGATCGTACCCGGCGATCAGGTTGAGATCACCGTTGCTCCGAAAGGATTCGGTAGTGAGAATATGAGCCGGCTCTATATGTTAAAACCGGCGGATGGCATCGAAGGAGTCAAAGAAGCTATCTTGGAAACGGTAAGAATGGCTGGGCCAAATGCCTGTCCGCCGATCGTAGTAGGCGTGGGAATCGGCGGTACATTTGAAAAATGTGCCATCTTGGCAAAGAAAGCGCTTACGAGGGATCTGAATCGTTCGTCCCACGTTCCGTATGTGAAAGAACTGGAAGATGAGATGCTAGAGGAAATAAACAAGCTCGGAATCGGGCCGGGCGGACTCGGAGGGCGCGTGACTGCTCTTGGAGTAAATGTAGAAACATACCCGACCCACATTGCCGGGATGCCGGTAGCGATCAATATTTGCTGTCATGTGAACCGGCATATACGGAGAATGATTTAACATACTAAATTTCGGACTACTCCCCATATCAGGATAGCTATTACGTAAAGTAATGTAAGCCATTTAGTAAAGGAGGAAGTCCGAATTTTTTTTGAACAGAAGAAATTTAATACTATGATTACGATCAAAATAGGAGAGGATATCAATAAAAATGGATTCGCAAGATAAGCGCCGTGCAGATCAAATTTCATTAAGCTGAGAAATACATGGGTGATCCCGCAACCCGGACATTTTAGTCCGGTGATCGTGTTAAAAAAGCACGGTATACAAAAAGATGTATACCGTACTAAACACGCATATGCAAGACCTAAAATAAAAACAAATATCAATGCTTTCAATTCTTTACGCATCTGCAAATTTATTAACCTCATTCTGGATTACGGCTAATGCAATAAAACCACCAAAGAGATAAAGGATCAGATAGAGAATTCCTCCGTTTGATGCAGGCTCTCCGTGGTTCTGTTTCGCCTTGTCAATCTTATCGCCGCGTCTGTATGCCCAAAAAAGACCATAAATACCGCATGTAACGAGCGTAAGCAAAAGTGACATGCCGCCTGAAGTGTCGTCGTTTTCTCCGGCAAGATAGTTTGTATCATTCGTCAAGCAGACAAACCAGTACCACATAAATAAGCCGCACGTAACAAATGTCAGAACGATACAGAGTGCAATATTCCTGTTTTTTACCATTTTCGATAAAACCTCCTTAAAAAAATTTTGTAATTTATGTACCTAAATTACATTCGAACAGTGTCCGAAAAAGCGTACTTTTTTGGACACTGCCATGTTTTTATTAAGTTTAACACATTCATGTTAATCTGTCAATTATATATGAGGAAAAATTATTCCAAGAATGGCTAATATAAGAGTGAAAGAACAAACAATAGGAATAAATGATCAGACATATTGGAAAAATAAAATGTTGACAAAAGGCACAAAACGTATTTTAATTAAATAGGGAAGTTTCTACAGTGTGTCTGATAGGGAGAAAGGCTGGCGGATCAGAGATGGAAACCAATTGTGAATTTTGTGCACTGTATTATGTGGACGAGGACGGATATGGTGAATGTCAGGTGAATTTAGATGAGGATGAGATGTACCACCTGCTGCATTCATCTTATAAAAGCTGTCCGTATTATCAAAGTGATGATGAATATAAGATTGTCAGAAAACAAAATTAGCTGACATCATGGATGAAGAATGGAAGAAACAGGAATGAAGTTTTATTTGGCGCCGCTTGAGGGCATAACTGGTTATATTTACCGCAGCACATATTATAAGTATTTTGGAGAAATAGATAAATATTTTACTCCGTTTATTTCGCCAAATAAAAAGAAAATATGTCGGACAAGAGAGAAGAATGACATCCTGCCGGAGAATAATGTAGGGATGTATGTCGTACCGCAGATCCTGACAAATCATGCGGAGGCATTTCTCAATACAGTCCACTATCTGCAGGATTATGGGTATGAGGAAGTAAATCTGAATCTAGGATGTCCAGTGGGGACTGTTGTGTCAAAAGGCAAGGGAGCAGGTTTTCTTGCATATCCAGACGAACTTCGGACATTTTTTGACGAGATATTCTGCCATGTTGAAATAAAAATATCAGTTAAAACAAGGATTGGTATGTCTCATGCAGATGAATTTGCACTGTTATTGGATATTTTCAATGAGTTTCCCCTGCATGAGCTTATTATCCACCCGCGGACGCGAGAAGATTATTATAAACATATACCAAACCGGGAATCCTTTGCTTACGGATATGAAAGAAGCAGAGCAGGGGTCTGTTATAATGGCGATCTTTATACGAAAGGGGATTTTGAATTACTGGTAAACCAATTTCCGCAGCTTGAAAAAGTGATGTTCGGTAGAGGGATTCTCCGCTGTCCTGGAATCATTTCATCTATAAAATATGGTTTGGAAATGAAAAAAGAGCAGCTTCACGGATTTCATGATGAATTATATGAACGATATAAAGAAACGCTTCCTGGGGAAAAGCCAGTGTTATGTAAAATGAAAGAATTGTGGAGTTATCTGATCCATTCATTTGAATATGATGCAAAAATAGAGAAGAAACTTAAAAAATCACAGAAATGCGCAGAGTACGATAGTATCATCCAAAGACTGTTTTCTGAATATGATTTATGTCTCTGCAATGGAGGAGAAGATGGACAAATTTATAAAAACCCCATTAACAGAAGATAAGGTGAGAGAGCTGACAGCCGGTGATTATGTCTACATATCCGGCACGATCTATACAGCGAGGGACGCTGCTCATAAAAGGATGACCGAAGAACTGCAAACGGGAAATCCTCTTCCTTTTGAGATGAAAGACCAGATCATCTATTACCTCGGCCCGACTCCAAACAGACAGGGTCAGGTGATAGGTTCAGCCGGTCCTACGACGAGCAGCCGAATGGACAAATATGCGCCCGTTCTCTTGGACATGGGACTCAAAGGAATGGTGGGAAAAGGAAAAAGAAATGATCTTGTGGTGGATTCCATGAAAAAAAACGGCGCTGTTTATTTTGCAGCAGTAGGTGGAGCGGGTGCTCTGTTGTCTAAGTGTATTAAGAAAAGCGAAGTGATCGCGTACGATGATCTGGGAACAGAGGCGATCCGGAAATTGGAAGTAGAAAACCTTCCGGTGATCACGGTCATTGATTGGAAGGGAAATGACTTGTATCAGACAGCGGTAAAAGATTATGAAATTAAGTAGTTGACAAATAAACGATTATCTGCTAGAATAAGCTTTGCATTGAAATTGAATATCGTTTCTGATTTCAGTAATTTGGAGAAGTACTCAAGTGGCTGAAGAGGCGCCCCTGCTAAGGGTGTAGGTCGTTCGCGCGGCGCGAGGGTTCAAATCCCTCCTTCTCCGTTTTGTAAAAATGATGGAAAGTACTGTAAAATAGTACTTTCCAATTTTTTTGTTCAAAAAGTCTGAATACCTTTGAACACCTAGCCGATATTTTTAAAAGTTTTTAAGATTATCGTCTTCCATGACAATCTTTAATCGTGCATGGTGGTGGCGGTCTGGCTATGCCCTGTCATTTTACTGATGGTAGCAAGGTATAAAATTGCTTTGATTTCTATTTCTGGTGATAGGGCATTTGTCACGGAAACGTAGGATTTTACTATCATACATTTCAAAAATAAGTTGCCAATTGGCTATGATTAATGATTCCATATGTTGACGAAATCACAATCAGAACAACGGAATTAGTTATGAAAAACTAACGAAAAATCGTTGATATGACTGATTTTTAAAAAAAAATAAATTTTTTTCAAAAAAAGTGTTGACAAAGGAAGAAAGTTTTGGTAAGATAATACTCGCTGACGCAC